>SXUL01000092.1 GCA_005790545.1 Planctomycetia bacterium | reverse complement strand
TGAAGGGCCGCCTCGGCGCGTTCACCATGGATGACGTGGCTCGTGAAGCACTCTCCGGCGTGCTGGGAGCACTTGAATGAGCGCGCCGTTCGCTGGACTTGGTGTCGCGCTTGCGACGCCATTCACGCAGTCAGGAGATGTGGATCTCGACGCACTGCGGAAGCTCGTTGTGCGCACGGTCTCCGGCGGCGTCCAGTTTCTCGTACCCCTCGGCACCACGGGCGAGGCGGCAACACTTGAAGCCGACGAACGCGACCTCGTGGTGAAGACGGTGCTCGAGCATGCGCGCGGAGTGCCTGTGTGTGCGGGCTGTGGCAGCAACTCCACCGCAGCTGCGGCGCGACTTGTCCGGCGTGCGCGAGAACTGGGTGCGCAAGGCGCGCTGGTCGTCACGCCCTACTACAACAAGCCCATGCCCGAGGGGCAGCTCGCGCACTTCCGCGCCTGCGCTGATGCAGCGCCCGGTTTTCCGCTGGTTGCCTACAACGTCCCCGGACGTACGGCTGTCAACATGACGGCCGACACCATCGTGAAGATCCTCGAAATCTCCGAGGTGGTGGCGGTGAAGGAATCTTCCGGCAATCTCGTGCAAATCGCCGAGGTGGCGCGGCGGTTGCCAACAGGGAAGACCCTCCTCGCCGGGGATGACAATATCGCGCTGCCTTCCATCGCGGTCGGTGCGACTGGGCTCGTCTCCGTCCTCGGCAATGTGCGGCCGCGAGCGACGCGCCGCTTGCTCGATGCAGCTCTCGCCGGAGAGCGCGTGAAGGCCGCTGCGTTGCATGCACGCTTGCTGCCACTGATGGAAGCGCTCTTCGTCGAGAGCAATCCCATTCCCGCGAAGTGTGCACTCGCGCTCGAAGGCATCGGTGACGGGTCGCTGCGCCTGCCTCTCACAACCGCGCGGCCAGCGACGAGTGCGTTGCTCGAACGCCTGCTTGCGGAGACTCCCGATGACCTCGGCTGATCTCGGCGGAGCCGAGGCGCTGCAACGGTTCTTCGAGCGTGCTGAAGCAGAGCTGCTCGGCGACGTGCGTTGGCCCGAGTTTCATGCGGCGTTGCTTGCGGCGCTTGAAGCGGGCACGGTGCGCGCCGCACGGCGTGACGCGACAGGGGAGTGGCACGCAGAAGCCTGGGTGAAACGCGCCATCCTCACGGGCTTTCGGAGGAGCGGGGTCGTGGATTTCCCGGCGGCGCCCGCAGGCTTCCGCGACAAGGCGGCGTATCCGCCGCGACAATTTGCGGCCGAGGATGAAGTGCGCCTCGTGCCGGGTGGCAGTGCGGTGCGGCGCGGCGCCCATCTCGCGCGCGGAGTCGTGGTCATGCCTCCGGCCTATGTGAATGTCGGAGCGTTCGTCGGCGCCGGCAGCATGGTGGACAGTCATGCGCTGGTCGGTTCCTGCGCGCAAATCGGTGAACGCGTGCACTTGAGTGCGGGCGCGCAGATCGGTGGTGTCCTGGAGCCTGCCGGAGCGCGGCCGGTGATCATCGAAAGCGATTGTTTCATCGGTGCTCTTGCCGGTGTGTTCGAAGGCGTGCTGGTGCGCGAGCGCGCGGTCTTGGCCGCCGGTGTGGTGCTGACTGCCTCCAGTCGCATTCATGATCTTGTGCACAGTCGCACCCTTGCGGGCGAAGTGCCCGCAGGCGCAGTGGTGGTGCCCGGAGCACAGCGATTGTCGGGTGCCTTTGCAGAGTCCCTCGGCCTCAGTCGTGCCGCACCTCTCATTGTGAAGTACCGCGACGCGAAAACCGACGCCGCCACCGCTCTCGAATCCGCGTTGCGCTGAACGCAGTGCCCAGCGCAGAGCCGCGGCAAGCGCGATCCTCGCCGCCGCACGTGGCGCCTCTTGAACCTCATGCCTGTGAGTCACTCAGCCACGGTTCTTGCGAATTCCGGTGGGGTAGACAGATCTGCGATTGAGTCTCAAGATGCAGTCGGTCCGACGGTTGTCGTGCGGGCCGAGTGCAACAGCAAGGAGAACTCATGTCCGACTACTGCGCCAATGTGAATATCTGGTCTGTCTTGGTCGCCACGCTCGCGTCGTTCCTGCTCGGGGGACTCTGGTATTCGAATGCGCTTTTCGCTCCCGCGTGGATCCGTGCGCATGGCTTGAGTCCTGAGAAGTGCGAAACGATGAAGAAGCACTCGGCGCAGTGCTTTGCGACCGCCATCATCACATCCTTCATCAGTTGCTGGATCATGGACATGGCCATTGCCGGCGCGAAGATCCCGGCGGATGCCCTATGTGGCGCGGGCTTTGCAGCGGTCTGTTGGTTGGCATTCGTGGTGCCGACGACTCTGAGTACCGCGATGTTCAGCGGCTCATCCAAGACAGCATGGCGTATCGATGCCGGTTTCGAACTCGTGCGCCTGATCATCTCCGCGGAAATCCTCGTCTTCTGGACGCGCGGCTGATCCACTGACGTCAGCGCCCGCGGGTCCTCCCGTCCGCGGGCGCGGCGTGCGCTCCCGTTCCCCGCTCCCAGCCGACGGCGCACTTTCTGCGCCGTGCTGTCAGAACTCCTCCCACTCATCTCTGGCACCCTGCAGCGATGAGTGGACCAGCATGAAGCGCACCTCCTCCGCGAGCGTCAAGGCGGATCCTCGAGTGGCAGTGCCGGCGGAGGCGGTCGAAGTGGCCTTTGCAGAAATCGTCGTCCTGATTCGGCAGGCCCGCCAGCACGCATTCCAGGCCGTGAATACTGAGCTGATCGACCTCTATTGGCGTGTCGGTGGATTCATCAGCCGCAGCATCTCCCGTGACGGATGGGGCAAGGGCACCATCGAATCGCTAGCGGTATTCATCAGCCGTTCCGAGCCTGACCTGCTCGGGTTCTCAACAAAGAACTTGTGGCGGATGCGCCAGTTCCACGACACCTACAAGGATGATCCAAAACTCTCACCACTGGTGAGAGTTTTGCCGTGGACTCACAACCTCATCATCCTCGGGCAGTCAAAGCACCCGGAGGAGCGCGAATTCTATCTGCGCATGGCGGCCAAGGAGCGCTGGGGAAAGCGAGAGCTGGAGCAGCAGTTCCGCAACGCCCTCTTCGAGCGAACAGTCCTCCATCCGCCACGAGCCGCACCAGCGGTGAGGCGCATCCACGGCGAGTCGGCCGCAAGTGTCTTCAAGGACGCCTATGTGGTCGAGTTTCTGAACTTGCCAGCGGAACACAGCGAGGCTGACCTGCATCGCGCGCTGTTGGCGCGTCTCAGAGCATTCCTCAGCGAACTCGGGCGTGAATTCTGCTTCGTCGGATCGGAGTACCCCGTACAGGTCGGTGGCCGGGACTTCGCGCTCGACATGCTGTTCTTTCATCGAGGCCTCAATTGCCTGGTGGCCATCGAGTTGAAGGTTGATCGATTCGAGCCCGAGCATCTGGGCAAACTGGCTTTCTACCTCGAAGCCCTCGACCGCGACGCGCGCAAACCACACGAGAATCCCACGATCGGGCTGTTGCTCTGCGCTTCGAAGGACAGCGAGGTCGTCGAATACGCCCTCAGCCGTACGCTATCGCCTGCGCTGATCGCCGAGTACCAGAGTCAACTACCCGACAAGAAAAGGCTCGCGGCAAAGCTCCACGAATTTTACGCATTGAACGCGCCGGAGCAGGCCGTGGGCAAGCGGACAAGGAGGAACAGGCGCGCCAGAGAGCCCTGACCACAGGACCGCGGCCGGCATGTGCACAATGCAGTGGTGGGCGAGCCCGCCCGCTCAGTGCTGGCTGCGCAAAGTGTGGAGTTCGAGGAGGAAAGCGCGTTCGGTGGCGCCGAGGCCGAGGTCGGGGAGTTCCCGAGTGAGATCGGCGGCAGTGCCGTGGCCGGCGAGGTAGCCGTTCACACGCGCGACGGCAGTGGATTCGCGGAACGCGGATTCGGATGCGCCGAAGAGCTTCCGCAACGGATCACCGAGGGGACGCGTCTGCCGGAGGTAGTACTTCTGGTGGTAATCCTCGGCAGTGACGAAAACCGCAGCGCCAACTTCGGAGACCGGCTTCGCACCATCGGGGTTGCGCCATGCGGCGAGAGCCGCACGCGCAATGGACTCCTGCGTCGCGTCGTGGAAGAAGATGCCGCTTGCGTACTGACGCTTCCAAGGAGCTTCGCACGCATCGTGTTCGGCGAAGAAGATGGCGAGGAGATCCTCGTAGCGCACCTTGGCCGGGTCGTAGTCGATCTGGATCGCCTCCATCCAGTCACCGATGTTCCGGTAATTGACGTCAGGCGTGGAACCGGCGGCGTAACCGACGCGCGTGCGAACCACACCCTGAAGACCCCCGAACCGGGAGTCCGGACCCCAGAATCAACCCATGGCGAAGGTGGCGCTTCGTACCTCCGCGGGCAGGCGTGCATCGAGAGG
>SXUL01000011.1 GCA_005790545.1 Planctomycetia bacterium | reverse complement strand
CGTGCCACCGCCCGTGCCACCGCCCGTGCCACCGCCCGTGCCACCGCCCGTGCCACCGCCCGTGCCACCGCCCGTGCCACCGCCCGTGCCACCGCCCGTGCCACCGCCCGTGCCACCGCCCGTGCCACCGCCCGTGCCGCCGCCCGTGGGTTGCGGTCTGGTCGCCGCGGGAAGCGGAATCCACGTGTTGTTCGTGGCACCGCCAGCCGAGTGGTTCTCAGCGGTCAACGGCGCTGGAGGGATTTCTCCTCCCGGGAGCGCCGAGCTCGAAGCGAGTGGTTCATCGCAGGCCGTAGCCAGCAAACACACCAGGACGATGCCTGGGACGTGGCGGAGTGCCATAGAAAATTCCCTTCCTCTCCGACCACCACCGAACTCCGGAGGGCGAGGGCCATCGCCTCCGGTAGCAGCGGGCGGAGTTCAGAAACTGAGCAAAAATGTCGAACTGAAGACTCGAAACCCGAGTTCCGAGGGCGAGATCGCGTGAGTTCGTTGAATCCCGGTCGGGTGCCAGAGGCCGGGCGAATCTCACGCGGTTTTCCCGGGCTGCGGGCCTGCAGCTTCGGGACCCTTGGAGCGCCAGTAGTCTCCACCAAAGCGCGGCCTCAGTCAACTTTTTTCCACAATTTCTCGACCGTGGACGCTACTTAGGCCAGAGATGGGGTTTGCGTCGATAGGGGCACACGGGAATGGTGTGTGTTCCCAGAAAAACGGAAGCACGGCTAACATCTCGGCGCTGTGCTCGCGG
This sequence comes from Planctomycetia bacterium, assembly GCA_005790545.1. Classification (GTDB taxonomy): domain Bacteria; phylum Planctomycetota; genus SXUL01. Next base: position 51,153 of record SXUL01000011.1, on the reverse strand, counting down.
TGGATGCGCGCAGCCTGGATCGAAGGCCACGGTGAGAACGAAGCAGAGGACCCTGATGCCCGCCATGATGAGATTGATTCTCTGTGCGATGTTCATCGCCACGCTAGGTGCATGCCGAAGCGAACCGGGCATGCAAATGCCGACCGCCGATACGGGCGACTACGTGAACGTGCGGCCCACCGCGATTCACGCCATTTCAACGCGGGAACTCGTGGTTGCGGGCTACGTGCAGCACAGCGATGGCAGCCCCGAGGGCCTCGTGCTCATGAGCGGCGACGGTGGCAGCGCTTGGCGCAGGCTTGCATTCGAGCATGTGAAACTCGCGCGCACGCGGCTGGATTGTGCGAGCTTTGCGGATCGCTTGCGGGGCTGGGTCGCCGGTGTGCGCGTGGACGCCAAGGGGCTCACGGAAGCCATCGTTCTGCGCACGGAGGACGGCGGCAGCCACTGGCGCCACAGCATCGTGCCTGTGAAGGGTGAGAGCATCGTGATCACAGGGATTCAGGCGCTCAGGCGCGATACAGATTCCGACGGCGTCGTCACGCTCACATGCGTGGACCCCAATTCCGGCGAGGCGCGCGAGAGCGCCTTCAAGAGCACCGACGGCGGAATGAGCTGGAAAGGTCTCACTTGGATGCAGCCGTGTGCTGCACCGATCACGGATTTCTCCACTTCGTCTTTGGGAGCCGGCCAAGCCTGGCGCTTGCGCGGCGCGGCAGATGGGTTGTCCACCTTCGTGGAAATCACCGCCAATGACGGGCAATCGTGGTTGCCCGTGAGCGAGATCAGTCTCGGAGCACTCTCGAGCTACGACTGATTCCAGCCTTCAAGCAAGTCGGCCACGGAACATGAAGTACACGGCACCGAGCAGGCAAAGCCCTGCCCAGAGGTAGTCGAGCGTCAGCTTCTCTTTCAACCAGAAGATCGAGAAGGGCACGAACACCGCGAGGGTGATCACCTCCTGGATGATCTTCAGTTCGCCCACGCTCAGAACTTCATGGCCGATGCGGTTTGCGGGCACTTGCAACAGGTATTCGAAGAGCGCGACGCCCCAACTCGCCAAGGCTGCGAGGTACCAAGCCCGGGTGCGCATGGTGCCGAGGTGGCCGTACCACGCGATGGTCATGAAGACGTTGCTGCAAACGAGCAGGGCGATGGCGGTGAGAACAGGCGGCATCGGTGGCGGTCCCGGCGCAGGGCGCTGCCCTGACGCACGATGAGGCCGCCCGCAGATTGCGGACGGCCTCATGAGTCGGGGCGAGAGGATTTGAACCTCCGACCCTCTGCTCCCCAAGCAGATGCTCTACCAGGCTGAGCCACGCCCCGAACGGCGATCCAAGGGTCGCCCTGATCTTGCGGAAGTATCACGCTCTCGGCAAGTGGCCCCAGCGTGAACAAATGCGCTCCGGGAGCCGGGTTCTTCCGGTTCTTTGGCTGGATATCAAGGGCCGATCCGCAGTAATCTCTGAGGACGCGGCTACCCACCCGACACGCCGATCACCTCGGAGACCCTCCATGCGTTTTCTCATGTTGCTCGCACTGCTCTTGGCGTGTGTCTTGCCGCTTGCGGCCCAAGGGGCAGCGGACAAGCTGCATCCGAAGCTGGCGGTTCATCTTCTGGGCGTCACTGCGAACGCGCAGGTGCCTGTCTACTTCGTGATGCGCGAACAACTCGGATATGAGCACTGGTTCCCTCGCGTTCAGCAACTGGATGTCGAGGCGCGCCGTTCGTTGGTGATGCATGAATGCAAGGAGCACGCGCAGCGCACCCAGCGCGAGGTGCTGGAGCTGCTGGCAAGCGCTGCACCGGATGCGGTCGCAGCGGTCATCCCCAACTGGCTTGCGAACATCGTGCGCTGCGAAGCAACGCCTGCGGTCATCCTCGCTGGCGCGGCTTTGAACAGCGTGTCCGAAGTGTGGCTGGACATCGCGCCGCCTCTTCATGAAGTGGAGGATGGGGTGGCCATGCCTGCCGCTGCGGCCAACCCGCCGGGGAACGGTCCCGTCAACACGAAGGCGGATCTGGTCTGGGCGCGCAACATCAACGGCACCGGCGTGGTGGTGATGAACTCCGACAGCGGCATCAATGCGACGCACTCGGATCTCGTCGCCCGACTCTGGGTGAACTCAGGGGAAATCGCCGGCAACAGCGTCGACGACGATGGCAACGGCAAGATCGACGACGTGAATGGCTGGAGCTTCGCGACGAACAGCAACGCGCTTTCCGACTCCGGTGGTCACGGCACAAACACCGCTGGTTGCCTCGTGGGAGACGGCACTTGCAGTGGCGTCATCTACGGACAGGCGCCCGGTGCGAAGGTGATGACTGGTCGGCTTTCCGGCGAGGCTTCGCAGTGGGATGCCATCGCGTACGCGGTCGCGGAAGGTGCGCACTGCCAGACAAGCTCCCACTCGTACAAGCACAACTCGAGCCCCAATTACAAGATGCACCGCCAAGTGGGCGACACCACGCTTGCGGCCGGGCTCATCCGCACCAACTCCACCTCGAACAACGGGACCTCCTGCAACTCTGCCACGTCCACGGTCAGGAAGCCTTTCAACATCAGCGCGCCCGGCTGCCTGCCCTCGCCCTACATGGATCCGAACCAGACCCTCGTCGGTGGCAAGAGCGGCGTGATCGGAGTTGGCGCTCATGACCTCAGCAACAACCTCGCGAGCTACAGCCCCTGTGGCCCTTTCGCGTGGTATCTGCCTGATGCGCAGGTTGTGAATCCGGCCTTCCCCTCAGCCAACTGGGATCCGGCCAATCACAACGACTATCCGTGGATCGGCGGGTCGCAGATGGCGCTTCTGAAGCCGGATGTGACGGCTCCCACTGGAACCACGACGACCAGCGGCACTGCTGCGTGCGGTACGGTGACTTTCAGTGGCACGAGCAACGCGACTCCAGTCGCGAACGGTGTGCTTTGCCTCTGGAAGAGCGCAAACATGAGTTTGACCCCGGAAGATGCAGCCATGATCGTGCACCAGACTTCCGTTGCGAGCGGCACGATTGCCGGCAAGGAGAACAACTGGGGTGCCGGCCGCATCGATGCGCTGGAGGGCACCAAGCTTGCGCTTTGCGTTCATCGCGTCAACGGCGAGCCCGCGTGGACCGTGAATCACCAGGTCGGCACGAGCATCAACCTCGCGCTTGACGGCGTGCCCAACTCCACGGCCATCCTTGGTGTCGGAACCACGCGTCTGCCGGGTCCGAGCCATGGCGGCGTGATCGGCGTTGGTGGCAGCACGCTGGTGCTTGCCGTCGCGGCGACGGACGCGGCCGGGGACATGAACCTCTCCATCCCCGTGCCGGCGACCCTGACGGGACTCACGTTCTACACGCAGGGATTCATCGTCGACGCGGTCTATTTCAACAGCCTGCTCTCGAGCAACGTCATCGGCATCACCTTCGTTCCCTGAACTTCTGATGCGCAACCGATGCGCCCACTGGCGGTCATGGCCGCGAGTGGGCGTTGTCGTTGAATGACCTCACTCCCCGCACGCTCTCCGCCACGCAGGGCCGGGAGGTCAGAGGCGCCGCAACTGGTGCCCGAGCCGTCACTCTCATATCCTCCGGCTCGAAGCGGAGAGTGCTCGCATGAACGTGCTGGTGGTTGGAGGCGGAGGTCGCGAACACGCGCTGTGCTGGAAGCTCGCCTCCGGTCATCGCGAGCGCCGCGTGTTCTGTGCGCCGGGAAACCCCGGCACAGCCCTGGTCGCCGAGAATGTGGCTATCGCCGCGACCGAGGTTGCACGGCTGGTCGCGTTCGCGAAGGACCAAGCGATCGGGCTCGTGGTGATCGGGCCCGAGGCTCCTCTCGTCGCGGGACTCGGTGATGCGCTGCGCGAAGCCGGCATTGCGGTGTTCGGGCCGTCCCGTCTTGCTGCCGAGATCGAAGGCTCCAAGGCATGGGCGAAGCAACTCATGCACAAGGGCGGGATTCCCACGGCCGCGTCGCGCACCTTTCGTGATGCACGCGCCGCGCATGAGTACATTCGTGAAGCACCTGCGTTTCCGGTGGTGGTGAAGGCCTCCGGCCTCGCGGCTGGCAAGGGCGTTGTCATCGCCAAGGATGCGGCGGAGGCAGCGCAAGCCGTCACGGACATGATGGAGAGCCGCCAGTTCGGGGACAGCGGCACGACGGTGTTGATCGAGGAATTCCTGTCCGGCGAAGAGGTGAGCATTCACTGCCTCACTGATGGCGAGACGATGCTCACGCTGCCGACGTCGCAGGACCACAAGCGTCTGCTGGACGGTGATGAAGGTCCGAACACCGGCGGCATGGGAGCCATTTCGCCGGCGGCAAACATCGATGCAGCGGGGATCCGCTCCGTGGAGGAGGAGATCTTCTTCCCGACGCTGCATCAACTGGCACGTGCCAAGCGCCCGTATCGCGGAGTGCTCTACGCCGGCCTGATGCTCACCCGCGCGGGGCCGAAGGTCCTTGAATACAACGCCCGTTTTGGCGATCCCGAAACGGAGGTGCTCTTGCCGCGCCTGCGCTGCGACCTGCTCGAGCCGCTCCTTGCCTGTGCGGAAGGGCGGCTCTCCGAAGTCTCGGACGACGTTTTCTCTGTCGATGAACGCGCTGCTGTCACGGTGATGCTCTGTTCCGAGGGTTATCCGGCAGCGCCGAAAGCGGGTGCGGTCATCGAAGGTGTGGAGGAGGCGTCGCTCATGCAGGACGTGCTGATCTTCCACTCCGGGACAGCCATGAAACATGGCCAGTTGGTTGCTCAGGGCGGGCGTGTCCTCGCGGTGACAGCTCTCGGCGCAGACATGGCAGCCGCGCGTGCGCGGGCCAATGCTGCCGCGGACCGCATCCACTTCGAAGGCATGCAGCGGCGACGAGATATCGGATGGCGTGCGCTGGCTCGCACGCAGGGGGAGCCCGGCGCGTGAACAGGAAGGCAATCCCCGCACGCGCGACACATCGCATCGCGACCGATGCCAGCGTGATTTTCGAGCGCCATGTGCGCGCGGAAGGGCTGAAGAGTTCGCAGGTGCGTCTGGGACTCGTGCGCGCCATCGCGGCCATGGCAGGACACTTCACGGCGGAGATGTTGCAAGCGCGGCTCATGCGCCGCGGCAGTGTCAGCAAGGCGACGCTCTACCGGACTCTCGCGATGATGCAGGATTGCAAGCTGCTCGTCAGCCACGATTTCGGCGGAGGCGCGCTCTATTTCGAGTCGGCGTTGAATCAGCCGCACCACGACCACATGTACTGCCTCGGCTGTGGTGCGATCAGCGAATTCACATCGCGCGGCATCGAGGCGCTGCAGGCGCGCATCGCAGCGGAGGCGGAATTCGAACTGACGGCGCACAGCCACAAGCTGTACGGCTACTGCGCGCCATGTGCGCGCCGGGCGCACAAGCGCACGTCGGAAGTTGAGCCGGGCCGCCGCTCCGGCTAAGATGAGACATGGTCTCAGAATCACCAACACCAGAGATTCACGTCTCGTGGCGCGCACTGGACAGCCTCGCGCCCGGCCAGCAGGGAGCCGTCGTGGCTCTGCGTGGTCCGGAGGCGGTGACGACCAAGCTGGCAGAGGCCGGCTTTGTGCCCGGCGCTCTCATCACACTTGTGCGCAGAGCCCCGTTGGGCTCACCGCTCGAAGTCGCAGTGGATGGGGCTCGTTTCACGTTGCGCGCAGAAGATGCGTCGGCGGTGCTGCTCCACGATGCGCGGTGAAGTCATGACGGGTGCTCGCACGCTTGCACTTGTCGGCAATCCCAATGTGGGCAAGACCGCGTTGTTCAATGCGCTCACGGGTCTGCATCAGCGTGTGGCCAACCACCCCGGCATCACGGTGGAGCGTCATGAAGGAGAGTTGAAGGGCTCGCATGGCCAGGTGCGTCTTCTGGACTTGCCGGGAGTGCGCTCGCTCGCGCCGCGCTCGCCGGACGAGGCCATCACCAGCGCCACGCTGCTCGACGAAGGGAATGCACCGGCCCTCGAAGGTCTGCTCTTGGTGCTGGATGCAACGCAACTGCGACGCGGGCTGTTCCTGCTTTCGCAGGTGCTCGAGACAGGTCTGCCGCTCTTGGTGTGTGTGAACATGGCCGATGAGGCGCGCGCTGAGGGCGTACCCGTGGATACAAACGGGCTTGCACGCGCGCTGGGTGGTATCGAGGTGCTGGCCGTCTCCGCGCTGAAAGGCGACGGCGTTGCAGCACTCCGGCAGCGCCTGCTGGCGGGGCCCTTGGTGGCTCCGGCGCAACCGCGGCTGGCCGACATCGCAGGAGTGCACACCACGCTGCGCCCCTCGCGCGCTCGCTGGCAGGCGCAGCGCCGTGGTGTCGAGGAAGCTTCTCTCGTGCAGGAGGAAGCCGCGGCGCGCTGGCGCTTTGCGGCAACCGTGCTTGCTGATGTCAAGACCACTGCGGCGAACAAACTTCGGCAACGCAGTGATCGCATTGATCGGGGCGTCCTCCATCCAGTCTTCGGCCCCTTCATTTTTGTCGCAGTGATGGGCGTCGTGTTCCAGGCAGTGTTCACGTTTGCGACACCGGCGGCGGACGCGATCGAAGCTGCTGTTGCTTTCGCGGGCGAAGGGCTGCGCGCTGGACTTGGCTCCAGTCTCATCACGGATCTGCTTGTGGATGGCGCGCTGGCTGGCGTCGGTGCCGTGATCGTCTTCCTGCCGCAGGTCCTGCTGCTCTTTCTGCTGCTCATCCTGCTCGAGGACAGCGGGTATCTCAGCCGCGCGGCATTCATTGCGGACAAGCCCTTCGCGTACATCGGACTCAGCGGGCGTTCGTTCGCTCCTTGGCTTTCATCTTTCGCCTGCGCCGTCCCGGGCATTCTCGGGCTGCGCAGCATCGAGGATCAACGCGAACGACGCATCGCCATGTTTGCTGCGCCGTTGCTCACGTGCAGCGCGCGGCTGCCGGTCTATACACTGCTCATCAGCGCGTTCGTGCCACGCAGTGATGTACTCGGGTTTCTGAGTCTGCAGGGGCTGGTGTTGCTCGGGCTCTATCTGCTCGGCATCCTGCTGGCCATCCTGGCTGCGGCGCTCTACGACCGGGTGCTGAAGAGTGGTGCACGTTTGCCGTTGCTTCTCGAACTGCCGCCGTACCGGTTCCCGGCCATGCATACCGTGGGCCTGCGCCTCATGCAGCGGGCAGGCATGTTTCTGCGTCGTGCGGGAACACTCATCCTTGTCTTCTCCGTGCTGGTCTGGGCGCTGACCGCATTCCCGCGACCGGAGCGGGCTCCGGAGACTTCTTCGGAGCGCGCTGCGGCCATCGAGTCGAGTATTGCCGGGCGCATCGGGCACTGGATCGAACCGGCCATCGAACCGCTCGGACAGGATTGGCGCATCGGTATCGGACTGGTTGCATCGTTCGCGGCGCGCGAGGTGTTCAACAGCACTCTGTCTGTCGTCTACGCCGTTGAAACTCCGGACGGCGCGGATGCGGACGCGCGCTTGGCTGACACACTCGCGGGCGCGCGTGACGCGCGCACGGGCGCGCTCAGTTTCACTCTGCCGACTGTGCTCGGATTGCTCGCGTTCTACGCCGTGGCGTTGCAGTGCATCAGCACCATCGCGGTGGTGGCCCGCGAAAGCGGTTCATGGCGCTTCGCGCTCATGCAGTTTGTCTTCTTCGCGCTGGGGGCTTGGATGCTGGCTTGGCTGACACGCACCGCAGCACTCGCAGCCGGGCTCGGCTGAGCCTCTGCCGTGCGGGTGGCTCCACGGAGTCGGAGCTCGCCAGCATGTCGCCGACGTCGGCAGGGGCACGGTTGAACCTTCCTCCTTGCGCGTACGCTTGGCCTGTGAGCCAGAGGGTCATCCATGTCGCATCGTCGAGGGATTGAGAATCGTTGTGGCGCGTTCCTGTTCGCCTTGGTGCTGCTCGTTGGCGGCTGCGGTGACAAGCAGGGCGAGGCAAGTCTCGTTCCGGCACCGGCCCTCGCCAAGGCAGAGGTCGCCACGCCGGCCGAAGCGGCCGCTCGCGGGGCCGCCTGGCTGCGCGGAGCAGCGGAGAAGGGGCTCTTCGCCTTTGATCCATCCAAGGGCCCGGATGTAGGAATGACAGCGCTCGCCCTCGCAGCCGTGCAGTCGGTGGCGGCGCCTGAGAACAGGGCTTTTGCGGCTCCGGGGCTCGCGTGGCTGCGCACCATGCAGAAGCCTGACGGCGCCATCTACGAGAAACAACTGGCTGTGTATTGCACCGCGGCTGCCCTGCTTGCCTTCACCGCGTCAGGCGATGTCGCCTACGCGGATGCGATAGTCAAGGGGCGTGAGTATCTGCGCATGGCGCAGTCGGATGAAGGCGAGGGGCTCAGTCAGAGTTCCGAGGACTACGGCGGGATCGGCTACGGCGGGGCCGGGGACATCAATATGTCCACCACACAGCTTGCCGTTGATGCGGCGAAGGCAGCAGGGCTCCCCAAGGACGATGCGTACTACAAGAAGGCCTTGGTCTTCTTGCAGCGCAGCCAGAACCGCAGCGAGTCGAACGACCAGAGCCACACTTTGAAGGACGGCAGCACCGTGGTGCCCGGGAACGATGGCGGCGGCATCTACCGCCCCGGCGACAGCAAGGCAGGAGTCCAAGTCCTGCCGGACGGTCGGCGGATCTTCAGAAGCTATGGGTCGATGACCTATGCGCTGTTGAAGAGCTACTTGCTTTGCGAAATGGACGCGAAGGACCCGCGCATTACCGCGGCATTGCAGTGGATCGCGAAGAACTGGCAACTCGAATGGAACCCGGGCATGGAGTACCGCGAGAAGCCCGAGCAGAAGTATGAAGGGCTCTTCTACTACTACCTCACGCTGGCCCGCGCGCTGGGTGCCGCCGAGAAGGCGAAGCTGGACCTCGCTGCTGTCGGACTCGGCCAATGGCGGAAGGAACTCGCCGCAAAGCTGATGAAGATGCAGGCGAGCGACGGGTCGTGGACGAACGCGCAGGACCGATGGTGGGAGGGATCCCCGGTGCTGTGCACGAGTTACGCGCTCATGGCGCTGGCAGAGTGCCGCGCGGGTTCGTGAAAACGCGCGAGCGTTGATCTGCGATATTCCGCGAGCTCCAGCGGCGCACAGGAACAGGATGTGAGTCAGTGAAGCACCTGCACCGTCTGAAATGGCCCCTCCTGTGGGGGGTGCTGGCGGCCATCACGGAAAGGGCCGCTGGCGGCTCGCACGGAATCCTCGGCGGTGGAGTGCTCGTGCTTGGCGCGGCGCTCACCATTCCCTGGACGGCCGGCGCCGGGTGGGCGAACGCCGGGCTGGACTTGCTTCTTGGGCCAGCTTGCGGTGGCCTCGGGCTGCTTGCGGCTGGGGTCGGCGGGGAGGTTGCGGTGCGTTCGGCTCTCGCGATTGCAGCATGGATTCTCGTGCTGCGAGGCGTCTTGGGCCTTGCACGCATGTTCACGAGTGAGTTGCTGGCACGCTCGATGGCGCTGGCGTTGGGGGCTGTACTGGTCGCGGCGCCGGTTCTGTGGCCGGAAGCAACGGGATCGGGCGGAGTGTTCGTGTCTCCGACCATCTGGCTGCTGGACTTCGGCTGCCAGCTTGATTGGGCTCGGGCGCCAGGATTCTATGAGTTGTTGGGAGACAGGTACTTGGGTTCTCAAAACGACCTGATTGTCTGGATCTGGCTGGGCATGGCTGTCGTCCTTGATCGCATCAGTGGAGTTGTCTGCGGCCTCGGTTGTTCCGACAGGCGGCGCGCCGGATTGGGGCAGTAGCCACGTGCAATCGCATTTCGATGCCCTGCCGGTCGAGGACGCGCAAGAAGCATGTCATTGCGATCCGAAAGCCAGGTGGCTCGCGCGCTGGGTGCTTTTGACCCGTTGCGTGAACCCATACGCTCCACTCCGGCCCGTCACGAAGTCCGGCCTTGGGAGTTCCCATGAAACGCAAGATTTTCCTGTCTTTCCCGCAAAAAATTCTCGGTGAACCGCTGCTCTATACCCTCGGCAAGAACTTCAAAGTGGTACCGAACATCCAGGGAGCATCGATCTCGAAGGATGTCGCGTTGATGGCCTTGGAACTCGATGGGGACGAGGCCGAAGTGGAACGTGCCATCGTCTTTTTGCGCGAAAAAGGCGTGGATGTGGAGCTCCTCAAGGCCGATGCGCCGGACCGGATGTAGCCTGGTTGTTAGATGCAACAACTTGCCGCACAACGTTTTATGCCGTTTTTGAAGAAAACTCACTGCCGCTCCTTGGCGGGACTTGTCAGCAGGGGCGTCGGGAGTAAGCTTTTCCCCGAACCAGCGGGCGAAAGCTCCGTTGGGGAACGTTCGACGGTGTCAGCGGTTGACACCACGGGCCTTGGAGGCCCGACACGATTCTGATTCAGGGTGCCGGTTGGGGCTGGCCCTTGCTGCAAGTGCAGCGAGTCCACCTAAAGGCGCCCGATGCAGAACGGGTCGAATGAATGTTTCGATTCGTTCTGTAACGGTCGTTTCCAGGAGACTAGGACACATGACAAAGTTGAATGTTATGGCTGGCCTGCTCGCCGCGGCACTCGTGGTGCCCTCGAGCTTCGCTCAGTCGACGGATGATGTTTCGAAGGACCTGCGCGAGCTCAAGGCCCGCGTTGCAGCCCTCGAAGTCGAGAACTCGGCCCTCAAGGGTGCCAACGATGGCGCTCTCCTCGAGAGCCAGATCAACGCCCTCGCCAGCAACGTGGCAGTCGGCACCGCCGCCCCGAAGGTCACCTTCTCGGGCGAAATGCGCCACCGCTACCTGAACACCAACGCATCGGGCACCCGCGTGTGGGGGATCGAAAACCTCGCCCGCATCGGCTTCGGCTACGATGTCGGCAGCGGCATCAGCTTCAAGGTCACCGCCCAAGAGACGTTTGATCTCGGCACAAACGCTGCGCTCAATCCAACCCTCTACGAGGCCTACAGCACGTGGTGCAACTTCCTTGGCGTCAATGGCCTTTGCGCCAAGATCGGCCGCCAAGAACTCAGCGTTGGCAACCAGTTTGCCTTCGGCGTTAATGATTGGGATGCCGGCACGAGCCAGGACCTCATCAATTTCGGCTACTGCACCGAGTCCTTCAGTGCGAATTTGGTGTACGACCTCAACACGGGCACGGGCGCTGACCACGATCAGAACTACATCCTCTTTGTCGCACTCAAGGCCATCAAGGACATGACCATTGAGGGTTATTACAGCAGCAGCGACGACAACATCCCGGCTGATACCGGCCTTGATCGTTTCGGCGGACACTTCGCCGCGGCTTTCGGTGGCCTCGGTGTGGATGCCAACTTTGACGTGCAGGAGCTTCCTGCTGGCGCCAAGGACAACGCATCGGCTCTCGAAGTGAACTTCGACTACGACCTCAACAAGGACTTGGGGCTGTTCCTCCGCTACGCCTGCGCCGAGGAGTCCTACGTCTTCACCGGCAATCGTCACAGCAATACCGGCTACCGCGCACGCTTCGGTCTCGCTGACTGGTACAGCCTCAGCGACAGCCGCAGTCTGCAGGTTGGTGGCAACATGGCTTGCGGTTCTGGCTGGACAGCCGGCGCCACCGTCGGCCTGTTCCTCGCCGACACCGATAGCTCCAACACCGGTTCGGAAGTTGATCTGTGGGCGGAGCACGCCTGCGCGGACAACGCCACCCTGGGCGCTGGCCTCGGCTTCGTGAGCCCGGATGTCGGTGACAACTTCACCGTCCTCTACGTCCAGGCCCGCATCGCGTTCTGATCTGGAACGGCGAAACCCCTGCCTCCTCCGGCAGGATCGACTCGGGGCTGCTTCGGCAGCCCCGCTGTCGTTTTGCATCTGGCGTCTGTGACGGAGGCTCAAGGCAGTCACGACTGGCCTGCAGAATCTCGCTCAGTGTCCACTCTTGGCTACACAGTGCAGCGCAAGGCGCTCAACCCGTTCAGTCACGAATCGTGATGGGATAAGATCTTGTGGCTGTTGCACGCTTGATTGCGGAATGGCACGCCGAGTGCGAGGTAGCCTTCGCGCGGCCCGTGGCCGCAGGAGTGACGAACCATGACGATGAAGATGCTGGCTTGCTGGGTGCTCGGTGCCTCGTGCTTGATCGCTCAGGGCCGGCCAGGATCGGACCAAACTGGCGGAGGTCTTGCACGGCCGTCCGCCCAGCCGGCGCCGGCTCCCGCTCCTCGCGCCCAGCCTTCAGCTCCCGCAACACGTCCGACCTACAACCCGCCCGCACAACCGTCGCGTCCGAGCTACAGCCCGCCCGCTCCCACAGCACGCCCGACCTACAGCCCGCCTGCCCAGCCATCGCGCCAAGTTCCCCAGCCCACTCATCAGGCACCACAGGACACAGGCCGTCCGAGCGGTGTCGTCACTACTCGTCCGACCGCTCAACCCAGCCGGCCGAGCTACTCACCTCCAGCGCGGCCGACCTACACGCCACCTTCACGGCCGGGCGTATCCGTTGGCCAAGACCCCGACACGGGTCGCGGAGTGTCCACACCCGCGCGGCCGGCGCCGGGGTCCCAGAACCAGGGTTGGACGAGCAGCGGAGCGCCGAGCAAGCCCGCAGCAGGTAGTTCTGGACGTGGCTGGACATCATCCCAGCCAACAGGAGATCAGCAGCCGAGCAGGCCAGCCTCACCGCCCGCCAGGCCGTCCTCGTCTTGGACCACACCACGCGGACGTACCGGAGGACTCGCCCCCGACGTGTCACCCTCAGGAGGCGACAAGACCAGTGGCTTGCGCCCCACCGTGACTTCTCCCGCCGCGCCCGCACGTCCAGGCACAGCGGATGAGCCTGCATCGGTGCGCCCGTCCAGCAACGGCAACACGCCCGAGAAGCCTCGCGGTCGCGCACCCACAGTTCGTCCGGCAAGCGGCTGGACCTCGCCGTCCGTGGCTTTTCGCCCCAAGGTGGATGTCCCGCCGACTCAAGGAGGCGACGAGAAGCCACCACGCGCGCTTTCATCCAGCGTGGTGGCGCCCAGTCCGCGCCCGACGGCGGTGCGCCCCGTTGCAAGCCCGTTGGTTCCTGTCGGGGGAAGCGCTCCCCTTGCGACGGCTTCTGTCACCTCCGGTGGTGGTGTCGCGCAAGGAACCGGTGTTGTGGTTGCAGGTGGTGGCACAACCTGCGTTCCCGAGCCCGGCTGCACAACGCCCTGGGGCGCATCTCCGTGGAGCTACTGCTACCAACCATCCAACTGGTGGAGCGTGAGTTGCTGGGATCCGTGCTGGAGCCCCTGCGCATGGACATACTCACCCACGTGGTGCACACCCAGTTGGTGCTTCGCGACGCCGAGCTGGAGTTGGGTGAGCTGGTGTCGGCCGAGTTGGCGCTTCTCGGTCGGATTCGGCTGGAGCAGCGGCAACTGGTACGCGAGCAGTTGCGCGCCGAGCTACTACTCCTACAGCTATTACCCATGGAGCTACTACTGCTCGACCGGCTACTACCCGGCCTGGAGCACCGTGCAGTACGAGACCATCGTCGTGGATCGCACCGAGTCCATGGACCCCTACGTGAGCTACGACGATGCGGTGGTCGTTGTGTCTGCGGCAGACCCTGTGAGCGCGCGTTCCATCGTTCCGGTGGAATTCCGTCAGCAGCTCAGCTCTGAGTTCCCCGAAGGACTGAGCGCTAGCGAGTGTCTGGCGCGCGGCGAAGGTTGGCTGCGGTCGAGGGATTACATTCTCGCAGCAGAGGCCTTTCGCAGAGCCTGGCTGCAACGTGAAGACGATGCCTTTGCGTGTGCGGAATTGGGTGTCGCTCTGAGCGCTGCGGGCCGGTTCGAGTTGGCGGCAGGTGCACTGCAAACGGCCATGACCCTCGATGCAGGCCTCGCCACCCGTTTGCCGGATCTCTGCCTGGCGCTCAGCGAGAAGGGGCGGCTGGTGCAGGATGTGGTGCGTCCCTTGCAGGCGGAACTGCTCCGGAATCCTGATGACGTCGCTACGAGTTACGTTCTGGCTTGTGCACAGTTGGCGGCTGGTGACCCGTGGTCCGCGCAGCGCGAACTGGCCGCTCTCAGAACTGCCGGCTGCTCCCATGTCAGCCTCGACAGCCTGACGCGCACATGCGAGGCATCCATCGCCGCAGCGAGTGGTCGCTGACGCAACGAAGACTTGAGCACGCCCGTGTGCTCTTGGGGCGAGTTCACAACCGGCGCCGACTGCCGAGCGGGGGCTGGAGCGCGCACGACATCCATGACGGCTAAAGTGAAGCCATGTGGGTCTTGCTCGCGCTCGGCTCTGCGCTTCTTCTGATTCTCTTCTCTGCGCGGCTGCGCTGGCCACAGACGCTCGGTTATCTCGCCGGGACCGGCGTGCTGGTGCTTGCGTGTGCGGCTGGGCCGAGCCATGGAGCGCTCGCTCTGTTCGAAGCCGCAGTGTCACGCAGCACGCTTTCCTTTGTGGCTTCGGTCTTCAGCGTGTTCGTGCTCAGCGGACAGCTCCAAGAATCCGGAGCGCTGCGTCAACTCGCCAGCGCGGCGTCGCGCCGCATCCGCTCGGATCGTGCACGGGCTGCGGTGTTGCCCGCCATCGTCGGCTTGCTCCCGATGCCTGGTGGAGCCGTTGTTTCAGCTCCGATGGTGGAGGAATGCGCCGTCGGCACGCGCGAAGAACAGCATTTCACGAACTACTGGTTCCGGCACATCTGGGAGATCTGGTGGCCGCTGTACCCGCCGGTCCTCCTCGCCGCAAAGATGGCTGATGTGCCGCTGATCTCGTTCTCTCTCATGCTGGCGCCGCTGATGCTCTGCATGGCGGCCGTCGGCGTCATCTGGATTCTCCGCAGACTTCCAGCGACGACGGAGGAGTGGGCAGGTGCTGGCAGCATGACGAGCGTGATGGGTGCTATCGCCATCATGTTGGCGGGTGTGCCCGTGCTTGGTGTGATGGAGCCGCGTGTGCACATGCTGCCAGCAGATTGGCACGTCGCGTTCGCCGTCGTCCCGGCGGTGCTCTTTCTCGTTTGGAGGCACGGCAGCGCGGCTCTGTGGCGGACCTTGGCAACGCAGCGCCTCTGGGCACTCGTTGGCATGGCCGCAAGCATCAAATTGTTCGGCGCCATGGTGAGCGGAAGCGGTGCGGCCGCGGAAGCGACTGAAGTGGCCACGCGCTGCGGCGCGGCTTGGAGTGCGGTGCTGCTCTTGCCACTTCTCGCAGGCGTCGTGACAGGCAACACCGTCGCTGCGGTGACCATGTCCTTCCCGTTGGTGGCCGCATTGCCGCTCGCGCGCAGCGCGGGTGACGACCCAAGGCTCTTGATCTTCGCCGTTGCGTATGCCAGTTCCTTCGCGGGCTACCTTCTTTCGCCGGTGCACATGTGCTTCGTGCTTTCAGCGCGCTTCTTCGGCGCGGAGACCATGTGCGGGCTTGCCCGGATGCTCGTCCCTGTCGGTGCGTGGTCGGCGTGCGCGGCAACGTGGTTCGTTTTCTGGTATTTCCTGAATGCGACAGCGTGACATGAGCGAGGCGAGGCCGTTTCGTATCTCCGGTTCATTCGCACCCACAGGCGATCAGCCCGCGGCCATCGAGGCGCTGGTTGCCGGCCTGCGTGCGGGAAGACGTCATCAGACACTGCTGGGCGCTACCGGCAGCGGCAAGACCTTCAGCGTGGCCAACGTGATCGAGGCGGTGCAACGTCCGGCGCTCGTGCTGGCGCCCAACAAGACGCTCGCGGCGCAGCTCTTCACGGAATTCCGTGAGCTGTTCCCCGAGAATGCGGTGGAGTACTTCATCTCCTACTAAGACTACTACCAGCCAGAGGCCTACGTGGCAGCTTCGGACACCTACATCGCCAAGGACGCGAGCATTGACGACCGCATCGATCGCATGCGCCACGCGGCCACGGCCAATCTGCTGCTTCGCCGCGATGTGATCATTGTTGCCTCGGTCTCGTGCATCTACGGCATCGGTTCTCCCGGGACGTACGGCGCCATGCGGCTCGAGCTCAAGCGAGGCGAGGAAATCGAGCGCGAGAAGATCATCAAGCGCCTTGTACAGATGCAGTATCCGCGGAACGACATGACACCGAAGCGGGCGACCTTTCGCGCACGCGGTGACGTCATTGAGATCTCGCCTGCTGCGGGAGATGGCGAACTCATCCGCCTCGAATTCTTTGGTGACACCATCGAGAGCATCGAGCGCGTGGATGCCGTCACTGGTCGTGTGCTCGAACCTGTGGAGGATGTCGTGATCTTCCCTTCATCGCACTACGTCACGCCGAAGGAGCGCTTGCTGCCTGCCATCGAGGGCATCGAAGAGGAATTGGAGGCTCGTCTCGCCGAGTTGCGCGGGCGGGGCAAGCTCCTCGAAGCGCAGCGTCTTGAACAGCGCACGCAGCACGACCTCGAGATGCTCACGCAGCTCGGGCATTGCAGCGGCATCGAGAACTACAGTCGGCACCTCGATGGGCGTGGCGCCGGAGAGCCGCCGGCAACGCTGCTCGATTACTTCGCGGACGACTTCATTCTTTTCGCGGACGAGTCTCATATTTCCCTGCCGCAGGTGGGCGGCATGGCGCGCGGCGACCGCGCACGCAAACAGAATCTCGTCGAACATGGTTTTCGTTTGCCCAGCGCTCTCGACAATCGTCCCCTCACGTTCGAGGAATTTGAGGCGCGCGTCGGGCAGGCGGTCTACGTCAGCGCCACACCAGCCGTACTGGAACTCGGGAAGAGCGGCGGGATCTCTGCGGAGCAGGTGATCCGACCCACGGGATTGCTCGACCCCGTCACGGAGGTGCGTCCAGCGCGAGGACAAGTGGACGATGTGCTCGGTGTGGCACGCGAAGTCATCGCCCGCGGGTTCCGCGTCCTCGTCACTTGTCTCACGAAGCGCAGCGCAGAGGATCTGAGCGCGTTTTTCCGCGCAACGGGTCTGAAGGTGCGCTACCTGCATTCCGACGTGGAGACGCTTGAGCGCAGCGCCATCATCAGGGACCTCCGCCTCGGCACCTTCGACGTGCTCGTCGGCATCAATCTCCTGCGCGAGGGGCTCGATATCCCCGAGGTCGCTTTGGTGGCCATTCTCGATGCGGACAAGGAGGGGTTCCTCCGCAGTCGCGACAGCCTGATCCAGACCATTGGTCGCGCGGCCCGCAATGCAGACGGTCGCGTCATTCTCTATGCCGATCGCATCACTGCGGCCATGCAGGCGGCTCTGGATGAAACCGCACGGCGCCGCTCGCGTCAGGAGGAGCACAACAGGCTCCACGGCATCACTCCGCGCACCATCCTGAAGCGCATCGGTGAACTGCCGGAGAGTTTCTACAAGGACGAGGAGAAGCTTCCCGCCAAGGCGAGCGAAGTTCCGCTCAGTTTCGAGAGCGCCGCGCGCGATCTCGGCAAGCTCAGAGAGGAGATGTACGCCGCAGCCAGTGCGCAACGCTACGAGGATGCGGCACGACTGCGCGACATCATCCGGGATCTCGAAGCGCGTTTGCTGGCCTGAAGAACATGTCTGTTCCATTCGCTGCGAGTTCTCTGAATGCTCTGCCGGAGTGCCCCGGCTGCTACCTCTTTGTCGATGCGCAGGGCCACGTGCTCTATGTCGGCAAGGCGCGGAAGTTGCGTTCCCGTGTTGCGAGTTACCTGCAGCCGCGCGAGCAGCGTCCGGTGCACCTGCTGCTCCCCGAGCGCGTGAAAACCATCGACTGGGTTGTCACCGACACGGAGACAGAGGCTCTCGTCCTTGAGAACGCATTGATCAAGCGGCACGATCCGCCGCTCAATGTGAAGCTGAAGGACGACAGTCTGCATTTCTCGCTGCAGGTGATTCCGGGTGAGGAGTGGCCGCGTCTGCGTGTCGTGCGCCGACGCAAGGGGCCGCCGGGTGCACTGCACTTCGGGCCTTACCCCAGTGCGCAAGGCGCGCGGCGTCTCCTGCGCGAACTGAACGGCCTCTTTCCGCTGCGCTCCTGCGATGATCACGCGCTGCACAATCGTTCGCGGCCGTGCATTGAGCACGAAATGAAACGCTGCCTCGCGCCATGCGTGGCGCTCTGTTCGCGCGAGGACTACGCGCGCGTGGTGGAGGACCTGGTCGGCCTCCTCCGCGGCCATGACCGCGGACTGCTCGCGGGCGTTGAGGAGCGCATGCACGCCGCCGCAGCCGCTCTCGAGTTCGAACGCGCCGCGGACTTGCGTGACCGGCTGCAAGCGTTGCGTGCCATTCTGAAGAGCGCGGCCGTGAGCGTGCGCGGTGAAGGCGATCTGGATGCGCTGGGCGTGGCCTGCAGCGGCGGTCGGGCCGCGTGTTCAGTGCTCTCGATGCGCGACGGCGTGCTTGCGGGATCGCGGCATTTCGAGGCTGCAACCAAGGCCGGGGAGGAAGAGGTTCTCGCAGCACTTGTGCAACAGCACTACTCTGAAGCGGAGCTGCCCCCGAAGCGCTTGCTGATCTCCTGTGCATTGCCAGAGCCTGATGCGCACGCGGAGCGGCTCTCGGGTTTGCGCGGCGTTCGTGTTCGTATCGAATCCCCGCAGAAGGGCGCGTCACTCCGTCTCGTGGACCTCGCGCGGCGCAATGCGCTCTCGCGTCTTGAAGGGCGCGAGCAAGCGGAAACCCGGAAGACCGAAGTGCTGGAGCGCCTGCGCGCGTTGTGCGGGCTCAGGCACCTGCCGCGCAGGATCGAGGGCTTCGATATCTCCCATCTTGCGGGCGAGCATGTCACCGGGTCATGTGTCGCTTTTGCGGATGGGCGCCCAGCCCCCAAGCGTTACCGGAGCTTTCGATTGCGCGGAGTCCAGCGCAACGACGACTTCGCGGCCATGGAAGAAGTGCTGCGCCGTCGTCTCGAGCGCGGGCGGAAGGACGAAGACCTGCCCGACCTCATCCTCATCGACGGTGGCCCTCCGCAACTCGCGCGTGTGCTGCCGTTGCTGCGCGCGACGGGCGTGACCAGCACGGACGTCCTCGCCCTCGCCAAGGGGCGTCGTGATGAGGTTGGTCCTCGCAGCCACGAACGCATCTGGTTGCCGGACGCGCAGCAGGCACTCATCCCCGAAGCTGATGATCCAGCGCTGCTCCTGCTCATGCGCGTGCGCGACGAGGCGCACAGGCGGGCGCTGCGTCACAACCGTGCGCTGCGGCGCGGCCGACTCGGGGGGTCTGCGCTCGAAGCGATTCCTGGTGTCGGCCCTGCGCGCGCGGCAGCACTGCTGCGCAGCTTCGGCTCCATCGCCGGACTGCGCACTCAGGACGTGGCTGTGGTGGCGCGGACGCCGGGAATCTCCAAGGCGCTTGCGCGCCGCATCCTCGATGCGTTGTCGGTCATGTCTTGAGTCGTTGGCGCTTTGAAATCAGGCCTGCATCGCGGGCGGCGGCCTCGAAGACAGTGCGCACCATTTCTTCATTCACGCGGCCCGTGTTCACGTTGTAGCGGCTGGTATGGAAGCAGTCGTGGAGGAGGAGCCCGTCCGGGAACACATGCCGCGCGCCATGCCGGAAGATGTAATCCCTGCGCCGGAGGGCTGTCGCTTGTTGCCGTTGCGTGAGCATGGCTTCGTGGGCGGTGCGACCGAGAGCCACGACCACGCGGGCTACAGGCAGCAGCGCCAATTCCGCCTGCAACCAGTCGGCGCAACGTGCGCACTCGCGGGCATCCGGCTTGTTGGCGGGGGGCACACAGCGCACGGCATTCGTGATCCAGACCCCCTTCAGCCGCAGTGCATCGTCGCGCCGGACGGACTCCTCTGCGGTCGCGAGACCGAGAACATGGAGCGTGCGATAGAGCAGGATTCCCGCGGCGTCGCCCGTGAAGGGGCGGCCTGTGCGGTTCGCCCCATGCGCGCCTGGAGCGAGGCCAAGGACGAGGAGCGAAGCGCTCTCATCACCGAATCCGGGTACTGGCCTGGCCCAGTAGGTGTCATCGCCGACGGATTCACGGTGGCGCACCAGGCGGGGACAGCGCGCACACTCCGTGAGTGCCCGCGCATGAGCAGCGAGGTCAAGCACGGGGATGGTGTCGGCGGTGGCTGCTCTTGAGGTGTTCATCAGCGAGAGAAGTGTAGATCTGCGTGGTGTCGATGCTCGCATGGCCGAGCATTTCCTGGACCGAGCGGAGATCCGCACCGCCCTGCACGAGATGCGTGGCGAAGGTGTGTCGCAGCGTGTGGGGTGTAACGCGGCGGCGAATGCCCTTGGCCCGCACAAGCTGTTTCACGGCTGCGTGGACGTCAGCGCGCGTGAACGGTCGTCCGGCATCGGTGATGAAGAGCGCACGGCCACTGGCGGGCGTGGTCAAGGCCTTCCTTGCACGGAGCCACGCTTGGAGGGCCTCCAGCACCGTCGGCCCGACGGGTACCGCACGTTCACGGTCGCCCTTGCCGCGCACCCGCACGAATCCGCCCGAGAGATCGAAATCATCGCCGCGGACGCCTGCCAGCTCGCTGGCGCGGAGCCCGCATCCATAAAGCAGCTCCAGCAGGAGCCGCAAGCGTGGCGATTCGTCCGCCGTGGCCTTGCAGGGCAGGAGCGTCTCCATGTCCTCGGCGCTGAGTGCTTTCGGCAGCAGGGCCGGCAGCTTCGGGCTGGGGATCAGGCGCGCCGGATCTCGGCGGATGAGCTCTTGATCCAGAGCGTGTCGGTAGAAGCTTCTGAGCGCCGCCGCTCGGCGGGCCCGCGTGCGCACGGATTCGCCCGCCGCCGTGCGGGCGGCCAGAAACCCGGCGAGGTCTTCGGTGCAAGCATGCAGCAGCGTTTTTCCCGCGGATTTCAGGTGTGCGGCAAGCAGGCCAAGGTCTCGCGCGTAGGCGGCGCGCGTGTGCCGAGCGAGGCCGGATTCGAGCAAGCGCGCGTCGAGAAACGCCTTGATGAGCGCAGTTTCGATCCGGCCTTCGTTCTTGCCCGCGGGTGCCACAGGTGCAGCATATGCCGAGCGGGCACTGTGCGCTGGAGGAGGCCTCCCTCGCTTGCGGGTCTGTGGCACCGCCCGTAAACTCCGCGGCCACGTTGCGGGCAGGCTGGCCTGCAGGCTGCAGCAGCAGGCACTTCTGCTGTCACGGGGACCCAATGGCCAAGAAGAAGACACCGCCGCAGAAATCGGCGAAGAAGCCGCAACCGAAGGCCAAGGCAGCGTCGCCCGCAAAGAAGGGTGGCACGCCCAAGAAGGGCGCAGTTGCAGCACCCAAGGGCAAACCTCCAGGCAAGGCCTCGACTCCGGCCACCAAAACAGCGGCAGCCGCGAAGGGCAAGCCCCAGCCAGCGGGCAAGTCACCTGCGACCACGAAGGGCGCGGCCCAGCCGGTGAAGGGCGTCGTTCTTTCCAAGGGCGCCGCTCAACCTGCGAAGGGCGCCGCTGCGAAGGGCGCTGTCCAACCCGCGAAGGGTGTGGTTGCTCCCAAGGCTCCCGCTGCCAAGGGCAAGTTCGTCGCGAAGCAGAAGCCCGCCGTGCCCAAACTGCCCCCGAACTTCTTCGGCAGGCCAGTGATTGGCTCGCTCGCCCCTGTGAAGAAGGCGGCGCCCAAGAAGAAGACACCGCCGCTCACCAGCGCGGACATCGAAAAGCTCCGCCTGCGTTTGCTGGAAGAGAAGGCGCGCATTTCCGGCACGGTGCATGGCATGCGCAACGAAGCACTCGAAAGCGGCAATGCACCCTCCGGCGACAACATCGCGGACCATGGCACGGATGTCTACGAGCAGGACATGACGCTCTCCCTCGTGGAGCGCGAGCAGACGACGATCCAGGCCATTGATGAAGCGCTCGCCAAGATCGCGGAGGGCACCTACGGCCACTGCGAGAACTGCGACGACAACATCAGGAAGGAGCGCCTCGAGTTCCTGCCTCATGCGCGACACTGCCTTGATTGCCAAGAGGCGCAGGAATCCGCCCACGCGTGATGCTCGATGCGGCGCGCGTTCCTCATCGTCGCTGTGATTCTGGCCTTGGCCTCGCTTGATCTTCTGACCAAGAGCTGGGCCTTTGCGCGGGTGCCCCATTACGGGTCTCAGCCTATCGCCGTCATTGACGGGTTCTTCTACATCACCCACGCCGAGAACGATGGCGCCATGTGGAGCCTGTTCCAGGGTTTGCCTGCCTTCTTCTGGGTGATCCTGCGCGGCGCCGTGTTTGCACTGATTCTCTGGCAGTGTCTGAAATCGAGGGGGCTGCCATGGTGGGTCGAAGGGGCGCTGGTGCTCGTCCTCTCCGGAGCACTCGGCAATCTCTACGACAACATGACCGGCAACGGTCGTGTGCGGGACTTTGTGACCTGGGTGTTCTGGGGCTGGCAGTTCCCGACCTTCAATCTCGCTGACAGCTACATCTCCGTAGGTGCCGTCGCGCTCGGCATCTGGTTTCTGTTCGTGGAGCCTCGCCGCCGCAGACTGGCGGCCGCATGAACGATGCGACGGCTGTCACGCTCGGGCCACTGAAGCTCAGGAACCCGGTCCTCGCCGCCAGCGGCACCTATGGCAGCGGCATCGAAGCTGTGCCCTTCGCCGATCTCTCGCGCGTCGGTGGCGTCGTGAGCAAGTCCGTGACCACGGAGCCGAGGCGTGGCAACAAGACGCCGCGCATCTTCGAGGTCGAGGCCGGCATGCTCAACAGTATCGGCCTGATGAATCCTGGTGCCGCTGAGTTCGAGCGCGAGGTGCTCCCCGAAATGCTGCGTTTGCCCTGCGCGCGCATCCTCAACGTGGCTGGTGAATCCATCGAGGATTTCGCCGTGCTCACGCGCCGCTTCGGTTCCACCGAGGGGCTCGACGCCATCGAACTGAACGTCTCCTGCCCGAACGTTTCCGGAGGACTCGACTTCGGAACGCGCGCTCCCGAGTTGAAGACTCTGGTTGCGGCCTGTCGCGCGGCGACGGCGAAACCACTCATCGTGAAGCTCACGCCCAACGTGACGGACATCACGGAACTGGCGCGCGCCGCTATTGAGGGCGGAGCGGACATCCTGTCGCTGGTGAACACCTATCAGGGGTTGGCAGTGGATTGGCGGCGCCGTCGACCGGAGCTCGGATCGCCCTCCGGCATGGGGGGGCTCTCCGGGCCGGCCATCAAGCCGTTGGCACTGGCCGCCGTGCAGCGCGTTTGGCGCGCGCTCCGGTGCCCCATCATCGGAATCGGCGGGATCAGCAGCGCGACGGATGTGCTCGAGTTTCTTGTCGCGGGTGCGAGTGCGGTGCAAGTGGGAACGGCGAACTTCGCCGATCCGGCGGCGCTGGTACGGATCGCGGACGAACTCAGTCAGTTGCAACGCGCCGAGTCATTGCCCCCTCTCTGGGAACTCACGGGCACGCTCGAGGTGCCGCGGCCATGAGCCAGCCGGGCTTCGAGGAAATCCCCCTCGAGACGCTCTGCAAGGCGGCGGAGATCTATTGCAAGCTCGCATTCCCGGAGGGCGGTGAGAAGCTGCCTCCGTTGAGCGATGCGGCCGACTTGGCGGGGGCACTCGAACACTTCGTCAGGGACCAGCGCGCTGGCAACATGCGACGCTGGACCCTCCGCCTCGGCAACGAGCGCTATCCGTTCATGAAGCTCGTGTTCCAGGAGCTCCTCGTGAAGGGGCGCTTTTTCTTTGCCGTGGACACGCACGACGACGTGGAACTCAAGGACTGTTTCCCGGACTACGACGCGTGGCTCGAACTCAAGCGCTGGAACCAGCAGTTGAAGGAGCGCATCGAGAAGGGGTGGCGCGAGGCGGGGGTGCCGACCTTCATCGAGATCGTGGCGCGTGTGGAGCGGGAGACGCCGCCAGGACCGGCCGTGCGCAGCACGGCACCGCGCGTTCTCGTGGTCGATGACGATCGCGGCATCGCCCAAGGTGTGCAAGCCATGCTGCAACGCCGCGGATACCGCACGACGGTCGTGCACACGGCCGAGGCCGCGCTCGTTGCCATCGAGGAGGAAGCACCGGATCTGGTGCTCAGCGATCTCGAAATGGGTGCCGGGCAGAGCGGGCTCGATCTGGCCGTACGGCTTCGCGCCCGGGATGACACGCGCCAGATCCCGTTTATCCTCGCCACGGCCGCGAGCATCGCATCCTCCAACTTTTCCGTGATCGACGGCTTCATGGTCAAGCCCTTCGAGACGGAAGTGCTGCTCAAGTTCATCGCCCGGCACATCGGGACTCCGGAGGATCGTGAACGGCGTGGCGGTGGCGGACGGCTCACATGATCGACAAGTTCTTCAAGCTCTTCACCAAGGTGTTCGGTTCGCGCACAGAGCGCGAGTTGAAGAAACTGTTGCCCCTCGTGCATGCGGTCAACGCGCGCAGCGGCGCTGTTGCGGCCATGAGCGACGCCGAATTGCGGGCCGAGACAGACCGCTTTCGTGCACGTGTCGCTGGAGGGGAAGCTCTGGATGCACTGCTTCCGGAGGCCTTCGCAGTCGTGCGCGAAATGAGCGCACGCACTCCGCCGCCCGGAGCCGAGAAGGGACTGAGGCACTTCGATGTGCAGTTGCTCGGTGGCATCGTGCTGCATCGCGGCATGATCTCGGAGATGGCGACAGGCGAGGGCAAGACTCTCGTTGCCACAGCACCGGCCTACCTCAACGCTCTCAGCGGCCGTGGCGTGCACGTGATCACGGTGAACGACTATCTCGCTCGCCGCGACCGCGAGTGGATGGGGCCCATCTACGAGCGCCTCGGCCTGCAGGTGGGTGTGATCCAGGCGGACATGACTCCGGCGCAGCGGAAGCCCGCCTACGACGCCGACATCACCTACGGCACGCACAACGAGGTCGGGTTCGACTATCTCCGCGACACCAGGAAGTCGTCGCTGGAATCGCAGGTGCAGCGCCGCAACTTCGCCATTCTCGACGAGGTGGACAACATCCTTATTGACGAAGCCCGCACGCCGCTCATCATCTCGGGACCGTCGGAAGGGGACACCTGGAAGTACGGCAAGGCCGATGCCATCGCGCGCCGCCTCACCACCGAGCAGCACTTCGAGGTGAAGGAGAAGGAGCAGCAGGTGATGCTCACGGAAGACGGGATCATCGAGGCCCAGCGCATCGCTGGCGTCGAGTCCTTCTACTCCGGGCGCAACATGGAGTGGCCGCATCTCATCGAACAATCACTGCGAGCGCATCACATCTACAAGAAGGATGTGGACTACGTGGTGCAGCCGGGCGAGACCGGCGGGCAGGAAGTCATCATCGTGGACGAGTTCACCGGCCGCCTCATGGCCGGGCGACGCTGGGGTGATGGTTTGCACCAGGCGGTCGAAGCGAAAGAACGCATCGCCATCCGCGCCGAGAACCAGACGCTCGCCACCATCACCTTCCAGAACTTCTTCAAGCTCTATGACAAGCTCGCGGGCATGACCGGCACGGCACTCACCGAGGCCGGAGAATTCGTGCGCATTTACGGGCTTGATGTCATGCCGATTCCCACCAACCGGCCCATGGTGCGCGACGACATGGAGGATCTCCTCTACGCCACCGAGAAGGCGAAGTTCACGGCTGTCGTGACGGACATCCTCGAACAGCACGGAGCCGGACGGCCCGTGCTGGTGGGCACCACGTCCATCGAGAAGTCGGAGAAGTTGTCCGAGGTGCTGACGCGGAAGGGCATCGCGCATGACGTGCTCAACGCCAAGCACCACGCGCGCGAGGCGGAGATCATCGCGCGCGCTGGCGGCGCCGGGCGCGTGACCATCGCCACCAACCTGGCGGGCCGCGGCACGGACATCAAGCTGCCGCCCGAGGTCGTCACTGCTGGCGGGCTGCACGTCATCGGCACGGAACGCCACGAGGCGCGCCGCATCGACAACCAGCTTCGCGGCCGCTCTGGTCGTCAGGGCGACCCCGGCTCCACGCGTTTCTATCTTGCGCTCGAGGACGACCTCATGCGCCGCTTCGCGGGGCCGAAGATCACCGCCATGCTGCACAAGCTGGGGCTGCGCGATGACGAGGTCCTCACGCATTCCATGGTCACACGCTCCGTGGAGCGAGCGCAGAAGAAGGTGGAAGAGCGCAACTTCGAGATCAGAAAGCGCCTGCTCGAATATGACGAGGTGATGAACGAGCAGCGCACACTCATTTACGACCATCGCCAGCAGATCCTGCGCGGCGATGATCTGCGCGGGCTTGTCGAGCGCATGCTGCGCCAGAGCACCGGGCGCATGTTGGAACTGTTCTGCCCCGAAAGTGCGAAGCCGGCTGAGTGGGACCTCGCCGCAGTGGGCGAATGGTGGAAGCGCAGAACCGGCGAGGACGCTGCCTCCGAGCTGCCCCGCGTGCGCGTCGAGCTCGAGCGCATCCTCGTCGAGCGATTCATGGAGCTTCACGACGCTCGCTCCCAGGCCATGGGTGAGGAGCTTGCGACCGCGGTGGCGCGCTTCATCCTGCTCAATGCCTTTGATGGCAAGTGGAAAGAGCAGCTCCTGCAGATGGATGCGCTGAAGTCCGGCATCGGGCTGCGCGCCTACGGCAACGAAGACCCGAAGGTGGCCTACAAGCGCGAGGGCTATCAGCTCTTCGAGGCGATGCTGCGCAGCATCGAGGACGAAGTCGTTGAAGGCATCGTGCGCATCGAGGTGGGGCCGCGGCAGGAAGAACATCTCGAACCTGCGAAGGATGTCTGGGCGGGGGGCGAGGCAAGCCACGCTTCAACGCCGGGCGCTGCGAGTTCGGAAATGGAACAGGCTTCGCAGCAGAACCAGTCGACCGAAGCACCGAAGCCGTTCAAGCACACGGGGCCGCGCGTCGGGCGGAACGATGACTGCCCTTGCGGCTCGGGCCAGAAGTACAAGCGCTGCCACGGTCTCGCCCAGTAGAGGGCCATGCTGCTTCTCACGGACCTCCTGTACCTCCTGGTGGTGCTGGTGGCGGGCCCTTTCTGGGCGGTGCGCCGCATCATCCGTCGCCGGCCGATGCCGCCGCTCGCGGCGCGCCTCGGGTTCGTCCGCGAGCGCACCGCGGTGCAGGTTCGCGTGTGGGTGCACGGCGTCAGCGTAGGCGAGATTCTCGCCGCGCGAGGGCTGGTGCGTGCGCTCCGCGATCGCGGCGCGGAAGTACTCGTCACCAGCACGACGGTGCTCGGGATCGCGACGGCACAACGCGAGTTTGGTGCGGAGGCTGTGGAACCATGCCCGCTCGACTTCAGCTCGGCAGTGCGGCGCTTCCTCGCACGCACGCGCCCGACAGCGCTCGTGTTGATGGAACTCGAACTCTGGCCCAACCTGCTCGCCTTGGCGGCCCGTGCCGACATCCCGGTGCTGCTCGTGAATGCGCGCCTCTCACTGCGAAGTCAGCGCGGATGGAAGCGCATTCTTGGTGTTCTTCCGCGCATCCTCGACCCAGTGCAGAGAATTGCGGTCCAGAACGTTGCGCATTGTGAGCGTTTTCGCTCCCTCGGCGTGGCTGCGGACAGATTGCGCGTGTGCGGTGACCTCAAGGCGGACAACGCACACTTCCGCGACGCTGCCGCAGAGCGGGAAGAATGGCGCCGGAAGCTCGGGTGCGGCGCGGACGAGAGAGTGCTGGTTGCAGGAAGCACGCACGAAGGCGAAGAAGAGCTGCTGCTTCGCGCGCATGCGGCAGTGCGTCAAAGCGGCGCTGCCACGCGCCTTGTGCTGGCGCCGCGGCACCTTGAGCGTGTCGAGTCCGTGCGCCGGCTCGCCGCGCGGCATGGCAGGGTAGTCTTGCTGCGTGACCTTCCCGCTGCGGAAGGTGCGGACATCATCCTCGTGGACAGCATGGGTCAACTCGCTTCGCTCTACGCTGCGGCGGATCTCGCATTCGTCGGCGGCAGTCTCGTGCCGGTCGGAGGCCACAATCTTCTCGAACCGGCTGCGGCAGGCGTGCCGATTTTCACAGGCCCGCATCTCGCCACGGTCGCGGGCAGGGCGGAGGAGCTGGAAGCCGCAGGGACGCTCCAGCGGGCCCGGTTTTCGAGCGCCGCGGAGTGTGAGAGAATCATCCTCAACTGCCTCGGCGACGCATCACTCCATACCCGTGCCCGCGAGGGCGCGCGTCTAGTGATCGCGGCGCATGCAGGGGCACTGCAGCGCACTTTGGCATTCACAGGGGGCCTTGTTCTGAGGGCCCACAAGGAGTCAGTTCCCAATGGCTGAACGCGTTCTCTTCACGTCCGAATCGGTGTCCATGGGCCATCCCGACAAGCTCGCCGACCAGATCTCCGACTCCGTGCTCGATGCGATGCTGGCGCAAGATCCGTCCAGCCGCGTGGCCTGCGAGACCCTCGTGACCACTGGTCTCGCGGTGGTCGCCGGTGAGATCACGACCAAGGCGATCGTGGACATCCCCGCGCTCGTGCGCGACACCATCTGCGACGTGGGCTACACCGACGCGAGCTTCGGCATCGATGGCCGGACCTGCGCCGTGGTGGTGACCCTCGACAAGCAGTCTCCCGATATCGCGCAAGGTGTGGATCGCTCCTCACCCGCGGAACAGGGCGCCGGCGATCAGGGCATCATGTTCGGCTACGCCTGCCGCGAGACGGCCGAGCTGATGCCCATGCCGATCCTGCTCGCGCACCGGCTCGTGAACACGCTCACGGATGACAGGAAGTCCGGGCGCGTGAAGTGGCTGCGCCCCGATTCGAAGTCGCAGGTCACGGTGGAATACGACGGCGAGGTGCCTGTGCGCATCCACAACGTGCTCATCTCGACGCAGCACGCGCCGGACGCTTCGAACGCCGCCATTCGCGACTACGTGGTGAATGACCTCGTGAAGCGGACCATGCCGTTGGATCTCCTCGACGTGAAGACGGAATACCACGTCAACCCCACCGGCACGTTCGTCATCGGCGGGCCCCAGGGCGACTGCGGGCTGACGGGCCGGAAGATCATCGTGGACACCTACGGCGGTATGGGCCGCCATGGTGGCGGCGCCTTCTCCGGCCAGGATCCGAGCAAGGTGGATCGGTCGGCCGCGTACGCCGCGCGTTGGGTGGCCAAGAACGTTGTGGCCGCAGGGCTCGCGGACCGCTGCGAAGTGCAGCTCAGCTACGCCATCGGCCGCGCTGATCCGCTGAGCATTCGCGTCATGACTTTCGGGACGAACCACATCGCTGAGGACCGCATCGCCGCGCTGGTGCGCGAGAACTTCGACCTGCGCCCGCGCGGAATCATCGATGGGCTCCAGTTGCTCCGGCCCATTTACCGGGCGACTGCTGCCGGCGGTCACTTCGGGCGCGAAGAGAAGAACTTCACCTGGGAGCGAACGGACAAGGCCGCGGCCCTGAAAAAATCCGCCGGACTCTGAGCCGGGCCGTATTGCGGGTCGGATAGGATGGGCGCGTCCCTGAACTGCCGGGGACGCGCGGACGCCGCACGTGAAGGAGCGCCATTCATGGGTTCGACAGCTCGCCGCAATCGCTCGGGATTCACTCTGATCGAGCTTCTGGTCGTGATGGCCATCATCGCCACGCTGGCGGGGCTCGGCATGGTCGGCATTCCGCGCATCATGCGCCAGGCAGACATCACCGCCTGCAAGAGCCACCTCGACGCGATCTACAAGAGCCTCTTGATCTACCAGACCAACCACAAGCACTTCCCGCGCGCCTCAGGTGCTGAGTTCGTTCTGGGCGTCTGGCACGCGGGCATCGTGGATCACACGCAAAAGGACGCAGAGATCTTCTTCTGTCCGTCCATGAATCTCGGGCCGGATGCAGACCTCGGCAATGTGACGGCAGACGGCATTCACTACACCGGGCCCGATCAGGTCGGCACGCGCAAGGGCCTTGCACCACAAGATCTCAATGCCGCCGAAAAAGTGATCATCTGCGACAAGGTGCCAAGCGGCAATGGGGATGCGGAGCATCTGGCGCTCCTGCCGCATGCCTCGAAGGGCATCTGCTTCCTGACCTTGGCTGGCTCGACCGACTGGATTGAGGCGGCCAGCGTGGGTGGTGAATACCCCGTCATCGGCGCCGACTCGCCGACCGAGAAGTTCCAGAAGATGGTGGTGGACGAGGAGAACTGACTCCTCGGCCCGCCGGGTGCCACGAACCAGCCTCAGCGCCGCCTGACTGCACTGGCAGGCGCGTTGGGCGTTCTGCCACTCTTGAAAAAGAAACCGGGCGCCAGCCTCCAAGGCCGACACCCAGCTTCAGGAACTATCACCCAACACTTGCTTGGCTGCAGAGCAGCCATTTCTTCACGCGGCTGATCACCGCGCTTTGTGCGTTCGCGTTGGATAACGCAAGCACCGTGCCGAACTCCGTCGGCACTGAAAATCCTGCTCGCAGAGGCATTTCGCTGCGGGATGCCGGTTTTCGTGCACGGGATGGTGCACCCCGGTTTGTGTCGCCCGTCACGGTCAGGGAGCGCTGTAATGGACCCCTTACGCCTCGCCCAATCATGGTTCTTCCGGCTTGCAGCGCGCTTGACCGTTCCTAACATTCCGCCCGCATGGGGGATTCCGTCACCAGTGCTGCCGACTCGGGAACACGCCCTCGCGTGTTCCTGGAGGATATGGGCTGCCAGATGAACCGGCTCGATTCCGAGCTGGTTCTGGGACGGCTTGCCGGTGCTGGCTACGAGCGCGCAGGCACTGCTGCCGATGCCGATCTCGTCCTCTACTACACATGCAGCGTTCGAGAACACGCTGAAGACAAGGTGTATGGACGGCTCGGTGCCCTGAAGCGGATGAAGCAGGAGCGTCCGGAGCTCCGCATCGGCGTGATGGGCTGCATGGCCCAGAACCATCAAGAGGAACTCTTCGCACGCGCCCCGCACTTGGACCTCGTGATCGGTACGTCACGCTTCGAGGACGTCGTGAGCCTTGTCGAGGAGGCGCGCAGCGGAAAGCGGGTGCTCGCGGTGGACCGGAAGCCCTTGAGCTTCGAGCGCGACGTGACCGCACGCCCACGCAGGCATCAAGCATTCGTGAGCGTCATGCGCGGGTGCAACAAGTTTTGCACTTTCTGCATCGTGCCGTACACCCAAGGCCGCGAGCAGAGTCGCCCCATTGCGGATGTACTGGAAGAGGCGCGGCGGCTCGTCGACGATGGTGTTGTCGAGATCACGCTGCTCGGCCAGCGCATCGACACTTATGGCGCGGATCTCCGTGATGGCACCAATCTCGCGCAACTGCTCACGCGGTTGCACGAGGAAGTCGCCGGGCTCGTCCGCATTTGTTTCCTGACCTCTCATCCCAACCACATGACGGATGAGTTGGCAGCAGCCATTGCCGACCATCCGCGCATCTCGCGTTACCTGCACTTGCCCGTGCAGTCCGGTTCGGATCGCATGTTGCAGCGCATGAATCGCGGCTACAGCGTGGCAGACTATCGTTCAGCGGTGGCGACCTTGCGCAGACGGGTCCCCGATCTCGCGCTGGCGACCGACTGGATCGTCGGCTTTCCGGGCGAGACGGAAGAGGAATTTGAGAGCAGCGCAGCACTGCTGCGTGAACTCGAGTTCTCCGGATCGTTCGTGTTCAAGTACTCGCCGCGCGAAGGCACCCGGGCCGCGGAGATGGCGGACGATGTGCCACGCGCCGTGAAGGAAGACCGCAACCAGCGCTTGCTGGCCCTGCAACTCGGGATGTCTGCCGCGCGCAAGCAGCAGCGCATCGGGCTGGAGCTGGAAGTGCTGGTGGAAGGCCCGAGCAAGCTGGACGAGAGCGTGTGGAGCGCGCGCAGCGCGTGGAATGAAATCGTGTGTTTCAAGGCCGCTGGAGACCTGCAAGGCATGCTGCGAAAGGTGCGCATTCAGCGCGCCACGGCACTCACGCTTTTCGGGACCCCGCAGGATGAGCAAGGAGCCGCAAGGTGAACCAGTCGAGCAATCATGCAGCCATGATCGAACGTGCGTTGAAACTGGCGCGTCGCGGCACCGGTCTCGTGGAGCCCAACCCGCGCGTCGGCGCGGTGGTGGTTCGCGACGGCGAGATCGTCGGTGAGGGCTGGCACCGGGCCTACGGTGGTGCGCATGCGGAGGTCATGGCCCTGAATGCGGCCGGCGTGCGCACGCGGGGTGCGGACCTGTACGTCACCCTTGAGCCGTGCAGCAACCACGGCAAGACCGAACCTTGCACGGATGCCATCATCGCCACGGGCATCAGGCGCGTGTTTTTCGCCAATACGGACCCGAATCCCGTCAACGGGCGACGTGCGCGGACCATTCTCGAAGAGGCCGGCATCGAAGTGGTGGAACTGGGTGCCACTCCCGCCAGCGATGCCATGATCAACGACTTCACCACCTACATGCGCGGCACGTTGCCATGGGTGCTCCTGAAGTGGGCCATGACCGCAGATGGCAAGGTGGCTACGGCGGGCGGTGATGCGCGTTGGATCTCGAGCGAGGAAAGCCGCGCCGAGGTGCATCAGGAGCGGCAGCGCTCCGACGCCGTGCTCGTGGGACGCGCGACGGTGAAGCAGGATGATCCCTTGCTCACGGCGCGCACGAACGGCAATCCGGGCCGTCAGCCTGTGCGCGTGGTGCTCGACAGCGGGTTGCATCTCGATCCGTCCTGCAAACTCGTGCAGACCGCCAACGAAACCCCGACTTGGGTCTTTCACTGCATCACCGCCGAAGGTGAGGATCGCAAGGCGACGCTCGAAGCCATGGGCGTGAAGACCATCGCAGTGGGACAGGGCGAGGATGGCCGTCTGAATCCCGAGGAAGCGCTGCGCTACCTCCGGGCGAACGGGCTGCATCGCATTCTCGTGGAAGGCGGCCCGACGGTGCACGGCGCTCTGCTTTCACAGGGCCTCGCTGACTGGGCGCGCGTCTATGTGGCGCCGCTGCTCGTGGGCGGCATCACGGCGCCCGGTCCCGTCGCGGGCCCCGGCTTCCCGACGCTCGACAAGGCCGTGTGGCTTGGCGACGTGCATCTTCGCATCGTCGGAGAAAAGGGCTCGGACCTCGTCATCGAGGGCCGCATCACCAATCACCGCGAAGGCTGACGCGCACAGCGCGGCAGGAATGCTGCGCGGCGTGGATGTTCAGCACCGCTCCGCGCTCCGGCTCCGGTCCGCGTATGGCGGATCGGGAACTCCGGTGCGGTCATGGTGCGGGCCTTGCGCCCGCTGGCGCAGGGCCTTCGCATCGCGGGGGGTGGCGACCTGGCGGGCCGCCCGGAGAGCCCGCTTTTTTCAGCGCGCCATGGTGCAGAGGGCTTCGATCTCGTCCACGGTCTTGGGAGCGTTGCCGCTGAGGCAGCGCGAGCCAGTCTCCGTCACGAGATAGATGTCCTCGATGCGCACGCCGATGTTGCTCTCGCGGATGTAGATGCCTGGCTCGATGGTGATGACCATGCCCGGCACCAGCTTCTGCGAACCTGGATCATGCACGTCGAGCCCGAGGTGATGGCTGACGCCGTGCGGAAGCACGCGCGACGGGTTGAAGCCGGCATCCTTGATCACTTTCATGGCCGCGTTGTTGAGTTCGTTGAAGGACGCGCCCGGCTTCAAGGCTGCTGCGGAGGCGGCCTGTGCAGCGAGGACGGTCTCGTACACATGTTTCTGCTCGGCGGTGAAGCGTCCTGAAGCAGGGAAGCTGCGCGTGACGTCGCTGGCGTAGCGGCCGTACTCAGCGCCCACATCGCAGAGCACCAGATCACCCGCTTCCAACTGGCGCCGGTTCTCGTCGTAGTGCAGGACACAGGCATTGGGCCCCGATGCGCAAATGGGGGCGTAGGCGGTGCCGGAGGCGCCGCGCTCGAAGTAGACCCCGAGACACATGCCCATGAGTTCGAATTCGTAGAGCCCGGGGCGGACATTGGCGAGCATCACCCGCATGGCCTCTCCCGAGATGTCGGCAGCCTCTTCGATGAGCGCGATCTCGTGGGCTGACTTGATGGCGCGGAGTCCGCCGGCAGCACTGCCGACGCTCTGCACCTTGAGTTCCGGACGCAGCATGCGGAAGTGAGCCCGGAGTGAGTCCTCGCGTGTGCTGGCGCGGACTTCGAGGGCGGCCTTGGTGCCCTCAGTGGCGGTGCGTTGCGTGAGCGGGCCGAGGTTGTCGAGGAAGAGCGGGCCGTCGGTCAGCTTCAGGCCCTCGCTCACCGCCGCTTCGAGCACACCCCAGCCTGTGCCGGGACGGCCTCGTGGCGCCGCGAGCGTGATCACTTCCTCAGGCTTGAAGCCGCCCGCTGCGGCCGCCTCCGCACCGGCCACCACGCGCTTGCCGTTCCATAGCGCGTAGGAAGCGGATTCCGGCGGCAGGAAGAGGCGTTGCGATTTCAGTTGGCCATCAGCCACGGTCAGCACGAGAGCCACGGGATCAGAATCCACGCCGGTGAAGTAGTGCACGTTGCTGTCCGGGCGATAGCGCATGAGCGAAACATCCGCAGGCTTTTCATGGGAAAGGAGCACCACGACGCCGCGCACGATGCGCGAGGCGAGAGCTTCGCGGCGCGACGCGAGTTCGTTGCCGGCTGCTGCGAGAGTGAGAGTCTTGGCTGGGAAGGGGCGTTCGAGGAGGCGCGTGGCGCGTGTGGTCGCGGAGGCCGCCTGAGCGCCGAGAACGGAGGAGAGAGCGACGCCGAGGAGGATGGAGCGGAGGAGCAGCATGGCTCCATTGTAGGGCGCTCAGACGTCGCGGAGATGCGTCACTGGCCCTGTCGGCGTGACCAGCACAAGGTCGCAACGGAGGGCGCGCACGTGGTTCACCCTCCCTTCCTGCCGGAGGCGCGCGAAGGCGCGCAGCATGCGGGCTCTCTTGGCGCGGGTGAAGGCGAGATCCGCCGCGAGAAAGCCCCCGGTCCTGGCTTTCACTTCGACCAGGACCAACACCGGCCCGTCGCGCGCGATGAGGTCGATCTCGTCCCGGCCAGCACGCACGTTGCGCGCGAGGATTTCGAGGCCCTCAGCCTCCAGAGCAGCGGCGGCGCGGCTCTCGGCGTCCCGGCCAAAGCGCGTGGCAGATGGGTCCATCTGGCCCACAGAGTGCAGTCCACGCTCCGGCGTCGGCCTATTTGCTGCGCTGGCGTCCGGAGCACCCCAACCCGTGCAGTCTTGCATTGACCGAGCGGTGCACAACGGCTACTTGTATGAGGCGCTCGCGTGATCACCCTGCAGTGGTCATGTTGGGTGGGCGAGGAACATCATGAAGCCACTGTTCGTTCTCTTGTTCAGCGGGATGCTCTGCCTCGGGCTCGCGCAGCAGCCAAACTCGCCAGTCGCATCATTGCGTGTCAACGGATTGGGTGCGGCGGGTCCGTACCCCATTCCCGTCGGGCTGAGCTCGCTCGGCGGGACGGGTGCGGTGATTCTCCAGACCAGTCAGACCTCGCCGGTTCCCTTCGCGCTGGCGATCGGTCGCATTTCCGTCGGTTCCCTGCTGTTCGGAGTTCAAAGCCTCGACCTTGCGACCACCGGATGTGGTTTCGCGTTGGTGATGAACGGGTTTGATCCCGGCCATCCGTTCGGTGCCGTCAGCGTGTTGGCGCCGCTGTTCACGGCATCCGTGTGGTTCCCGAGCACCTTCAGTGGGCCCGTGGCACTGCAGGCCTGCGTGGGAGATCCATCCTCGCCGCAGGGGTTCACGCTGACAGCCGCCGCAGACCTCTTCAGCGGTGGGCCCTTGTTGGCGTCTGTCACGCCATCCAGTGGACCGGCTGTGGGCGGAACCCCGCTGGTTCTGCTCGGCGGCAATTTCCACTGTGATCCGCCGCAGGTGCTGGTTGGCGGCATCCCTGCTATCGGCGCGGTCGTGGTCTCCGGGCAGCATGTCCAGTGCGTCGCGCCCGCACTTTCCGTGGGGATTCACGATGTCACCCTCATTCAGAGCCATGGATCCACGGCGCTGGCGGGAGGCTTCATTGCGTACGCCCCGGGCCCGCCTCCTCCAACGGTGATCAGCGTTGTGTCCGTGAGCGGACTGAACCCGATGCCCGGAACGGATTCCATCGATGTCGTGTTCAGTGCGCCGATTGACTCCAGCAGCATCGACCCACTCGTCAACTTCCGGGTGCGGAATGTCAGCTTGAACAACGCCATCGTGCCCGGTTCCGTGGTTGTTCAAGCAGCCACTCCGCAAATTGCGCGGTTCACCCCGGCACCAACGTGGGGGCCAATCGGCTCCAGCATCCAAGTCAGCATTGTGGGCCAGAACACGCAGGGTCTTGCGCCGATCCTGGGCCAGCCTCAAGGCAGTCCTGCGCAGCAAATCCCAATCAGTCTCCCGGCAGGCAATCTGGCCGGTGGCACGGTGACGAACGGGACGCTCACTGTGAATTTCACGAGTGCGCCTTGTGCTGCCTGCGTGGGATCCACGGCAGTGGTTGAGGATTTCGCCAGCCTCATCGGGCGCGATGCCACCTATGTGGCCCAGTTCAACGCCGCGGCGTGGAACGCGGCCTTTGATGCGGGTGCGCTCGGCGGTTGCGAGATCTCAGGTTCGGCCCTTGCCAGCTTCCAAGGGAATCCCTTCACTCTCGGCACCCGCTTTCAGCGGGTACTCACCCCGACAGTGCAGTTCGTGGGCACGGTGGGGGGCACGACGAATCCACCAGGTCTCGTGGCACCCTTCGACACGCCGACAGCCAATCTCGGCGCCACTGTGAATCCGCAAGGTGGGTCGCACATCATGCACCTCTACGAGGCTGTTGATCTCGGAAGCCCGAGGAATTCACTTGAGCTGGTCGAATTCGGACCAGTTCAGAATTTCATCAATCCAGCGACCTATCCCGGCTACGTCGCTTGGGCCGGCATGACGAACGTCTCTGGCCCCTGGAATTGCCCGACAGGCCAGTACGGCCTCTCGCCGCTCTACTCCTTCAACTACAACGTGCCGACGGTGCAGTCACCCGATCCCTTGAACCTGAATCCGCCGAACAACAACGGCAACTGCCCCATGTCCATGGCGACACCAGCGGCAGGCAGCTTGGGCGGTGTCCGCGTGACCAACCCGACATCATTCAATTGTGGGCCAGGCTTCACGACCTACTACCCATTCCCGGCATTCACCCAGCCATTTGACTACTTGGGGTCGGGAACCGGTGCCGGCAACCTCCTGTTCGAACAGAACCTCGACCCGAACGCCGTGACCGTTCTGAACCTCAACCGCTATCGATCTGCGGCCTTCACGCCTCACCGGCGTCTGGTGGGTGCAGCCAAGACGTACGCGGCCAACTGCTTCAGCGGCATCAACGTCAGCGCGGCCGCCGGTTGCGACATCTACGACATGCGCTTCACTTTCTTGCCTGTTGCAGCGGCAGCGCGCTCGACTTTTTACGACACGAACGTGACGGTGGGAGTGCCGACCTACCAGAGCTTCAACTTGGCGCCTTCCCCGGTTGCGCAGGCCGCAGGCACAAATGCCGTCTGGCAGCTTGAAGGTGCCAACGCAATCGCGAGCCCGTCCACTCCAGCAGGCCTCACAACGGGCTTGCTCACATATTTCAGCGGCACTCCAGCGAGCGGCACTTTCAATCCGCTGGTTCTCCGCAACACCGGGCAGCCGTTCGCGCCGCAGCTCACGGGCAAGCGCTACTTCCGTTTCTTCGCGAGTTTCCGCAACAACGCGGCGACCAACGGACGCCAGCGCTACACGAGCTTCACGATGGCTGTGTCCAACTGAGCGCGCGCGCACATCCGCGCATGGGACGCTAGCGACCCTGAAGCTGCGGGGTCCGTATGGCCCGCAGAGTGCGGGCCACACTCAAGCGCCGGTCAACTGGCGGCGCTGGCGTCCAGCACTTGCACGACCGAAGCGCGGAGCACCTTCATGAGCCCGCCATCTTCCAGCTTGAGCACAAAGTGCTGCTCGCTGGTGCGGTGGATGGTGCCGATGATGCCTGCCTGCGTCACCACTTCGTCGCCGACCTTCAGCGCGTCGCGCATGGACTGTTCCTTCTTGCGCTGCTTTTGCTGCGGGCGAATCAGGAGGAAGTAGAAAATGCCGAACATGATGGCCATCGGCAGCAGCATGCCAACAAGGCCGCCGCCCGAATCCTGAGCCGCTGGTTCTTGAAGCGCGAAAGCAAGGTTTGTGTGCATCATGTCGTAGGTTTCCTGCGCGTCGACGGTATCAGCGGCGGCCCTCTGCTCCAATCACCGGTTCATGCCGCGGAACTCCGGTGGGCTGCGCACGCAGGCCTCAGGGCTGCATGTTGGGCTGCCCAACAGAGGTCTCGCGTTTGAGCGCGAAGGTCGCCTTTCGCTGCACGGTGAGGCGCGGGTTCACATCGAGGAGGACGCCCTGCATCATCGGCCGCGAGCTCATCTTCGACAGCCCGAGAATGTCGGCCATGCGGAAGTGCGGCATGCCGCCGGAGGCAACGGAGATCTTGCCGCCCGCCTTGGCGACGTCTGCCGCCAAGGCCTCGAACACCGAGACGCCCATGCCATGGACGAAGGTCAATCCCGGGTGCGTGGCGAGGAACACGACCAGCGAGTCGCGGTCATGGATGCTGGAGACGTCGAGATTGTCGCGCCCGGTGTAGATGACTCCCGGGAACATGGTCATGGTCGGCGAGAGGTAGGCGATGTCCGGCGCGGAGACCGGGACAATGCACGAGAAGGCGATGTCGAAGCTCCTGGCACGGAGGCCCGCGGCCAGCTCGCGGAAAGCTGTGCTGTTCTTGGCGGGGCCGACGGGGAGCTTCACATCGACGAGCACCCAATGCAGTGTGAGCTTCGCTGTCGGGTAATGCGCGTTGATCCGGCGCACGAGTTCGAGAGCCAACTCAGATTCGAATCCGACGTGCTGCCCCGATTCATCGACCGTGTGCAGTGGATGCCCGGTGATGTAGCCGAGCCGGAGCGTGCGTGCGCCGACCTCGACGTCCGGCCAAGGCGGGCACTTGGACGTGTCCGGCGGCGGTTGGGTCACGCCCAGATGGCGGCGATGGAGCTTCGCGTAAGCATCGCCTTCCTGCGCATACTCGCCGAACGCGGCCGACAACAGGACGTCGAAGGACACATCCGTCGGCGCTTCTTGAAAACCGTTCGAGCCCGTGCAGCCCCCGAGCAACGCGACGGCGAGAACAATCCCGCAGCGCGAGATGACGCGAGACACGCCAGTGACAGAGAAGTGTTGAACCATGCGGATGACCTTACGCATGGCGGTTGCAGTGCTTTCGGGGCACCGAAGAACGGCGAGCCCCGGCACGCAGCGTGGCGTTCGATGAGCTATGGCTTTGGTTCAGTGCTCTTCTTGGTGTCCATCATTTCCATCAGCTTCAGGCCAAGCAGTCCATCGATGGCTGAGCCACCGCCGCCGCCGCCAATGAGCACGTCGGGGATCAGTTTGAGCTGGCCTTTCGCAAGCTCTTCGGTGATCTTGTAGCGGGTGAAATTGTCGCCGCCGAGGGCCTGCACCGCGAGCTCATAGGCTTCGGCCGTGGATTTTCCGATGGCGAGGACCTTGCCAGCTTCGGCGGCACCTGTGAGCGAGATCTGGGCGGCTTCCGCGGCAGCCTTGAGCTTCGTGGCCTCCGAGTCCGCTTTGGCGCGAGCCATCGTGGCTTCGGCTTCGCCGTGCGCGCGCATCTTGATGGCTTCGGCTTCGGCACCCACTGCCAGCTTCACTCCAGTGGCGTCGCCTTCCGCCTTCTTGACCGTGGCATTCGCGGTGCGCTCGGCGATCTCCACGCTCTGCTGTGCCCTCACGATGTCCTTCTGCATGTCGGCGATGGCCGTTTCCTTCTCCATGCCCTGGCGCGTTTCTTGCGCGCGCTTCTGCGTGTCGTAGGTGACCTTCTGCTCCTCGGCGAGTTTGCGATCAGTGAGGGTCTTCATCAGCGATTCAGGCGGCACGATGTCGCCAATGAGCGTGTCCACGGCATTGACGTTGTATTCATCGAGGACGCGCTTGATGTGCGCCTTGGCGGATTCCTGCCGCTCCTTGCGCGTGCTGAGAAAGGCGATGACATCGCTGTCCTGCGCGGAGTTGCGGAAGTAGTTGCCGATGGTGGGCTCGAGGACCTGCGAGACCAGATTCACCATGTTGCCGAAGCGCGCGATGACCTTGGGTGCTTCCGTTGTGGGCACGTGAATGATCTGCGCCACATCGAGGTTGAAGGGGAAGCCGTCTTTGGAGCGCACCGTGATGGTCGAGAGGTTCTTGTCGAGGTTGTGCGCTTCGCTGCGCGCGGCGGCCCAGTTCAGGACGAGGTTGGTCGTCGGGACCAGCTCGACCTTCATGATGTATTTGTTGATCGGATACTTGCCCGGCCCGAGCGGCTCCAGCCACACACCCTTGCATCCCTTCTCGACGATGTTCCCATGCTTGAAGTCGAGTCCCGTGAGGTCGTGGCCGTCCTGGCCCGTGTAAGAAATCACGACGCCGACAAATCCGATGGCGATTTCCGTCATCGGGATCTCTTCAATCTGCACCGCCCAAGGGTTGAGGTTGTATGAGCCCGCGAGAATGACCTGCGGCTGCAGACCGCGGTTGCCATCCTTCCGGATGAAGGCGTCGAAGTCCTGGAAGTTGTTGTGCCCGGTCACCAGTTTGCCCGCGATCTGGCCCGCATCGATGGGAAGTCCATCGAGAGTGGTGACAATGCCAACCATGCTCTCTTGAATGCGGATCATGTCTGTCACAGAAACTTGGAAGAGCATGGTGTTGATGCGGTAGGACCCCGCCGTGATGTACGCCGTCTGCCGCCCGCGCTGCCCGCGGTTCTCCAGGAACTTCGTGGCGTCCTGGAAGTTCTCGCACTCCACGCGCTGCCCGAGAATGTTGCCGGTCGGGATCTCGATGCCGTCCTTGGCCAGAACCAGCCCGATCTTCCCCTCAGGAATGACCGTGAACACCTGCATGGTCACGTCGTACTGCCAGACCCACATGCCGAAGTAGAGGCCGGGTGCGAGGGTCTTCGCTTGAAAGCCGGCCTCGCCCTTGGTGGCGACAATGGACCCGTCAGGCAACTCGCGATTGGACCCAAGCAGAACGAACTTCTTCGTCACCAGCCCGACGCGATCTTCGGGCACGATCACCATGCCACACAGCAGGCGGAGAATGTGCTTGTAGAGAATGAGAGCAAATATGATCGGGAGCACCCACCAGTAGTTCACGAGGATGTTGGGTTCCATGTTCTCTCCGTTGCTGGGCTTGGATTGACTGTGAGGACTGCGCTCAGTGCGCGGCGGCGGCTTTCTTTTTCGCTTCGTCGGCGGTGCGGATGGCGTTCAGTGAGGCGAGCAGTGTCGCGATGTCGGCGTCGGTCAGGTTGACCCGCACCGTGTTGAGCATCGTCGCGAAGTGCGCGACTTCGTCTTCCTTGTACGGGAAGCCTGTATTGCCCTTGGGGCCGGTGCTGTTGGCGAGCTGCTTGCCAGCCGCGTCAGAGAATACGAACCACGGGATGCCTCCGGCCTTGACGCCCGCAGCGGCAATCTCGGCGTCGATCATTTCCTTGCCACCTGTCATGCGGTCCTGATCGATCTTGAGGTCGACGAAGTCCTTGGCGAGAAGTGCCGCGATCTCCGGCTCGGCCATCCAGTTCTCGAGGCGATGGCACCACCCGCACCACGGCGCGCCGAAGTGCATGAACACGCGCTTGTTCTCTGTCTTCGCCTGCGCGAGTGCGGCGGCGTGCACGTCCTTCGCGACGAGAGGCGCAGCCTGATGTTCGGTCAGCCACGTGACGAACTTCTTCGGATCGTGGTGGTTGCCCTTCGCGTCGGATTCCTTGATCTCGAAGGGCTCAGTTGCTTGCTGCACAAGTGCCTTGCCGGAACTGTCGAGGATCGTCAGATACGGAATGGACTTGAACTCGGCGCCGAGTTCCTTGGCGAGGTCCATGTGCTTGTTGAAGCGACCAACGTCTACGTGCACGACGTCGTATTCGTACAGCAGTTTGCGCCGTGTCTCGCTGTCAGCTTTCATCGTTGCCGCGAGCCAGTTGCACCAGCCACACCAGTTGGCGCCCCACTGGATCAAGACGCGCCGGTTCTCTTTCCTGGCCCGCGCCAGCGCAGCGGCGACCACGACGCGCGCATCAGCCTTCTCGTCGTAGGTGGGCTCGGCGACCTTGGCGGCAGGTTTCTGCGTGGCCGCGATCGGCGCGATGGGCGCGACTGGCGCAACGGGAGCGATGGGAGGCGCAGGCTCTTGTGCGGCAAAAGTGGCAACCAGCAACAGCGATGAGAGCGCGATGGCGGACGAGTTCATGCAACATCCTTGGGGGGAAGCCCTCACCATACCGGCGCGAGGTCTTCGCGGATAGGCGGTTGGGAATGGGGGATTGTGGTGACGGAAGGAATCAACACGTGTCTGGCTTCAGCCCGCGAACGCGAGCTCATGCTCACAGGACGCGAGCGCGCTCTACGGCGGCGTCGCGGGCGCGCAACAGCTCGTCGCGCACCTGCTCCGGGTTCTCGATGCCGATCAACACGGCCTCCGCGACGGCTTGCTGCCCGCCCGCGGTCTGCACGTGGAGAGCCCAGATGCCGTAGCGGCGCTGCAGCGGCCCCTGTGCCAGCATGAAATCCGTGACGCGCTCCAGCGGAATGGTCTTGCGCTTGAGAAAGTAGACACCGGAATCAACGCAGAGCTTGCCGCCTTCAATCCGGTAATAGAAAGCCGCTGCCTGACGACGCACAAAGTTCGCGCTCAAGATCCAGTAGAGGATGGCCGCGATGATGCCGAGGCCGAACATTCAGATCCCAGTGAGGAGCAGCATGAGGGTCATGAAGCTGCGCAGATAGGCGGCGGTGGCCTCCAAGCGCACCGGAAAGTTCTTGCTGGCGTCTTGCATCAGGCTGAGCTCCTCGCCGCACCCGCACATGGGCTGCGTGGCTTTCAAGAGGATAGCGGATCGCGGCGTCGAGGCCGGCGAGGGCATTCACGACAAACGGACGCAACAGCGAGGCCAACAAGCACCGTGGTTGCGAGGTGGGGGGAGTGACCGGGCCTATGATGCGGAAAGAGCGAGCGTCGCACTCAGCGGAGCCTTTGTTCGGGCTGCGCGGCTGCACCGCTGGGTTGAGCAAGTACCAGAAGGGTGATCCGAACGCAT
The DNA here is from genome assembly GCA_005790545.1 of Planctomycetia bacterium. Classification (GTDB taxonomy): domain Bacteria; phylum Planctomycetota; genus SXUL01. Next base: position 8,388 of record SXUL01000011.1, on the reverse strand, counting down.
GATCTTCTTCGTCGTCGCCAGCCTCGCATGGGGAGCCGGGCTCCTTTTTCTCGTGCAGCCCATGGTGGCCCGGATGGCGCTGCCGACCTTCGGAGGAAGTCCGTGGGTCTGGAATGTCTGTCTCGTGTTTTTTCAGTTGATCGTTCTGCTCGGGTATCTGTCAGCACATTGGCTGGGACGGCTCGGCGGAGGTGTGAGCCGCTGGACACTTGTCGCGCTGCTGTTGCTGGGTGTGGTCATGCTGCCGTTTCAACCGGCGACACTTGAGGAGCACACCGGCAATGAAGTCCTCGCGCTTCTCGAGTGGTTGTTCGCCACACTCGGGCTTCCAGCGGTCGCGCTGGGCATCACAGGGTCGCTGGTCCAGAAGTGGTTTTCCGAAAGTGGCCATCGACGCGCAGGGGATCCTTACTTCCTGTATGCGTGGAGCAATGCGGGGAGCCTCGCGGGCTTGCTCGCCTATCCGGCGCTGATCGAACCCTTTGCGGGGCTCCATGTGCAGCGCTGGGCTTGGACTGCGGGCTACGGAGCGCTCGCCTTGCTCGTGTCCGCGGCTGCGTGGACCACCGCACGGTGCGGAGAGCGTGTGAACGTCCACACAGTTGCTGGCGAGAGATCCAGCGCGGTCCTCAGCCTTCGCACGGCATTGCTGTGCATGACGCTTGCGGCGGTCCCGTCGGCGTTGCTCGTTGGCGTGACGAGTCACGTGACCACCGGGGTCGCCGCACTTCCGTTGCTCTGGGTTCTGCCGCTGGCCCTGTATCTCGTCGCCTACGCCATCGCATTCGTTCCGCGTCTCGTGGTTGAACCGCGCAAACTTGCGGTCGCTCTCACGGTCGGTGTCATTCTCGTGGCGGCATCGTCACCGATGAGGTTGCGGCATCCGGTGTCGTTGATCATCGGTCTGCATTGCGCCGCCTTCTTCGTCGCTGCGTGGGTGTGCCACACACGCCTCGCGAGATTGCGTCCTGCTCCGGAGCAGCTCACGACGTTCTATCTGCTGGCCGCAATCGGCGGCGTGCTCGGTGGCGCTGTCACCGCACTGGGAGCACCGCTGGTCTTCGAGCGCCCCATTGAATACCCGCTGCTGCTCGGTGCGGCGGTTCTGTTGCAGCCATGGCCGCGCGTCCGCGCGGTTCAGGCAATGGCGTCTCCTTCGCTTGCACGCTTCCTTGTCCCGGCGCTGTCATTGATAGCGGTCGGGCTCCTCGCGTCATCCGTCGCAAAGGACAGTCACGACGCCGGCGAGCTGCTGCACTCCGAGCGCACGTTCTTCGGCCTTCACCATGTGCGCGAGACGGCAGCCGGGGAATCGCATCTGCTCTTTCACGGCACGACACTCCACGGTCTCCAGTTCACGGCCGAGAGCGCACGCCATGAACCGCTCGGCTACTTCCATCGGAAGGGCCCCATCGGCAAGGTCTTCAGTGCCTGTCACGATGATCAGCGCTTGGACCACGTGCTGGTCATCGGCCTTGGCACCGGAGCGTTGGCGGCCTACGGCAAGCCGGGGCGGCACTTCACCTTCATCGAGATCGATCGCGAAGTGGCAGCCATCGCCGAGAATCCGCGCCTCTTCACCTATCTGTCGGACAGCGCCTCGCGCAGTGATCTGCGCATCGTGATCGGTGACGGCCGTCAGATGCTCGCACGCGAACCGGATGCAAGCCTTGGCCTGATCGTCGTTGATGCCTTTGCGTCGGATGCGATCCCGGTCCATCTCTTGACGCGCGAAGCCTTGGCACTCGAACTGGAAAAACTCGCGCCCGGCGGCCTCATGGTGTTCCACATTTCCAACAACTTCTTCGATTTCCGTCCGCCGCTCGCCGCGACGGCCGCGTCGCTTGGACTGGTCACCGTTGTGCAGCGCGACGAAGTGACGGATTCCGCAGCCCTCGCAGAGGGACGCCGGACCAGCGTGTGGCTGGTGGCGGCACGCAGCGCGAAGGATCTTCAGAAGCTCGACCACTCCACGGGCTTCGTGCCTCTGCTGCCTGCCGCGGGCGACCAGCCCTGGACCGATGACTGGTCGAACCTCCTCGGCGCGCTCGTCCGCTGACGATCTTCGTTGGCGCTTCTGCTGCCGCTGCTCATGCGACGGAGGTCACACGACGGGATCTGCTGTCGTGCAGCACAAGGAATCGATGATGCAGTTTCGTCTCAGGGTCCGAAGCGGACGCGAAGGCCGTTGGTGAGGCCGAAGCGGCCAGTCACGGGGTCAGCGAGCGCGCCTTGAAGGTGCAGAGTCATACCCAGCAGGCCGTTGGCGTTGGGAAGTGGGAAGGGGAAGAGAGCGGGATTGCCGGCACCGGTCCACGGGGCGCCGGTGAAAACCGGGAACAGCAGCGTGCCGAGATCAACGGCCAGCTCGCCGCTCGAGCCGGGAGCGGACATGCCGCTACTGGGAATGAGGGCGCCGCAGGGATAGGCGGCATCGGCGAGAAGCGCGACCGCGAGCAGCGAGAGCGAGCCCGCAGGCATGGAATTGGAAGGGTCATCCACGCCGACGATGAAGGTTGTTCCGAGAGAGGGAGGTGTTGCGGCCACGAGCGTGTTCGGCGGATTGACGCAGTGTGCGTAGGGCGTCGCGAGCGCCGGCGGAATGCCGAGTGTGCCGTCGAGATGGACGTTCTGCGCATAGATGTCGTAGTCGAGCGCGCGCGTGTCGGCCCAGGCGAGGACAGCCGATCCTGCCGTGGATGTGACCGCGCGCAGCTTGTCCTTCGGTGTCACCGTCGCGGAGAGCATGAGCGGCGTGGCACCCCAAGTCATCACTCCCGCGGCATCGACGCGGAACCCGAGAATGGTGGTGCTGTAGTTGCCCTGTTCGACGAAGCAGCAGGCACCGTTCGGCGCCGCAACGGCGCGCGGTACCTCTTCGGTGGTCGCATCGGTCGGGATGAACTCGATGCCGTTCGTTCCCCACGCTAGTTGTCCGGTGGCCGTGATGCGCTGACCGCCGATGCCCCACAGCGATTGGGCGGAGTTCCGCTTGTTGTAGAAGACGAGGATGTCGCCGGTGGCACCGAGGGGCACCATGGAGGGATTGAATTCCGAGCGGCTGGCTTCGAGAGAGATCTCGACGCCGTTGTGCGCGAAGACTTGAGTGCCCAGCGCATCAATGTGCTGGACGCGCCCCTGGAAGAAGCTGCCGACGCTGACATGCCAGGCGTGCCAAGCGCCACCCTGCCCGTCGCTCATCAACTCGGGCTTGTATGCGATCGGGAGCGCTGCCGCGTCATACACGATGACCGGCGCTGCGCCCCACAGGGGCGTTCCCGTGGCGTCGAACTTCTGCGTCCAAAGATGCTTGGGCGATGAGAAGGGGGTCGTATCGCGGATCCACGAGAGGATGAACGACACACTGGGTGCGGAGACGATGCCGACGAAACCAGGGTCGTCGTTGGTCCCGCCGAGGACTTCAATGCCCGCCGCGCCGAGGAGCGGCGTACCTGCAGCGTCGAGGCGCTGCACCACGAGGCGCGAGTTCATGCCGCTCGGGCTGCGCGACCACGCGAAAGTGAAGCTGCCGTCCGTCATCTCGGCCACGACGGGATTCGCTTCGAAGTGCGCATCGGCCGAGAGCGCGACGCCATTCGCACCCCACAGGAAAGCACCCGCGGGCGAGATGCAATAGGCATAGACATCGAGATCGCCACCGGCGCGGATGTCGGTGAAGCAGAGCACCGCGTTGCCTGCGGAGTCGGCGACGAGATCCCAATCGACGAGGGATGTGCTCTGCGGGTTGGCGCTGACGGTGAGTCCGTTGTGAGCGAACGTCTCGAAGCCGTTCACGTCGAGCTTCTGCAGCTTGACGCCATAGTTCCCGGAACTGTTGTCGAACCAGGCGCTGTACGAACCGCCGTCCGGCGTCGCCGCGAGCTTCGGCACCTGCTGATCGCCTGTGAGATTCGCGAGAGGAAAGTTCACTGCAGGCGAGCTCGGCCATTGGGCAGTGCCCACCGAGCTCAAAACGCAAAACACCGCACCGGTCACTAACAACGTCATATTGTCGAATCGCATGGCACGCCGATCATAGCGTGCAATGCCCCCAGAACAGGATGCCGGCGCCTTGACGCGGAGCGGGTCTATTGGCCCATTCTCTTTGTGGAGCCTTCAGGTGAGCGCCATGGCCGCGGGCTAGACTGGCGGGAATGAGTGCGGAGCGCGAACGAGTTTTGGTGGCCATGAGCGGAGGAGTGGATTCCTCCGTGGCGGCGGCGTTGTTGCAGGAGCAGGGGCACGAGGTCATCGGGGCCTTCATGGGCAACGGCATCAATGCTCCGCGCCAGAGCGCGAAGCAGGGCTGTTGCGGTGTCGAGGATGCGCATGATGCGCGCCGCGTGGCCGAGAGCCTCGGCGTTCCGTTCTATGTGCTGGATCTCTCGCAGCGCTTTGACGAACTCATCGAGAACTTCGCCGCGGCGTATGCCGCGGGCCGCACTCCCAACCCCTGCATTGAATGCAATCGCAGCTTCAAGTTCGGAGCCCTGCTGGATCTTGCACGCGATCTCGGTGCCGCCAAGGTGGCCACGGGGCACTATGCGCGGCTCGTCGTGCACGAGGGACACCAGGTGCTCGCGCGTGCGCGCGATCGCGCCAAGGACCAGTCGTATGTGCTCTGGCCGCTCGGGCTGGCAACCCTGCAACGGGTGCGCTTCCCACTGGGAGAAATGACCAAGGAGGAAGTGCGTGCCGAAGCACGGAGGTTCGGTCTGCGCACGGCGGACAAACCCGAGAGCATGGAGATTTGTTTTGTTCCGGGCGGAGACTACCGCGCGATTGTCCGCGAACGTCAGCCCGAAGCGTTGGCCACGGGCGAGATCACGGACCTCGCAGGGCGTGTCCTCGGCCACCACGATGGCATTGCGGGTTTCACCATCGGGCAACGCCGCGGGCTTCCGAGCGGACAGGCAGAGCCGCTCTTCGTTATTCGCATCGATGCCGCTCTGCAGCGCGTTGTGGTGGGGCCCCGCTCTGCACTCGCGGCAACGCGTTGTCGTGTTGAAGGCCTTGTGCTCGGGGCAGCGACAGAAGAAATCCTCGCCGCCGGCCTGGACGGCCTGTTGCAAGTGCGCGCACATCACACGCCGGTCCGCGTGCGCGTGGTGGCGACGGCCGAGGGTGTGGAGGCGGAGTTCCTCGAAAGCGTGGATGCCGTGACACCGGGCCAGTCAGCGGTGTTCTATGACGACGGCGGCAGAGTGCTGCTCGGCGGCGTGATCGACGCGGTCTCGGGTGCAGCGGTGGCCGGGTTTGCGGGCGAGGTCTGAACCTCTTCGTCCGGGATGCCGCTAGGCTTGCGGCATGGGACGCGTGCGCTTTGAGTTCAGGTCCGGTCGCTGGGCCACGCTCTGCATCTTGCTCGCTCTGCTTTCCGCCAGCGCCGGGGTGCTTGAACTTGTGCTCCCGGTGCCTGCCGCCACGCTGCGCGTGCACCTCCTTGATGTGAGCCGCTCCCACGGGGTGCCCGCCGAACTGCTCGAAGGCCTTCGCATGCGCCACGCAGCGGAATCCGATCATTCCTCGCGTGAGGCGCTGATCGCGTTCGCGGATGATGCGCTGCTGCTCGTGGCGCCGGTATCCAGCGCGGAATTCCCGAAGAGTCTTGCGCAGCCCGCCCTGCTGGCGAACCTCGTCAGCCACGGCGAGCGCTTCTTCGATGAGACCGATCCGGCACAGGCCGTTGCACTGGCTCGGCGACTTGCTGGCGAAGACGAACGTATCGAGCTCGTGCTGCATGGCGATGGTCGTCACGAGGCGCCCGCAGACCTGCGGGGCATGGCCTTCGTGCATGATGGACCCTTGCCGCGCCTCAGTTCGGCGCCTTGGCGTCTCTTTCTCATAGGTGCTCCGCCTCAACTCCGCGCGGGCGTTCCGGCGGAGTTCACGGTGCACGTTGCCTGCGACCAGCAGGGCCCGGCAACGGCGCGCCTCACAGGGGGCGGGGTCGACCTTCCTTGCACGCTCGTGGCAGGCGAGCTCGATCTCGTGGTGCATGTCGCGAACCCCCAGCCGCTGCTGGAACTTCGGCTCGTGGATACAGCGGGGCATGACCTCGCCTCAGCTCTGCAACTCACGGTGGAGCGAAGCCCGGGCGCGCCGCGCGTGGCTGTGCTCGATGAGGATGATGCGTTGCAGTCTCTGTTCACCGAGCGCTGCGCGCTCTCGGACAATCCCGAGGTCATCTGTGTGGGACGAGTGGACCTCGCCCGCGCGGCAACAGAGCTCGCGCTGCTCCGCCGCGCCGTCGAAGTTGAAGGCGCGGGTTTGGTGCTGCTCGGAGGACCGAGTTCATTCGCCGCCGGTGGTTGGGAGGCTTCTCCACTGGAGGCACTCTCGCCGCTCTCGTCGAGGCCTTCGGGACCACGTGAAGTGCTTCTTCTCCTCGATGCATCAGGCAGCATGGACGCGGCTGGCCGTTGGACGCGCGCTCTGGAAGCCGTGCAAGCCCTCGCTCGACAAATGCACGCGGAGGATCGCGTGCAGGTGGTTCCGTTTGCAGCGCGGGTGGAACAGGCGGTGCCAGCGCGAGCAGGCACGGGGGCGGAGTTGCTGCTGGCCATGCAGGAATTGAGAACGCGCGCACCCACCGGAGGAACATGCATCCTCCCGCTGCTCGCATGGGTGGCACAGCGGCCGAAGTCGGCGGACACGGCTCGCCACACCATCCTGCTCAGTGATTGCGTCTTCGCAGATGCTCTTGAACTTCGATCCGCGGAGGCCTTGCGCGCGCGTTGGCGCAGTGCAGCCGGAGATGTCTCCACACTCGTTCTCGATCCGGTCCCGGATGCGCTGAAGGACGCCGCCCTGCTCGGAGGAAAGGTCGAAGCTTGCGGCGACCTGGTGCCGGAGATCCTGCTCAACACCTTGCGTCGCGAGCATTGGCGTCAGGAAGCAGTGCTCGTGACAGGCGGAGGTGGCGGGCTCGCAACGGTGCGTTTCACGGGAACGGGAAGCAACGGAACGCGCGCAGCGGAGGGTGCTCAGATTCTCGGCGTGAGTCCTGCTGGCGAAGCCATTCTGGCGATGCGGAAGGCCGGAGCGGGCAAGGTGTTGGCGTGTGCATCCACGGGAACAGGCCGCGAGTTCGCGGACGCACTGCACAAGTTCGTGCGTGCGGCGGCGCGCGCCGCGGAACCGACGGCACGCTTCCTGCAGACTGCAGGTGGCTTGCGTGTGGAGTTCGATGCAGCGAACAGCGCAGATGTGCTGCACCTGCGGGATGCGGCTGGAGGCATGCACACCTTGTATTCGGCGGCGGACGGATCATTTTTTTCTCGCGCGGCCATCAAGGCCGGCCCGGCGAGCGTGCTCTCAACCGACGGGACACCCATCGCGCGGGGGGAAGTGCCTTCGCGCGCACATCTCGAATGGGCATGGCCACCTCGGAAACTCGCGCGGGAGCGCGGCTTCTCGGCGGCCCGTGCGTCCTGGCCTTGGGCACTCTGCGCCAGTGCCTTCCTCGCTCTCGCACTCATCTTTCGTGGTGGCAAGGACTTCAGGGGAGGGCCACTCCGCGCCCGATAAGGCCCACGGGAGTCCGGAAGTGGCCATGACCGTTCACAAGCTGTTGCTGACGTCCTTGATCCTCGTCCTTGCGGGATGCGTGACCGAGCAAGAAGAGGACGCGCCTCGCGGCGCCAGTGCGGGTGGTGTCGACCTCGGCCTTGAGCGCCAGGTCCGCGTCCGCGTGGCAGGCCTGCAGCGACTTCAAGGAGCGCCGCTTCTGCATTCGCTGCAAGTGCTCATCAGTTGCGGCAGCAGTGCGCGCGCTGTCGTGATCGAATCCCTCGCGTCGCCGGATCCGCACGTGCGTGCAGGCCTCCTGTACGTTCTCGGTTTCATCGGCGGTGAAGAGGCGCGCGTCGCTGTCGCGAAGAGCCTCGCTGACGCCGAGGCTGGCGTGCGCTACGAGGCTGCGGCTGCGCTTCTGCAACTCGGAAGCCTCGACGGCATGCCGGTACTCATCGCCCTGCTCGATCACTCCGAGGCTCGCATGCGCATGAAGGCCATGGATGCGGTCAGTGCCCGGGCCGGTACGGATTTTGGCTATCGCTTCGACGCCCAGGCCGGGGAGCGCGGTGCGGCTGTCGAACGTGTACGCCAGTGGTGGCGGGCGACGACGGCGGGTGCCCCCGTGGCCGGGCGTCAGCCATGAGCTGGTTTCACATCTTGATCGTGGTCTGGGTGGTCTCCGCGATCATCGTGGGGGTTGCCTACCGTTGTTCTGTGCAGCGCTGACCCCGTTCCGGGCATTCTGACCTCGCTCTTTGGGGCCACCGGCCGTTCAAGCTCTGGGTCGCGCCATCCCGCGCCCAAATCAGCATGCACCCAGTACCATGCGCTGCATCCGGGAGGACAGCCGTCACCCCTGCGAGGCCTCCG
>SXUL01000091.1 GCA_005790545.1 Planctomycetia bacterium | reverse complement strand
CTTCTGCCGTCTCGCGTGCCCTTATGGCGCGCTCTTCGCGGCCGCGGACAAGATCACGCCCGGCAAGATCCTGCTGCGCGGCAACTGCACGAGTTGCGGCCACTGCACCGCCGCCTGCGCGAGCCACATTCGCGTGCATGAGGAAACGAAGGCCTTCGGCCAGGTGCAAGACAGCGCCTGCCTCAAGGACCTCGATTGTGTCGCGGCCTGCCCCGAGCAATCTCTCCGCTTCGGTTTCAGCACGCCAGCACTCTTCCGGCGCGCGCACGCGGAGAAACCGCGCCGTCGCTACGACCTCTCTCTCGGCGAGGATCTCCTTGCGGGCGGTGTGTTCATTGCAACGCTGCTCTCATTCCGCGGGCTCTATGGGCTTGTGCCCTTCCTGCTCGCATTGGCCGTCGGAGGCATCGCCGCCTCAGCCGCGGTGATCGTCTTGCGTCTGTGCGTGCGGAAGGAAGCCTCACTCGGCAAGCGCACCCTGCGCCGCGACGGGCGCATCACCGGCACGGGCCGCGCCGCACTTCTCGCTGCGAGCGCCATGTTGCTCCTTACGTTGCACAGTGGCTGGCTGCGTTGGCACGCGTGGCAGGGGGAACAGGCTCTGGCCGCGCTTTCCGCTGGCGGAGCGCCACCGACGCGGGACAACGCGAGTGCCGCCATCGGACACTTCGACATCTGCGCGCGCTTCGGTCTCGCAGCACGCGAGACCGCGGATCATCAGTGTCTTGCGGCAGCAGCGGCCGTCGCGGACGCGGGCCTTGCACGACCTGCACTGAAGCGCATGTCTCGACGCGCTCCTGAGGACGCACGCATCTGGCGCGCCCTCGGTGAAGCGGAAGCGACTGCCGGGGACATGCACTCTGCGCGGCGCGCCTTCGAAGAGGCCGTGCGTCAGGAACCATCCTTCGCTTCATGGCACGATCTTGGTGCCTTCGCGCTCGCTCAGGGTGATGTGACCGCGGCGTTGCCCGCACTCAATGCCGCGCGCACTCTCAACCCCGATGACGCGCACACGCGAGAGCTGCTCATGCTCGCAGAACAGGCTCTCGCGCGCTCACGCCGCTGACAGACGCAGCATTGGACCCAGCGGGCACGCCGCGCGCGGCGGCCGCGCGGTTGAACTCGGGTGTGCATGTCCCCGAACGCAGCGTGCGCCGCTCACTCAACGTGCAGTGGAACTCTCGGTCACGGCCGCGGTGGCGCGGTTCGGCTGAAGCACTTCGTCGGCCACGGTTGCGCGCTTTCCGAAATGGAAGCGCGTGGCCATGAACCATGCGAGGGGCAACACGCCGCCGAAGAAGAAGATCCAGCCACCGACCGCGCGCAGCCAGGTCAGCGTCTGGAACGTGTCTCCCTCGACGAAGGCGGATGAGCGCGCGGACCAGAGCCCTGCCGCCGTGACCTCATGGAACTGGATCAACCCGAGAGGCAGAGTGTCGAGGACCAGCATCAGGAGCAAACCGAGATTGATGCTCCAGAAGATGAAGCGCAAGAGCCTCGGGCTCCAGCGTTCGCCATGCACAAGACCGCGCGTGCACCAGAGCATGGCTGCGATAGCGAGATTGCCGTAGACGCCCATGAGCGCGGCATGGCCGTGATTCACCGTCAAGTAAGTGCCGTGCTCGTAGTAGTTCATGATGGGCAAGTTGATGATGAGACCGAACACACCCGCGCCGAGGAAGTTCCAGAAGTTGACGCCGAGGAGGAAGAGGAAGGCCTCGCCGTGGGCAAAGTTGCCGGATGAGCCACTGGCAGAGCCATTCGCGCCGGAGGCGCCTGCGCGAAGTGCTTCTTGAGGCAGACGCCGGAAGCGCCACGCTTCCAGCGCGAGGAGAATCAGCGGCACCACCTGCATGGTGCTGAACACGCTGCCGATGGCGAGCGTCGCCATGGGTTTCGCATTCCAGTAGAAGTTGTGGCTGATACCGAGGATGCCCGAGCCGAGGTAGAGCAGCACACTGAGATACACGATGCGCACCGCGGAAGAGCGCGGCACGAGCCCCATCTTGTGCATCATCCACGCGACGATCACTGTGGTGAACACCTCGAAGAAAGCCTCTGCCCACATGTGGATCACGCACCAACGCCAGAAGTCCGCGATGACGAAATTCGTGTCCTCACGCGCGACGAAACCTGCGGTGAAGAGCAGCGGAATCGCGCACACGGCATAGACCAGCCACCACGACATGCTCCATGGCGGTTCGCCTTGCATCGCGGGCTTCGCGCCGCGCACCACCACGCACATCCAGAGCACCAGCGCGGCCATCAGGACCCACTGCCAGAGCCGCCCGAGCTCCACCATCTCCCAGCCTTGATGCCCGAGGAGATTCCACAGGCCACCGAGCATGCCCTTCGGGCCCATGTAGTTGCCGACAACCGAACCGAGGGTGACGACGACCAGCAGCGCGAAGACGATGTTCACCAGCGTCACTTGATGGCGCGGCTGCGCGCGTGAGACCGACGGCAGCAGGTAGATCGCGGCGCCGATCCAGCAGGTGCTGATCCAGAGGATCGCGAGTTGGATGTGCCACGAGCGCGAGATGGTCACCGGAACGAGCGATGCGACGTCCACACCAAAAATGTTCGTGAGCCCGAGGAAGTCGTGCACCGTCAGAACGCCCGCCACGACTTGCAACACGAAGAGCACAGCAGCGACGGCGAAAAACTTGTGCGTGGCCGCCTGCAGGCGCGTCGGGTCTGTCCCCGCGAGGATGCTCTCGGTCACCGGCGTCTCGCGATGATTGGATTCCGACCACGGGAATGTGCCGCCGGTTCTTCCATGCACCCACAGCACTCCGCCCAGCGCAGCGACGAGTGCGAGCAGCCCGACGACACTCCACAGCATGATGGAGGCACCGGGCACGTTGCCGGCCTCAGGGTCGTAGGGCCAGTTGTGGGTCCAACTCGCATCGGAGCCCGGCCGCTTCGCGACACACACCCATGCGGACCAGGTGAAGAAGGCGGCGAGGGAATGCAGCTCCGCGTTGTCCTTGATGTAGTGCGGCGGATTGAAGGCCTGCGGCCCGCTGCCGTTGAAGCGTTCCTGCAGGTGCCGCTCCACTGCGGCAAAGCCAGCAGCGAAACCGTCAGGGCAGAGCACGCGATTGCCTTCGAGAGGCAGCATGTCCTTCAGGGCGCGTTGCACGCGTGCGCGGACAGCATCGGCATCTGCTGCGCCTGCTGCTCCGGCACCAGCACCAGCACCAGCACCGCCGGTCGCGTTGGCCTGCATGGTGAGCGCGATGGTGTGCAACGCCTCCGCGCTGAAGTCTGGTCCGCGCGCGGCCCCGTCGCCGAACATGGAGCCGTAGTCCATGAGTGCGTACTTGCGGAACACCAATTGCCCCGCGCGAATGTCATCTCCGTCAAAGAGGGCCTTGCCCCCGGCATCGACGAAGGCTGCAAGTGGCGGCGCATCCTTGTAGGTGCGGATGCCCATGTAGAACACACCAGCCGTCCCGATGATGAGGACGGACACGAGCGGCAGCCACCAGCGTTGCATGCGGACGATCTCCAGTGCTGGCGCATATGAGTGCAGCGCCAAGCGT
>SXUL01000010.1 GCA_005790545.1 Planctomycetia bacterium | reverse complement strand
GCACGCCACTGAACATGGGTGCCCATGGCATGCTGAAGGAATCAAAGAGAAGCGTGGCTGGTGGCGTGCCTCCGAGTGCGAGGAACACAGGGCCTTCGGGGAACAGGGTGGGCGCCACAGCTTCGGCGCCGATCCAGAGCGCGATGCGGCGCGGGAGCAATTGTCCTCCCGGACCTGCGGACGCGGTGGAGCTGAGTGAGAGTTGCAGCGCTTCCGTCCGCACGATGTTCGTGAGCACCGCCGCCGTGCCCGTTGGCCCTGTGTTGAGGCTCGCAGGATGCGGAGCATTCAGCGAGAGCGTGAACGTCGCCTGTGCGCTGAGCGGCGCGAAGCTGACACATGCGAGGCACACGGCGCAACAGAGAAAGCTGTTCATGAATCTGCGCATGTCAGTACCCCACCGTGCCCGCAGCAGGCGTAATCGTGGCCGTCGGTGAAATAATGAGACTCAGCGCGGGGAATGCGCTGTTCGCTGGCAAGGCAAAGCGGAAGAGGCCGCTGCTACCCGTTCCGCCATCATTCACGCCGCCTGTGCCACCGAGGCCACCTGCACCGCCGCTCCCATTCGCCGTGGCAGCATTGCCAAAGGCGATGCCCCGGATGGACTGCAACAACACCGCGCCGCCGCTGCCCCCACCGCCACCACCGCCCGAGCCATTGGTGCCGACCGCACCGACGCTGCCGACTTCGCCGCGCACGTTGATGCTGCCGATGATGTTGATGTTGGAGTCCGCCATGATGGCCAGCGAACCCGCGCCGCGTCCGCCCGCACCGTTGAATCCAATCTCCGCGAGCGGCGGCGGATTGAGAGGATTGAAAGGTGTCGGTGTGCCGAGCCCACCCGCGCCGCCACCTGAACCGGCGGGCGGCCAGAAATTCTCCATGAGTGTCGCGCTGCCGAGCACTGGAATGGGCAGCGCCGGGAATCCGTAGTTGAGGCCGCCAGCGCCGCCGAAGAGCGAGCCTGCGAGGCCTGCGGCGCCATTCGTACCCATGCCGCCGCCGCCACCGCCACCCGCATCAGGCGTCGCGTGCCAACCGCCGAGTCCGCCTCCGCTGTAGAAGAACGCCGTCATGGGGTCGAAGGCCGAGAGCCCGCCGTTGCCCTGGAACGGATCTTGCGCAGCGAGGGTGAGTGCCGTTGCGGCCGCGCCACCTGCAACCGCGCCAGCGCTCAATTGTCCCGGCAGGGAGTCGCCATCCAGATTGATGACCCCGGAGATGTTCGCGTTGCCACGGCAGCGAATGAGCAGTGGCGCAGAACCGGTGGCAGTGATGGTCACGCCCGCGGGGATGTCGAGATCGCCGGTGAAGGTGTAGACGATGGGCGTGGCAAGAGTGCCCGTATTCACGGTTCCCGTGACGATGGGGAAGGTGTTCGCCGTGGTGCTGGCGAGTGATGGATAAAGCCAGAAATCGTCGCCGCTCCCGGAGGTCACCTGCCCATCCGGGTTCGTGACCACGAGATTCACTTGCATGGGCCACGGCCCGCCAAGAGAACTCGCGTCCGGCAGCGTGCCAGCCATGGCCGTGCCACCCAACATCATGAACGGATTGGTGAGCGGCAGAAGCGTGGCGCCGGATTGAAGCGCCAGCGTCGGCATCAAGCCGGGTTGGTACGGCGCAAAGACAGTGGCCGTCGTGAAGAAGTTCGTGCCCGTGATGGTGACGAGTTGCCCGCCCTCGAAGCGCGCGCAGTTGTTGGGCCCGATGAATGTCACAGCGGGCGGATTCGTGGCACGATAGAGGAATGCGTTGCCGGGCTCGCCGGAGGTGATCGCCGCAAAGGTCTTGTGCGGGTTCAGTCCCGGATTGAGGCAAAGAGTCGGAGTGATCTGGAAGTGCTTCGTCCCGCAATTGGACAATCCAGCAGCCGTGGGCCCGATGGGGTTCAAGCCCGGCGGGAAGGCGGGCAGCGTTGCATTGATGGCGAACTGACCGGGCGCCGGAATGGTGACGCTGTTCACGGCGACAGGGAGCACTGCGTCGGTGCCGAGAATGTTGCTGCCGACATTCAACTGAAGGACGCCAAGTGTGCTCTCAAGAGCCGTGTGCGCACCTTCTACAGGGCAGGTCCCCGAAATGGTGACAGCGGCTGGAGCGCCCTCGGTGACGCTCGCGGGTGTGACACTGGTCACTTGAATGGCGCCGAGCACGGGTGCGAATACGACATAGTCCGTTGCGGGCGCTGCAACCGTGCTTTGGCGCGGCGACGGCGCCACATGGTCGCGATTGCGAATCACGATGTCATGCACGCCCTGCGGCAGCGCCGGAGCAAACACCAGAATGATGTTGCCGCCGCCGAATACCGTTGCGGGCAGAGGCGTGCCTCCGATCATCACTTCGGCACCACTCAGGAAATTCGCGCCATTGATGGTGAAGGTGCAGGGTTGTCCGGTGATGGCGGCGCGCGGTGCGGCGGAGTTGAATTGCGGCTGGATATTGGATTGCAGTATCAATGAGAGCGGCTGGGCATACGGTTGCGCAGCGGTTGTCGATGCGGCATTCAAGGGGTTGTTCGGATAGAGACCGGAATTCGCATAGCTCACCGTCACGACCACGCCGCCTGCGCTGCTGTTCGGGGGCAGCGTCGCGGCGCCAATGAACGGCGGTGCAGTGACGAGCAGCGCGGGAGTGATGGCCGTGCCGGGATTCACATCCACCATGGTCACAGTCACTGCGGGCGCGCTCGCGCCACTTGCGACGGAGGTGAAGGTCACCGTCGGCAGGACCGTGGCATCGGGGAGCAGCCCGGTCCCTTCCATCAGGATCTGTGCTGTCGTGCCCTCGCTCCAATAGTGCACTGAGAACTGCGTCAGTTGCGGCGTGGTTGCGGGTTCATCGACCAGCACGTCCGCAGGCGTGCTGAATGCGAAAGCCTCTCCGCCCGGTGCGATGAAGGGATTGCGCAGCACGAGCGCCTGGATGCGGAAGGTCGAGGGCAGTGTCGCGCCGAAGTTCCCCGGGATGAGAAGCGTGAAACTCACGCCGCCGCTTGCATCGGTCATGAGCGGATAGCCGCCACCGAAGATGCCGATGCCGTCGAAGGGGCCGAAGGGTTGGATGCTGGCGGGGATGATGGCGAGCGCGCCAGTGATGCCGGGTGTCGAGACGCCCGCCATGGCGCCGCCCATGAAGAGGGTCACCGGGCGGAAGGGTTCGGCGCCCGTGAGAGCGAGGGTGATCATCTCGCTGCGGATGAACGGCGCTGCGCTGCCATCGAAGGCCGAGGTGATGGAAAGCGATTGCGCGGCGAGACATCCGCCCACGCAACCGAGCAAGAGGAGCATCCTGAGCATGGGCAAGTTCCGGTCCTCGGGCCTGCTGGTGCCCGCTGGACTCCTTCCCATCCTAGTGATGGCACAGCACTTCCGCCATGCCCGGGGGCGCTTTCGCTGACGGCCGATTTCAGGCACAATCGGCGTCGCGCGTATCCCCATGACCTTGAGCCACGACCCTGTGATTTTCCCGCGAAGCGGTGAGCAGCTCTCGATGAGTTGTTCCGGGGTCCTCGGCATGAAGTGCGCGCAAGATCGCAAGCGAAGCCGGGGTTCCAAGCAGCAAACCTGCATTGCACCACATCCCGCTCGCCAGAGGTTCACGTGGATCGACAAGTCAAAGGACGTGGCGCCATGGTCGGCATGGCGCTGGGTGAGGCCCGCGGCACACCATTCAGCGGGTTGAGCTCGGAGAACATCCGCGCCCAGGGGGGCATCCCCCTGCAGATCGCGGACCCGAAGGAATTCCAGCTGAAGGAACAGGCGGTGCGCATTCAGCGCGGCGTCTACGAAGACGACACGCAGGGCGCGCTCTGCGTGAGCGACACGTTGCTGCGCGAAGGGCGCGTGAATCCGGAGTCGCTCCGCATGCGCTTCATGGAACTTGCGCAGCCCGTGCCGGGGCACCTCTTCGGCAGCTGGCGCCGCCCGCACAGGAATATGCGCGTTTCCGTGCGCCGCATGATGGAGGGCAAGCCGCTTCCTGAGTGCGCCATGCCGAGTGCCGGCATGGGAGCGGCAGCGCGCGGCGTACCCATCGGCATCATGATCCAGGACGACGAGGATCTGGTGCGTGCGTGCATCGGCGCCACCTCGCTCACCCACTCAGACCCGCGAGCCATCGCGGCCACGGTGGCCGTTGCGGGTCTCGTGCGCGCCGCCATGGGATCCTCCGTGGACGACCTTGATGCGGATGACGCCTTCGAGGATGTGCTTGAAATCGTGCGTCTGGCTGAAGCGCGCATTTCGGAAGCCCGCGGCGGCGCGAAAGTGCCTGAGAATTGCCTCCTTTCCACGGCCATCGACGCCATCGCGGACCAGTTCGACAAACCGCTCGGGCAGGTCTTCGCAGGCATCGTCGAGCGCAGCAACGCGTGCGCGGCGCGGAAGATCACCAGCGTCAGCGGCGGCTTCGCCACCGCGGCCATTCCTGCACTCATGCACATGCTGCTCACCGATTTCGACAACTTCGCAGACGGCCTCGACGGCGTGCTTGCGGAGGGCGGAGGTACCGACAATTTCGGCGCCATCGCGGGTGCGTTCCTTGGCGCACTGCACGGGGAACCCTCCATCCCGCGCCAGTGGCTGATGCACCTGCCGAGCATTCCGGAACTCGAACTCCGCGGTGCCGCGCTCGCCGGTGCCAAGGGCGCAATGCTCACGCCCATCCTCATCCTTGAGGCGCAGATCACGCGGCCTGTGAAGAGCGAGATCAAGAAGACGGCCTCCAAGCGTTTCCGCGGCAAGCTCGGTTACCGCCAGCGCATGCAGGCGAAATCCGCGCGTCGCAAGCGTCTCGGGCAGCACATGCCGGGCCCGGGTCAGCATTTCGAGGACGAAGGGCCGCGCAGGCCTCCGCCGCGCGGGCCATACCCGGACGGGCCGCGCGGCGGCCCGCCGAGAGATTGGTGATCCGGAACATGGTTGAGCACAGATGACCGCTCATCCTGATTTTTCGCGCTTTGAAACACACGCGGCCAGCGACATCGGTCGCGTGCGTGCGGAGAATCAGGATTGCTGCGGGGTCATCTATTCGCCCGCGGGAGTGCTGCTCGCCGTCTGCGATGGCATGGGCGGCCACGAGGGCGGTGGCATTGCAAGCAAGTTGGCGATGGAGGCGCTGCAGAACGGATTCAAGGAGTTCCACTCGGGGAGTCTCGCGCGCGATCTCGAAAGTGCCGTGTACGAAGCGGGCCGCACCGTGCGCAGTGCAGCGCGCGAGAGCCACAGGCTGCGATCCATGGGCACCACCTGCGTCGCGGCACTCATTGGCGCGGACAACAGCGCTCATATTGCGAATGTTGGCGACAGCCGCGCCTATCTCCTGCGCGGAGGCGTGGCGGCGCAGATCACGCGCGATCACACGGTCTACGAGGAGCAGCAACGCAGTGGCATGCAGTTCATGGCTGAGAACACGGACGCCTTGCGCCATGTGCTCACACGTTGTCTCGGCATGGATGCCAGCCTGCGCGTGGACATGTTTGAAGTGTCACTGCAGCCCGGGGACATGCTGCTGCTCTGCTCCGACGGACTCATGGCGCATGTGCCCGATGAGGATTTCGCCGAGGCCTTCGAGGACGCCGATCTCGCCACCGGCACAAAGATGCTCATCGAGTGCGCGAATGCCCGTGGCGGCTGCGACAATACATCCATTGTCGTGCTTCGCTGGGCCGTGCGCACAGAGCAGGAGCCGGGCATTGTGGAGGCAATCGCGGTGCAGTCTGAACCACTGACCGCGACGAACTCCGTGGGCAGCGCGCCTGCAGGTGATGCCGCAAGCAGAGGCGGCGGAGCGCCGTGCGCAATGCACGAGGCAACGCGGACACATGTCTCGGACGGACTGCGCATGGCAGGAGCTGTCGTACGTGCACGACCAGGTGTCGTGCACAGACACACCTTGCCGCTGTGGTTCCGTATTCTGAAGCCGACCGCCTACGCGTTGCTCTTCGCGTGGATCGGACTGCTGCTGTTCGTGACGTTCTTCATGTGGAGACAACGATGACCAAGTTCATGCTCTACGGTATCGGTGCGGGCGCCATCGGCCTGTTCGTGTTGCTGAAGTGCTTCTTCCCCTGATGCTGAGCCCTGAGGGTGCGGTCGCACCTTCAAAGCTCATGCGTTGATGGAACCCGCCGCGCGAACTGTGCGGGCCATTCAAGGCGCGCGGGGTGCCGCGTCGTCACCCGCCGTGCAGACGAGATGGCAGCGTGACGGTGCCAGAGCGGAGTATGCAGCCGGAAGCAGCATGAGCATCGAAGCTGCACTGCCAACGGCGAGATGCAGCAGCCGCGCGGCGGCGCCCCCGCCGCGTGGTGCGCCACGGAGCGCATCAAAGAACGCCCGCTGAGGCAGGCCAGCCGCGTCCAGCGCGGACTGGCTCCATCCCAACCACTCGTATTCGAATTCCGGCCCGAGTGTGTCGCGCGCCGTGAACCCAGCAGCGCGCAAGGTCTGCAGTAGTGAAGTCGGGGAGAAGTGGTGTCTGTGCCTCGGGACGTCGAGGTGCAACCAGTGTCGACCGAAGGTGCGTGCGGCGAGAGAACGAGCATCCGGCACCGCGACGAACAGCGCGCCCGCGGGATGCAGCAACGCCCGGCATTCACACAGCAATCCCACTGGATCATCAAGGTGCTCAAGACTGTGCCAGAGCGTGATGGCACCGAAAGGCGCATGCGCTGCGGCATCATCCAGCGAGGTGCCAACGTTGAGCTGCTCCAGCGCCGCAGCGCGCTGTGCGCACTCGGTTCCAGCCACCTGCCAGCCCGCGCACTGTATGACGCGGAGGAATGCTCCATCACCGCAGCCGATATCGAGCACGCGGCGCGGCGCGCCAGTGTGCGTGAAGCGCTGCACCCAGCGCGCGCGGCGCCGAGCACACCAGCCGTCCGTGAAGGCGTGCCGATTCATGCCGTAGTTGCCGCCGTGGGCAGTGCTGCGTGCGGGTTCGGGCGTAATCGTCACCCCATGGCCACACGCCGCGCATCCGAGCACCGCGAAGGATTGCGATGAATCTGGCGCAGCAACAAGGGTGTGACGCGACAGGAGCGGGCCTGCGCACACGGGGCACGAAAAATGGCCGCCGGTGCCGCTCATGGATTCCGCGCGAGGGGCGAGGGAGCGTCACGAACATCCGAGGGGCGCGTCGCCAACGCGAGCCGCCGCCCGTCGTCGCGAAGAATCGCGGGCCGCGAGAAACCCCAACGCGCCAGCCGCCAACGCAGACTGCCCCACACCACACCGGCGCCATAGCGGAGCGACGCAGCGGCCGAGATGCTTGACGACTCCGCCGTGTAGCGCGTCGGGCAGGTCACCTCGGCGATGCCCCACCCGCGCCACAGGACTTGCAACAACATCTCGTGATCGAACACGAAGGTGTCGGCGTTCTCTTCGAGAGGCAGCGTCTCCAAGACCTTCCGCGAGAAGGCGCGGTAGCCGGTGTGGAACTCGCTGAGCTTGGTTCCGAGGACGAGGTTGTCGAAGAGCGTGAGGGCGCGATTGGAGAGGTAGCGCCAGAGCGGCATGCCACCTGCCACCGCGCCGCCTCCGAGGATGCGGCTGCCCAGCGCCACTTCGAAATGTCCGCTGGCGATGCAGCTCGCCAGCGCTGGGATGAGCTTGGGCGTGTACTGATAATCGGGGTGCAGCATCACCACGATGTCCGCGCCGCGGCGGAGCGCCTCGCGGTAGCAAGTCTTCTGGTTCGCGCCGTAGCCGCGCGTCCGCTCATGCACGAGAGTGTGGATGCCGAGGCGCTGCGCGAGGGCCACCGTTGCATCGCTGCTGCCGTCATCCGTGAGCAGAACATCGTCCACCACGTCGCGCGGAATCTCCGCGAGCGTACGTTCCAGCGTGGCGGCGGCGTTGAGGCCGGGCATCACCACGCACACCTTGAGACCGTTCATCATCGGAGGCTTGCGTTTCAGCCGTATGATAGCCACGCGAATGTGCACTCTGGGCGACTTCAATGCGCGCGCGCACCGTTGGCTGATGCTGGCGCTGTTCGGGCAGTTGCTCCTTCTTTGGAGTCTGCCCCTCACGTCCAGCCTCTGGCTCGACGAAACCGTGACCTGGTGGATGGCGTCCGGCTCATTCGAAACGCTCTGGCAGCGCGGCAGCGAGTTCAGCGGCGGCAGCCCTGTGCCGTGGATCCTGCCGTGGGCCTCCATGAAGCTCTTCGGCAGCAGCGAATGGGCGCTGCGCCTGCCGTCGCTTCTCTGCATGGCGGGCGCAGTGCTGGTGGTCGCGGCCATCGGACGCCGGCTCTTCGACCGCGGCACGGGCTTCTTTGCAGCAGCGGTCTTTGCGTTTCATCACGTGGTGCAGTTCGAAGCGCGCAACGCGCGAGCCTACGCGCTGGCCATGCTCGGTGCGGCTCTCGCAACGCTGGCGTTGCTGCGCTGGTTGGAGCGGCCGGGGTTCCTGCGCGCCGTTACCTACGGCGTATGCGCTTCATTGACCGTGCTCGCGCATTTCATGTTCGGCGGCATTCTCATCGTGCATGCCGCATGGGTGCTGGTGTTCCGTGGTGTGCGTGGCCCGTGCTGGAGTATCCGCGAGATCGCAGTCCTCGCGCTCGCGACGCTCGCCGGTCTTGTGCCGGCCATCGGGCTTTTCCTGGATGTGGGCGCGCGGGCCTCGGGCTTGATGGTGAGCGGCGTTCCCTACATCGAGGCGTTGCTGCGAGAACTCGCACCGCACGCGACTGTTGCCGCCGCACTCATCGGTGTGATCGTCCTCGGTGTGCTCGGCCGCCTGCGCCGTGACGCCGCCGCGCCTCCGCTGGCGCGACGGGTGCTGCTCGCGCTGGCGTTGCTCTTCGTTCTGCCCCCCATCGTGCTCTTCGTCGTTTCGCGCTGGACCGCGTGGCAGGTCTTTCTGCCGCGTTATGCGAGTTGGCACGCCATCGGCTTTGCACTGCTTGTGGGTTGGTGTTGGCGACAGGTTGCGGGACAGGGCTCGCGCATCCTGTTGGTGGTTGTTCTCTGTGTCATGGGCTCAGGCGCATTCCTCACCCGCAGCCATTTCGTGAATGAGTGGCGTGGGGTGAGCGCCGCCGTTTCCGTGGAACTCGAGCGTCATCCGGGGGCGCCGCTGCTCGCTCACACTGGATTGATCGAATCTCTCGACGCGTCCTTCGTGCGCGACCCGGAGAAGAGCGCGTATTTGCTCGCGCCCTTCGCGGCCTATCCCGTGCCGTCAGGGCATGAACTGAAGGCCCTGACGTGGAATGCACACACGCTGGACGCGCAGGTCTTGCTCGAAGAACTTGCACTCTGGCTCGAACGCGAGCACAAGGCCTTTGTGCTGGCAAGTCGCGACACCAACGAGCCGGGCTTCTGGCCCTTCTTCCGTGGTCGCCTCGGCCCACTCGGCTGGAAAGACCGCCGTCTAGAGGACATTCGCGGCAACATGATTGCTGTTGTGTTCGAGAAACTGCCGTGAACGCTGAGTCACAACTAGCGAGCTTCTTCTCGAAGCACAAACCGGCGACGGTCAAGATCGGCAAGGCGCTGCGCCTCAAGCTGCGTGCTCGGCTGCCGGGCCTGAACGAGCTTGTGTATGTGTATGAGCGTC
>SXUL01000090.1 GCA_005790545.1 Planctomycetia bacterium | reverse complement strand
CTTCCTCGCACAAGGGCGAGCAGTGGCCGCAAGGCTGCCGCTTGCGTGTTCAGGCCTGCGGACGCGAATTCCGGCCAGATGAGGAACGCAACGCGCTCTGCTCCGCGACTCGCCAGTTCGCGTGCTGCGCTGGCAACAGCCTCGGGCACATGGGTCTGGATGATCGCGACAACGAGTGGCTCGCTGTGCAGCGCATGCGCAGCCGCGATGGCCGCTCTCGCGCCAGGGGCGGGGCTGCCTTCGGCACTCACGCTCACGAGCGCGATCGCCTCTGCACCTGCAAGATCCGCCAAAGACATGCCCGTCGCTTCGATGTGCGCTTCGGCTGTGGCGGCTCCTCCGCCGCCGGCGAGTGCAAGGCAATGCGCGGCAAGGGATGCACTGTCCGTCTGCAGTGGTTGCGGCTGAGTCTCGCCAGTCGATCCCTGATCTGCGACTCGCAAGGATGCTGAAATGCCCTGGCAGGGCGCGGGGACCACTCCAATGTCGAGTGCCAGCGCTCGGCGCCAATCAGAGATACTGAACCTGAATGCGGCCTCGGAGACGCTTCCCGCGCACAGCACGAGCGCCGGACCTCGGACCGCACCACCCTCTGCGCCTTCGCTGCCGGCAACCGTGAAGCTGAATGCCTCCCCCGCATCCACTACGCGCAGAGCGTGGACGCCGGCAACCACCGCGAAGCTGAGGCGCGCGGCCAAAGGGAGCGCCACACCGGCGAGCGCTTCATGGGCCAGCACCAGATCGAAATCCCGCTCGGCCGCGGCAGCGGAGAAGCTCACCGCTTCCGCGAATGCCTCGGCAAGGCTCGCCGCCAATGTGCCCTCCGAGCGCTCCTCCATCAACAAGGCGCTGTCGCCTGCCAACGCGAGCGCTTCGCGCAGGACGGGAATGCCGTTCGCCGTGCCCGCAGCGAAGAGTGCGACCTCGGCGCCCTGCTCATCGCGGAGCCGACGCGCCAGCAGCAGCACAGCGCGGTCTCCGTCTGAAAGACTGCGTTCACCGTGCGTGAAATGCGTCGTGTGACTCCACGCCGGAGCGAGAAGATCCACCGCTGGATCGACCAGCACAGCCACGCGCAGTGGTTTCGCGGAATCCTTGCGTGTCAGGCCCTCCGCCGCAACCGCCGTTGCTTGCACCTCCGGTTCACCCAGTGCGGTGTCGGCGAGATGCACGAGGAGCGGTTCCATGCCGCGCCTCAGCTCTGCCACGGCAGAGCGAACCTGCTGCGCGCGCGCTCCAGCGCGGCGCGTAGCATCCGCCGTCACGAGTGCCGCAGCCTCGGCCAGCATGTGCGCCCAGATCTGCTCAGCCGTGGATGCAGCAGCAGCCCGGCGCGCGAGGGAGTTCTCGGCCGCTGTCTCGATGAACGCGTCCGCCCCCATGAACCCGATGGGTTGCAAGCTGGCGTCCTTCCGCAGAGCTTCGGCAACACCTCGCAGATCGGTCACCACGGACCCTGGCGCTGGCGCACTCACAGCGAGAGGCTGCGCATCGAAGCCATCAAGCACATCCCGCGCGAGCAGGAAGCGCTGCACTTCGTTGGTGCCTTCGTAGATCGAAAGCACACGACTGTCGCGGCGGCGCTTCTCGAAGTCCATGGATTCCAGCACAGCTTCGCGTGGCAGTACTTCTTCCAGACGCGTGAGCACGCGTTGCAAGGCCTCCGTGCCGAGGGTCTTCGCGGCAGCGCTGTCCATGCGGATCGACTGGGTGCCGGGATGGTCGAGGCGGCCGGTAACGCACGTGGCGAGGGATTCCGTGGCAAGCAGATCGAGTGCGGCACGCCCGAAGGCGTGCAAGAAAGCCGGCGTTGTGAGGCGCGCGCGCTCCAGCCCGCGCACAGAATCGACAAGACCATGCATCTCCGCGGCGGAGATGAAGGCAAGCCCGGTGCGCCCGACATTGAGCGTTTCGAGCGCGTTCTCCTGGCCGCGCCCCTCGGTGCCGATGAGTTGGTCCAGGGGAATGCGCACGTCATTCAGCACCAGTTCGTTGGTTGTGCTGCCGCGCTGCCCCAGCTTGTGCTCGTCGCGCCCGACGAAGAGCCCTTCCGCATGAGCATCGAGCGCGAACGCGGAAATGCCCGAGGTCGTTCGCGCGTAGAGAATCATCACGCCCGCAATGCTGGCGTTGGTGATCCACATCTTCGCGCCCTGCACGCGCCAATAGGCGTATGAGAAGCGCTCGCCCTCGCGCGTGACGCGCCCGAGGTCATGAATGGCGATGCGCTCGCCATCCAGCAGCACGCTGCGCTGCGGCCCTCCGCCAGCACCACGGTCCCGCCACTCCACCGGATGCTCCCGCCCCGTGGCGTCGCGCCAGAAGATCTCAGCGCCGTTGAAGCGGAAACTCTCGCGGAGGAAGAGCGCGCGCTGCTCCGTGCCCTCTGCGGGAGTGAAACGGAAGAACCCGCGAGCATCCTGCTCCGCCACGACGCGCACCAGTTCAGCACGGGTGCGCACGCGCGCGGTGTCGCTGCCCGCGCTCGGTTCCGTGAGGGCGAAGGCCGAGATGCGGCCGGATGCAAGCAGCTTCAGGAAGAACCGCAGCGCCGCTTCGCGATGTGCGAGTTCGGCAAGTTCCACCTGTGCTCGCGCGAGCATCGCGTCAGCAAGTGCTGGCAAGCGCCCGTTGTCTGGCTGCGCAGCTTCGAGCGCCTTGCGCAGTGGCGTGGTCATCGCGCGCAACGCCTTGTCGCGCCCGAGATCCTTCGCGAGGGCCACGCCTTGCTCGCGCGTTCCCTCGGTCACGATGGTGCGCAGTTCTGTCGCGCGCGTCAGCAGCCTTGCCAAGGCCGCTTCCGTCGCTGGAAGATCCTCTTCGAGTCCGATCACGATGGGCAGACAGCCGATGCTCATGGAGCCCATGACCACGATGGATTCCGAGATATCTCCGTGGCGCGCCATGACCGCACAGTTCCCGTAGTACGCGAGCTTCGAAAGACCGAGTCCGCCCAGCTCCTCCGGAATCACCATGCGGAATGCGCCGCGGCGTTGCAGATCTGCGATGTCCTCCGGCGCGAGTTGATGGCGTTCTTCGAGAGCGCGCCGCCACGCGCGCGTGCCCTTGGCCACCCAATCCGCACGCGGGGTGACCGCAGGCACAAGCAGTGGATCCGCTGCTGCGAGTTCCGGTGTGGCGCCAGCAGAGAGGCTTGTCGCCGCATCACCGCTGGACCAGCGTGAATCGTCGGCGAGGAGCGCTGCATAGCTTCCCCTCACCGCTGCTGCGTCAAGCCCGCGTTCCAGGGCCGCTGCACCGAGAGCCATGAGCGCGGAAGCATCCGCCGCACGCTCGGCCAGTGCACTCGCCTTCCGTTCCAGGCGCGTGAGTGTCCACTCCAACGCACCGCGCTCGGCCACCCCGTCATGACCATCTGCACAGCGCGTCTCGTGAGCCTTCGCGAGGGCACGCGCCGCAAGGACGAGATCCGCCACGCGCGCCACGTCGCGCAGCACAGCCGCTTGTTCGCCCGCTCCCTGTGCATGGACCGCAACACGAACCTTCTTGCAGGCGGCACTGGCCGAGCGCGCTTGCGACGCAAGTTCCGCGAACCCCGCCGGTGCTTCGATGGCAACAGGCTCGACGCCCAAGGTTTCGAACTGCGCCGCACGCACCAACGCAGTTCCTTGCAGATCCGTCACCACGCGCCCGAAGGCGGACGCATCCCGGAACCAGCGCCCCACTTCGTCCTCTTCTGAATACGCCGTGCCGCCGAGCACTTGGCCCGCGAGGTAGGCCACGGACCGCGGCCCGGGACCGAACAGGCGGATGGCGAGCGGCGCAACATCGGCGTTCGTTGCATCGTCCGCAGCGAGTGCACGCAATGTTGTCGTCGCACTGGCAATCCCGCCCAGCAACTCACCCACGGCACCGAACTTCGCGACGCCATCTCGGCCGCGGAGGTCGCGAAAGAGCCCGGGGAATTGCACGCGCGATGCCGCGTGGTCCAGTGCCCGACGCTCCAGCACCTCTGCGCTGCCGAGAGCAACCTGCACGATGAGCCCGTCCCTGAGCCTGCGTGCGCGTTGCGCATTGACGGGATCCTCTGCGCTGGCAAGACTCTCCTGTTCAACGAACGTGATGCGCCCCGGCCGCGCAGCTCGCAGGCCGAGCGAGCCCGGACGTGCTGCATCGAGGGGCGTCGCAACAAGAACAAGGCGCGCTGCGCAGCAGAGCAACTGTCGCGAGGGCAACGTGAGCCCGAACCCGGATCCGCTCACGCGCAGCCCTGTAGTCGTGGTTGCTGTTGCGGTCCACTCCCCTTCGGGAATGCCACACAGTGCCGCTTCATCCAGCGGGATCCCCGCGCGATCTGCGAGAGCACGTGCCAGCAATGTCTCCGCCGCGAGCCAACCGAGAGCGGGGCTCAAGCCCGCGAGTGCGCGCACCGCGGCGCGCGCACGATCCTCTTCCGGATCGCGCATGCCCATGAGAACGGCGAGCAGTTCCGCTTGCAGCGCGGGCGTGAGCTCCGAGGCATCATCGGCTGCGAACAACTCAGTGCGCGGGAAACGCGCTGCCAGTGCTTCGCGCAAGAGCTGCGTTGCGCCCGCCGCATCGCGTTGATGCCGCGGTGGCGCAACAGAGCCGCCCAGCCGCGCCAGCAACTGGTCGCGCACGAGAAGCGCATCCGCCTCGCACTGGAAGAAGCGCCCGGCGCCCGCGTGAAGCCTCAGCGCAGCAGCGAGCGCTCGAGCATCGCTGGCCGCGAGGCCGCTCGCTGTGTCCGCGGCCTCTTCGAGAAGCTGCGCGAGAGCCTGCGCGTGGCGCAACAGGTCCGCTTGCTGGCGCCCGGTGAGCACGGCCGGCGCACTGCGCATGTGCGCGAGGAAGCCCGTGAGACGCGAGTGCAAGCGTGAGAGTGCCTCAGGTGCGGCCGCAGCCGACGCCGGTGCATTGAGCGGCGGCGGTTCCCGGCCCGTGGCCGCGGCAAGGGCCGCGGCAGCAAGACTTTCTTCCAGCCACGCGGCAGCCGGACTCGACACCGCGAAATGCGTGCGCTGCGTGCGCGTGCGGCCCCAATCCACATGCCGATCATCCGCGCGCCAACAACTCTCGCAGCGG
>SXUL01000089.1 GCA_005790545.1 Planctomycetia bacterium | reverse complement strand
TGCAGCGGGGGCATCACGTCGCCGTGCGGCGAGGCAGAAGCAACACCAGCGCGCACCGCAGTCGTCGCGGGGTGAGTGCTCATGAGTTCACCTCCCGCGTGCCCAGGGCATGTTCGAGAAACGTCCGCACAGCGGTCGAGTCCTTCAGGAAGGCGTCGTGGCCGTAGAGAGAGGAGTGGAGACAGAGTTCCGCCTGCGGTGCGGTCGCGGTGAGCGCGCGCACGTCTGCAACCGGAATGAGCTCATCCTCTTGAACGGCGAATGCAAAGAGCGGAACTGCAAGATGTGCGCTGGACTCGGGGGAAAGTGCTGGTTCATCAAGGGCGCGGGAGAGTGCTGCGAAGTGCGCGTTGTCGAAGCGTGCAGCGAAACGCTCTCCGTGATGTGCGAGCCATGACTCCATGGATGCGCGGTCAGGCGCGGCTGTCACCTCGCGCGTGGACGATGCTGCGAGCCCGGTTGTGCGCGCAGCAGTTGCTTCGTCTGAGGGCGCGTTCGCGTGCACGCGCATGGGTGGCGCAGCGCGTGTCGTGGGGTCACCGCCGAAGCGCTGCTCGAGCTCCGTTGCGGTGCGGTAGGTGAGCAGCGCGATGGCCCGAGCGAGCGCGACCCCGGCTGCAGGTTGTCCCGCGGAGCGTCCCAGCGCGAGTACTTCGCGTTGCAGATGCCGGAACGCGCGTGCACGCGCCGAACTTCTCGCAGCCGCGCAGAGCGTGATGACTCGGCCCACGCGCTCCGGCCAACGCGCCGCGAAGGCGAGGGCCACTTGCCCACCGAAGCTTGCACCGATGATGGCGTGCGCTCGCGGGACTTGCAGCCGGTCGAGGGCAGCCGCGACAGCCTCTGCCTGCAATGCCGGGCCGGGCACGAGCTGCGCCGCATCCATCGGAAGCGGCGCTTCAGGCCCACCGATCCAATCCAGAGACACGATGCGCCAGTGTTCAGTGTCGAGCGCGAGACCAGGACCGACCTGCTCGCGCCACCAGCCGCGGGTGTCACTGCAATCCGCGGCGTGACGGTGCGCAGAGATGCCGCCCAGCACCACGATGACGGGAGCGGCGTCGGGTCCGGTGACGGTGAACGGCGTAGCCAGCGGCAGCGCGAGGCCGTTGCTCTGCACGTGGGCGACGAGAGCATCCGCCGTGAGGGTGTAGCTGGTGTTCATGAGCCCGCCTTCCGTGCAGCGAGCTCCAGAACATCCGCGAGCACGGCGCGCGCGGTGCCGTTGTAGCCGAGGCAACTGCCGAGGTGCAGATGCACGCTCCCATCATCAAGTGTGAAGGCGTATGCGACGCGATCGCCCGGGATGGCGAGCGCAGAGGTGAGCGCAAGTTCTTCGAAAGAAACGTGCGCAGTGCCGCCGCGTCGAATGCGTCCGACAAGTCGCGTGGTGGCGCCGCGGTGCGCGCGTTCGCGAAGCAAGTCCGCTTCGAGCACGGTGCTGTCCGCAGCGAGAATCGTCAGTGGATCAGGCGCGCCGAGGCCCGCAAGTTTCGCCGCGATAACCAGCTTCAGGGCCGTATCGCGACCGCTGAAATCGTCGCGGGGATCTGGTTCGAAAAGCCCCGCTGCGGCGACGCGGTTCGTTGCCTCCTCCGGCGTTGCGCCAGCTTCGATGTGCTCGATGAACGTGGTGGTGGAGGCGTTGCCGACGACAGCGACTTCGACCACGCGGCCCGCGGCGAGGGCCTCATCCGCGAGGATGGCGCGCCCGGCACCACCGCACGCCGCGTTGAGCCCGAGGCGCACGCGATCCCAGTTCTCGAGGGCGGCAGCGGGGGCGGACTTGCTCGCGAACACGCAGGCGGCGCCCGTCTGGAATGAAGCGCGTGCGCGCTCCACGGCCGCTGCAACTCCCGTGCGTCCGCTCGCGGTGCAATCGACGACGATGTCTGCGCCGACCAGATGGATGGCGAGTGAAGCGGGAATCTCGGCTGTGCGTGCACCGGCCGGCTGAGAATGCGCGTGCGCGCGCGAACGCAGCAGCAGCTCCACGTCGAGCCCGACGGGGTCGTGCAGCGTGCGGCGCGAATCCGTCACCGCTACGAGGCGGAACTGCGCATCGACCAAGAGGCGCAGGAATGCACTTCCCACACGACCAGGGCCGATGAGGTGCACGGAAGTGATGTGTGTCGAACGGGGTGGCGCTGCTTCAGCGCGCGAACCAAAGACCGCGGGAGAGCTCATGGGGCGACTGCCTTGCTCTCTCGAGTTCCCGCGGATGGAAGGAGAGCAACACGCGAAAAAGGCTTCGCGCGCCCCATCTTCCGAAAGCTCAGGCTTCCGCAGGAATTGGCACCGCACCTTTGCGTGGTCGGTTGCCCCGGCTTCTTCGGGCCTGTCCCTCAGCCGGTCTCGATGAGTTGGCCCGCATGCTAGTGGACCACCCGCCCCCGCTTCAAGCCTGTTTCTGAAGCCTGCGCATAAGATCCCGGCATGCGCATCCTCTTGCTCGTTGGTGTCGTGATGACTTGCCTCCTCTCGCAGGAGGTGCAACCGGAGTTGTGCGGGCGGCTTGTGGAGGAAGGCGGTGCGCGCCGGCTGGAGCTTTGGGGTACGCCTGAGGAGCGCGGCTTTGCGCACGGGTTCCTGATGGCGACGCGCATCATGGAGTCCTTCGAGAGCGATCTCGGCATGATGCTGATGGGTCGCTACCCGCGCTACGAATCGCGCGTGCGCGCGGAACTGCTGCCGAACTTCGATTTCACGAAGACGGAGGAGGCGGAACTCGCGGCCCTTCTGAAAGGCATGCAAGCAAGGCTGCCGGGCGAGGGAACGCAACTCAAGAAGTTCAAGCGCGCGGCGGACCTCGCCGACCTCAAGGCACTCAACACCGCAGGAGACTGGGCGCCCTACGGCTGTTCCTCGCTCGCGTTGGATGGCGGATTCACGCTCGATGGAGATCCGGCCGTGGTGCGGAACTTCGATTACTTCGGCCTCAAGCTGCTCCTCGACAACCAGTTCGTGGTGGTGGTGAAGCCCGCTGAGGGTGGGTTCAGCTACGTCGGAGTGAGCTATCCGGGCTGCATCGGCGTCATCACCGGCCTCAACGCGGAGTCATTTTTCACCGCCATCCACGACGTGCCTGTCATGGGCAAGGAGGAAGTGCTCGCGCGCCCCAACGTGCCGCGCCTGATTGCGCAACGGCGGCTCATGCTGGGCGTGGGCGGGCTCGATGCCCTCGAAACAGCACGCAAGAACGTGAAGGTGTGGCCCACCATGTTCGGCAACAACTTCATGGTTGCGAGCGGAAAATTCCGGCCGCGAGCCCCCTTTGCGGCGGTGCTCGAATACGACCTGCGCGAAGACATCGAGGGCGGAGTGACCATGCGCTGCGCGGACCTTGAGGGTGAAGCGGCGAGCGCGCTCGCGAGCACGAATCATCACCGTCTGCGTGGCGACGCCGAAAAACCGCCAGCGTGCGAGCGCTATGCAGCGCTTCTCGCAGAGGCGGAAACACGGCGGGGCAAGGCGCGGCTCTCTCTCGACGACCTCTTCGCCGTGGCTTCCGTCGCCGCGCTGCCGAAGGCGCCACGCAAGCAGGCGAAACTTCTGCACGGCACCATCCATCAGGCGGTGGCCTTGCTCGGTCTGTGCGAGTTGCACGTGAAGCTCGGCCACGCGGGCTCGAACATCCGCGACATCAAGCCCATGCGCGTCGCGCTGCGCGAGCTGCTGCCGACCCTCAAGTCTGCGCCGCGCTGAGGGCGCGTCGCGCGCTGCTTCGGTGTCTTGCCGCGCCCGGCGCCGCGAGGCGGTTCGATCGTCACACCTTGACGCGAGTGGGAGCGGTGCTTGCAGCAATGCAAGCGGGGCGGCACCTTGCGGTACCGCCCCGTTGCGTTCACGCGCTGACGAGCTTCAGGAGTTGAAGGTCGCGGGCGTCGAGATGTGGAACTGGCCGTTCGGCGCGGCCGCATCGAACACCACGCCCTGGAGGTAGAGCGTGAGTCCCGGCGGAATGCCGCCGCCCGTCGGAATGCTCATGCCCCAGAAGCGGCAGCCGTCGAGGGCCGAGCCGGGGGGCGCGAGGAAGAACATGTTCGGCGAGAAGCCGAGGTTGAAGGTGCCGACACCGGGGAAGGTCACCGGACCGCCCGAGCTGTCGACCGCGAGGATGCAGGGAGCGAACTGCGTGGTGGCTGCACCCAGGAGCGAGATGTTGATGACGCTGTTCGGGGCACCGTTGCCGGTGACCGTCAAGCCTGCGCTGTAGGGCGTACCTGCCTGCGGATCGATGCGCACTGTCGTGTTCGCAACAATCCCGCTGTTGAACGACACAAGCGTGGCGTTGGTGCCGGTCTGGTTCTCGATGCCACGCGTGCCGGTGCTGTTCGTGGTGGCAACGCAGGTGAGGTAGATCTTGCCGGTCTCTTCGAGAATGATCTCGAAGTTCTCGGGCTGCGTGGTGCCGAAGCGATAGACGCCGTTGTAGTGCACGCTGAAGCGGCGGTTCGGAGCGACACCGGTGGTCTGGTAGCGGATTTGTCCGGAGCCAGCGGCGCCGGGATTCAGGTCCGTCCACAGGCCGGCCACGATGCCGTTCGGAGCAGCCGCGTTGGGGAGCGACGTGTTCTGGTACACGACACCGCTCTGTCCGGGAATGGCGAGATAGCCGTTCGTGCTGATCTGCATCTGCGTGTAGACGCTGCCGTAGAACTGGAACGAGAAGCCGAGGTTTGCAGTGATGGCAGAGTCATCGCCCACCGGACCGGCGGTGCCGGTCGCGAAGATGTTCTCGAACGTGTAGGGCGCGCCTGTGACGGCCGCGTAGCCTGAAGTCCACGTGAAGGGCGTGGTGTTGCACGGCGCCGGCTTGAACAGTCCGATGCTCCAGCCCGTCGGCATCTGCGCCGAATCGAAGCGGAAGTTGTACATGGTGCCCCAGCGGAGCGCGTTGGCGTTCGGGTTCGTCGCGTAGGGCGTCGTTGCCCACTGGATGCCGTTGCCCGCGGTGGTCGAGGCCCAATCCGTTCCGTCCCACGGTTCACCCGAGTGATAAAAGACGTCGTGGAATCCGACGCCCGTGGCCGCGAAGCCGGCGGGCATGTTCACGGTGAAGCTCGCTGCTGAACGATCCGAGTTCAGGTTCTGGACCGCGTACTCGTGGTGATTGGCCGCATGCTTCTCGGCCACGATGAAACGGCCGCCCTGCGGGTCATCCCAGTTTGTGTAGGTGACACCAACATCATTCGCGCCCCAGGCCATGATCCCTGGCTGCTGCTGGAAAGTCGTCCCAGTCACTGACATGGGGTTGTTCGCCGCGGTGGTGAAGGTCACCTTGCGATAGGAAGCGTTGTTGTGCTTGTTGCCCGCGGCGGCGTCATCGCGCGCGATGTAGTGGCCTTCCACCCAGTATTGCGCGCCTGGATTGGATGTGGGGTTGACGTCCGTTGCCAAGACCTGCAGGCGCCGCGCGATGCTGCCGCTGTAAGCCGGGCTGGTAAAGGGGTAGGGGAAGATGCCCGTGGTGGCATTCACTTCAAAACGCGGGCCGAGGCCGCCTTGGCTGCCGTTCAGTCCCGAACTGTACGGGTCTGAACAATTCACGCCGAGCAGCGCGCCAGTGCCGGGGTTCTGGCAAGGGGCGCAGAGGTTCATCGCAAGAGCGGTGAAACCGTGCTTCAGCCAGCTGATGCCGACCATTTCAAGGCGGCCGTTGGCGAGGCGATACAGGTTCTGCGCGATCACCGGGTGGTCCGATGTGCCCGCCTGCCAAAGCAGCGGCTGCGTGCCGATGTTGCAGGACGTGGTGCCGACTGCGTAGGCATTGATGCCGCCGACAGCCGTGTAGGTGCTCACATCTGGAATGGCGCCGACGATGACGTCGGGGCCGACAGCTTGGGCAGTGAGGGGCAGCACGCTGGCGCTGACAAGTGTCATGGCGATAGCGAGGCTGCGGAAATCCAGGCGCTTCATGCGTTGACTCCAGTGAGGGGTTGATCAAACGGGGCTCGACGGCTCCGACCGAGTGGAGCTTACTCCGAAGGCGGCCCCGGAAGGAAGCCTTTTTTCGGCGCGGCTTTGCAGGGTTTCTTGTGCAGAAACAACGCGGCCCGGCGCGCGCAAAGGCGTACCGGGCCGCGTTTGCCGAGTCTCAGCCGTTGTTCAGGGAGAGGGCGTGGTGGTCAGAGAAAGTGTCCACGACACGAGGGTTCCGACATCGCTTGCGGCCAGATCGCGCACGCGGAGCGTCCAGGTGCCGGCAATGACCTTGCCGTTCATGAGCGTCAGCGACTGGTTGGACGCCGTGAGATCCGGGAACTCGGTGTTCACGTTGTCGGTTGAGCCGCCGGTGCGATTGTGCAACAGCACCGTTGTGCCATCGGGCGCGATGAGCGCGATTTCAAGGTCTCCTTTGTAGGTGTGCGTGACGTTGACCCGCACACGCACGGAAGCGACTGTGCCAGCACCGCTGTAGGTGAGCCCGCTCGACACACCGGTGGTGTTGTTGTCGGGAATGGCGAGATTCGTGGTGACGGCCTTTTCACCCGCGAAGGTGAGGCTCCAGCTAACCAGCGTGCCAGTGTTGCTTGCCTTGGTGTCCGTCACCTTGAGGGTCCATGTGCCCACACTGTTGTAGGTGTTGAACGTTGTGAGCGACTGGTTGGGCGTGGTTGCAATCGCGAATGTCGTGTTGACGTGGTCCGTGGTGCTGCCTGTCTTGTTGTGGAGGATGCGGGCGGTGCCATTGGGTGCGATGAGTGAAATCGTCAGATCGCCCTTCGCCGTGTGCTGGACGTTCACCGTTACCGAGACGCTCGTGACCGTCATGCTGTCCGTGACGGCGATGGCACTGCTGATGCCAGTCGTGTTGTTGTCGGGGATCGCGAGGTTGGGCGTGCGGGACCAAGTCTTCACTCCGGCGCCTGGTGCGGAAACCGTGAGGACGACGGTGGTCGAGCGCGTGAGCGTGCCCCCGGTGCCCGAGATGGTGATGGTGTGGTTGCCCGCAGGCGTAGTCGCTGAGGTCGTGACCGTGAGGTTTGAAGTGCCACCAGCGGCCATCGGATTCACCGAGAATCCGTAGCTCACACCCGTGATCGCCGGTGAAGCGCTGAGCGTGATGGCGGATGCAAACCCGCCGCTCGCACTGTTCGCGACGGTGAAGCTTGCCGAAGCACCCGTCGTGATCGAGGCCGTGCTCGGCGTCGCGCTGAGCGAGAAGTCGGGCACCGGTGCGCCCGCAACCGCGTTCTGCACGAAGAGCGCGAAGTCTTGATCGGTGGTGTCCGCGTTGCCGGGCACGCCGTCGCCCGCGATGTTCGTCCCGCGCACTGTCACCGTAATGCTGCCGGTGGTTCCCGCAGGAAGGAACACGAACTCCGCGTTGTTGGCCGCATCCGCGGTGCCGCCGGTGCTGCTGTTCGCGCCGGTGAACACATTCCCGCGGTAGAGCGTGCCGTTCACGGTCACTTCGAGGTCGAGATTGTTGACCCAGGCGTTGCCGGTGGTGGCACCGGGTGCATCCGTCCAGACGAGGCCGATACGGAGCGGCTGCGTCGAGGACGAGATGTTGCCGCTCACGCTGTACGTGGCGCCGGTGGCTCCGAGCACGCTGGTCTGATCAACGCGGATGTTGGAGGTGCCATTGAAGGCACGCCCGGTATCGATGAGGCCCATGCCTTGACTGGTGGACCAGAGATTGCCCGCGGCGCTGACGCCGGTGAGGTAGCGCGTCGTGGTCATCAGCGCGGCTTTCACCATCGCGGGACTGGGTGTGGTCCAGGTGTTGTTGATGAAGTACTGGCGCACAAGTGCTGCGGCACCTGCGGCTGCAGGCGTGGAGTGGCTGGTGCCGCTGGACCAGGCATAGAGCGTCTGTCCGGCAGGCCAGTACTGGTTGCAGACCCCGGCGCCGTTGTAGGAAGCGCTGCGACTCGCCGCACCTTGAATGTGCGTGCCTGGCGCCACGAGATCCGGCTTCTTGCGTCCGTCCGAGCAGGGGCCGCGCGACGAGAACGAAATGATGTCGTTCAGTGAATCGGCGCCGGTATTGGCGATGCCGCATCCATCCGTGCCAGTCTGGCGCACGTTTTCGCTGGCACCGACGCAAAGGATGTTCTTCGCGGTAGCGGGCGGTCGCACGGTGTTCGCTGCCGAGCCAGAGTTACCCGCAGCGAAGATGATTGACAGCTCCTGATTGCCAGCCGTCGTGGTTGCGTCGCGTACCGCCACGTCATGGTCGCGCGCGTCCGTCGTGTAGGTATTGCCCGTGGTCTGGCCCCACGAGTTCGAGGAGAAGCGCGCGCCGCCGTTGTAGGCGTTAGTGAGCCGCGTGGTGGTGGAAGCGTTCGAACTCCACGCTCCGGCGTTGGCGAACACCTTGGAGTTGCCGACCTTCACGAAGGGCGCGATGCCAAGGCCATAGTTGTAGAAGTTCGCGTCTTCGACAGCCGTGCCGGTGAGCGCGTTGTAGCCGAAGATAATGGAGGCATTGAGGTGGCCGTGACCGCCACCACCGTCGCCGAGCGCGTCGGTCGTGTAGTTGTTGTGGTACGCGATGCGCGAGAGCCCGGCGGCGGCACCGAGCTCACGGAATTCCGCGGGCACATCGGTCATGGAGCCGCGGTCGAGGCCGTCGTCCGTCACGTCCACAGCGAAAGCGAATTGGCCCGTTTGCGCGAACCCGCGGCCCGCGAGCCAGGCGAGGTAACCCGCGCCCGAAGGGCCGTTGCCTGTGATGTTGCCGGCCATGATCTGGCCCTGGGCCTCATCGAACATGACATTCGGAACTTCCGTTTCGATGGCGGCAACCCAAGGGTCCTGAGCGAGGCCGGCCAGCAAGGTGTCCGGCAGCGTGACGTGGATGTTCAGGAGCTTCGCCGCCACAGAGGGCTCGCGGCGCTGTGTGCGTGCTTCAGCGGCGATGCGAGTCACCGTTGCGGCGGCACGATCATCGGCGATGACGGAGATCACCACGTCGCGCATACCGGGGCCGCGTCCCGTACGGATGTCCGGCGCGAGCTTCCACGCGGGCTGGAAGACACCGTGCCAACGCACATGGGCTTCGCGGCAGACGGATTCGAAGAGCGCGAATGCGGCACCTTCGACGGCCACCACGAGCGCGTTCTCCGGCATGTAGGAGACGATTTCGACACCTGCGCTTTCGAGCTTCTCGCGCCAGCTGTCACGCATGGGGCCTTGGAACTGCACCACGAACAGCGTGCGCGGGATGTCGCGCGTGACGGGCGCGAGTTGCACAGCGCGGAGGTCTTCCGGCAGGGCCTTCAGGCTTGCGGCGATGGTGTCCGGGCTGGACGTATCGACCGGCGCGGCGCCGAAGCCGACGAGGCGCATGTGGTCGCGCACATCGAAACCGGCTCCGAGGAAGGCTTCGCGTCCACCAAAGGCGTGTTCATCAATGACCGCGATGGCGAATGAGCCGTAGTCTTCGAGATGAACGAGTGCGTTCTTCTCGAGGATGCGCCCGAGGTGCGCAGCGCCCGGACTGAGGGCTACCCAGTGATGTGGGCCGGGGCCGTAGAGCACCGGATCCTGGGCTGATACGAAGGACACACACACAGCAAGCAGGGTGA
>SXUL01000001.1 GCA_005790545.1 Planctomycetia bacterium | reverse complement strand
ATTGACACCTTCGATTGGCGCGTCGGCCACCTGAAGGAGCACATGAGCAAAGGCAACGACCTCATCCCCATCAAGTCGCTCGTGCGCTATCCGCAGTCGGAGTACTACACCAACGGCGGGTTCAAGTACGCGCAGGGCTGGGCGCTCGTCTACTTCTTCAGAAAGGTCACCAAGAACAAGCGCTGGCAGGAGATCCCGGAGCTCTACTACAAGAAGCTCGTGTCCGGCATGCAGGAACTGCACAAGGCCGCGGACGAGAAAGATGCGAAGGACGAGAAGGACAAGTTAACGGACGAGGAGAAAAAGGAGCGCCGCGAAATGCGCCTCATGGGCGCCGATGCAGAGAAGCTCCTCGACGCCGCCGTGGATGAAGCCTTCAAGGACATCGACTTCGCGGCCCTCGACAAGGAATTCGCGGCCTTTGTGAGGACGCTGAACTGAGCACTGCCCGCGCGTGATAATCTCTCGCGCGTGTCCCACTTCGCACTGCTTTTCGCCGTCACACTGCTCGCGCTGAGTGCAACGGCCCAATCCCCCGGCGCCGCCATGTCCACTGACGCGCAGCGCCACCTGCAGCAGGGCCGCTTCGATCGCGCCCTTGAAGGCTTCCGGAAGTCGTTCGAGCGCGAACCTCTGCCGGAGACCGCGTATTGGCTCGCCATCTGCGCCATCCAGATGGGCAAGATGAGCGACGCTGAACAGTGGCTGCTGCAGGCCACCGCCTCGCCGAAGGCGCGCGGCGCGTGGTTCCAGGCACTCGGCAAATGCCAGCTCGATCTCGGCCGGCCTCTCGCCGCGCGCGAATCACTGGGGCGCGCCATCGCCCTCGGGCCCAAGGACGATCCCAATTACGCGGTGTGGTACTGCAATCGCGCCCTGTGCAGCCTCGAAGCTGGCCAGGCCGTGGCAGCCATTCCTGATCTTGAAGAGGCGGTGAAGCTCAAGCCCGATTACGCCCAGGCCTGGTTCCAGTTGGGCCAATCCCGCTCGGACATCGGCAAGACCGTGGACGCGATGCGCGCTCTCGAAACCGCCGTAGCGCTCGATGCCACGAACATCGAGGCTCGCTTCCTCCTCGGCCGCTGCCAACTCGACAGTGGCAATGCAGAACAGTCCATTGCGACCTTCAGGACCGTGTTGCAGTCCGTCAGCGGCCACGTGGGGGCCCTGTGGAATCTCTCGCGCGCATTGCAGAAATGCGGACACAAGGTGGAAGCGAAGGAAGTGCTCGGCCGCTTCAAGGCCATGTCCGCTCTGACGGAACGTATCGAATACACAGACACGGCCGTGAAGATCAATCCGGGCAATGCTGCCCTCAGGAATGAACTTGTCATTCTGCTCTTGCAAGCGGGCCGCGCCCGCGACGCCATGACACACCTCGACACTTTGCGGCGCACAGCGCCTTCCTCCACGGTTTTCATGAACCTCGCCAAAGCCCTGCGTCTGATGGGCCAGCGCACGGAAGCCGATCAAGCGGAGGCCATGGCCTCAAAGCTCCTCCGGGAGGGTCGCTGATGCCGTGGTGCCTTTCCGCACGCGCGCGCATGCAGCTCGTGCTGCTGTTCGCCCTCGCCCTTGGCTCGTGCTCGGATGAGCTGCCTGTGGTTCCCGCGCCGCGCGCTGCGACAACGGGCCTCTTCCTCGATGTGAGCGACAGGGCCGGCATCCAATTCATGCACCACGCCGGAGGATCGGGCAAGAAGTACATCGTGGAAACCATGGGTGCCGGTGCGGCGGTGCTCGATTACGACCGTGATGGATTCATGGATCTCTATGTGTGCGAGTCCGGCCGCATCCCCGGCACCGAAACGCAGGTCGAGCCGAACACGAACCGCCTCTGGCACAATCGCGGCAACGGAACGTTTGAAGATGCGACGGAGAAAGCGCACGCCGCAGGCAGCGGCTACGGGCAAGGCGTCATTGCCGGTGACATTGACAACGACGGACACACGGATCTCTATCTCCTCAACTTCGGACCCAATGTGCTGCTGCGCAATCGCGGCGATGGCACCTTCGAAGACGTCACGGCAAATGCCGGAGTGGGCGACCCTCTCTGGAGTGTGAGCGGCGCCTTCTTCGATGCCGAAGGCGACGGCGACCTCGACATCTTCGTGGTCAACTACCTCGACTTCACCGTGGCGACGCACCGGCCTTGCGGCCGCATTTCCGAAGGCAAGATTTCGACCTGCCACCCGGATGTCTACAAGCATGTGCGCGACCGCCTCTACAAGAACCGAGGCGATGGCACTTTCGAGGATGCCTCAGAGACTTCCGGCCTCATCGATCTCGACGGCAAGGGCCTCGGCACCGGCATCGGCGATCTCGTCGGCAACGATGGGCTCATGGATATCTATGTCGCCAATGACTCGACGCCCAACCAACTCTGGCGCAATCTCGGCAACGGGCGTTTCGAAGAGCAGGCGCTCTTCCTCTCCTGCTCCCACAACGATGACGGCAAGACGGAAGCGGGCATGGGCGTGGCCGTGGGCGACGTGAACAACGACGGCCACCAGGATCTCTACGTCACCAACCTCAGCATGGAAACGAATGCGCTCTACCTCGGCAGTGGCGAAGAATTCACCTACGCCACGAAGTCCGCGGGTTTGCACACGCCCACCCTCGTGAATCTCGGTTTCGGCAACAACTTCGGCGATCTCGACAACGACGGCGACATGGACATCTTCACGGCCAACGGCCATGTGATGGATGACACGCAGGAACTGAACGAGGTCACCCGCTACCGGCAGGCCCAGCAGGTGCTCTTCAATGATGGAGCGGCCCATTTCCGCGAGCTCAATGCCACGGAGAGCGGTGATGTCTCCATTCCACGCGTGGGACGCGGCTCCGTGCTCGTGGACTTCGACAACGACGGCCACCTCGATGTCTTCGTCGTCCACAACGTCGATCGCGCGCGTCTCTACAAGAACACCAGCGCGAGCGGCGCGTTCATCGGGTTCGCCATCGAAGGCAGGAAATCCGTCCGCACCGCGGCAGGCGCGCGCGTGATCATCACCGTGAATGGCAAGCAACAGATGCGCGAAGTGCAGGCCGGCGGGAGCTACGCCTCCAGCAATGATCCGCGCGTGCATTTCGGACTCGGCACTGCGTCCGGAGTGGAGTCCATCAGCGTGCGTTGGCCCGGTGGCGCAACCCAGAGCTTTGGCCCCCTCGCCGCCGGCCGCTACTGGACCCTCATCGAAGGCGAACCCGCGCGCTGACCGCCGGAGCAGGGCGGCTTGACTCGCGTAGGGGCGGCTGGAAAGCTCTACCCATGCACGCACGCACGCCGCTCCTTCTTCTCGTCCTGGCCACGTTCCTCTCGGCTCAAGCCCCGGACCTCGATGCCGCGGCCAAGGCCCGCGCAGCCGCACCCGCAGCGCTTCAGAGCATCACGGCCAAGGACCTTGCGGCACACCTGAAGGAACTGGCCTCTGACGCCTACCAAGGTCGACTCACAGGCACCGCGGGACAGCAGAAGGCTGCGGACTACATCCTGAACCACTTCAAGCGCTGCGGGCTCGAGCCCTTTGGCGATCTCGTCGAGGAAGGCAAGGAAGAGCGCGGCTGGTTGCAGCGCTATCCCGTCACGCTCAGGAGCGTCACGAGCGACTCGGGCGTGCAGTCCGCAGCGGGCAAGGCACTCACGCAGCACGGCGCATGGGCCCTCGCGCGCGACCAGGTCGCGAATGGCTTCGCCCTCGACGCCAAGGCCGTCTGGCTGGGCGCATCAAAGAAGAGCGACCTCGAGAAGAAGAACCTCGCTGATCGCATCCCCGTCATCAGCGTTGCCATGGACACCAGCGGCGACGAGAAGATGGATGTGAATGCCGCGATGATGCGCGGCATGACGCGCGAGTTCGGTTCTGTGCGCGAGAAGGCGAATGCCCTGCACGCGGCTGGCGCGCGCTGTGGCATCGTGGTCACGCGCCAGTTCAACAAGGCCTTTCTTTCGTGCGCGAACATGATGGCCGTGTATCCGGGCAAGCCTGAGGTGCGTCTGAAGACCGGCGGCGCGATGGGCATGCAGATGAGCTTCACCGCAAAGATCCCGCTGCTCGTCGTGGCCGCGGAGGATGCGCTGGCGGTTCTCAGCGCCATGGGGCTCGATGAGAATGCGTTCGATGCGGGCGCGGTGTTTGTCGAGAGCAAGGAGAACCTCAAGTTTGCACTGAATTCAGAGGACGTGGAGTGTCACGCCACGAATGTGGTCGGCGTGCTGCGCGGCCGCGATCCAACCCTCGCACCCGAAGCTCTCGTGTTCTCCGCGCACATGGACCATGTGGGCCTCGCGCCCGACGGGCAGGCGTTCAATGGCGCCGACGACAATGGCAGCGGCACCTCGACCTTGCTCGAACTCGCGGAAGCTGCGAGCAAGCTCGCGCCAGACGAACGCCCGAAGCGCAGCCTCATCTTCCTCTCCGTCTCAGGCGAGGAACTGGGCCTGTGGGGTTCGTCCTTCTATGCGGAGCATCCGACCTGGCCCCTCGAGAAGCTCGTCGCCAATATCAACATCGACATGATCGGTCGCAGCACCGCGGCCGTGCCCGCCGATGTCATCAGCGTGACTCCCACCTTCAGGCACGCGAAGTACTCCACACTCGCGAAGGACGCGGCTTTTCTCGGCAGCGCCTTCAACCTGAAGCTCACGAACGGCGACCGTTTCTACTCGCGCAGCGATCACTTCAATTTCGCGCGCAAGGGTGTGCCGGTCGTCTTCTTCTGCGACGACGAGCACATCGACTATCACATGACCACCGACGATCCGGAGAAGATCGAAGTCGCGAAGGTCGAGCGCATTGCACAGCTTGCGTTCCTGCTCGGGTTGCGCACGGCCGACGCGGCCGACCGTCCTGCCACCATCGGCGCGCATACAGATTGGTTCGGGGAGCCGAAACCCGCCAAGTCCGGCAAGTGAGCCCCGCCACAAATCCGCCGCTGGCCGCACCTTCCGCTCGACGCACGCGTGCCTGCCAGTGCGCGCGGAAAGCGCGAGTTTTGTTGGGCCGGAGAGGACCTCGCGGATAGGCTTCTCCACATCGGCAACCACTCAACTTGCCGACTCAGGAGTTCCCATGCGCGCTCTCGCTCTTGCCCTTACCGTCGCCATTGCATCCAGTCTCGGCGCACAGTCCTTCGGCACGCAACTCTTCGTGCAAGGCCTCTCGCGCCCGGTCTACGTCGGATCACCGCCGGCAGACCACAGTCGCGTGATGGTGATCGAGCAACTGGTGCAACGCATCCGACTCGTGAAGGATGGCGTGCTGCTCGCGACACCCTTCCTCACCATCCCCACTGCCGCAACCTCGGGCAATGAGCGCGGTGTGCTGGGCATGGCCTTCCATCCGAACTATGCCGTCAATGGCTACTTCTACGTGAACTTCACGGACAACGCGACCGGCAACACGCAGATCATGCGCTACCAACGCAGCGCGAACCCCGACGTGGCGAGCCCGACGGGCACGCTGCTGTTCAGCGTTGCGCAGCCCTACTCCAATCACAACGGTGGATGCATGGCCTT
>SXUL01000088.1 GCA_005790545.1 Planctomycetia bacterium | reverse complement strand
GCCTGATCGCGTCGCTCTCGACCTACGCCCGCGTCAACGACTTCGGCTTCATTGAAACCCCGTACCGCAACGTCGTCTATGGCGCGGTGCAGGTCGGGGCGCGCTACTACGACGCTCTTGACGAGGAGGCCGACGACAGCGGCCGCCGCCACGTCATCGCCCAGGCCACGGCCGAGGTGGACAAGGCGGGTCGCTTCGTTGGCGACCTGGTCCCGGCGCGCCGCAGCGGTGAATTCGCAATGGTCGATCCCAAAGAGGTGACGATCTTGCAGATCGGCAGCACACCGGCGCGTTTCGCCGCGCTGTCCGCCGGGGCGGTGGACGCTTCGGTGGTGTGGTTTCCGGTCACCGAGATCGCCAAAGGGCAGGGCTATCGCAAACTGTTCGATTTGAAAGACATCTTTCCCGAATGGCCCTACGAGACCTTTGCCGCGCTGGCGCGGAAACACTTCGGTGGCACGCTTGCCAAACGTCTCGTCGTCAGTGCCGGACTCGGCGGCATGGGTGGCGCACAACCACTCGCGGCCGTGCTTGCGGGCGCCGCATTCCTTGCAGCGGAAATCGATCCGGTGCGTGTGCAGCGTCGCATCGAGACGCGCTACCTCGATGAATCCAGCGCCGACCTCGACGAAGCCATCGACCTCGCTCTGGCCCATCGCGATGCAGGCCGCGCGCGCTCGGTCGCCTATGTCGGCAACGCGGTGGATCTGTTGCAACGATTGATCGAGCGTGGCCTCGTGCCCGATGCATTGACCGACCAGACCTCGGCCCATGACCCTCTGCTCGGCTACGTCCCTGAGGGCATGAGCCTCGCGGAGGCCGCCGCACTCCGCGCGGAAGACGCGGCCGCATACGTACGCCGCAGCAGCGCCAGCATGGCCCGCCACGTCCGCCAGATGCGGCTCCTGCAGGACCGCGGCACCATCGCCTTCGACTACGGCAACAACATCCGCACCGTCGCCTTCGATCAGGGT
This sequence comes from Planctomycetia bacterium, assembly GCA_005790545.1. Taxonomy (GTDB): domain Bacteria; phylum Planctomycetota; genus SXUL01. The sequence continues at coordinate 152,493 of SXUL01000088.1, read as the reverse complement.
GTGCAGGATGCCTTCAAGATTCCCGGCTTCGTCCCCGAGTACATACGGCCCTTGTTCTGTTCAGGTCGCGGTCCGTTCCGCTGGGTGGCGCTCTCCGGTGAAGTTTCCGACATCCACAAGACGGACGAACTCGTGCTCAGCGAATTCGCCGACAACGAACTGCTCTGCCGTTGGATCCGCTTCGCACGCGAACGCGTGGCCTTCCAGGGACTGCCGGCGCGCATTTGCTGGCTGGGCTATGGCGAGCGTGCGCGCTTCGCGCTGCTCATGAATGACATGGTGCGCAGAGGCGAACTCTCAGCCCCCATCGTCATCGGCCGTGATCACCTCGACTGCGGCTCCGTGGCCTCGCCCTTCCGCGAGACGGAAGCCATGCTGGACGGATCCGATGCGGTCGCCGACTGGCCGCTGCTCAACGCCCTCATCAACGCCATCGGCGGAGCCACCTGGGTTTCCATCCATCACGGTGGTGGCGTCGGTATCGGCAACTCCATCCACGCGGGACAAGTCATCGTTGCGGATGGCACCGATGCTGCGGCGCGCCGCCTTGAACGTGTGCTCACGTCCGATCCGGGCATGGGCATCATCCGCCACGCCGACGCGGGCTATCCCGAAGCGAAGGAGTTCGCTCGCACCCACGGTGTGCGCATTCCCATGCCCTGAGCGATACCCGCGCCACCACGCGAGATATCCCGCCCGCCTCTCGCGCTCAGAACCGGCGCAAAAAGGCCGATGATGACTGTTGCGGCGCTTCGCCGCGGCTCCGAGCCGCGACCCGTCGCAGGAGGCAGACCGGGAATGGAAGGGCGTGCGACCGTGGAAGGCACTTCGCTCAGACGAACCAGCACGGCACGCCCGGTCGCGCGGCACCCCTTCGTCATCCTGCTGGCCATCAACGTGCTCGGACTCGGCGTGGTCGGTGGCGTCGTCATGCGTCTCCTCGAAGAGCGCGATCTCGCGCGCGTCCGCATGGAGTCGCTTGAGAAGTCGGCCGCAGCAGCGGGCGAAGCTGTCGCCAGTGCGCGCAGTTTCGTCGAGGACCGCAGCGCGCGTCAGGATGAGGCGTTGGACACCGAACTCCGGCGCTTCACTCAACAGTGGCGCGGACGCGACGATGAAGCGCTCGCACGGGGCATCGGCTCCGTCTCTGGACTCGCTGCCACCGAGAGACAGGAACGCACGAAGGCGGACGATTCCATCGGAGCACGCATCGCTACGCTCGAAGAACGCCTTCAGCGCGTTCAACGCCTGGCGGATCAACAAGACGTCTTCGCACGCCTCGAGACCGAGGCCGCGCCGGGCGTGCTGCTCGTGCACAGCTCATTCGACTATCACGTGAAGGGCTCTCCGAAGAACGCTTTGGAAACCGGCACCGGTTGGGGCACAGGCTTCCTTGTGAGTGCAGACGGCGTATTGGTCACCAACAAACACGTGCTCAAGCCGTGGCTCTTCGACCCCGACATGGCGAGCCTCATCGCCGATGGCGATGTCGAGCTCGTCGGGCCGTCACGCATCCATGTCTGGCGCTCCGGCGAGCGGTGTGTGCGCGAGGACGGCACGCCCGCTCTTGAGAATGCCTGGAGCCTCACGGGCCCGCGGCGCTTGCGCGTGCTGGCGTTCGCGGCGGATCACATGCGCGCCGCACAGCATGACGACGCCGGTCGGCTCTCGGAACCACCCCTTCACGAACTCGACAACAACGACCTCGGCGTCTTGCAGCTCGATGGCGGGCCTTTCCCGCATCTGGTCCTCGCTCCCGCCGGTCGCACGCACAAGCTCGACCGTGTGATGGCCATCGGTTATCCGCGCGGCTGCCGTGGGCTCGAACGCGGCATCGTGCAGTCCTCACCGAGCCTCGGCACGGTACGCAAGGCCGAAGACACCATTCATGTGACAGCCAGCATCATTCCCGGCAATTCCGGGGGGCCTCTCATCAACGAGCGTGGTGAGGTGGCCGGAGTCGTGACGCGCATCTACAGCGAAACCCTCGGCATCTGCATCCGCGCCGAGGTGGTGAGCGACCTCATCGAGCACACCCTCCATGGATCCATGGCCCAACGCACCGCCATGAGTCTCGTCACGGTAAGTCAGTCGTTTTATCGCTGACGGGTACCCGCGAGCTGCGCGAGAATCACTGCCAGCGCGGCACCTACGTTGAGAGACTCCATGCCCGCCTGCATGGGGATGCTGATGCGGACGGCGCTCACGTCACCAAGGCTGGTGCCTCGCCCCTCGTTCCCGGCGACAAGAATCCAGCGGTCCGGAGCAAGCAGCGCATGGAGCGGTTGACCGCCTTGCACCAGAGGCAGCACCAGCGTGTGGCCCGCAGTGCGGATCAGCCCCGCCAGATCCGCTGCAGTGACGCGGGCCATCTGCAAGCGAAAGCTCGCGCCGGCGGCCGCACGCAGCAGTCGGGGATGTGAACGATCCGCGCAGCCCGCCCCGAACAACACGCCATCGACGCCGAAAGCCGCCGCGGAGCGCAGGAGTGCGCCGCAGTTCCCGGGGTCTTGCACGCCATCCAGAAACAGAATGCGGTTGCACGCACGGAGAAGCTGAGCCGCATCAACGAGATCCTGAATCGGCCCCGTGGCGAGCACCTCTTGCGGGCTGCGCGTGTCCGCGAGGCGTTCGAGATCCTCGGGCGGTATCAGGGTGACAGGCACGGCGCCGGAACGTGCGCGCCACAGAACGGCGTCGTCTTCCGTGGTCACGAAAACCTCGCTGGCCAGCCCTGTGTGGAGCGCCTCCTTCACCAGACGCGGCCCTTCAAGGAGTTGCAACCCCATCTCTTCGCGCCCCTGCCGTTCGCGCAACGAGCGCAACGAACGCAGGCGTTCTTTCGACCAGGGTCCTCCGTGCATGGGCATGGGATAGCCGAAGAGCAGCAGCGCGCATAGTCGGCAGCGCCTCTGGGTGGCAACATGCACTCCATGGGCCGGGATCTCGGCAAACCCCTCACAGAGGTCGAACTCGTGGTTTCCGCCGAGGAAGCGGGCCTGCGTCTCGACCACTTTCTCGCGGAGAGACTCCCTTGGCGCTCCCGCTCGGATCTCCAGCGTCGCGTGCGTGACGGGCTCATCAGCGTCAACGGCGAACCGGCACGGCCGGCGCAGCGCGTGCAAACGGGCATGCTCATCCGCGTGCTGGTGACGGATACACCGGGCATCACCGCCGAAGTTCCCGCGCCGCCTCTGTTCGAGATCCTGCTGGAGGACGCGTGGCTGCTCGCCCTCAACAAACCCGCCGGTGCCGTGGTGCATCCTGTCGGGCGCCACGTGAATGACACGCTCCTCAACATGCTGCATGCACGGCATGCAGGCCTGCCAGAACCCGTGGGCCAATGCGCCCCCATGATCGTGCACCGCCTCGACAAGGACACTTCGGGTGTGCTGGTGTTCGCCAGCAATGAGGACGCCCGTCGCCGCCTCGGCCTCGATTTCGAGACGCGACAGGTGCGCAAGAGCTATCTCGCACTCGTCCATGGCAGCGTCGCTGCGGATGACGGTGTGGTCGATCTGCCCATCGGGTCCGATACGGTGCACGGCGTGCGCACGCGGATGACTGTGGCCAGCGATGGGCGCCCGTCACGCACACGCTTCGAGACACTTTTCCGGAGTTCCGTGCTGTCCCTCGTCCGTTTCCTTCCGGAGACCGGGCGACAGCACCAGATCCGCGTGCATGCCGAAGCGCTCGGGCATCCTCTTCTGTGCGACCGTCTGTACGGCGTCGCGAAGCCCGATCCGGAGCAGGCTCGAACCTTCAGCGCGGCCTCCGGACACACGCTCGCGCGTCAGGCCCTGCATGCTGAGGCGCTGCGCTTCGCGCATCCCGGAACTGGTGCGGAAGTCTTCCTGCACGCGCCTCTCGCTACGGACCTTGCGGCCCTCCTCCCTACACACCTCGCATTCCCCGCCGCACCGCTTCTTCGCCTCAGCTGAAAATGGCTCCGTGGAAGCGGGCCAGGTGCACATAGCGCTCGGCAGATTCGTAGAGGCTTTCGATCTCGTCTGGTCGCAGGCGTCGCACCACACGCGCCGGGCTGCCGAGCACGAGAGAACGATCAGGAATCTGCTGCCCCATGGTGAGAAGCGCGCCTGCACCGATGATGCACTTCTCGCCCACCACGGCACCCGGCAGGAGCACCGCACCGATGCCGATGAGGCTCAGTGCTCCGACGCGCCGGCAGTGAATCACGGCCTTGTGGCCCACGGTCACCTCGTCGCCGATTTCCACGTCTTCGTCGTGCTGCGGATGAATGACCGTGAGATCCTGGATGTTCGTCGCCACACCGATGCGGATCGCGGCCACGTCGGCGCGCACGACACATCCGCACCAGATGGACGAGAGTCGTCCGAGACTCACCTCGCCTGCAACGAAGGCACCATCCGCAACGGCTCCGCGATCAAGAGGCTTCATCAAGGTCGATCCGGCCATCATTCAACTCCTGCAAGGTGCACGGCCACGGTCACGCCATTGTGCAGCGCGTGAAAGGCGATGGCCGCCCACAGTCCTCCACCCGCAAGCGCGATCCAGCCCAGCAACAGGCCGATCACGAAGATGGCCGGCATGGCGGCACGCTCATGCACCGCCGCAAAACAAAGGGCCGTTGCCAGCACCGCAAGCTGCCGGCCGAGCCTCCGGTTCGTGATCAATTGCGCGCTCATGCCTTCGAGTCCGCGGAGCAGAAAGCCCCTGAACACGAGTTCCTCGAATAGCGGCACCACCGTCATCAGGAGAACGGTCATGAGCGCTACACGTGCGGCGGGCGCATCCGCGAGGAACGCGAGCGTCGCCTGCCGCGTGCCTGCGCTCTCGGGGAGAAAGGACGTGAGCCAGTGCACGCCGAGCACCAGCGGAAAGGCGGCCACGTAGGCGCACATACCCAGCAGGGCCTGACGCGCACGAGCGGCTCCTCCTGCAACGAGAACCGCACCCCGGGCCATCACGAGCAGCATGAGTACCGCGCCGAGCAGCAGCGCGGACATGTCCAGCAAGCGTCGCAGCCATTCCTCCTCACGCGGAAAGAACGGTGCGATTCCCGCGCGCAAGAGTTGGACTCCCGCAAAGACGAGCAGTGCCATCAATGCTGCTTCCCCGCTCGCTCGTCCGACGGGCTGCGCCTCCGGCCGGTGCAACTTCTGAAACAACCACGCAGCCGTCAGGGAGAGAGGCAGCGCCACGAGCAATACAAGGCCGGGAAAAGAACTCACGTCCGGCCGCGCCGCGGCGGCTCAGCGAAATGACCTTCGAGCGGCGAGGAGGCGGAACCATGGAGCTTCCTTGGAATGCGTCCCGCGAGAAACGCGGCACGTCCTGCATGACAGGCCGCCGCCATGGCGTCTGCCATGAGCACGGGGTCCTTCGCGAGCGCAACGCCCGTGTTGAGCAGAATGCCGTCCACACCAAGCTCCATCGCGAGCGTCACGTCGGATGCAGTCCCCACTCCCGCATCCAGAATGACCGGCACCTGCACCTCTTCGAGGATGAGACGGAGGTTCACGGGGTTGAGGACACCGAGGCCGGAGCCGATGGGTGAGCCCGCGGGCATGACCGCGGCCGCGCCAAGATCCGCAAGTTTGCGCGCGATGAGCGGATCATCGCTGGTGTAAACCATGACCTTGAAGCCTTCGCGCACCAGTTCGCGCGTGGCTTCGAGTGTGCCTGTCACATCGGGGAGCAAGGTCTTCTCGTCTCCCAGCACCTCAAGCTTCACGAACTCTGTTGCCAGAGCCTCGCGGCCGAGACGAGCGGCCCGCAAGGCGTCTTCGACCGTGTAGCAGCCCGCCGTATTGGGCAGGAGGCTGATGCGTTGACGATCAATGAAATCGAGCAGGCTCGGGCCGGACTTGCCGCTGAGGTCCACGCGGCGGACAGCCACTGTGACCATGTCGACCCCTGCGGCCTCGTGTGCGGCGCGCATGAGTTCATGCGTCGGGTACTTGCCCGTGCCGAGAATCAAGCGCGAAGCAAACGCCCTTCCTCCGACCATCATGACGCTGCCGGACATCGTTCAACCTCCACCCACAAGAGTCACGATCTCGACCCGTTCGCCGCCGCACAACATGTGCTCGGCGTGCTCGGTGCGCGGAATCACCTTGCGGTCCACTTCCACGGCCACGGCGTCCCGCGGGGCTCCAAGGCAGGCAATCAACGCGGCCACACTGAGCGGTCCTTCGAAGCTGCGCAGGCTGCCATTGAGTGTCAATTCCAGAGTGATCATGGCTCGTCGCCCCCGGAGAGCCCCAGTTTCCCGGCGCGATACTGCATGGTGCGGCGCGAAAGTCCGAGCAGTCGGGCCGCTTGCGACACGTTGCCACAGGCGCGCTCCAGCGCCTCCTCGAGCAGCGCGCGCTCCAGATCATCCATGCCGACGGCGGCATCCAGAACCGTGGCGGCGAGGCCCTGCACCCGTCCGGCGTTTTCGGGCAAGCCTCCGCCGAACAGATCCACCGGCTCGATCACGTCCGTCGTGGCGAGCACCACGGCGCGCTCGACTGCGTTCTCGAGTTCACGCACGTTGCCAGGCCAACGCGCTGCAATGAGCCGCTCCGTCGCATCCCGGCTGAAGGCAAGGTGACGGTTGTTCTCCCGTGAGAACTTGCGGAGAAAATGTTCCGCGAGCGGCAGGATGTCCTCCGCGCGCTCACGCAGCGCAGGCACCCGCAACGGAATGACATTCAGGCGATAGAAGAGGTCTTCTCTGAAGCGGCCATCCTTCACCATGGCCGCCAAGTCGCGGTGCGTCGCCGCGACGAGGCGCACGTCCACAGCACGCGGCGTCCCGCCCACCGGCTCGATGACATGGTCCTGCAAGACGCGCAGCAGCTTCGGCTGCAACGCGAACGGCAATTCCCCGATCTCATCGAGAAACAGAGTTCCTGATGCGGCGGCCTCGAACCGGCCCTGCCGATCCGCGTTCGCGCCCGTGTAGGCGCCCTTCACGGAACCGAAGAGCTCGGCTTCAAGGAGGTTCTCGGGGATGGCCGCACAATTCACGGCCACGAAGGGTCCGCTGCGTCGTGCGCTCTGAACATGCAGCGTGCGCGCCAACAGTTCCTTGCCCGTCCCGCTCTCACCGAGCAGCAGCACGGTGGCGGTGCTCTGGGCCACGCGCCGCGCAGTGCTGAGGAGTTCCTGAAAGCGTTTCGAGGGTCCGATGAGCCCGAGCGGATCCTCGGCATCCGGCAACGCGGTTTTCAGCACAGCCACTTCCGAACGCAGATTCTCCAGCTCAAGAGCCGCGCGCAGCCGGTGTACGAGCAGACTTGCGTCGATGGGCTTGGTGACAAAATCCGCCATGCCGGCGCGCAACGCGGAGACAGCGACGTCGAGCGTGCCGAAAGCCGTCATCAGAACAAAGGGGACACGCACACCCTGCTGACGCGCTTTGCCAAGAAAGGCGAGTCCGTCCGTGCCCGGCATGAAAAAGTCCGTGAGCACGAGATCCACCGGCTGGCGTTGCAGGCGGTCGAGCGCCTCCGCAGAAGAACCTGCGGTCAGGATCTCGAATCCATCAAGTGGCAGGAGGTCCGCGAGCGCGCGCAGCTGCGCGGCGTCGTCATCCACAATCAGGATGCGCGCGGGAGTGGTGTTCCCCATGGTGACGAAGCTACCAAGCAGCCAAATCGCGGTCCATCAGCGGGACAGCGGCAGCGTGATCCGCGATCGTTCGTATCCCGCATCGTCCGTCGAATGCGTGAACGATCCGCCATGCACTTCAAGCACAAGGCGCACCAACGTTTGAGCCAGGAGCGGCGACGAGCGGCGCTGCTCATCCGCGGCCAGCGAACGCTTCCGGCTGAGTTCGATCGCGACGTCGTTCCGGGAGAGGTCCACACGGATTTCAGGCCTCGCTTCGCACGTACCCGCGGGATGCAGCGGCCCCCAGAGAACTCTGAGCACCTCCACGAGCCGCGCCTTGTCCGCACGCACGGTGATTTGCGGCACAGGCGCCATGAGGAGCGGTTGTGCGGATGACGCGTCAAAGCAGGCACCCGCAGCGAAGAGAATCTCCTCCAGTCTGACCTCCGCGAGTTCCATCTCCTCCGCGCGCGCCAAACGGACAAACCCGTCCACCACCTGATTCACCTGATCCAATTCCTGGTGCACACGGCGGAACTCGCCGCCCTCGGGCATCCGGCCGTTGCGGGCGCTGTAGCGCTCCACGAATTGCAGTGTGAGCGAGACAGCGTTCATCGGATTGCGAACTTCGTGGGCGATGCCGCGCGCTGCTTCGGACATCACGGCGAGCCGCGCTGCAGAACGCCGTTGTGTCTCGATGACCCTGCGCACGCCACGTCCGAAATACCAGAAGGAGAGCACGACGACCCACGCAGCCACGGCCACCGCGACAGGAACAAAGGCGACGAAATCCAGCAACCTGCGCCGCTCTTCGAGGTGCTGTTGGCTGGTGCGCGCGAGCACCACCTCGACATGGGTCGCGCCTGGAAGGCGTACGCGACTGAGGACGGTGCCCGCGGAGTCGAGGCGCACCCGCTCGCCTTGCGCAAGCACATCACCGTACGGAGCGAATCCTGCGCTCGCGAAAGATCTGCCTCCCGTACGCACCCCGAGTCCGATGAAACCCGGGAACTTCCCCACCTCGCGCACGACGGAATCGAACGAGCGCTCCCACGTGCGCGGATTCGCCAGTTCCGGCCGTGCGCCACGTCCGCTGAGCGCCTCCGCCTCCACCGCCAGGACATCCTCGACGCGGACACCGAGGTAGCCACTCGCATCCTCCGCCTCGCGTTCCAGAGCGCGGTCCATGAACTCGGTGACACGCAGGCGTGCAAAGACGGTGCTCGCGACAACAAGCACGATGCCGATGGCGGCAGCCAGAACGGTGCGCAACAGTTGTTGCCTTGCGGAATCCATGGCTCCGGATCATAGGGGCGGGCGGAAGTCCAATGCACGGGAAGGGTTCCGTTCCTTGACGCTTGCTCGCCACTTCGCTACCCTGACCACGTCGGTTGAAGACACGGCGTGGGCCGTGCGGCCGGCGGGCGAAGCGCAAGTCCGGGCTTCGTTTTTTTACCGCAGCAACTGCTGCGGCGGGATCGCGTTTTGCCCCGCAAGACCGAGCCTGAGCGGAGGTGGTACATGAGTGCGATCAACGGTGCCGAACTGATCCGGTTGGTGGAAGCCATCAGCCGCGACCGCGACATCGACCCGGAGATCACCTATCAGGGCCTCGAATCTGCCATCGAGGCTGCGATCCTCAAGCGGCATGAAGAGGCCGTCCAGGTCGTGGTGCGTCTGGACCGCAAGTCCGGAAACATCTTCGCCTCCGTCAATGGCGTCCCCATCGACGTGAGCACCTTGGGACGCATTGCCGCACAGTCCGCCAAGCAGGTGATGATCCAGAGCAACCGCGAGGCCGAGCACGCCGCGGTCATGAACGAATACGCGGCCCGCAGAGGCGAGCTCGTCACAGGGACTGTTTCGCGCTTCGATCGCGATGACATCGTGGTGACGCTCGGCCGCTCCGAAGGCGTGCTGCGGCGCACGGATCGCATCCGCGGGGAACTCCCCCGCGTCGGAGACCGCATCCGCGCCATCATCAAGGATGTGCGCTTGACGGGCCCGCGGGTCCAGGTGGAACTCTCGCGTACAAGCGAGGATTTCATCCGCCGCCTGTTCGAGCTCGAAGTGCCCGAAATCGCCGAAGGCACGCTCGAGATCAAGCGCCTCGTCCGCGAGCCCGGCTATCGCACCAAGATGGCTGTGTATTCCCATGACCAGCGCGTCGACTGCGTCGGCGCCTGCGTGGGCGTGCGTGGCAGCCGTATCCGCAACGTCACCGATGAACTCGGTGGCGAGAAGATCGATGTCATCCGCTGGAGCGACGAGCCCGAAGTGCTCATCATGAACGCGCTCAAGCCTGCGGAAATCGACAGCATCACGCTGCACGACGAGCTGAGGCAAGCCGAAGTCATCGTCCCCGAGGATTTTCTCTCGCTGGCCATCGGCAAGAAGGGACAGAACGTCCGCCTTGCCACCAAGCTCAGCGACTGGAACATCCAGATCATCAGTGCGAAGGATGACACCGTGCAGGCAGCTGCCACCACGGACAACGAGATCTACACTGCCGGTCCTCCACAGGATCGGCCGAGCATCACGTCGCTCTCTCCGGCGGACGCGACACCCGAGGAAGCACCACCGGAGCAGTGAACCCACGACCGCATGGCCACGAACAAGAAGACGCGCGTCCACCAACTCGCCAAGGAACTCGGGATCGACTCCAAGTTGATCCTTGAGGAGGCGGCGCGTCACGGCATCAGCCTCAAGAATCACATGGCTGCGCTGGAGATGCACGAGGAGTACATGCTCCGTGCGTTCCTCCAGGACCTGAAGCCACCCGCGGTGGTCGAGAGTGCTCCTCCTGAGCTCGTCTCTGAAACCGTTGCGGGACCTGCGCCCGCGCCGGAAATCCGCGCGGCTGTCGAGGTTGTTGACGCGGTACCTGTGGTTGAAGAAGTGCGTCCCACGACCCCGGCCCCCACCATCGTGGTGCGCCGGTCTGTGGTCGAGGCACCTCGTCAACCGGAAGCCATCGAACCTCCCCCTGCGCCTCCGACGCCCCCAGAGCCGGAGCGTCAGGCACCGCCAGCACGTCTGGTTGCCGTGCGCAGAGCGGGCACTCCACCGCCGCCTGCGGAGCGGCCGCCCGAGCCTCAGCGCCAGGAGCCGCACAGGCTCTCTGCGCCACCCACGCGCATCGTGCGCGTCGCTCCCGGCACAACACCTCCGATCCGGACCTCCGATCCGGCCAAGCCACTCAGGGAATTGCCTCCCCGTCGCACGGCAGAAATTCTCGGTCGCAAGTCACTTCCCACCCAGCCTCCCCGCCCGACGCAGGCTCGGCCTGGCCAGGGTGGACTGATTGCCACCCGCACCGGCGATGGCTCACGGACATTTGTGGTCGCTGGACGCAAGGGTGGTCCGGGCCCCGGACCGCGCGGTCCCATTGGCCGCGACCGCGGTCCTGGCGAACGCATGGGACCGGGACAGCGCGGTAGTCAGGCCGCCTCAGTCACCGTGCCAGAAAAACTCACGGTCCAATTGCCGCTGACGGTCAAGGGCCTCAGTGAACAGATGGGCGTGAAGGCCAACGTCATCATTCAACGCTTGTTCGTCAACCACAAGCGCATGGTGAAGATCAACGATCCTCTCGACAAGGACACCATCGAGCTCCTGGGGCTTGAGTTCAACTGCGAAATCACCTGCACGGAGAAGCAGGACGTCGAGACGGAATTCATCGCCAGCGCCACCATGGGCACTGACGCCGCCTCCGTCACACGCAGCCCGATCATCACCTTCCTTGGTCACGTCGACCACGGCAAGACATCGCTTCTCGATGCCATCCGCCAGAGCAACGTCGCTGCACGCGAACATGGCGGCATCACGCAGCACATCGGTGCCACGCGTGTCGAACTGGCTGACGGCCGCGCGGTGGTTTTCCTCGACACGCCCGGTCACCGGGCCTTCACCCAGATGCGCGCCCGTGGCGCACAGGTCACCGACGTCGTGGTGCTGGTCGTCGCAGCAGACGACGGCGTCATGCCGCAGACGAAGGAAGCCATCGCCCACGCTCGTGCCGCGAACGTGCCCATCGTGGTGGCGATGAACAAGATCGACAAGCCTGAGGCCAATCCCCTCCGCGTGCGCCAGGAACTGGCCAACGAAGGCCTCCAAGACGAAAAGTGGGGTGGCAAGACCGTCATCGTCGAGACGAGCGCCACCACCAAGAAGGGTGTCGCGGAACTCCTCGAGTATCTGGCCCTCGAAGCCGACGTGCTCGAACTGAAGGCGAACCCGGAGCGCTCGGCGGTCGGCACAGTGCTCGAAGCTGAGCAGTCGAAGGGCGAAGGCAACATCGCACGCCTCCTCGTGACCGATGGAACGCTGAATCGCGGTGACATCTTCATCTGCGGAACGGCTCACGGTCGCATCCGCGCCATCAAGGGTCCGAAGGGCAAGCTCATTCAGTCCGCCGGACCTTCCATGCCCGTCGAAATCACCGGCCTCAACGAGCTGCCCAAGGCCGGCGACAAGTTCCACGTGGTGGACGATCTCGAGAAGGCGAAAGAGATTGCCACCAAGCGCTCGATGCTCGTGCGTGAGAAGGAGATCGCGAAGGCTTCGCACGTCTCCCTCGAGAGCCTCTTCCAGAAGAAGGGCGTCGCCAGCCTCAAGCTCATCCTCAAGACCGACGTCACCGGCTCCCTCGAAGTGCTCAAGAAGGAGATTGGTGACATCAAGCACCCGGAGATCGTTCCGGAGATCATCCACGCCGCGGTTGGCGGCATCACCGAAACCGACGTGACCCTCGCCGATGCCTCGGATGCGGTCATCCTCGGCTTCCACGTCTCCGCGGACATGGCTGCCCGCCAATTGGCCGACCGCGAGAGCGTCGAAATCCGCATCTATCAGGTCATCTACAAGCTCATCGAAGAGCTGAAGGATGCCCTCGCCGGCAAGCTCGCTCCGGAGCTGAAGGAAGTCATCACAGGCGAGGCGGTGGTGCGGCGCACGTGGACCGTGTCACGCATCGGCACCATTGCGGGTTGCATGGTCACCAACGGCACCATCAAACGCACATCCAAGGTGCGCGTCTCGCGGGCCGGCATCGTAGTCTTGGAGACAGGCAGCATCGAATCCCTCAAGCGCGTCAAGGATGACGTGCGCGAGGTGAAGGAAGGCCTCGAGTGCGGCATCGTGCTCGCCAACTTCCCGCAAATCGCTGAAGAGGACGTCATCACCGCCTTCGAGGTGGAGAAGATCAAGCGCACGCTGGAGTGAGGCTGCGCTGAACGGGGTGCTGCCGCTTGTTTGTGGCGATCCTCCAAGTGGAACTCGGAATCCCCGGAGCCGAATCCCTCAAGGACCGGCGCCGCGTGGTGAAGAGTACGGTGGACCGCCTGCGTCAGCGCTTCGGTGCTGCAGCGGCGGAAACGGGCATTGCGGATGACTGGCACACAGCCAGCATCGGCATCGCCCTCGTGAGCGGCGATGCAAAACTCATCCGGAGCCTCGCCGCACGGGTGCGCAACTTCCTCGAGAACTTGCGCGAGGCCGAAGTGACCGATCTGCAAACGGAGTTCCTCTGATGGCTTCACGCAGTCTCAAGCGCCTCGAAGAGATCATCTTCAGGAAAGTCGCCACCGTCGTGCAGCGGGATCTCGCCGATCCACGTCTCGGATTCGTCACCATCACACACGTGAAGCTCGCGCGCGATTTCGAATCCTGCCGCGTGTGGTGGTCCTGCCTCGAAGAAGGTGGCGCGCGCACCGCCACGGCCGCAGCGCTGGACGCAGCTCGCCCTTTCATCCAGCGCGAGGTGGCAGGCGCACTGCGCCTGCGCAAAGTCCCGATACTCTTTCTCGAGTTCGATGAGGCCATCGAGGGCATCGACCGCATGACGCGACTCATCCGCGATGCGCGCGCAGAGGATGATCAGCGGGAGGCCGCACGCGGAGAGACGTCATCACCCGAGGCGGCTCCTCAGGCTGATGCAGCCCCTGATCCAGATCACTCCTGACGGTCTCGCAGTTCCAGTTGCAAGGCACCCAGTTGCAGCGGCTCGGGCGCTTGCAGGCCGAAGCGTGACGCTGCTGCCTGCAAGCCAAAATCCAGACGCGCTGCTCCCCGCTCAAGAGTGAGCTGCCCCTTGGCATCGCGACTCAGCAACCAGCGCGTGGAGGCCTCACGCGGAAACGAACGGGATGAATTCCAGCGCGCGTGCCACTCGCTCAGTGGGCCATCAAAGGCAAGAGCGCGATCCACACGCCGCCACCCAAGAAGACCTCGTTCCAGCCCGTGCAGTGGCTCTGCACGCGCAGCCTCGACGCTCTCGCGCAAGACCACCACGAAGGAGCGCTCCCCCGCACTCCCGACCAACATGGCCGGTTCGCATTCCAGGCTCCACGAGAGTTTGAAGGCTCCCTCTGGAAGTTGCAGAGCCAGTGCTTCACCCTCCTGCATACCGGCTGGCACGAGGATGCCGCCTTCATTCATGCGGGCCTTGCCGCAACGCAGATCCGGACCCGGCGTGGCCACCCACGCCGCTGCGTCCATGTCGCGCTGGAGCAACCATCCCTCTCGCACCGCGAACTTCTGCTGCCGCCCGGCCACGACGAGGAATCTCTCCCAGCCCGATTCCTCAGCATGAATCTCCCGCCAACCCGGTGGCACCGGCCTCGCCGCGCGTTCACGGAGCGCCGCCACACGAGCCAATGCGGAATCCGCGCCCACCATGTCTCCCAGCGCAACGGCACTGCGAACGCGCGCCAGCACATCCCAGGCGTCCCTTTCCAGAGCTGATGATGCGTTGGCCCGGCGCACCCCTTCGATGGCTGCGAGCAACTCCTCCGTCTCGCGCAGCTTCAGGAGAGTGCAGTCCGCGAGTCCCACCGCATCTCCGCAATTGAGTCGCGCAATCACAACGGCGAGAGCCGCGTGCTTCTCGGTCTGCTTCCCCGCAATGGCGAGCAGTGTCGTGGCATCCATCGCATTCAGTTTCACGCGTGAACGGAACCCGTCTGCTTCACGCTCCCACTCCAGGCTGTCCTCGGAAACGCCCACCAGCCTCCGCTGACCGCGCGCTGCTTCGCCATGCAGACGCAGCGGCAACGCGCGCCCGATGGCGCCCGGAGCGGACAGCATGGCATCGCGATAGAGCGTGGTTTCAAGATTCACGCCGGCCAGCAGCAGACTTCCGCGCTCCAATGCAAGTTCCGCGCGTGCTGCATCCAAAGGCTCGGTCGCTGCGGAACTCAAAGCGCATTCCAATGCCCCGCGGACCGCGTTGAAGGCGTCGCCACGGCGCCGCAGCGCAAGAGCATGCACCACCCCGGCCCGCGTACTCTCCATGAGGTCGAAGCGTCGCTGGTCTTCGCTGCGGACGGCCTCGCGTTGTCGTTCGATGGTCTCCGACGCTCCCGGCAGATGCGCGGCCTCGCGCAACCCCTCCAGCATCTGCATGGCCTGAACGAACTTGCCCCCGGAACTGAAGCTCCGGACTTTGTCCAACGTGTCTGCAAGGCGCCGCTCACCAGCCTGCACCAGCGCGCTCACGGTTGCGTCACAAGCTGCCGCCCAGGCTTCACGCTCCACATCTGGCACCGCTGCAATCCCGGCCTTCGAGAACTCCGCTTTCAGATGCTGATCTGCCGCGACGCGCGACCAGAAACGACCTGCACCTGCCGCCTCCACCGCCCCGAGAATCTGTGTTCTTCGTGCCGCTGCCTCGGCGCGCCGCAACAGTGCCTCCGCCGCCACGCGTGCACGCGCCTCGGACAGGCGCGGACGCACCGACTCGTTGGTGCTCAGCCACTCCGGCCATGCAGCCGACAGTTGTTCGAAAGATCCGGGGGAAAACTCCGCGCGCTGCAGCAACTCGAGCTCCCTGACAGCGAGCTCGATCATGGCTGCACGTCCCGGATGCACCACCGGTCCAGGTGCTCCATCTGTCTGTTGCCTGCGCTCGGCAGCCAACCAGTCGGCCAGCGTGGCGTCCTTCCCCGGCCACACCTCGGCAACGACCTGTGCGGTGCTCACAGGCGCGGGCGGCGCCGCAACCGGCGACGGCACCGGTTCAACAACGGATGCGCGCGGCCAGAGCAGCGCAACGCCGCTGACGAGCAGGAGCACTGCTGCAGCCAGAGTGGCGCGCCGGAGGATCATCCAGCGCGCACGCCGACCGGATTCGAGATCTCCGAGACGCTTGAGCAACACGCCTGCATCGGCCGGTCGTCGCGCGGGGTCCTTGGCGGTGGCTTCCGCGAGCAAGTCGTCAAGCGCGTGCGGGCGCGCCGCATCCCGAGGCAGCTCCGGAAGAGGCTGGTTCAACACCCTCTGCAAGACTTCCGGCACGGTTTCCGCCGCGAACGGGCTCTTGCCATGGAGCATTGCGAAGAGCACCAGCGCAGCACTGAACACATCCGCCCGCGGGCCTGCCAGCGAGGGCGCGTGAATCTGCTCCGGAGCCATGAAGAGCGGCGTGCCGAGTGTCCCGCCGTGGGAAGTCAGCCCCGGATCGGAGGCAGCGCGCGCGAGACCGAAGTCGGCCAGTCGTGGTCGTCCAGATTCGTCCATGAGGATGTTCGCCGGCTTCACATCGCGGTGCACCATGCCGCGCCTGTGCATCTCAGCGAGAGCTTCCAACACTCCGACCCAGATCTCACGGGCGCGACTCCAGGGCAATGGCCCATCCGCAAGAAGATCCTCGAGCGATCCTCCTCGCACATGCTCGAGTGCGATCCAGCACAACGGGCCGTCGCTGCCGGCCGCATAGACACGCACAAGTCCGGGATGATCGAGGCTCGCAAGGATGCGCGCTTCGCGCGCGAGTCTCTCGGCGGCAACACCCTCTGCGCAGGTGACCACCTTCAGAGCCACACAGCGCTCCGTGCCTTCCTGCTCTGCAAGAAAGACGCGACTGGCGGCCCCCCTGCCCAAGGCCTTGAGCACACGGAAGCCGGTGATCCGGGGCCAGGCAGCTTGGTTCACTTGCGCGCGGGCTCCTTCAGGAGCTTGTAGTTCGCGCCCACCCAGGCGCGCCAGGCCTTGTCGATCCCCTCCGGGTCCAGGCCGAACACTTCCTGAAGGGCCTTCTCCTGCGCCGTGCCCTTCGCCTCGGAGTGCTCGAAGACGATGTCCTTCGGCCACAGAGCTTTCATGCGCTCGACGAACTTCAGGAACTTGCCCTCGCCTTGGGCGATCATCCAGTCGACCATGCTCCAAGCCTTGCCCATTTCTGCGGCACTGAGATCAGAAAGCGTCATGGGGATGATGCTCTTCAGAGCCTTGTCGTGGTTGCCCTTCACCTGCAGAGCCACGGCAGCCTTCCAGCGGGGCCATTCGATGTCATTGATCTTGTCGAGGCGCGTGGCGCGATCACCGTAGCCACCGGCGAAGCAGTAACAGTTGCTGCGCCCGAGGGTCTTCGCCTCGATCCAGCATGCAAACCCTTCTTCGAGCCACGGTGGCAGGAAGTTGTTGTGGTACTTCCAGCGCATGATGAGGAGATGCCCCACCTCGTGCGCAATGACGTTGCGCACGGATTCCGGCGTGTTGGGCCTCAAGTGTGTAAAGGTTGCAATGCGCGGGTGTGGCTGCGGCCAGAAGACAGCTCGCTTCACATTGTCCACGAAACCAGGCCAGGGCTTGTAGGTCGCGCCATACCACTCGGCGAACTTGTCGTAGCCTGCCTTTGCCGCGAAGAGCCCGACCAACGGCTTCTTCGAACCGAACAGTTCGCCAGAATCCGTCACCCCGGAGAAGGCTGAGAACTCCTTCCACGCTCCCTCCGCGGCCTGCACCGAAGGCTGGGCCTGCGTGCGGGGGACTCCGAGGACAAACAGAAAATGGTCAGACTCAAGAGCCTCGAGCTTCGTGCCCATGCCGGTGCCGATGCTCTCCACTTCTGCGCTCGCATCCTGCGCTTGCGCCTGAGCGGAAACGAGAGCGAGCAGCATGACAGAAGACCATTGCGCACAGTTCATGTGATGATCCCGAGCCGTTCAAGGCGGCGTTGCAAGGTGAAGCGGGTGGTTCCGAGAGCACGTGCAGCAGCCGTCTTGTTGCCCTCATGGAACCGTAACGCTTCCATGATTTGACGCCGCTCGACTGCATCGACAAGCTCGGTGAGGGTGGCCCAGGTTCTGCCCTCCACCTCCAGGATGCGCGGAGTGTCTGCGCGCGGGAGATCGAGATCGGCCGCGCTGATGAGTGCGGGAAGCCCGAGACTCGCGCGACGCAGCGTGTTCTCAAGTTCGCGGACATGCCCCGGCCAGGGTGCGGCAGCAAGAGCCGCGAGCGCACAGGGCGAGAGCTCGGGCGTGGCCTCGCCGCCATGCTTCCGCAACAATGCCAGCGCAATCTCGGGGATGTCCTCGCGGTGTTCCGCCAGCCCCGGCATGCACAGTTCGAGAACCCGCAAACGGTAATAGAGGTCCTGCCGCAGACGACCCGCACGCACGAGTTCCAGCGGATCCTCGCGCAGGATCGAGACGATGCGCACATCCACCTGCCGCGCTTCACGGCCACCGAGACGCCGCACCTCCGCGGCCTCGATGATGCGCAGCAGGCGCGACTGCATCTCGGTGGACATGCTCTCGATGCCGTCCAGAACCAGCGTGCCGCCATGCGCGGACTCGAAGAGCCCCGGCGCCGCTTCCTCGGCACCAGAGAACGCCCCGCGCTCGTGGCCGAAGAGTTCGTTTTCGAGCAACGACTCGGGCACGGCTGCGCAGGCGATGACTGTGAACGGGCCATTCTTCCGCGCGGAGCCGTCATGCACCATGCGCGCCGCGAGCTCCTTGCCTGTACCGCTTGGACCCCAGATGAGCACTGCCAGATCCGTCGCCGCAAAACGCGTGAGCTGCGTGCGGATCTCCTGCATGCGCGAACCCGAACCTGCGAGCAGCATGGACGCAGCATCCGGACCGCGGAGTGACTCGAGTTCTTGACGGCGCTGTGCGAGGTCCAGAGCCTGACGTGCGGTGCGTGCCTCCGCAACCTGACGTCGTTCCTCGGACGCGGCCAGTGCCTCTTGCGCGGCCAAGGCCATGGCCGCACGGTTGGCGAACAATCTGAGCAACAGGCGCTGCTCCTCGCCGAAGACACCACGCCGTCCACGGTGCTCGACGTAGATCACGGCCACGATGCCGGAGCGCGTGCGCACCGGCACGCACAGAACCGAGCGGAGGCCGAGCGTCTCCACAGAAGCCATCGCGTCGAGACGCGCATCGCTGATGGCGTCCTCGGTCAGAAGATCTTCTCCGCCCGTCGCGACACGAATGGCGAGTGACCAGGAGAGCTCCCGTTCTGCGAGCGGAACTTCATCCCTGTCGAGACCGCGCGCTGCCGCCATGCGCATTCCGGACGGGTGCACGGAGAGGATGAAGCCTCGCTCCGCTCCGGTGCAGGCGATCGCCGCCTCGAGCACGCTCTCCAGCAGGTCTTTGGCTTCCGGATCGAGAGCCGCCTCTTCCTCGATGGCGAGGAGTGCTGCCAGCATCTGGCTGGTGGGCGCTTCCAGGTGGAGTTCCAGGGTCGTGTTGCCGACGGAAAGACTCTCACCGCTCCGCAGGAATCCTGCCTCTACCCGCGCTCCGCCCCGGAAGGTCCCGTTCTGACTGCCGAGGTCCTGGAAGCGTGCGCCCTGTTCCTCGATTTCGAAGACGAGATGTTCGCGGCTCACGCGCGGATCGGGCAGCGTGACGGTGTTCTCGCTGCCACGCCCCACGCTCACCCGGCGCCCATCGAGCGGCAGACGGCGCACTCCTCCGGGCCCGCGAATGCAAAGGTGGGCGCGCGGCGAGAGGATGGAATCGGAGGCCTCGGACATGGATGGCATTCTAAGTACGGGCGCCGGGGAAGAGTGCTGAATCGGGGACCCGCAATCCTCAGTCCGGCGGGCCCTTCCCCTGGATGCGCGCAGCCAGCGCCGCATCGAGCGCGGCCACGTCACCGTCCTCGAGTTCAAATCCCACCCGCAGGACATGGAGCGGAATGGCTGTCGCGCATCCGGCGACCTTCGGCAGGTCCTTGCCCGTGGTGAGGAGCACCTCCGCGCCCTCGGCGCGTCCCTGCTCTGCGGCTGCACGCACCTCTCCCGCGCTCCACGCGTGATGGTCTGGCATGAAGGTCGTTCCAGTGACCTCGGCGCCCTCTGCCGTCGAGAGGCGCTGGAACTCCTCAGGGCGAGCGATGCCCGCAAGAAGATGCACGCGCCGCCCGGCAAGCCCTGCGCCCGCGCTCCCCCCCTCCGACATCACAACCTGCCGGCCATGCAGGATCGGCACATCCGGGAACCTCCGTTCCACGCAGCGCCGCGAGGCCTGCAACGTCGAGGCATCCACAGCATCCGTGCGCGTGAGAACGATGAAATGAGGCGACGGAACCAGCATGGGACATTCCCGCAGACTGCCCGCAGGCAATGTCCAACCGGCCCCGAATGGACGCTGAGCATCAAGAAGCAGGATGTGACAATCCACAGCCACATCCAATTGCTGGAATCCGTCATCCAGCAACACGAGATCAGCCTGCGCTGTCTGCAACGCAGACGCGATGAGCGCCGCGCGCGCGCGCCCCTGAGCCACGCGCACACCGTGGGCCGCGAGTTCAGCACCTTCTTCGTCGAGCCCGCTTTGGACGCGGGCTCCGTAGCCGCGAGAGACAACCAGCACTCTGACTCCCCGCTCCATAAGTCGCAACGCGAGCCAACGCACACAAGGCGACTTTCCGGTACCGCCCAGTTCGAGGTTGCCGACACTCACGACAGGCACGGCCGCTCGCACTGGTTTGCGGATGCGGCGCCGCAACAGCATGGCCATGCCGTAGAGCACGGCGCCCGGCACCAAGAACGCCCGCATGAGCGTTCCCGGAGCGCCCACGTCCACGCCACGCAACCAGCGCCATATCCCCGACCGCAGCTTCACAGCCGCAACCTACCACGCTTGAACATGCGCGCCGCACTCCTCAAGATGCCGGCGACGTGCTGAGATTCCTCCACGACCCAGTGCTCCGATGCACGGCGAAAGCCCGGCGCCGGGCACTCCTCGCGGGCGGGCTGATGCTCGTGCTTCGGAATGTGCTCGCCGTCGCGGCACCCCACTTCAGCGGCGCCGCGGTCGATGCCGTGGTGGAGCGGCGCGGCAGTGAAACGCTGCACCTCGCGCTCTGGCTCGTGCTCGCGTTCGCCGCAGTGACCGCCACCTGCCAATGGTGGATGCGCTGGCTGATCATCGGATTCAGCCGCCATGTGGAGCGCGCCATGCGCGGCGGCCTGTTTGAACATGTGCTGCGGGCGCGCCTGTCGTTTGTCCGCACTCTCCGCAACGGCGAGATCTTGAGTCGGCTTACAGCGGCACCGGAAGCCGTGCGCATGGGCTATGGCCCCGGGCTGATGCACGCCCTCGGCACGGGCATGCTGGGTGTGGCGGCACTCACATTGATGGCGCTCTCGTCGCTCCATCTCACCTTGCTGGCCGTGCTCCCGATGGCCGCTCTGTTCCTGCTCCTGCGCCCCATCCTCAAGCGCATTCACACGCTCTCGCTCCGCCAGCAAGAGGCCTTGGCCGGGCTCGCGGCGGAATCGCAGGAGACCTTCAGCGGCATTCGCGTCATCAAGACCTTCGGTCGCGAGGATGCGCGCGCTGTCGGATTCCAGGCGCGCTCCGAGGAGTTGAAAACAGTTGCACTGGACCTTGTGCGCCAGCGGGCACTCTTCAGCGGTTGCATTGAAGCCATGGCAGGGGCAGCGCTGCTCCTCGTCTTCGCCATGGGCGGACGCGCTGTCGCCTCGGGTGAACTAACGCTCGGCGCATTCACTGCCTTCGCCGGATACCTCAATCTCCTCGTCTGGCCAATGATTGCCCTCGGCTGGACCTTGGGTCTGTTCCAGTCCGCCGATGCAAGCCTCGACCTGGTGGAAGGCCTGCGCGCATTCCCTGAAGAACCGGCGGGCCAGAAGCGCGCACTCGAAGGCGCGCCTCGCATCGAGGCGAGGCATTTGACATGGACGCCTCCGGGTGCGCTGGAGCCCGTGCTGCGGGATGTCAGTTTCGTGCTTCCCGCCGGCTCACGCACCGGTCTCGTCGGGCGCCTTGGCAGCGGGAAGTCCTCGCTCTTCCGGCTGCTGCTGCGCCTCGAAGATCCGCCACGTGGAACGCTCTTCCTCGATGGCGTGGATGTCCTCGACGTTCATCCCCACCATCTGCGCGCCCGTATCGCCACGGTGCTGCAAGACGGATTCCTCTTTTCGGCGAGTATTCGCGAGAACATCACCTTCGGTGCCGCCACGTCCGGGCCGGCTCTTGAGCACGCGCTTGAGGCCGCCGCTCTGCAGGCCGATCTCTCCGCCATGCCCGAAGGCCTCGAGACGGAAGTCGGCGAGCGCGGAGTGACCCTGAGCGGCGGTCAGCGCCAGCGAGTGGCCCTCGCGCGCGCGTTGCTTCGCGCTGCGCCCCTGCTCCTTCTCGACGATCCTCTTTCCGCGGTTGACGCCGAGACGGAGGCGCGCATCTCCGCCTCGCTGCGGGCTCGTACCCAACCCCAGACCGTCGTCATGGCGACGCACCGCCTGCACGCTCTCGAACATTTCGATCTCATTCTGGTGCTCGAGGCAGGCCGCCTTGTCCAGAGCGGCGCACCGGGAGATCTGCTCCAGAAGGAGGGCCCGTACAGGAGGCTCTGGACGGTGTCGGAAGACACGCTGGCGCTGGAGGCACTCTCGTGAAGACGAGCACCGCCACAGGCCGCCTCTTCGATCGTGCACTGCTCGTGCGCCTCATGGCCTTCGCCCGCCCGGAGGCCCGCTCCTTCGCACTCTCGACGCTGCTGCTCCTCGTGATGATGGGGCTCTCTCTCTCCATGCCGCTCGTCCTCGGACGCAGCGTGGATCAGTGGATCGCCCATGCTGGAAACGGCTGGGACACCCTGACAGCAACGCTGCTGCTCCTCGGGCTCGGACTGGCGACGTTCGCAGCGCGCTACGTCCAGACACGTCTCACGCACCGCACTGGCCAACGCGTGGTGCATGCGCTCAGGCTGACTCTCTTCCGGCATCTCCTCGGGCAGGATCTCCGCTTTCACGACCGCCACGCGAGCGGCGTGCTCGTCACGCGTGTCACGCAAGACATCGACACGCTCAACGAGTTCTTCACCTCTGGCATCGACGTCATGCTCGCGGATGCGCTGCGCATCCTCGGCATTGCGGTGGTTCTCATCGTGCTCGACTGGCGGCTTGCCCTCGCCACGCTCGCGGTCATGCCCCTCATCCTGCTCTGGGCCTGGTTCTTTCAACGCCGCGGCCGTGGCTACTTCCGCGCCGTCCGGGAATGCAGTGCGGATGCCAATGGACACACCTCTGAGGCCATTGCAGGGCTCGCCACCATCCGCGCTCTCGGCGCCGAAGCATGGGTTCTGGATGCACATACAGCCAGAAATGATCGGCTGCGCGATGCTCATCTCGCCACGGTCAGGAATTTCTCATGGTTCTTCCCCGGCACTGAATTCCTCCCGGCTGTCGGCACGGTGCTGATGCTCTACGTCGGCGCGATGCGCATCGAGGAGGGTGCACTCGCCGTCGGTACTCTGGTCAGTTTCTGGTTCTATCTGGCCATGTTCGTGGAGCCGCTGCGGCAACTCGCCGATCGCGTGAACATCCTGCAAGCCGCCGTCGCCGCCGGTGATCGCGTCTTCAAGCTCCTCGACGAA
This sequence comes from Planctomycetia bacterium, assembly GCA_005790545.1. Classification (GTDB taxonomy): domain Bacteria; phylum Planctomycetota; genus SXUL01. The sequence goes on along the minus strand of SXUL01000088.1, from coordinate 129,264 downwards.
GTCTCGCGCATCGACGACAGCCAGGTCCGAGAGGATCCGCCGGTCCCGCAAGGAGAGCTCCGCTTCGAAGACGTTCATTTCAGCTACGGGCGCTCACCGGTCCTGAAGGGGCTCAGTTTCGAGGTGCGGGCAGGAGAACGTGTGGCACTCGTCGGTTCGACCGGCGCAGGCAAGTCGACGGTGATGGCCCTGCTCTGTCGTCTCTACGACCCTGCGACCGGTCGCGTGTTCATCGACGGGCGTGACCTCACCAGCCTCTCCACGCCATGGCTCCGTCGACACATTGGAGTGGTCCTGCAGGACGTTGTGCTCTTCGCGGGAACCCTCCGCGAGAACCTGTTGCTCGGCCGCGAATCCGTTCCTGACGCGGCTCTGCATGAGGCACTCCAGGCCGCCCAGGCAGGTGAGCTCGCGCGGCGGATCGGCGGCCTTGATGGGCGCATCATGGAGCGAGGTGAGGGGCTGTCGCAAGGCGAACGCCAACTCATCGCCTTCGCACGCACCTTGGTTCAGGACCCGCGCATCGTGATTCTGGATGAAGCCACCGCCAGCATCGACACGGAAACAGAGGCACGCCTCGTGCTCGCGCTCCGCCGCGTACTCGCCGGTCGCACGGCCATCGTGATTGCCCATCGCCTGAGCACCGTCGAAAGCTGCGACCGGGCACTTGTGCTGCACCACGGCTCCGTCATCGAGTCCGGGCGGCATTCCGAACTGATCGCGCAAGACGGCGTCTACGCCCGATTGACGCGGATCCAGTTCCGCCCTCCCAGCCTCGCCGGTTGATAATCTCCGCCATGCGGACAGCCGGAAAGTTCCTACAGATCGCCGGACTTCTCGTGACCGGTTGGGCAGCCCTTGGCGGATTCTGGATGACTGTGAGTGAGGGCATGTTCATCAGCTTCGGGCTGGGAGGCTTCATCCTCTTCTGGCTCGGTACGCGCATGCGCGGCGGGCTTTCATGAACGGGTGGAGGCGCGCCAGCTGGTGTGCCTTCGATTTCGCCAATTCGTCATTCACCACCATTGTGGTCACAGTCCACTTCGGGCCGTGGTTCACCCAGCACGTCGCGCCGCGTCATGCCGACGCCACCTTTTCTCCGGACACAACCTGGGCACTGGTGAACGCCGCGGGAACACTCCTTGCGGCACTGCTCGCGACGCCTCTCGGAGCCATGGCCGATGCGCGGGGATGGCGACGCGCGTTTCTCACTTTGACGGTGGCCGTGTGTTGCGGAGCGACGTTGCTGCTGAGCAGCGCCGAGACCCTCGTGCCCGTGTCGTTGCTCTTCATCGTGGCTCTGAGTGCCTTCCTCCTCAGTGAAAACGCCATCAGCGCTTTCCTGCCTTCCATCGCCACACCGGCCGAGTTCGGGCGCATGTCGGGGCTCGGTTGGTCCATCGGCTACGCCGGGGGACTGCTCGCTCTGCTCACGGTGGGCCCCTTCGCTTCCTCCGGCGACATGCCATCCGCGCTGCGCCTGACTGCGCTCTTCTTCTGCGTTGCGGCGCTGCCCGCCCTCGTATTCCTGCGCGAGCCACCACGCGCACATGTCACCGCGCTGACTCTCGGCGATTGGCTCCGCAAGCACCGCGCTCAACACGTGGATACCGGCCGCTTCCTGCTGGCGTTGCTCTTCTTCCAGGCCGGCGTGAGCGTGATCATCACCATGGCTGCCGTCTACGCGCAGGAGTCCGTACAGCTCGACTCTTCTGAACTCGCCGGACTGTTCATCGTGCTGCAAGTGGCCGCCGCGATCGGCGCCTATGGCTTCGGTCAACTCCAGGACCGGATCGGACTTCTGCGTGCACTCGCGTTGAGTCTGATCATCTGGGTCATCGCCGTTGTCTGCTGCACAGCCTCGAGCGAGCGTGCCAGTTTCCTTTGCGGCGCAGCTTTGGCTGGCCTCGGCATGGGCGCCACGCAGGCGTCCGGGCGTGCCGTCATTGCGGCCTTTGCACCACCCGATCGAACGGCCACGTGGTTCGGCCTCTGGGGCTTCGCCGGGAAGGGTGCCGCTCTTTTCGGGCTGGTCCTCTTCGCAGCCCTCCGCGTCGTGCTGCCGTTGCGTGAGAGCATGCTGTACTGCGGGCTTCTCTTCGTCGCGGGGCTCGTGCTTCTCGGCCGCGTCGATTTCGCGCGGGGCCGTGCGGCAGCCGTGCCGAGTTCACGGCAGGCGGCGCAACCCACGCATTGACAGTCTCTTGTCTCAAACCCAGCAGAAACTCGTAAAGGTTTTTGCAGATTCAGTGCGGGGTTGTATACTCAGACCACCGAAGCACGCTGGCCCGCAGTGCAATGGTTGGAATCCACAAAGAAAGTCCATCCAGAGCACTCCCTTGAGCACGAAGACCTGTCACTGCCAGCGCGGCTACGACGCCGCAACCATGCGCCTGTTCGGGCACGGCGAAGCGCGCTGTGCAAGCTGCGGGCAAGTCTGGGTTCCGCCCACTTGGCGCGGCGAGCGCGTGCAGCTCTTTCCCGAATTCCGCGGCACGCCCGATCCGCTCGGAACACCGTCCGCCGACGACTTGAACCGCTGGTTCAAGTGCGATCCTCCGCGCAACTGAGGCTCTCTTCCCCGGCTTGCGGCACAGGTCGCACGCCCGTCACGCGCAAGCACGGAACTCCCAGCCGAAGCTCCATGCGCCCGCGAAAGATGAATGGCCCTTCGCCACGCAGGACAAACCCGGCATTCAGCATGTGTTCTGGTGGCACCAGCGCTTCCAGCATCCCGCTCGCGTCCTCCACGCTGAGGAAACGCAGGTAGCGGCCATCCTCGGTACGCAGACGCCTTGAAGCACTGACCCAGCCGCGGCAGAGCACCTCTTCACCGATGCGTCGCTGCACCGCAACAACGGAGAGTCGCTCGGGTGTTGCGCCGAAGATGGCTTCGCCTCCTTCCGCCGTGAGCCCGAGGAGCTCATATTCGTCCCGGCGTTTGCGCTCCACGGGAAAGTCGGCAACGCGCGGAGCGGCCGTACGCGGCGGCGCGGCAAACAGCCCTGCGTCCTCCCCAGCCGACCCCGTGTGCTGTCCGTGAAGGCGCAAACGCCAGAGCAACTCGGTTCGCGCATGCTCGAATCCGTCAAGAGCACCGCAGCGCACGAGCGCCACAGCCTCGGGGCGCTGCAGGGCCACACGCTGCAAGAGATCCGTGAAGGAGAGAAAGGCCCCCTCTTGCTCGCGCTCGCGGAAGAGTTCCTCCAGCACAGCGCTGCGCAGGCCCTTGATGCGCCCGAGCCCGATGCGCAACGCGCCGCGGTCCGCACGAAACACTCTGCCGCTCCTGTTCACGTCCGGCAGCGAGAAGCGCACGCCGCAGCGCCGCGCTTCGTCGATATAGACGCGATCTTCGTAATACCCGCGCTCGTTGTTGAGCACGGCGCAGAAGAACGCCACGGGATGGCGGGCCTTCAGCCATAATTCCTCCCAAGCAAGATCGCCGTAAGTCGCCGCGTGGGCCTTGCAGAAAGAGAAGGCCGCGAAGTTGCCGATGCGCGTCCAAACCTCCGCCGCCACCTCGGGGGGCACGCCTGAACGCACGGCGCCCTCGGTGTAGCGATGCGCGATTTCCTTCAGCCGTTCTGGATCCTTGCGTTTGCCGAGGGCTGCACGCACTTCATCCCCCTCTTCCACGCTGAAACCGGCCAGCGCCACGCACACACGCAGGATGTCCTCCTGATAGAGCATCACGCCATGGGTGCGCGCGAGCACCGCGGAGAGCAACGGATGCGGAAAATCCACAGCCTCCAGTCCGCGCGCACGGCGCACGTAGCGGTCCTTCATGCCCGTGGCTGAAGGGCCAGGTCGCACCAGCGCGATGGCGTCCGTCACATCGCTCCGCCGACGCGCGCGCATCTCCACCAGCAAACGACGCATGGCAGGCGATTCCGTCTGGAAGCAGCCGATGGTCCTGCCCTCGACAAGGAGTTCCGCGACGGCTTCGTCCGTTTCCGGCAGCGTGCCTGCCTCCGGCAAGGGGGTCTGCGTGGCCGCCAACAATCCGCGCGCTTCCTCGATGGTGCTGAGTGAACGCTGCCCGAGCAGATCGATCTTCACGAGACCGAGAGCCTCAATGCCATCCTTGTCGTTCTGGGTCATGGGCGGACCCTTCGCCGATGGCACCACCGCCGTGTAGTGATCCAGGGAGCGATCCGCAATGACCATGCCGCCTGGATGCAGGCCGAGATGCCGCGGCAGACGCGCGAGTCGCATGGCCAACGCGCAGGTGCGCTGGACGCTCGAATCCTCCAGCAACGGCTTCAACTCCGGCAATTCCTCCGGCGCGCCTTCCCAGTGCCACGGCAGCACCTCCGTCACGCGACTCGCGAGCGCGCGCGGCAACCCGAGCGCAGCTGCGGCCTCACGGAACGCAAGCCGCGGACGCAAGCGGATGGCTGTCGCAATAAGCGCCACTTGTTCCGCGCCCCAACGCCGGTTCACGAAGGCCAGGACCTCATCCCGCCGTTTCCAGCAGAAATCGATGTCCACGTCCGGCAATGAACGCCGCGAGGGGCTGAGGAAGCGCTCGAAGACCAGTTCCTGCGCAATGGGGTCCACCCGCGTGATGCCGAGGAGATGAATCACCAGAGAGTTGGCGGCGGAGCCTCGCCCCACGAAGGGAATCCCGCGTTCGCGCGCGAAACTCGCGATGGTGTGCACCACGAGGAAGTAACGCGCAAATCCGAGCTGGCGGATGACCGCGAGTTCATGCTGGAGCCTTTGCTCCAGCGCCCGCGGAGGCGTTGCTCCGTGACGCCGCGTGACGGCCGAACGCATCAAGTCCGCGAGTTCGAGATCCGGATCGCCCTCGCCTTCCCAACGCGGCAGGCGCGGCGTCCCGAGTTCGAGTTCCACGGGCGAAGCTTCCGCAAGCGCGAGGCTTTCCTGCAGGAGTTCCTCCTCACCACGATGGCGCGCCGCCATGCTGCGTGCATCCACGAGCACCGCTTCCGCAGGGACGATTTCCGCGGGATCGAGTCGGTCCAGCACCGTCTTCCCGGCGATGGCTCGGAGCAGACGATGCACCTCGTGATCCGCACGCTCAAGAAGGTGCACATCTCCGGCACTCACAGCACGCACCCCGAGGTCTGCCGCCGTGCGACGGAGAAGATCAGCACCCCGCCCGGGCAAACGCACCACCGCCGCGCGCAGAGCCTCAGGCCCCATGAGTCCGTGCATGCGCGCAAGAAGCCGTGGCTCGGAGCAGAGCACGAAGAGATCCTCCGCGCGCTCCGCCACCGCCAGCGCCGGGTCTTCCATGCGTCCTGTCTGCGCAGCGCTCACCAGTGCGCAACAGGCGCGGTAGCCACGCTGACCGCGCGCGAGCAGCGTCAAGCGCACTCCCGCATGTTCAAGATCGACGCCAAGGACCGGCCGCACTCCCGCCGCGCGTGCCGCAGCCACGAATGCCGTCGCACCCATGAGGCTGTTGCGATCCGTGAGCGCCAGCGCCGGAATTCCCAACCGGCACGCCGCTGCAACCAGCGCGCGCGGCGTGAAAGTGCCCCGCAAGAGCGAGTGCCCTCCAAGCACCTGCAAGGGTGCGTAATCCTGCATCTCAGCCCTCGAGTCGCCGCCGGAAACCGTCTTCATCCAGAGGCACGCGCCCGAGCAGATCGAGAGCCGGCCCCGACAGCACGGCCCCGAAGCCGTGGCGTGCGCGCAGCGCGGCCACCGTGTCTGCCAGACGCTCGCGCCGCTCTTCCGCGATTTCCACTTCCGCCATGAGAGTCTGCTGCCTCTCCTCCTCCACGGCACGCAGCCCGAGGAGACGCACGCGCACTCCGCTCACCAGAAGACGCCGCACCAGCAATGCCGAGAGCAGGCGTTCGAGATATGGCATCAGATTCGCTTCATGCCGCACGCTCCCGCGCCAGCGCACACTGCGCGCGCTCACCGCGCCATCCAGAAAAGTGAGTTGAAGTTCGAGTGCCCCCGGTGCCTCGCGCCGGGACAACGCCCGTTTCATGCAGCGCTCCATGAGATGTGCCGCCATGCCGAGCAAGACGCCACGCTCCTGCTCTGGCGGAGTGAGCGCCGTGGAGAGTTCGACGCTGCGCTCCCCTTCCGGCCAAGGTCTCGGATCCCGGCCGCGGGCAAAAGCAAAGAGCCACGCGCCTCGCTCACCGAAGGCTTCCTCGAGAACCTGACGAGAAAGTGGTTCGAGATCCGCCACGCTCGCGACGCCAAGCAGACGGAGTTGCTGCAGCAACGCACGATCCACACCCGGCAGCAATGCGAGGGGCAACCCCTGCACGAAGGCGCGCTCGCCACCTGCCTGCACCAAGAGACAGCCCTTCTCAGGAGCGCCGAGAAGCGCGAGACCAGCCACGAGCGGGCTTGTCCCCGTGCCGCAAGCCAGAGGAAGACGCAATTTCTCCCACACCGTGCGCTGCAATTCTCCCGCGAGAGAGAGCGCCTGCAGCGGTGCGGACAGCACTCCGAGTTGCAACAGCGCACCCTCGCGACCGCGCGGCAGCACGGGCCGGCTGCCAGAAGAAAGCACGTCCTGCAATGCTGCCCCGGCGGAGAGCAGGGCCTCCGGATCACCCTCCAGCACGAGAGCCTCCGGCAGGCGACGCCGCGCGACACCTTCCGGCGTACCGCGAACAATGCCGTGACGCCTTGCAGCAACACTGGCCGCCGCCACCACCGCGCCCTTCGCGCTGTGCCCCCGCACCCAGAATGGATGCTGTCTCAGGGCCGGGCGACGCGCCAGCTCCACGGCGGCGGCGAACTCGGGCACCTTCAACTGCAAGACCCAGTTCGTTGCGCATGTCACGGCGTGTGCCTCTTACCGAACAAAATCCTAACACGCCAGACCGACAGGAGCAACGCCAGCAAGGAACGTGAATCAGACGTTGCCCACGAGACGCCAGATGAGCAGCGCGAACAGCGGCAGGAAGAGCGCCAGCATGGCGAGGACGAGGCGCTGCTTCGCTCGAGAAGCCTCGGCGGGGACGCCATCCCTCCGCCCCTGCCAAGCGGAGAACTCCTGAGCCCACTGGCTGAGGGCCTCAAGACGGCTCTCAATGCGCGCAAGTACGAAAGCGGGATCATCCCCATCCGCAGGCGCAGCCTGAATCCCCGGCGCGCCGCAGTCTGACTGCGCCGCGAGGCTTGTCGGCCTGTCACCGGGCAGGCGTGGGTTGGTGGCGCTCGGTGCCGCCCGGGACGAAAGCTCTCCGGGCCAGACCGATACCGTCGCAGCCACTGGCGGTTGGCCTGCGCTCTGAATCCGCGGCGCACCGAGGGTGATGTCCACCGCGCCGCTCCCCCGCCACGGAGCACGCACCGTCGATGGAGCCTCCGCCGCGACGGGAGTTGTCGCAACAGGGATCAACGGTCCTGACGCATCCGGAGCAGGTGCGCTCGGCGCTTGCACCCTGGGCGCTTCCCGCTCGACCTCACGCCTGGCCGCAGGTCGCGCCTCTGTCGCGTGCAGAACAGACGAAGGCGGGCCCTGCGAAGAGGCGGGCGCAGACCTCACCGGCGCTGCGGCATCTCGCGTCTGCGGCGTCGACGCGGCAGCCGCTGGCGGCTTCGAGGATGAAACACTCTTTCCGTCACGCGCCAATGCGAGACGATCTTCGAGTTGACGACGCTTCCTGCCGCTCTTGCTAGCCATGAGCGTGCGCCTTTCGCTGGAGAGTACGTCGGAAGAGGGCGAAGCTCGTGCAGCCATCGGCGGTGAGATGGACGCCTTCGACAGCAAGACCGCTTTCGGACGCGAGCACACGCAGCATTTCCACCGTCATCCACTCGCGTGCCGGAGCCCGGCCCATGGCGGCAGCCACCAGCGCGCCGCGCCCGAGGGCATCGGTGAGATTGGCAAACCCGAGGATGGCGACACCACCGGGTCGAAGCACGCGCGCTGCGCCCACCAGTAGTTTCAAGGTGCCAACCGCGTTCCTCTCGACGAGCGCTTCGGCACCGAAGAGCAAATCGTGATTCTCATCCGGGATGGCCCCGAGCGGATCCTCTCCGCCCAGCACGAACAGCGTCCGCGCGCTGTCGCCATGCAGGCGGCGCGCTTTCTCGAGGGCGAGCGGCGTGCTGCCAACGCAAACGTAGCGTCCGCCCGCTCCGATGATCGCTGCGCTGTAGCGCGATGATTCCAGCTCGATGACGCGCACTTCCGCTGCCAAGTGCGGCGCGAGAATGCTCGCAAACACGCCCTCTTCCCGCCCTGCGCGCGTCTCTTCTTCGGCAACTGCAGCCAGAGCCAGCGCGGCGCCGTCAGGCAGCACTCGCGCACGCTTTGAAAGCGCCCGTGTCGGGCCCGTCGAGACACGCGCCGCTTCAAGGTGTTGCAAGCCCGCGAGCAGGCTCGCCACAGAGGCTTCCACAGCCGAGCTGACAGCCGCATCCACGCGTGCCCGCACTTCGGAGATCGCTGGCATTGCGGGCGACGGCGCCGCAGTGGTCGCGGATGACGCCGTGGCAATCCTCGGATGGGGTGCAGGCCGGACGCGCAAGGTGGGAGGTGGCCCTGCCAGAAGACGCGATTCCTCACCCCGGCCGAGAGGTGAAAGGAGCAGAAGCCTCCATGCGACAGCAGGCAGGATGAACGCTGGCCCGAACAAACTGATCGCATCGAGCCGCCCTCGCACGAGCGACAGCAGCGCCCAAAGCGAGAGCCACAGCATGCCGAACGCTGCATGACGCAGGAGCCAACTGGGCTGCACGCGGCTGCGCAGGCGCGCCAAGACCGCGAGGGCAAGAGACGCACCGAACAAAAACGCGAGCACGAATCCGCCACTGCCATCCAGCGCGTGTCCCGGTCCATGCGTCGTCCCCGTAAGCAGTGCCACGAGATCGTCAGCAACAGCGTTTCCGCCCGGAGCCGTGACAAGTTGCCCACCCTGCTTGAACCACTGCAGCCCGCCAGCCACCAATGCAAAGATGGTCCCCATGCTCACAGAGAGCTCGCAAGGACCGCCGGCATGGGCACCCGAAGCCTGCACATCACGAAAGAACGTCCGCCGGAGCAGCGTGAAGAAGAGCGGCGCCGCCAGCAGAATGGGCTCAAAACAGGCGGCCAGCCCGAGCAGAGTCCATGAGAAGACGAGATGCGGAATGCGCGAGGTGCGCTCCTCGGCCCTGAGGCCAAGCCGGAGTACCGCCAACACCAGCATTGCAGCGGCGGCTTCCTGGAAGAACTCTGTGTCGGCGCAGCGGGCTGCAACCCACGGGTGCAGCACGGCGAGGAGCCCCGTGAGCACGCTGACGACGCGGTTGCCGGTGAGCCTGAAGATGGTGCTCTGCCAGAGCGCCGCGGCCGTGGCAACGCAGGCCGCTGCTCCCCACCAGCTCGCGTCGATTCCTGCCCCTGCACTTGCCCGAAACAGGACGAGCACGGAGGCCACGGGTACGGCGGCGGAAAGAAGAGCTTTCGACAGACTGACCATCCGGTGCGTTCCCTCGGGCGCGCGGATGATAAGTGCGCCCGCTGCAAAGGGTCAATCGTGGACGCTCCACGCCTGGCCTCCTAGAATCCCGCGCCATGCGCTGGCCACGCCTCCTCGAACGCTTCTTCGCGCGCTTCCGGCGCGGCCCCGGGCGCATCATCGTCTCCACGGGCAGCTACCGCTTTCTTCGCGTCCTCGGCAAGGGCGGCATGGGTGAAGTCTGGCTCGCCGAGAAGTCGGGCCTCGCAGGCTTCTCGAAGCTGGTGGCCATGAAGCTGATTCTCACGGAAAAACTCCGCGATCAGCGCACGCTCGAAATGTTCACCGACGAGGCGCGCCTGGTCGCCAACCTCATTCATCCCAACATCGTGCAGGTGTTCCAGCTCGGACGCACGCGGCGCGAGCACTACATCGTGATGGAGCACGTCTTCGGGACCAGCGTGCTGCAACTCATGGAGCGGGTTCAGGCCAAGAGCCAACGTATTCCTGTGGACATCGCGGTTTACATCATCGCCCGCATCCTGCACGGGCTTCATTACGCGCACAACAAGCACACGCGCAATGGCGAACATGTGGGCATCGTGCACCGCGACATCTGCCCCTCCAACATTCTCGTGAGTTTCCGCGGCATCCCGAAGCTCACCGACTTTGGCGTGGCCAAGGCCACCACTTCGCGCGTGGATGACGAAGGCAACATCATCTGGGGCAAGTTCCCGTACATGGCGCCGGAAGCGGTGCGCCGTCAAGGCACAAGCCCGCGCTCGGACATCTACGCGGTCGGCCTCGTGCTGCGGGAGATGCTCACCGGCGAACTGGCACACAACGTCGGCAGCACGCGCGCACTCAAGAACCTCCTCGACAAAGAGTCGGAAATCGAACGCGTGGCGGCCATGCCTCCAGAACTCGTGCCGGAACCGCTAGCCGCCATCGTCCTCAGGGCCACGCAGCACGATGCGGATTCACGGCATGCGGACGCGGCCGAATTCGCGCGCGAACTCGAACAATTCCTGCTGCTCAATTTCCTCTTTCCTGATGAAGACCGTGTGTCCGGCTTCCTCGCCGAACACTTCCCCGACGCACGCAAGCACCGCTGGTGGTGAGCGGTCTCAGCGCCCCTCGGATGGGCCGAGCAGCAGCGCGCGCACGAGCAACTCCCACGCCACAGGCGCCATCCCACGTGCGACGGGATCGCCCATGAAGGCCACGACGCGGCCACGCTCCACGGGCCAGTCCGTCACGAGAGGCAGCTTCGCCTGAATCACGTCGCCTGCGCCGGGCTGCGATCCAGCCACCTGACGGCGCGCCTCCAACACCACCCGGCCTTGTGCGCCGTTGGCTGCGGGCAATGGCTGCAAGGCACCGCGCAGCGGCCAGAAGAGGTTGGCTTGCATGCCTGCGGCAAGCCAGTGCTCGGGCAGAATGCTCCCCTCAACGATCAGGCCGTTGAAGCTCGTAAAATCGTCCACTCGATCCTGTTTCTTCCAGTCTGCGAGCGGACCTTCTTTGCCAGCCAGCGTCGTCACGGCGCCTCCCAGCGCCACCACGACACCGCCACGTGCAAGAAACGCCTGCACATCCTTCTCGCCGCAACCGCGCGGATAGCTGCCATCCGGCAGGATCAGAGCCGTTGCATGTTCCAGCGCACGACCGAGCCCCGGCTGCGCGACTCTGCGCACTGGAAGCGCCAGCAGATCGTGGAGCAGCCAGCCCAAGGCACCTGCTGAGTTCGCGTTGGTGCCTTCTCCCACCAGCAGCACGAGGTCGGGTTCGAGAAGTGCCTTCGTCCTCCATGAGGCCGGATCATGTCCGGACGCGGAGGCAGCCGAACGCAGCGGGATGAGAACACCGTTTCGCACAGCCTCGGCAAGTGCAGCTCGCAGGGCAGGCTCACGATTCCGCTCCGCGAGAGCAATCAGCGTTCCCGCCGGGAAGACCTGTCCCGCTGCGCTGAACTCGAAGGGCACATGCCGGAAGCGGATGCCCTTCGCGAGAAGTTCTGCGTGGGTGCGGAATGCGAACACACCTGCAGCGCGCGTTGCCCACAACACGGCACTGTCATCGGGAGTGCCCGCAAGCTTCTCGGACGGCGCCCATGGCGTGAGAAGGGACGCTTCCACGGCAGCAGTCCGAAAACCAGCAACGCCACCCAGCAGGCCGAGACACCACGCACTCACGTCATAGCGCTCAGAACGCGCGCGCGCTGAACGTCGCTCGGCCTCCGCCCTCTCGAAGGCGGCGTCCGACGGAAGATCCGGCTCGAGCAGTGCCTTCACCAGCGCACCACGGCCTTGCACCGACTTCACCACGAGAGAACCGGCCGGAAAGCTCCGCTGCTCCGGGGCCGGAGATCCGGAAGCCTTCATGCCGAGAGCCAGCACCTCCAGAGTGCACGCCTCTTGCAGACGTCGCACGCTGATGCCGTTCTGCTGCAAGGTGCTGGCCAGGTATTCGAGCAATCCCGCATCCGGCAGCGGCGCGAAGATGAAGTCCGGCCGCTCCGAACGCGCGGCTTCCTCGCGCACACGTTCTCCGTGCGCAGCAAAGAGACGCAGCATTTCCCCGCGCGACGCTGCGGCACTGCCGAGCAAGGCCCACGCTGCCCGCAAATGGTTCTCGCAGGCCTCTTCAAACGGCAGAACCGTTCCGTCACTGCGCCGCGCACGGCCGGCACCCGCAGAAGCCTGCTCGAGAGTGAGCGCCGCCGCACCGGAGAACATGCCCCACGCCCCGCCATAGCCGGGGTAATCGGACGGGAAGCGATCGGCATTCCAGAGCGCGCGTCCGGCCCCGTCGAAACTCTGCTGCAAGGCCCGGTCGAGCAGCGCCAGCATGGAGCGCACTTCCGGCCCCGCCAGCAGAGAATCCGGTGGTCCTGCCGGAGTTCCGGCGAAGTAGCCGTCATCCGCGCCCATTTCGTGGAAGTCCGCGATGACCTGCGCCGGAGCGGCGACAAGCCTTGCCAACCGTGCGCGCGTTTCCGGCTGCGTTTGCAGATACCAATCGCGATTGAGGTCGAACCAGTGGCCGTTCACACGACCGCCCGGCCACGGTTCCGCATGCGCAAATGAACCCAGCGCATCCTCGCCCGCCCATTGCTGACGATCACGCTGCCCGGCCACGGCGCGCGCGCGCCCGTCGGGGTTCATGTCCAGCGCAATCTCAAGCACTACGGCCTCGAGGATTTGTTCGACCTCTGCACTCGTGGCCGTCGCGAGATGACGGAGCAGTGCGAGACCCGCTTCGGATCCACTGAGTTCGTTGCCGTGCACGCTCATGCAGAACCAGACCGAAACCGGCAGATCCGCTGGCGGGGTGCCACCCTCTTCGAGCAATTGGCGATGCGCCGCAGCGGTGCTCTCCCAGCGCCCCAGATTGCGGGGCGAGCTCACGAGAGCATGCATGAGCGGACGCCCTGTCACTGAGCGTCCCGTTTCAAGAAGTCGGACGCGTCTTCCGGCGAGCAGGCGTGCTGTGGCAACGATCTCTTCCGGACTGCTCGCGCGCTCACCGAGTGCGTGGGCGACAGGAAGCTGGAGAGCCCTGGCTGCCTCTGGGGTCTCTCCGAGCACACGTTCGATCCAGTTCGCCTGAGCCGGCAGGCACGCGAGCAACAGGGCAAGGGCGAAGAGAGCGCGCAGCGACATGTTCCGTCTCCTGGGACGGACACTCTAATCGCGGGCTGGGCTCCCTGTCACCGCTTCGCCGAGCTTCGTGAACGCGCCCGGCTGCCCTGCGAGGCCACCATGCGAGAAGAGGATCGTCCCACCGGCGCCGTGCCGCAGTGCGGCTCCCATCCGGTCCAAAGTCTCCACGAGATCCAGTTTCCAGGCGCCGATTCCCACCCACACGCGCTGCGGATTCTCCAGCAGCTCTGCCAGCATGGCACGTTCGAATTGCGGGCGCTCCGCCGCGTAGTTCATGGGACAGGCGCTGTCGATCCAGCCCTCGCGCAGCCAGACACGCCAATCCTGGAACTGTCGCTCGCGACAGCTCTCGGGATCGGGAAAGACCGCTGCGCTTATGTGAATGTCCGGACGTACAGCACGCACGCGACGCTGCACCTCGAACACCATGGCGTTCACCGCTTCACGACGGTGATTCGCGAAGGCCTGCGGATAACGACGCAGCGAAAGCATGAGGTCGGTCTTCTCGGCGGCCTTCAGCTCCGTGGACTCCTTGGCGTTCAGACGTGGAGCGAGATCCAGTTTCCAAGCCTCGAAACCACGCGTGGACATGCCGAACGCGGGCCCGGGATAGCGGATGTAGTCGAGATGAATGCCCTCGACGGGATAGCGCCTGGCCACATCCGCAGCGATGTCGGCCACATGCGCGCGGTACTCCGGCACCGCAGGATCGCCATACAGGCCCTCGACTGAGCCCTTCTCCTGCGTCGCGTGTGCGACGAGCATCGGGAGAAAGCGCTGATCCCTCGCACCCATGCCGACGAGATCATGCTGCAACTTGTCAGGAACCTGCAGCCACTCGGGATGGGCGTTCACCACGTGCCGCGCATCAACCGGCATGGCACTGACATCGGCCACGAGATTCGCATTGATCCAGGCGTGCACCACCAATCCGCGCTCATGAGCGAAGCGGATGATCTCCTCCAGAGGGTCGAAGCTCCCCACCTCCATGTGTGCGGCGACGGGTTCGATCCCGTTTCTGTAGAACGCATCTCCCCGGCCGCGCACCTGCACCACAAGCGTGTTGAACCCGGCCACCACAGCCTCATCCACGATGCGCTTCACGGCGGCACGGTCCGTGAGGGTGGTGCGCACCACCCAACTGCCCCGCGTCACGCCGGGCAGCACCAAGGCGCGTCTGGGTGGATCTGGCAGAATGAGCCCATCACCTGCGCCGCTCTCTGCACTGTCCCGACAACCCGCCAGCACCAAGCCCGCAAACATGAACGCCACCACACGCAGCATGCACATCTCCCCGGATTCCCGCGACCTGCGGGACACGCGGATGCTACGCGAAGCCCGCGCCGAGCGCCGCTTCGCTCCTCTCACATTCCTGCTCTGCCTGCTGTGCTCAAGTCTCGCGGTGCATGCGCAGGACCCGGCGGATGAAGGAGAGGCTCTCATCACGCAGGAAGGCGTGATGGAACACCTCAACTTCCTCGCGAGTGACGAGTTGAAAGGACGCGTCACTGGCTCTGACGAGATCGCGCGTGCGGGCGACCGCATCATCGAGATCATGAAGAAGCATGGCCTGAAACCGGCCGGCGAGGAGAAGGACTTCCCGAACAAATTCCCCGCCATCAACCGTGTGTGCCGGAATATCTGCGGCCTCGTGCCCGGGACGGACCCCGGGCTGAAGAAGGAATTCGTCGTGGTGGGTGCGCACTACGACCATGTAGGGATCGGAGCCTTCGGATCGCGGAAGGGCGATGCGGGGCGTGGTCAGATCCACAACGGCGCGGATGACAACGCCTCGGGAACCAGTGCGCTGCTCGAACTCGTGGAGGCCGTTGCGAAGAAGCCCGCGAAGCGCAGCGTGCTCTTCCTCGCGTTCTCCGGAGAGGAACTCGGACTGGTCGGCAGCAAGGCCTGGTGCAAGAAGCCGACGCAGCCTGTGGCGCAGCTCACCTGCATGCTCAACCTCGACATGGTCGGGCGCAGTCGTGATCAGTATCTGTTCGTCGGCGGACTCAATACTGGCTCAACCTTCGAGACGCTCACCCGCGAACTGAACAAACCCTTCCAGTTCAAGCTGGAGTTGCATGGTGGCGGCCGTGGCCCGAGCGACCACGATTCGTTCTATGGACTCGGCGTCCCTTCAATGTTCTTCTTCACGGCGGAACACGCGGACTATCACACGCCGGACGATGACGCCGATCGCATCAACGCGGTTGATCTCACGCGCATCACGCGCCTTGCCTATCGTCTCATCAGGCGTCTTGGTGCGGACGCGAAGCCCAAGTTCGGAGAAGACGCGCGCCAGGCCATGCCGCGCACGTCCGAGCGCGGTGTCGAGGGCCCCTTCTGGCATCTCGGGGTGCGCCTCGTGGCGGAAGGCACGGCCGCGGTGATCACCTCCATCGAGAACACCGGTGAAGGTGCCAAGGCCGGGCTGCAGCAGGGAGACAAGTTCGTCCAGCTCGATGGCAAACCCGCGGGTGACCTCGGCGCTGTGCACGAGTTCTTCGACCTCAAAAGACCAGCGACCCCGCTGCAACTCAAAGTGCAGCGAGGTCGAAAGCTTCTCACCTTCAAACTGACAACGCGAAAGGCTTGATCAGCCGCCGGCCGGGGCCGGAGCGCGTGTGCCCGTCGCATCCTTGGAAGCAGGCGCCTGCTTTTCGCAGCTGCCGCAGTCTTCCTTCTTCGCAGGTGCTTCGCCGGCCTTCTTCTCGCCCATCTTCTCGCAGTGCGAGCCTGCGTCCTTGTTCGCGGGAGCCTCGCCCGTCTTCTTCTCGCCCATCTTCTCGCAGCCGCCGCAGCCGTCCTTCTTCGCAGGTGCTTCGCCGGCTTTCTTCTCGCCCATCTTCTCGCAGTGCGAGCCTGCGTCCTTGTTCGCGGGAGCCTCGCCAGTCTTCTTCTCGCCCATCTTCTCGCAGCCGCCGCAGCCGTCCTTCTTGGCCGGTGCTTCGCCGGCTTTCTTCTCACCCATCTTCTCGCAGCCGCCGCAGCCGTCCTTCTTCGCGGGTGCTTCGCCCGCCTTCACATCCGGACAAACCGGGCCGCCAGCATCCTTCGCGGGGGCAAGGCCTTCGAGCTTCGCGGCAGCGGGTGCCTCCGGGAGCTTCCCGATCTGTACTGCATCGGCGACGAACGAAACCACAACCTTGTCACCCTTGATGGCTTCGATCTCTTCCTTGCTCTTCTTGGCGTCCTCGGCGTAGTGGCGGCGTTCCGCTTCGGTCTCGACGCGCACATCCACGATGCCCTCAACAGCGACCTCGCGGCCGGCCGCATCGAGCGGAACAAAGAACAAGTAATCCTTGAAGCCGACGCGCACGGGCTCCTTGCCGCCGCCGAGGGTCATCCAGCAGCCCTTCTTGGCGCAGACCTTGTCGATCTTGCCGCGGAGTTGCACGGTCTTGCCCTTCCAGGCGTCGGGCTTTGCTTCGATGCCGACCACGGTGGCGAGCGGCAGAGCCTTCAATTCACCACCGTAGACCTCGCTCTCGGCGCTGATCTTGATGGGCTTGGCGAGGCCGAAGTTCCTCTTCGGCGCGGCATCCTGCTGGGCGCAGAGCGCACCGACCAGCAGCACCAGAGTTGCGGGGATCACGAGTCTCAGCATGGGTTCTCCTCTCCGCGCAATGGCGGATGCGGGGGTTACGAACGACCTCAAGATAAGCTCCGGCACGGCGAGCTGGCAAGGCGCCACCCGACATGACAGATATCAATGCACACCTGCGTGACAGCGCTGCTCGCATGGGCATCCAACTGCGGCCAGAGAACGAGCCCCTGCTGCTCCAGTGGCTCCAGGCCATCTTGGAGGAGAACACACGCGTGAACCTCACAGCACTGCGAACTCCGGAAGCTGCGCTGGAAGGCTTGCTCGCCGACAGCCTTGCCTTCGAGTTGCATCTCAGGGAGCACCCGCTGCCGCGCGGCGCCGTCGTCGCCGATTGTGGCAGCGGAGGCGGATTCCCCGGCGTGGTGGCCGCGCTGCTCCACCCCGAATGGATCGTTCATCTTGTCGACAGCCGCGCCAAGAAGCTGAAGGCAGTGGAACGCGCGCTCGCCCAACTCCCCCATGCCAACCTGCGCTTCGACGCGGAGCGCATGGAGGCTCTCGCGCTGGGCGCACTCGGTCGCCGCCTCGATCTCGTGCTCTCGCGCGCAGTCGGCTCCGTCGCGCACGTACTCGAACTTTGTCATCCATGCATGAAGCCGGGCGCCGTGATGCTGCTCTGGAAGTCCGATCCTCTCGATGCGGAAGAAGAGGCCGGCGGTCGCGCAGCGGCACAGCGCTTCCGCTATGAGTGGCTTCCGTCCATCCGCTACACAAGCTTCAAACCGAGTCAGTTGGTGCGTCTGAGGAGAATCCCGTGAAGAAAGCTCTCTCCATTCACGCAGCCGCGCGACGTCTCGGCCAGGCCCTCCGCGGGCTCGACCATCCACCCCTCGGACAGAGCACCGCCCTCGCCGAGGAATGCGGAGAGGTGGCCAAGTTGCTGCTCGATCATCACGCCTATGGCAAGCCGCTGGATCGTGCCGCGCTCGGCAGCGAACTCGCCGACGTGTTCACGTGCCTCGCCGAAATCGCGAAGTACCACGACATCAACCTCGGCGTTGCCATTGAGGCAAAAACGAATGACCTCGCGGTGCGGGCTCGCAAATGGCGCAAAGAACTGGCGCCAGAACTCGCGCGCGCACGGCGCGCAGCGGGTCAGGCGACAACGGCCGCTGGACGGCGGAGCAGGTCGAGATAAACGCGCTCGTGGCGCGAGGCGAGGGCTTCGAGATCGAAGCGCTGCTTCACCCAACGGCGCCCGGCCTTGCCGAAGCGCTGGCGGAGTTCCGGATCGCGGAGCAGCGGTTCCAGTACAGCGGCAAGCCGCCCCACATCCCCTACCGGGAACAGATACCCGGTCTCGTGATCGCGGAATGACTCGCGCGTGCCTCCGGCATCTGCGCCCACCACCGGCTTCTCCATGAGCTGTGCCTCGAGGAAGGCGCGTGGGCAGCCCTCGAAGTGGTAACCGGGCAGGGTCACCACGTCGGCGTCACGGTAGATGTAACGCATCTCATCTTGAGTGGCGTTGAGGATGGTGTGCACCATGCCTGAAAGGCCGTACTCCATCACCACGTTTTCGAGCTGGCGCCGGAGATCCTCCCGCACCGAGCCCACGAACACAATGTTGAATTGCACACCTTTTTCGAGAAGGACACGCGCGGCGTCCAGGAGCACTTTGTGCCCCTTCTCCACCACGATGCGTGCCGGCAGCAACACCGTCGGCACGTCCGCGGGAATGTCCAGGCGATCCCGCAGGAAGCCCGGTTGCACGACGGAAGGGTCGTAGAAGTTGGCATCCGCTCCGGTCCACAGATTCGTGTGTTGCCGGCTGCGCAAGATGCTGCCCGCCGAATCGCTGACCGCGCTCACCACATCGGCGAGACGAGCCGATTCGTTGAGATTGCGCACAACCGTGTCCACCATGAGTTGGTGTTCGGCACCAAAGCGCATGCGCGGAATCTCGCCGCCGTGAAACTGGAGGAAGAGCGGCAGGCCCATCTCCTTCACGATGCGGCTGACCAGAACGCCGGTCGCGATCTCGGGGACGTGGTTCGCCACAAGATCGATCTCGTGCGCGTCCACCACCGAGGCCAGCGTGCTGCGAATACGGCCCACGAGCACTTCACGATCCTGCTGAATGCTGTCCAGACGGTACTGGATCGGATGGTAGGTGATGGTGCTGCTGCCGAGCACTTCGGTCCAGCCGCACGCTTCGCGCGGCGTCATGAACAGCTTGTGGATGGTGACCGCGTGACGGCGCGCGAGAGTGCGATCCAAGACGTCCACATCGAGCACGGCGCCGCCGATCTCGTGGACATCCAGAATGAACCGGACGATGTTGATTCCATCCAGACTGCTGTGGATCACTTCAGAGCTTTCGCGCGCACCACACACTCTCCGGCGTCCGAGTCCGGTGCGTCACGACAACCTCGCGTGACAACACGATTCCGCTTCATCTCTCCCACTTCTTCAAGCGAGTCCAGCTGAAGCGCAGCATCGAGCAGCGCTCGACGCCCGGTCCCGGCTCCCTGAGGAGCGGTGGCGACGGGAGAAGTATGGCCGGAGACACTTCTTTTTTCCACATGTTCTCAACAGTTTTTTCCACAAATCGGCCCCCGGCTTCGCCAGCAGCATGGGAGTCGCTGCAAGTCCTTGCCCTTGGTGGGTTTGCCCGGATGAATCAGGAACGCTGGGTTCGTCCCCAGACAGCCATTCCGCCATAGCCGAGGATCAGAAAGATGCCGCCAAGAGGTGTCACTGGCCCCATCCAAGCCGGCCCGTCCAGCGAGAGCGCGTACAGCGAACCCGAAAAACACAGCGTTCCCAGCACGAGAGCCCATCCCGTCCAGCGCGGCGCTGTGATGAATGCGAGCAGCAAGAACCCCGGAACAGCCATGAACTGATAAAGCACCGCCGTTTTCCAGTGCTCGGTGTGCCCTGACGCAGCAAGCGTGTCCTTGAGGGCGTGTGCACCGAAGGCCCCGAAGATGATCGCCAGCGCCGCCAACATGAGTCCGCATCTCATCCAGTTCATGAACCCAGTGTAGACGTGCTCTTTACCTCTCCACGCGCGCGACGGATGATCGCGCCGATGAATGACGCAGAAAGAGCGGCGCGCTGGACTACGGGCGCAACCGCGCTGCGCGTTGTTGTTGCCAACACGGCCAAGGAAGCCGAACACGCCGCGGTGCTCCGCCTTGCGCATTACATCGCGCAGACCGATGAACCGTTTGTCGGTCTCGCCACGGGGCGCACCTTCGAGCCCGTGTTTGCGCTGCTGCGCGAACGAGCACACGAACTTGAACTCGCACGCGCCACGTTCACGCACCTCGACGAGTACGCGGATCTCGCTCCCGGCGCACAAGGCTCCATGGCCGAGGAATTGCAGAACCTGCTCCTGGGTGGCCTT
Source organism: Planctomycetia bacterium (assembly GCA_005790545.1). Classification (GTDB taxonomy): domain Bacteria; phylum Planctomycetota; genus SXUL01. The sequence continues at coordinate 109,245 of SXUL01000088.1, read as the reverse complement.
GCCCCCGCACCGCGTTTCCTGCCGGTGGACGCGTGTGGCGCTGAGGCAGCGCAGAAGCTCGCAGCCACGCGCAAACGCCAGGCGCCCGGGTTCCAGTTCGCGGGCCTCGGCGCCAACGGGCACATCGCTTTCAATGAACCTGGCACGTCACTCGCGGCCAGTGCGGCGCGTGTTCAGCTCGCGGCGGACACCGTGGCCGCCCAGGGCCAGCGCTTCGAGGATGGCCGCGCTCACACTGAGGCCATCACCATGGGCCCGCAGGAAATCCTCGCCACAGGCGAACTCGTGATGCTCGTCACTGGCAAGGCGAAAGCCGGCATTGTGCGCGCGATGCTCGAAGGCCCTGTCAGCTCCGCCTGCCCCGCAAGCCTCGTCCGCCTGCACGGGAATGCAACGGTCCTGCTGGATGCCGCGGCGGCATCCGAGTTGCGTCAGCGTGGCAAGGACCGCGTGCATACGCCTTTCGAGATCCGTACCAAGCTGCAACTCGACGGCCCGCTGCTCTGTGTCGCTCCTCATCCCGATGATGCGAGCATCTCTTGCGGCGCAGCGCTCGCGCTCGCTGCTGGCGCGCGGAAGATCATCCTCGGCGCAACCACGGGCGCGCGCGCGCCCGTGCGTGGGGTGACCGATCCGGCCGCGATCACGACCCTCCGCGAACAGGAACTCGCCGCGGAAGCGCGTCTCCTCGGCTGCGAAGCACGTTTCCTGCGTGCCAAGGGCTACGACTCGGGTGGCGTTGAAGACGCCGACGTTGCACGCGCCACGGCGCTGCTCCTGGACATCCGACCTGCGCTCATCCAACTCCCCTCGCCACGGGATCCGCATCCAACCCACCGCATGACGCGTCATCTCTTCGAGGCAGCCCTTCATCAGGCCCGGCTCGCGCATCCCGATTGGCGCCCCGAAATCTGGACCTTCGAAGGCCCGTGGTTCCAGCACGCAACCCGCGAGATCAACCTCATCATCCACCACACCGGCGCGACCGAAGCACTCAAGCTCGCCGCCATTCGAGCCCATGCATCCCAGCTCGCACGCGTGCCCTTTGACGACGGGGCGAAAGCCCTCACACGGCTCCGCGGCACTCAGTTCAGCGAAATGCACTTTGGCGGTCTCAGTGCAAAGGGAATGACGGAGCTTCCTCTGCTTGAGTGCTACGTGCGCGAACAGCTTTGCTGAGCTTGCGAGCACCCAAAAACGCACACGGGCCCGTTGCGCGCGCGGCACAACGAGCCCGGGTTCACGGCACGAGGCCGTGGCCAGCACTCACTTGGTGAGGCCGAGTTCCTTGGCGAGATCCGCGGCCTTGTAGACGTGGACCAGTGCTGCGGAGATCGCAGCCGTGTCGACGCTCACGCTCCGTGCCACCACTTCGTCGTACACGTAGTGATTCGGCAGGCTCTGGATGTTGCCGTCGAAGATGAGGCCGACGACTTCGCCGGTGCGGCTCACAACGGGACTCCCGGAGTTGCCGCCCGTGATGTCGCAGGTGGAGACGAAATCGAAGGGTGTGGACATGTCGAGCTGTCCCTGCGCTGCGGTCCATGTCGCCGGCACTTCGAAGGGCGCCTTGTTGTCGAACTCGCTGGCCTTGCCGAAGAGTCCGCCAAAGGTCGTGCGCCAGGGCACCAGCGTGGTGTTGAGCGCATAGCCCTTCACTTCGCCGAACGACAAGCGCAGGGTGAAGGTGGCATCGGGGTAGAGGCTCGTGCCGTGCACCTTGAAGCGGGCCTTCGCGATCACGGAATTGGCGGCCGCCTCGCGGGCGTTGGTCGGCTGCAGTGCCGTTTGAGCCGGCATGATGCGCGCGCGGATGTGACTGCGCAGTTCCTTCAGCTTCTCGGGCGTCTCAAGCAGGGCGAGCGCGGCCTTTCCGGCAGCTTCCGTACCGACGAACTTGGTGAGCACTTCATCAGTATCGCCGAAGCTCTGGCGTGCATACTCGAACATGGACGCGAGGTTGTGACTCTCACGCTCGTTGTCGACCTTCGCGGGCATCATGATGCCCTGCGCAAAGCGCGCCATCATGAGCACGGGGTAGTTGGCGCTTCTGATGGCCATGATCTCGTCGAGATCCTTGAAGGCCTTCACCACTTCGGCATCGTCCTTGCAAGCCTCGCGAAGCTGGTCTTCTTCGGCCTTCTTGCGGGCGAAGAGCGACGCATCAAGGGCACCCACCTGATGACCTTCGTAGGCCTTGAGGGAGTTGCGCACGCCGAACAGCTCATCCAGCGTTGCAAGCTTCCGCTCTGCATCGGCACCCACGTAGCCGACGATGGACGCTTCCGTCCCCTTCAGCATGCGAATGAGGCAGGGGTTGTAGACATCGCGCTCGAAGGCCATCTTGGCGAGAGACATCTGACGGCCCGTGCTGCCCGGGTGGCCGGAGACGAACACGAGGTCGTTCTCCTTGGGACCTGCGGCGTTCCACACGAGGTGGTTCGCGGTGGTGTCTGCGGGCTTGTCGTTCTCGTAGGCGCGGAGGAAGGCCACGTCGAGGCAGTAGCGCGGGTAGCAAAAGTTGTCCCAGTCGCCGCCGTAGTAGGCAATCGCCATTTCCGGCACGAACACGAGGCGCACGTCGTTCCAGACTTTGTAGCAGTGCGCGACATAGCGGCCGCCGCTGTAGAGCGTCGTCATCTCGACTTCAAGGTTCTTCTCGGCCGTCAGGCGCTTGGTGATTTCGCCCTGCACCTTGGCGCGGGCCTTCGCGGCGTCAGCCGCTTCCTTGCCCGCCGTCGCGGCTTCCACTTCCGCAGTCACATCGACGATCTCCATGAGCACGCGCACGTTGGCGTCGGGGCACTTGAGTTCGTCGGCGCCCGTCTTCGCGAGGTAGCCGCTCTTCACGAAATCCGCGTTCGTGGTGCTGAGCTTGTTCACCAGTTCGAGAGCCACGTGGTGGTTGGTCATGATGAGCCCGGTGCTCGACACGAACGAACCGGAACCACCGGTGCTCACGCGCACGCTGCTCGATTGAACCTGCTTCAGCCAGGCCGCCGAAGGCTCGAATCCGTACTTCTCCTTCAGGGTCTTGAGAGGCAGGTTGTCATACGTCCACATGCCTTCATCAGGCTTGGCGGTCGGCGCCGAGGTGGCGAGTGCGAGAAGGACCGAAAGAACGGCAAGAAAGCGGATCATGGGCGGTGCTCCAGTAGGGACAGCGCGGGGTGCCATCCGGGACCCAAGACGTTACGCCCTGCCCGAACCCCCTCCAATCGCGCCTGAACCGTGTTCAGCTACCGCTCCGCAGTCTCCGCAGTCTCCGCAGTCTCCGCAGGAGGCGCTGGCCGCTCAGATTCTGTCCCATACGAACTCAGCCGAAGCACTAGGGGGCAAAGGACTCCACAGCGGGGGCCTTGGAGAGAACTATGCGGGACTTCATCACGGACTGGCACTGGGACACCGAGTTTGTCCTCACACTCATCGGACTCTATCTCGCTGCATCGCTGCTGGTCTTCCGAGGATCATTCGGCAGTTTTCATGGCTCTTGCCTCATCTGCCTGTGGGAGCAACTGTGCTCTCCTTGGAGATTGCTCACGGCCCGCGTCGCTGATCATCAACTCGCCCGAAGAGGGCGCCACAACGCAGGACCATCAGTGGTCGCAACATGGATTCGCGGCGGCTGGATTGCCCTCGGCATTTGTGCCTGCCTGCTGCTCGGACTCGGCATGAGAGCTGCATGGGTCACGGCACAGCCCAGTGAATGGGAAGCCTATCAGGTGGCGAAATGCGAAGAGCGTCTGCGCAATGCTGAGGGGGACCTGGATGCGGCAGAGGCTGCGGTTGACGAAGTCACAGACCACAACAAGAAACTGCCGGCACTCATCGCTGCGGCCGAAGCGGATCTTGAGAAGTGGCGCGATCTCCTGGCTCCGCTTGCCGACGACACCCCCTACAAGCTGGCCTTGGGGAGGCTGAGAGAGGCGCAGGCATTGCGCTCGCAAGCCAAGTCCGCGTTGGACGCCAAACTCGCGCGTTCCAGCCACCCAGACTTGGCCAGAACGTTGCTAGATGAACGCAGCGCCATCGTGGCGCATCAAGCCAAAGTCGAGGCCGCAGCAAACGACGCCAAGACTGAATTCGACAGAGCTGCAGCGACGATGCGGGAAGAGAATGCGGGGCCCGCGAGGGCAGTGCTGAACTTCATGACCCGCAGCCAGCCCGAGAACGAAGCCGAAGTCAAAGAGGGGCTCGTTGCATCCAAGGAGTTCCTCGAAAAGCAGGCGGGCAAGGACACAGCGTTCGCCGACTCAGAGCTTCGGAAGAACTGTCAGGCTGCCATCGATGCGTGGGCAAGTTTGTGGCGCGCACGGCACGAGAAGGCGAACGCTGCAACGTGGCGGCCTTCAAGGGGGCAACTCGCACCAGCGCTGAAAGCCGCCTTGGAAGCACACTCATCCACCTCGAAGGACGTGGAAGAAACACTGGCCGCAGCCGAGCGCAGCGTGGCAGAGCACACCGCCGCGGTCGCCATGGAGGAGGAACGGTTTCACCAGCAGCTCTTGCACGCACTCGCCGACATGAAGGCAGTTCTCGAGGAATTCCCGAAGCTCCTCGAAAGAGCGGAAGCTCATGTCAGCGAAGCGGAGGACGCCGTCGGACGCGGAGAAACTGATCTCGATGAAGCAGAGGATGCGGCAAGCATCCGCTGGTTCCAGTTCCTTTGGTCCTTGTTCCTCAGCGTCCTCACGATCACGCTCCTTCTCTGGCTGCCGGCGCTCATCATCGAGGTGGTTGAACGCTGGTGGTTGGCGACGGGCATTCTCATCGCGCGCGCTGATCCACCAACGACGGGACCCGCCACACTGCACCGCGGAACACCGTTCGCCCCGGGGCCTGCGCACACTCCACCGGCATTCTCACCGCCATCAGCCGAGGCCGTAGCCGTCGTGGCCAACCCGCCTTCAACGGCAACGCAGCACGCACACACTGAAGCACCCGCAACCGCGCACAGTGTCGTTCCTGTTCCCGCCTCCGGTCTGGAGTGCGCCGAAACTCCTCGTGAACCAGCGCCAACAACGTTGATCCCCGCAGCTTGCGAAATCGAGTCCGGGTCAGAAGCGTTCGAACCCGTCGCGAGTTCGCACTCAAACGCCGCTTCAGAGAGCATCACATCCACAACACCAAAGTGCGCAGCATCCCCCAGCATCGAAGCAATCCCCGCCGCGGTCATTCCCGCTGTCGTTCCAGACGTTGAGTGCGGGATTCCGCCAGCACAAATGGCATTCAACACCGAGACGAACCACCCAACCGCCCCGGAGCGGCCGAGCTTCAGTGTTCCAGAACTTCCCCCGGCTGCGCCTGTGTCAGCTGCGCCCATTGCGCAGCGCGCGCCGTCTGTCCCCGATCAAGCCGCGCCCGTTGCGCAGAGCCCGCCGACTGCGTCAGTGCTCACATCACCGCCTGACAAGCTCTGGGTACTTGACCCGGATGGTGCGTGGAGACTTGTGCGCGTCGCCCTCGGTCGTCAGTCCATTGGCAGGGATGCCCGGTGCGCAATCCAGCTCGCTCATGAACAAGCCTCCTCCATGCACGCGCAGTTTGTGCGCACGGCGACTGGCCTCGTCTTCATGGACCTGAACAGCACGAACGGATCCACTCTCAATGGCCACCAGGTCCGCGAACCCATGGCGCTCCATGGCGGCGATGTGTTGCTGCTCGGTGATGCCGAGATCCGGGTCGGCGAAGAGCACGAGGCATTTCGTTCAGCGTGAAACGGATCTCTCCTCAGTGGTCCTTCAGGGTGAAGACCGCGTGGATGGGAAGGTGATCGGAGAGGCCGTGCCAGGCGCGACCTCGCAACACGCGGGCGTGCTCGAGATGGAGGCCGCGGTAGTAGATGCGGTCGAGAGGAAAAAGCGGGCGACGCACCGGCCAGGTACGGCGCTCGCTGAGCGGCTCGTGTGCCAGCGCGTTGTGAGCACCGAGCGAGCGGAGCAAATGCTGCTCGAGGGCACGGTCCCAGTCGTTGAAATCACCTGCGATGAGGAAAGGCTCATGGGCTCGCACCTTGGTGCGCAGGAATTCCGCCAGCATCTCGGCCTGTGAGGAGCGCTGACGGCGCGTGAGTCCGAAATGGACATTGAAGACGTGCAGGGTCTGGCCACTCACAGGATGCAGGCGCACATGCAGCACAGCCCGGCGCTCAAGGACATTCGTGGAAATGTCCTCATGCACATGGCGTGAAACGGGAAAGCCCGAGAAAGTTGCGATGCCGTGCACACCGCGCAGGTTCTTCGCATGGCCGGTGAAACGGTGTTGCTGGCCAAGGGCCTCGGCGATCTCGCAATCCTGCGTAGAGCCATTGTGAGCTTGCAGCACCTCCTGGCAGCAGGTGATGTGCGCCTCGACACCGCGGATCGCGCCACTGATGGCCTCGAACTCCGGCCGCCGCCCGAGGGTGCCCAGTCCCTTTCTGAGATTCCATGTCAGCACACCGAAGCGCATATCCTCATGATGCGCGATGCAGGGCGCGAGACCAGCCGCCGATTCCTGCCTAGAATCACGTCCATGGACCTCGAAGCACTCAAGCGCGAAGCTGCTCTCACCGCCTTCACGGAAGTTCGGAGCGGCATGCGCCTCGGCCTCGGCACCGGATCGACCGTATTCCACTTGCTCGTCGGCCTCGGAGCCGCGCTGCGCGAGGGACGGCTGAATGACATCGCCGGTGTCCCCACCTCGGAACGCACCGCGCGTCAGTGCCGGGAGGAGGGCATCCCCCTCCTCGCGCTGGAAGAAGCGGGCGCGCTCGATCTCGCCATTGATGGCGCCGACGAAATCGATCCGCTGCTGGATCTCATCAAAGGGCTCGGCGGCGCACTGCTGCGCGAGAAGATGGTCGCCCTGCAGGCGCGACGCTTCATCGTGATCGCCGATCACACCAAGGATGTGCAGCGCCTTGGCACGCGTTCACCTCTGCCAGTGGAGGTCGTGCCTTTCGCGTGGCGCTCACATCTGCCGTTTCTCGGGGCGCTCGGTTGCCGGGTCGTGCCACGGAGCGGCCCCACGGGTGACCTCGCACTCACGGACAACGGCAATGTGATCCTCGACCTGCACTTCGCCAACGGCATCCCGGATGCAGCAGCACTCGCGCGAGCCCTCGACGCGCGGCCGGGGATCGTGGACCACGGGCTCTTTCTCGGCCTGTGTGCCCGCGCGATCCTGGCGACGCCCGAAGGTGTACGGAGTCACTCGCGTCCGGCGTGAAGCGCGCCGAGCCCGGCGCTATGGTCCCGCGTCCCGCGAAGGAAGTGGAGCCATGCACAACGCCGACTGCACCCGTGCCATCGAAAACCTCTATGCGAAGCAGGCTGCGAGCCACGCCTCCATGCGCGAGCGCCTCGGCCGCGCACTGACGCTCGCCGAGAAGATCCTCGCGAGCCACCTCGACCCCGCGACCCAGCCTCTCACTCGCGCGCAGTCGAATCTCGATCTCAGGCCCGACCGCGTAGCCATGCAGGATGCAACGGCGCAGATGGCGCTGCTCCAGTTTCTGTCCGGCGGCCTCGAGCGCGTGGCCGTTCCGACCACCGTGCACTGCGATCACCTGATCCGTGCACGCCGCGGCGCCGACGAGGATCTCGGCACCGCCAACGATGAGAACCGCGAGGTCTATGAGTTCCTGCGTACCGCCTCTGCACGCTCCGGCATCGGTTTCTGGAAGCCGGGCAGCGGCATCATTCATCAGGTCGTCCTCGAAAACTACGCTTTCCCCGGCGGGCTGATGATCGGCACCGATTCGCACACGCCCAACGCCGGTGGCCTCGGCATGCTCGCGGTCGGTGTTGGCGGTGCCGACGCAGTGGACGTGATGGCAGGACTGCCGTGGAACGTGCGCTCACCGAAGCTCATCGGCGTGCGTCTGACGGGACGACTCTCCGGGTGGACCGCACCGAAGGACGTGATCCTGAAACTCGCGGGCCTCCTGACCGTCGCAGGCGGCACCGGCGCCATCGTTGAGTATTTCGGCAGCGGATGCGAAACCATCTCCTGCACGGGCAAGGCCACCATCACCAACATGGGCGCGGAACTCGGCGCTACCTGCTCGGTATTCCCCTGTGACGCGAGCATGCTCCGTTACCTCAGGGCCACCGGCCGCTCTGACCTGGCCGCCCTCGCTGAAGCCCACGCCCTCGAACTCCGCGCTGATCCTGAAGTGGCCGCCGCCCCGGCGCGTTACTTCGATCAGGTGGTGGAGATCGACCTCGACCATCTCGAGCCACACGTGGTCGGGCCGCACACGCCGGATCTCGCGCGCCCCATCTCAGCCCTCGGAGCAGAAGCGACCGAGAAGGGCTGGCCCACTGTGATTTCCGCGGCGCTCATCGGAAGCTGCACCAACTCCAGCTACGAGGATGTCGGTCGCGCGACCCACATCCTGCGCCAGGCTGTGGCCGCCGGCATGCGGCTGAAGACACCGCTGTTCATTTCGCCGGGCTCCGATCAGGTGCACGCCACCATCGAGCGCGACGGCTTCCTGAAGGATCTCACCGCTGCGGGAGCCACGGTGCTCTCGAATGCATGCGGCCCCTGCATCGGCCAGTGGAAGCGGGATGACATCAAGGACGGCGACGTGAACAGCATCATCACGTCCTTCAATCGCAACTTCCAGGCACGCAACGACGGCAACACGGCGACGTTCGCGTTCATCTCCAGCCCGGAACTCGTGATGACGGCGGCCCTCTCCGGGCGCCTCGATTTCAATCCGGCCACGGACACTCTGCAGGACGCACAGGGCAAGGCTCGGAAGCTCGCGCCGCCCGTAGCGGACGAACTGCCACGCCAGGGATTCGCCGGACCAGGGACGGGGTTCCTGGCTGCACCGGCCGACACCAGCGGCGTGCGCGTCGCCGTGGATCCTGCAAGCCCGCGTCTCGCGCTCCTCGAGCCTTTCGCTGCGTGGGACGGGAAAGACATTCTCGAAGCACCCGTGCTCATGAAGGCGAGTGGCAAGTGCACCACGGACCACATCTCTGCGGCCGGCAAGTGGCTGGCCTTCCGCGGACATCTGGATCGCATCAGCGACAACATGTTCCTCGGCGCGAAGAACGCCTTTGACGGCGCCACGGGCAAGGGACTCAATGTGTTCACCGGAGGACGCGCCGAGTTCCAGGCGAACGCACGCGACTACAAGACGCGCGGTGTCGGCTGGGTGGTCATCGGCGATGCCAACTACGGCGAGGGTTCGAGCCGCGAACACGCGGCCATGAGCCCGCGCTGGCTGGGCGGACGCGCCGTCATCGCACGCAGCTTCGCGCGCATTCACGAAACCAATCTGAAGAAGCAGGGGCTGCTCCCCTTCACCTTCAGCAACGCGGCGGATTGGGAAAAGATCCGCGAGACCGATCGCCTGGACATCACGGGCCTCAGCTCCATTGCGCCCGGCAAATCGGTGGACTGCACCATCGTGCATGAAGGTGGTGCACGCGAGACCATCCAACTCGCGCACACCATGACACCGCAACAGATCAGCTGGTTCAAGGCAGGCAGTGCCCTGAACCTCATTCGCGCACAGCAGGCACGCTGAGCGCGGTTGCGAACGCGCGCTGCGCCATCGTGCGCAGCGCCGCGCGGGAACGCGTCTCGCCGAGCTTTGAGGTGTCGAGTTTCTCCGCAGCCTGGGAGTAAAGCGGCGTGCGTCGTTGCAGCAGACGCTCGAGTTCGATGCGTGCCTCCGGACGTCCGCGCATGGGCCGTTGATCGCCCTGCGCTACCACTCGTCGCCAGTGGTCGTCCGGCCGCGCCGTCAGCCAGACCGTGTGCGTGCGCTCGCGCAACTGGCCCCAGAGTTCTGCATCCAGCACCACGCCTCCGGCAGTCGCGATGATGCGCGGCTTCTCCTCGCGTTGGATGAGCTCGAGCAGCGCGGCGCGGGCCTGGATGCGGTACCACTCCTCTCCTTGCAGGCTGAAGACCTCGCGCAACTCCATCCCGGCGCGTTCCTCCACGAGCCGGTCCTGCTCCGTGAACGGCACGTGCAAGTCGGCCGCCACGGCGGCACCAAGACTGCTCTTCCCCGCACCGCGCAGGCCGCAGAGGACGAGGAACGGCCGCTTCACGACATCGGCAGCGCCGAGGAGATTCGGACCCGTTGTTCCCAGAGCCGCAGCCAGTTCCAAGAGCCGCAGCACGCTGATGTTGCCGCGCCCGGCCTCCACTTCCGCGAGAAAGCGCACCGAAAGCCCGGAGGCGCCCGCAAGCTCCTCGCGCGAATACTCGCGCGCTGTGCGCGCGGCACGCACGCGCACCCCGAGCCGGACCAGTTCCTCGTTGTGGCGACGTACAGGGGTTGACATGTGTGGCAGTATAATGCTCTATCCTGTGCAACCAAGACACTATAGTGCTTGGCGGCATTGACCTCCGCGGGTACAACCGGGCCATGGCTGACGACTCTGCGGCAACGTCGCGTGGCTTCACGGACTTCGAGACCGACCCTTCGCGCTATCGGCATTGGAAGTTCAGCGTCGACGGAGCGGTGGCGCGCCTCGCGCTCTCCGTGCAGGAAGAAGAAGGACTCGGCCCCGAATACACGCTCAAGCAGAATGCCTACGACCTCGGCGTGGACATCGAGCTCGCCGACGCACTGCAGCGCATCCGCTTCGAGCATCCGGCAGTGAAGTCGCTTGTCGTCACCTCGGCCGTGCCGCGCATCTTCTGTGCGGGAGCGAACATCTACATGCTCGGAAAGTCCACCCATGCCTTCAAGGTGAACTTCTGCAAGTTCACCAACGAGACGCGCATCGGACTTGAGGATCTGTCGAAGCACTCCGGCGTGGCGACCATCGCAGCTCTGAACGGCACCGCCGCAGGCGGTGGCTACGAGCTTGCGCTTGCCTGCGACCAGATCCTGCTCGTGGACGATGGCAACAGCGCCGTGAGTTTCCCCGAAGTGCCGCTGCTCGCGGTGCTCCCCGGCACTGGCGGGCTCACGCGACTCGTCGACAAACGCCGCGTGCGCCGGGACCGCTCGGACATCTTCTGCACCATCGCCGAGGGCATCAAAGGCCGACGTGCAAAGGACTGGGGTCTGGTCGATGAAGTACCAAGCAAGACAGGCTTCGACGCAGCCGTGACGCGCCGCACCGATGCAGCAGCGGCGCAATCGACACGGCGCGCTGCCACGCCAGTGGCCTTGCCGCGGATCGGTCTCGAACGCGAGAGCGATGCAGTTCTCCGCGGCCGGCATGTGGAACTCCGCGTGGATCTTGGCGCTCGCGTCGCGGACTTGCTGCTCTCGGCTCCCGCAGCCGATGAACCCGTGGAACGCGCCGCCATGCTTCAGAAGGGCGCCGAGCTTTGGGCTCTGCGCGCGTTCCGCGAACTCGATCTGGCACTGCTCGCGCTGCGTCTGGACCTTCCCGGCGTGAATCTCGTACGCGTGCGCACCAAGGGTGATGGCGCCATGGTGGCGCGGGTGGACGCAGCGCTGCTTGCCAATGCCGACGACGGATTCCTCAACGAAGTGCGCCTCTTCATGGCCCGCACGCTCAGACGCTACGACCTCACTGCCAAGAGCTTCTTCGCCCTCGTGGAACCGGGCTCGGCCTTCACGGGCTCGCTCCTCGAACTCCTGCTCGGTGCCGACCGCGCCTACGCGCTGATCGCGGACGACTGCGGCCAGCTCGCAGCCAGCGCCATGAACGATGGCGCGCTGCCGATGACCCACGGCCTCACGCGCATCCTGAACCGTTTCTGCGGCGATGAGAGAGCTGCGTCAGCCGCACGCAAGGCGCTCTCAGCGGGGGCGCTGGGAGTCGAGGACGCCGAACAAGCGGGGCTCATCACCATGGCTCTCGATGACCTCGACTACGAAGACGAAGTGCGACTCGCGGTGGAGGAACGCGCGAGCCTTTCGCCTGACGCGCTCACGGGCATGGAAGCCTCGTTGCGTTTCCCGGGCCCTGAGACCGCAGACAGCAAGATCTTCGCGCGCCTCAGTGCCTGGCAAAACTGGATCTTTCAGCGCCCGAACGCCACAGGCCCGGGCGGCGCACTCACCAACTACGGCCAGCCCACGCGGCCGAGCTTCGACTACAGGAGAACGTGATGTCCCTCGACGACCGCATTCCGAACAACGTGGATCTCCACACGGACCGGCGCCTGCAGAAGGCACTGGAGCAATGGCAGCCCAAGTTCCTCGATTGGTGGATGGAGATGGGCCCCGAGGGGTTTCAGACGAAGGACGTGTACCTCCGCACGGCCATCAGCGTGGATCGCGATGGTTGGGCCACCTTCGACCATGTGAAGATGCCGGACTATCGCTGGGGCATCTTTCTCACACCGGAAGAACGGAAGCGCCCGGTGGGCTTCGGCGACAACCCGGGTGTCGAGTCGTTCGAAGAGGTTCCCGGCGAATTCCGCAATCCGCTGCGCCGCCTCATCGTGACCCAAGGCGATACGGAACCTGCTTCCGTTGAACAGCAGCGGCTCCTCGGGCAGACATGCCCGTCGCTCTACGACCTCAGAAACCTCTTCCAGGTCAACGTGGAGGAAGGACGCCACCTGTGGGCCATGGTCTATCTCCTGCATCGCTTCTTCGGCCGCGATGGCCGCGAAGAGGCGGATGAGATGCTCGCGCGCCGCTCGGGCGACCCGGACAAGCCGCGCATCCTCGAGACTTTCAACCAGCCCATCAAGAACTGGCTCTCGTTCTTCTGCTTCACGATGTTCACGGACCGGGATGGCAAGTACCAGCTCGGCGCCCTCGCCGAATCCGGGTTCGCCCCCATGCGCCGCACCTGCCAGTTCATGCTCACCGAAGAGGCACACCACCTCTTCGTGGGTGAAACGGGCATCACGCGTGTGCTGCGCCGCGCGGCCCAACTCGCCAAGGAACACGGCGGTGATGTGAAGGCCGGAGGTGGCATCCCCATCGAGATGGTGCAGCGCTACATCAACTACTGGTTCAGCTACAGCCTCGATCTCTTTGGATCCGAGATCTCCTCCAACTCATCCGACTACTTCGCCATGGGCTTGAAGGGCCGTTTCGACGAGGAGAAGAAGTACGCGGATCACTCGGCACGCGAAGGCTTCCTCGAAGTGCCCGTGGTGGAAGATGGCCGCATCACCATCCGCCAGACGCCCCTCAGGAACGCGATGAACGAGTGCCTGCGCGACGACTACATCAAGGACTGCGAGGCTGCGTGCAAGCGCTGGAACCGCGCCCTCGAAGAAGAGGGTGCCGAGCAGCGCGTGACCCTGCCGAATCGCCGCTTCCATCGCCACATCGGCGAGTATGCGCAGCACAAGTTCAATTCCGCCGGTGAGCTGCTCACGGGCCCGGATGCCGCCGCAAGAGTCGCGGCTGAGCTTCCGAACGCGGAAGACGAAGCCTGGGTGGGAAGCCTGATGAAAGCAGTGACCAAGCCGGGCGCCTTTGCCAACTGGATTGCGCCGCCCAAGGTGGGCATCAACTCCATGCCTGCGGACTTCGAATACGTGAAGCTCTGAGCCCTCAAGCGGCGCGCCCTCCAAGGCGCGCCGCGCGCGTTCGCCGCTGGATCACTTCGCCGGTTCTGGCGGCGCTGGCGTCTCGAGGATGCGCGCACTCTTGATGAAGTCGAGCTCGGGGAAGCTCTCCTGCAGGTACTTGTTCCCGAGCTTGCTGATCATGTCCTGCTTTGGCTGCTCGCCGTAGCTCGCATTGATGCGCTCGACTACGTCCATGCCTTCTGTCACCTTCCCGATTGGTGCGAAGCGTTGATTGTCCAGACCTGCGTTGTTCTTCAGGTTGATGAAGAGCTGGTTTGAGCGCGAATTCGGATCCTGCGTCATGGCGAAGGTCAGAGCACCCTTGGCGTTGGAGGCCTGCACAGGGTCCGCGGGGATCTTCTTCGCCGACCAGGCCGCGTTCACCGCGGGGTCGCCATGCTGGCCGAACTGTGCGACGAAGTTCTTCACCACGCGGAAGAAGCGCACATCCTTGTAGTAGCCCACCTGCACCAAGTTGTAGAAGCGGTCCACACCGTGGGGTGACCAACGGCGCTCGCAGGCAATGACGATCTTGCCGGCGGAGGTGTCGAATTCGACCTTGAACAGCGCGGGTGCCTCCGCGACCGCCTTCGAGGGATCACGCAGGCCGGGGTGCTCCGTGGCGTCCGTGACGGGCGCCGCGGCAGGCGTTGCGGGCTCTCCAGTACCGCGGGCCGCCTCTGGCGCGGCCTCATCCGAACAGGCTGTCCATGTGAGAAGAGAGAGGGCGAGAAGAAGGGCTGAACGCGGCATGAGTATTCTCCGGCGGCGGAGTTGTGCGCGAGTTCCGGGTGAGTGTCAAGGTGGCCGGGCCACAATGCCGCGCTAAGGTCCGGCGCGAGGATCTCCCATGCAAGCGCTTTCGTCCTATGTTCTCGATCGCTGGCAGGAAGGCCGCGCTCCGTTCACAACGCTTTCCAATCCCGTCACAGGGGAAGCGCTCGCCACCGCCTCCAGCAACGGACTCGATCTCGGCGCAGCACTAGCGCATGCGCGGGCTCACGGCGGCCCGGCTCTTCGCGCCATGACCTTTGTTCAACGCGGAGCGCTGCTCGAAGGGCTGGCCAAAGCCATCCACAGTGCGCGCGATGAGCTCCTCGAACTCAGCATCGCCAATACCGGCGTCACACGCTCGGACGCCAAGTTCGACATCGACGGCGGCACGGCCACACTCACGAGCTACGCCACGCTGGCCAAGTCTCTCGGGGAGAGGCGCTTCCTCCTCGACGGCGAACTCGAACAACTCGGGCGCTCACCTCGCTTCGCGGGACGCCACGTGCGCATGCCGCTGCACGGCGTCGCCATCCACATCAACGCCTTCAACTTCCCCATCTGGGGACTCGCCGAGAAGCTCGCCTGTGCGTTCCTGGCCGGCATGCCGGTGCTTTCGAAGCCCGCCACCAGCACCGCACTGCCCACCGTGCGCGCCGTGCGGGCCATGGTGGATTCCGGTCTGCTTCCGGCCGGCAGCTTCTCGCTGCTCACCGGCTCCGCGGGCACACTGCTCGAGCAGGTCAGTGCGCAGGATGTCATTGCCTTCACGGGCAGTGCGGACACGGGCCTGAAAATCCGCTCGCACCCGCGCGTGGCGGCCGAGTCCGTGCGCGTGAACATCGAAGCGGACAGTCTGAACGCCGTGGTGGTCGCACCGGACGTGGAGGCGGGCAGCGAAACCTACGAGTTGTTCCTGCGCGAACTCGTGCGCGAGATGACGCAGAAGAGCGGCCAGAAATGCACCGCGACACGCCGCGTGATCCTGCCGGAGGCCCTTCTCGAACCCGTCATCACTGCGCTCGGCGAGCGTCTGTTGCCTGAGTTCGCCCCGCGCAATCCCGTGGAGGAACATGTGCGCATGGGCGCGCTCGCGGCGACAGCTCAGGGCGCGGATGTGCTCGCGAAAGCCGGGCTCGTTCTCACGGCCGCGGATGTGGTCGTGGGAGCACTGCCCACGGAAGCGACAACACTCTTCCCGCCCGTGGTGCTTCGCGCTCGCGATGTGCGCGCTTCCGTGCTGCACGAAGTCGAGGTGTTCGGGCCACTCGTCACACTGTTCCCTGCGGCCTCGTCCACCGAAGCATGGGAACTCGTGCGCCTTGGTGGAGGCACGCTCGTCAGCACGGTCTACACGGACGATCTCGGGACATCGCTCGAAGCCCTCGAAGCGCTTGGTCCCTTCACGGGACGCCTGCTATTCGGCAGTGCGCGCATTGCGGAATTCTCCACCGGCCCCGGGCTCGTGCTGCCACAGATGGCCCACGGCGGCCCCGGCCGTGCCGGCGGCGGACTCGAACTGGGCGGCGTTCGCGGCCTCGGGTTCTACTTGCAGACAGTCGCGGTCCAGGGTGCGCGGCCCATCCTCGAGAAAATGTTCGGCTGAGAACCGCCGCAAAGCTGGCTGCCCGCGTCACGCTCACATTCGCACCGAGTCCCTTACAGCGGGAATGGTTTTCTCAGGAGTTGCACCACTCGCGGAGCGCCGTCACGTCCCCGGCATGCTCGGGACCGAGTGTGAAGCCCGCGGGGTCCTGTTCTCGCGCTGCGGCGGTTGCGATACCGGCACTCACGGCGACCCATGCGCGGACATCCTCAGCACTCACGCCGCTCCGCCTGAGCGCCACCAGGTGCGACGGATTCTCGCGCTTCGCGAGCCGCTGGCCTCTGCCGTCGAGCACGAGGCCGAGGTGCGCATGCGCGGGCGCGACTGTCCCAAGAGCCGCGTGCAGGAGCCGCTGCCGCGGCGTACTCGGAAGCAGATCTCTTCCGCGCACCACGAGATTCACTCCCGCCAGTGCGTCATCCACCACGACGGCCAACTGATAGCCGGGCACGAAGACGCCTTCCCTTCCAGTGCGCCCGACCAGAAAATCGCCGCCGTACCCCGGAGCCGGATGCCAACTTGCGGCCACCAGATCAGGCTCGGCCTGCAAGACCGCGGCATCTACTCTGAAGCGCCAACCCACCGGCCTGTCCGTGGCAGCCAACGCCGCCGGAAGGTCCGCGAATCGTCCGCGACACGTTCCGGCATAAACGACTTCTTCGTCGGCATGGGGAGCTCGGGCCGCGCGCAGCACTTCCTGGTGCGAACAAATGCAGGGGTAGATCTGTCCCCCCTCCCGCAAGCGCTCAAAGGCCCGCTGATGTTCACTCCAGCGCCTGGATTGCACGAGCGGCTCTCCATCCCAAGCGATGCCGAGCCAGCGGAGTTCCTCTTCGATGAGGCCCATCACTTCCGGCCGCCGCCGTGTGCCATCAATGTCCTCGTGTCTGAGCACGAGACGCCCACCGAGCGCACGCACATGCCAGCTCGTGAGAAGAAAGGTGCGCGCATGACCAAGATGCAACGAGCCTGTCGGGCTCGGAGCAAGTCGTGACACGCTGCAGGCACTCATGGCGCGGAGGATAGCCGCGCTGCCTGAAGGTCTACTTGATCGCGGCCGGCGCAGCGCTCACCACAGCGCCGAACGCCCGCAACGCCTGGAGGAGTTGCTCGCGAGCACTGGAGTTCACACCCGCCTTCGTGAAACCGGCCGCGTCCACCGCCGTGATTGCACGCTGCAGATCCTCACCCTGACGCGCCACGCTCTTCTGCCAACGTTCCAGCGCTTCCACGCGCGCCCGCCACTCAAGAGCTTCGCTGCCGGCCTTCTTCTGCGCGCGCTCCAGTTCCGTCACCCGGGCGGGCAGATCGGAGTCCTGAGTGAGGGGCAATGCAGCAGCGCAAACAAGCGCGAATACAGAGGTCTTGCCTGAGAGTGTGAGCATGCGACGGGTCCACCGGCTCTTTCGACCACTGGACCCGCACGCTTCAACTCAAGGCAGGAAGCGCGGAAGATGCTGCTTCCAGAAGGGCCAATCGTGCCCGAACACACCCGGCCAGATTTCCGCGTGATGCGGGATGCCCTTCTGCCGGAAAACACCCGCGAGGTTCCGGGTTTCCTCCACGAGCGAATCTGTTTCGCCTGTGGCGATGATCCACTCCACTTGCGAGAGACGTGCCACCCAGGCCGGATCCATGTTGGAGATGAAGTCCAGCGGCGAGAAGAAGTAAGCCTCGCCGCTGAACCAGGACTTCGTCACGCGACGGAGATCGAAGAAGCCGCTGAAGGCGATGACGCGCTTCACGAGATGCGGATAGCGCGCTGCGAAGGTCACGGCTTGCCAGCCCCCGAGGCTCGCGCCATACAAGGCCGGGTCATGTCGCCCCGACTTGGCCGCCACGAAGGGAAAGAACTCGTGCACGAGAAACCGGTCGTAGCCGCCATGGACGCGGAGCTTCTCCTCGGGTGAGAGTTCATCCTTCCCCCAGCTCTCGCGATTCAGCGAATCCACGCACACCACCTGCAACTCCCCCGCATCAATGAGAGGAGCAAGCGCGCCTGTGAGCCCGAAGTCCTCGTTCTCGTTCTGTCGTCCGCCGCTGGTGGGCAGCATCACGAGCACGCGACCGCGCGAGCCGTACCAGATCCAGTCCATGCTCCGGCCGGCATGTCCGGGCGGCAGTTGTCCTTCTTCGCGTTGCATGTGTTCCTCAGTGCACGATGGGTGCCGGCGAGAACGATTCAGCGTCGTCGTCAGCTTCTTCATGGGCAAGTGCCGGCAACACGATGCCTGCCGGCACTTCCACCAACTCGCGGGCCAGTTCCTTCTCGCCCGCGAGCAGCCTTGCACTGTAGGTGCCGGGTGCCACACGTCCACCCCGGGGTGCCCCTCCACGACCGCCGGCACCTCGCGGAGGAGCCGCGTTTCTCCCGGCCGCACTGCCCGTGAGATCCCACACCACGCGTTGCAACCCCGCCTCCGACTTCACGTCGAGTTGGCGCACGCGCCGGCCGGCAACATCGTCAATCTGCAGACTCAGAGTGCCTTCAGGCACGCTCGCGAGATGGATCCAGAAGATCCCGCCTGTGGTGCCATTCGGTGCAGCGAAGAAGCGCGCACCGCGATCGCCACGAGAAAACCCCATGAACGGTGCAGCCATGAGCTTCGCCGGCGCAAGCAGGGTGCCTTGCTTGCGGGCCGCCGCGTTGAAATGGCGCCACGGTGCCATGTCGAGCACGTAGATCCCGCGCCCGTGCGTCGCGGCCACGAGATCGCGATCCCGCGACTGGATGACCAGATCGTGGACCGGCACGGGCGGCAGCCCCTTCTTCACCTCGCTCCATGTGCCGCCGCCATCTTCTGTCACCGCCACGCCGCGGTCGTGCGCAACGAACCACAGATCCGCCACCACGGGATCTTCCACCACGCTGTTGATGGGCTGCGAAGGAAGACCCTCCATGCGCGGAGCAAAGGTGCCCCCGAAATCCTCGGTGACAAAGAGGAATGGCTCGAAACGGTCCTCGCGATAGCCCGTCACGGCAACCAGCGCCCGGCCATCGGCATGTGCCGATGCAACGATGCGGCTCACCCAGAGGCCGCGTGTTGATGCAGGCAACGCAAGCGTCACCTCCTGCCAAGTGGTTCCACCGTCGCGAGTCACATGCAAGCGGCCATCATCCGTGCCCGCCCACAACACATCCGCCCGACGCGGCGATTCCGCGATCATCGTGATGGTGCAGTGAGGCACGTTGCCGCGCTGCTTCTCGGCGTCATTGGTGGTGAGGTCCGGCGAGATGCGCGTCCAGTGCTCGCCCCGGTCCTCGCTCCTCCACACATGCTGCGAGCCGCAGTAGAGGCGGCGCGGCTGGTGCTTCGACACGTTGAGGGGGGACATCCAATTCCAGCGCTCCAAGGGTGCACCCTTCTCATTCTTCGGCGTGATGCCGGTTCTTTTCATCGTGCGCAGATCCAGACGCGACATGGCACCGAACTGGTACTCGCTGTAGACCGTCGCCGGGTCCTCCGCGTCGCTGGCGCACATGAACCCGTCGCCACCCCCGACACGAAACAACTCCCACTCCTGGATGGCTGAACCCGCACCGATCACCGGCATGCCGTAACTGCCGTTGTCCTGAAGTCCGCCGTAGATGCGGTACGGGGTGCGCGCATCGACGTTGACGGCATAGAACTGCCCGAGAGGCAGGTTCTCGAACACGTCCCAGTGCTTGCCTCCGTCATGGCTCACGCCGAGTCCGCCATCGTTCCCGAGCAGCAGATGCTCCGAGTCCGTTGGATCGATCCACAGCGCATGGTGATCCGAGTGCACACTGCGCGCGCCGTCATCCTTGAAGGTCTTCCCGCCATCCGTGCTCACGTAGAGAGGCACACCCAGAAGCCAGACCTTCTCCGCGTTCACCGGATCGATGCGAATCTGTCCGTAGTAGTAGGCGGGGTCACCCGCAACAGGTTTCTCGTTCCGCTTCTCGAAGCTCAGGCCGGCATCGATGCTGCGCCAGATTTCACCGCCTGTGAGTTTCACGGCCGGTTCGTTGCCCGGCGCATAGTGCTCACGAAGTTCGTGCTCTTCCTCCTCCTCTTCACTTTCGACAGAAACGCCGCTCTCATTCCCGGCGCGTGCGCTCTTCGACTCCTTGACCTCCTCTTTCTTGTCCTCTGAGTCCTTCTTTACAGGCGCGGGGTTCCGGTTCTCGATGCAGACATAGAGCGTCTCCGGCTGCGCGGGGGTGATCGCCAGCCCGATGCGGCCGAGCTCACCCACCGGGAGACCACCTGAGAGTCGCGCGAAGGTCTTGCCTCCGTCCGCACTCTTCCACACAGCACTCCCGGGACCGGATTCGTCCAGATGCCATGCGCGCCGCGAGCGTTCGTAGCTCGCTGCGTACACGATGTCCGGATTCGCGGGATGAAAGACCACATCGACCACACCCACGCCCGCACCGGGGTCGAGCACGCGTTCGCAATGCGCGCCACCATCCGCGGAGCGATAGAGTCCTCGCTCGCCACCCGCCGAATACAGCGGGCCCAGCGCGGCCACCAGCAGCGTCTCCGGCTCCAACGGATGCACCGCGATGCGGGCGATGTGATGGCTGTCTCTGAGGCCCATGTGCTCCCACTTGGTGCCGCCATCAAGGCTCCGCCACACGCCGTCGCCTGAGTAGCTTGAGCGCTGGTTGTTCGCTTCGCCGGTTCCGACATAGACAGTTTCGGGCTTCGATGGCGCGAGGGCGATGGCGCCCACGCACGTGGAACTCGCCCCGTCGAACACCGGCAGCCAGGTCGTGCCGCGGTTGTCCGTGCGGAAGATGCCGCCGGTGGCCGCAGCCACAAAGATGCGACTCTTGTCCACAGGGCTGACAGCCAGATCAACAATGCGACCGCCCATGACAGCCGGGCCGAGGCCGCGCCATTCAACGCTTTCGAGCGGGCCCTTTGGCGCAACCGGCTCCTTCGCTTCCTGCGCCGAGAGCGCGCACATCAACACGAGAACGATGCAGGCGCTCTTCATGGCAGGATCACCTCTTCGGGGCGGAGCAGATGCGGATCAGCAAGCAACGTCAATGGCGCATCCACACTCGACTCCTTCGTTTCAATGGTGACGCGATAGTTGCCAGGCTTCGCGCGCCCGTCCCTTCCAGGAGACCACAGCACGCGCTGCAATCCGCTCTTCTCGGACTTGGCCTCATGGACCACCTCGCCGGCAGCGGAACTGATCTTGATGGTCACCGGTCCGGCTGCGGCACGCGTCGAAAACCAGAGCGCGGCCCCACGCTCCGGTCCCTCGGCACGGAAGCGGCGCGCCCCCATGCGTCCGTTCTCCACCGGCGCATGCCACAGCACCGAAGGCCGCGGCGCGTAGACCACGAGGTCTTTCTCGCTGTCATCACTCCGCCAATCCTCTAGTGCGCTGACGTCGGTCACCCAGAGCGCTCGACCATGGGTGGCCGCCACCAGCTCGCGTTCGCGCGGGTGCACCGCGAGGTCATGCACGGGAACCGTCGGCAGCCCCTGGCCGAGTCGCGCCCAGTGAGAACCTTCATCAGTCGAAAAATAGACGCCTGTCTCCGTTCCGAGGTAGAGCAGCTTGGCGTTCTTCGGGTCTTCCCTCAGCACGCGCGTCGAGGCTTGCGGCAAGCCCTCATGCAGCGCTTTGAACGAGGCGCCAAAGTCCTCCGTGACATAGACGTGCGGGCCGAAATCATCGCTTCTGTGGCCATCAAGGACGACCCAAGCCTTGCCCGCCGCGCGCCGCGAAACCTCGATATGCGCCACCCAGCGTGCTTCCTTGAAGGGCAGATTCTCATGCACGGCCGTCCAGTGCGTGCCGCCGTCCTGTGTCACATGCACGGCACCATCATCGCTGCCGACCCAGAACACGCCCTGCTGCACAGGCGATTCAGCCAACGCGGTGCCAGTGCCACGCGGTCCGCGCACAATGTCGGGCGAAATCACAAGAGCGTTCTGCCCACGGTCAGGAGAACGGATGACTCGCTGCCCGGCCCACATGAGCGTCGCGTGATTCCACGGCGAGAGCAAGAAGGGCGTCTTCCAATTGAAGCGCCAGCGCCCGCTCGCCTGCTCCTGCTCACGCGCGCTTTCGGCATTGGCCTCGCGCTCGCGCGCCGCTCCGGCAGGGGACGCCGCTTCTTCAGGCGCGCCCGGGAACCGTGGTCGTCGCACGGGAGATGATTCCCCCGTCTTCACGTTCATGCGTTGGAGGTTTCCGTTCTGACTCTCGCTGTAGATCGTGTCGTCGTCCTCGGGATCGACCGCGCACACGAAGCCATCGCCACCACCCACGCGATAGACGGCATCGGTGCGCACACCACTGCTTCGTGAGCGACTGGGAATGCCCCAGCTCCCGTTGTCCTGCAAGCCTCCGTAGATCCGGTAGGGCTGTCGATTGTCGAGCGCCAACGCATAGAACTGTCCGATGGGCAGCAGCGATTCGAACTCCCAGTTGAGTCCGCGATCCCACGTCGTGCACAGCCCGCCATCATTGCCCAGCAACATGTGGCGCGGATCTGCCGGATCGATCCAGAGCGCGTGGTGGTCGACGTGCACACGCTTCGCACCGTCGTTCTTGAAGGTGGCGCCGCCGTCCTCGGACCAGTAGAGCGACGTCCCGAGCACCCAGAGCCGCTTGTCGTCCGACGGATTCACGCGGATCTGGCTGTAATAGAACGGGCGCGGAGTCACGGAGTTCAGGCGCCGCCACGTCTCGCCACCGTCGTCACTGCGAAAGACTCCCCCGCACTGGAATCCGGTCGGCCCTTGCTGATCCTGGCGGTTCTCGAGTTGCCCGCCAAGGTCGCCGGTGGCCTTCTGCGGCGGTCGGGCAATGAAACTCACCTCGAGTTCGAGCTTCTCCTCCTTGCGACGCAATCCGAAGCGCGCCTTCGCACCCGGCTTTCTCTCCTTCAGTGCGTTCTGGAAAGCGGCCTGATCCGCGAGAGCCGTGCCGTCGATGCTCTCCAGTACATCATCGGCTTTCATGCCTGCGGCATCCGCTGGCCCTTTCGCGATGACGGCCTGCACCAGAACGCCGCCCTTTTCTGCGTCATCGATGGTGACTCCCATCCATGTCGGAGCCTCGGGATCTGGAACCTCGGGGCTCGGTGGCGTCTGCCCCGTCAACTCCGTCTCCACGACGGCCCACACCGACGCGGGGTTCATGGCCTGCACCGCAAGGCCGATGCGGCCGCACTTCACCGTGGGCAACCCGCTGGCGAGTTTCTTCCAGTTGGCTCCGCCATCCGTTGATTTCCAGATACCTGCTTTCTCACCGAACTTCACTGCAGGGTCGTTGGTATCGAATCCGTCGCGACGAACTTCGTACGCCGCGCAATAGACCACCTCCGGATTGTCCGGAGCAAGCACCACATCCACCACGCCTGTGTTCTCGTCGAGCTTCAAGAGCTGTTCAAAGGTCTTGCCGCCGTCGCGGGTCTTCCACAGTCCGCGTTCCGGATTCGGACCGAACATGCGGCCCAGCGCAGCGAACCAGACGGTGTCGGCATCTTTCGGGTGAATGACGATGCGCGACACATGCCTCGTCGCATCAAGGCCCATCTTGACGAAGGTGTCGCCGCCGTCAGTGCTCTTGTAAACGCCATCGCCATACGTCACCGAGTTGCGCGCGTTGCCCTCACCGGTGCCGACCCAGACCACACGCGCATCGCTCGCAGCCACCGCGACGGAACCCATGGAAGAAGTGCCTCCGGACTCGAACACCGGCTCGAAGGTGGTACCGGCATTGCGGGTGCGCCAGAGACCTCCCGTCGCGGCAGCCACGAAGAATGTGGATGGCTTGCCCGCCACGGTAGCGATGTCCGTCACCCGGCCCTCCATGTTCGCAGGTCCGAGCGAGCGCCATGCGAGCGCTGCAGTATCGAGTTGGGCGAGGCCCGCTGCGGACAGAAGGACAAGACAACCGGACCAAAGGACGAGGTCGCGCTGCATGCACCGGCACTCCTTGCGGCGCCATGCTTACCATGCTCCGTGGAAGTGTTGCGCCGGTTGTCCCGGAGCGTGTGCTGGCTACAATGCCCGCGCCGCCAACAGGGTGGCAACTCCTAATGGCCAAAGAAGAACCCATCGTCCTCGACGGCATCGTGCGTGAGTCCCTCTCCAACGCGCGCTTTCTGGTCGAGCTCGAAAATGGCCACAAGGTCAATGCCCACGTCTCGGGCAAGATGCGCAAGTTCTTCATCCGCATCCTCCCCGGGGACTCCGTGAAGATCGAAATGTCGCCCTACGACCTCACGCAAGGGCGCATCATCTACCGCGGCAAGGCCTGAGCCGGCGGAAGGTTGCCCGCTCCGGCGCGTAAGATGCGCGCCGTCACCCAACGCGCCCCCTGAGGGATTCCCCATGCGCTTCTTCGTACTTTGCCTGCTGCTGGCGGGCCTCCAGCCCGCTCAGGCTCCGGCAACTCCGGCGCCGGTGAAAGAGACTTCACGGAACACGCTGCGCTTCGAAACCAGTGTGGATGGCGCCCTGAAACTTGCGCGTGAGAACGCACGCAAGGTCCTCTGGGTGATCATGAAGGACGGCGAGATCGGCTGCACCCGCATGCTCGACAGCGTCTATTCCGATCTCGAAGTTCGCGAGCAGCTCGCGGCTGGCTTCGTGCTCATCCCGTGCAGCACCTGGCACCACACCAGCGAAGCGCCTGACTCCACCGATGCGCCGCCGGAATGCCCGCAATTCCCGGGCGCGCGTTGCCGCGACCATCAGGCCTCGGAGCGCGAGATGAGGAAGCGCTTCGAGGAAACCGTCAATGTTGTGGCACCGCAACACATCATCACGGATGCCGACGGGAAAGTCCTCGCGCGCCACCGCTACGAGTTGAAGAAGACCGCCTTCATCGAGTTCCTGACCAAAGGAACGGGCGTCACAGAGACTCCGGCTGGTGGAGGTCCCCCGAAACCCGACAGGAAAGAACCGAAACCAGACGCCTCCGCGGAACGCTTGCTTGATCTGACACGCACCGGCCCCGAGGAAGAGCGCCTCAAGGCGGCAAAGGACCTGTGCACCACTGGCGACAAGGACTGCGTCGGCGCGTATGTCCAGGACATGGAGAAGGGCACCGGTCTCACGGACAGATTGCGTGCGGCGCTCATCCGTGCGCCCGGATCTGCTGAGTGTGCACCAGCAGTCGAGGAATTCTCGAAACTCCTCCATCTGAAGGACACGACGCTGCGGAACTCCGCCGTGGTCACCCTCGAAGAGATGGAGGATTCGCGCGCCGCAACACACCTTCTCCTGCTCTGGAAGACCGAGAAGGATCCGGAGACGAAGAAGGACATCCTGCGTGCTCTCGGCCCCTCAGGTGTCGGCAAGGAAGAAGCACGCACGCTGCTCCTGAAGGAATGCAAAAACTCATCTGAACTGCTCCGCACCGGCGCCATCATCGCCCTCGGATCGCACACCGCGGGCCAGCAGGATGTGAGGAAGGCTCTGGCAGAGCGCTGGAAAGCTGGCGATGGCAAGAACACGCAACGCCTCGCCGTGATCTACGCCTGGTGGCAGTCGAAGAACAGTGAATGCCTCGGCGACGTGGAGGCCGCGCGCGCCGTCGAAACGAACGGCGAACAGAAGGACCTTCTCGACCTCGTGATCCGCAGCCTGGGCGGAACCGTGGAGGCAGGGCCACCTCGGGGTGGTGGGCGCGGCGGCCCCTTCCGCGTCCTGCGTTCTCTCGGCACGCTCTTCGCGAAAGATCGCATTCAACGCCACAAGTTGCGCGAGTTGATGGAACGGCCTCAGGGCCCCCGAGGCGGCTGAGCCTGAAGCGCAGCGCACTCTCTTTCCTCTTCATGCTTCTGGGCGCCTGCGCAGGCGCACCGCAGTCGTTCATTGTCGTGGCAGGAGAACGCTTCCCCTGTGCGGCGCACGTGATTCAGTGGCAAGACCCGCAGGGCTTTGACGCCCACAGCGAGAAGTGCCACTTCAGCAACGCCGCATTGCCTCGCTCCGCAGGACCGGACACGGCAACGGAGAAGCGCTACGGCGTCCGCTCAGCCAGGGACCTTGACGCCGCCACTCAAGCGCGCGTCGCCAGCAGCGGCTGGGATCTGCCGACTCTCCGCGAACGCATCGACCAATTCGTGATGCACTACGACGTGTGCCTCGACAGTGCGCAGTGTTTCGATGTGCTTCATGATCAGCGCGGACTTTCAGTGCACTTTCTTCTGGACCTTGATGGCACCGTCTATCAAACCCTTGACCTCGCCCACCGCGCGCGTCACGCAACCAAGGCCAATGACCGCTCCATCGGCATCGAGATCGCACAGATCGGAGCCGCGACCAAGGTGGAAGATCTCGCGCGCCTCTATCAACACGACACATCCGGTCGCTTGTGGCTGGCCATACCGCAGAAGACTGGTGCGCCCGGCTTTCGCGGGAGCGGCGCTCTCGCGCGTCCGTCAACCGAGGCCCTGCACTCGGGGCGCATCAACGGCACGGCTCTGGTCCAACACGACTTCACGGAGGAGCAGTATCGCTCCCTTGCAGCCCTCATCAGCAGCGTGCGCACTGCACTCCCCCGGATTGAAGCCCGCGTTCCTGTGGATACGACAGGCGCGGTGCTGGACCGCTGCCTGGACGACGCCGAGTTCGCTGCGTTTCACGGCGTCCTCGGCCACTATCATGTGCAGACCAACAAGTCGGATCCGGGCCCGGCCTTCCAATGGCTGCGTGTCCTCGGCTTGAAGTCGCCGAGCCCCTGACGCACCATCCGCCACCATGAGCCGCGAAGCTGGATTGCAAGTGAAACTGAGCGGAGTGCGGTCTGTCGACGACGCGCGCTTTGCCATCCAGTGCGGCGTGACCCACATCGGCTGCATTCTCGTACCCGGCTCACCGCGGCAGGCAACGCTCGAAGAGGCCAAGGCCATTCATGACGAAGCGAGTGGCAGCGCGCGCGTGGTCCTCGAGTTCAAGAGCGCCAGTCGCGCCCAGATTCTCGAAGCCTGCAAGAAGACGGGTTGCCGTCACGTGCAACTCGGCGGCGCATCCGAAGCTGACGTCCTCGCCCTCGCCAAGGACAAGGTGCACGCCTCGCGTGTCTATGAACTTTCGGTCACAACGGTGATGCTCCCGTCACAAAAGCCGGAAGCCACCGCCAAGGCCCCGAGCCTCTTCATTCTCGGGCAGTCAGGAACCGAACTCACCTTCCCTTGGGAACTCCTCGGAGAGAACGCCCCGGCGTTCACTTTCATCGGCGGTGGCGTGCGCCCGGAAAACGTCCAGGCACTGCTCACTCACGAACCCTGGGGCCTGAATCTGTGCGCCGGAGTGGAATCGAGACCTGGTTTCCTTGATCGTGCACGCCTCGAAATGCTCTTCGAGTGCGTGGCCCGGCGTTCATGAACTGACCGGCTTGGCTGCGGGAGCTGCGCTGACGATGCGCGCCCGCCCGCGGCGCTTGGCTTCATAAAGAGCCATGTCCGCACGATTGATGAGATCCTTCGGTGCTTCGCCGGGTTGGCTGACTGCGATCCCGAGACTGGCGCCAAGTGGTGCAGCGACCGGTGTCCAGCGCTCCTCAGCAGTGACCTTCATGATCGCTTCGTGAAGTCTCCCCGCCACCACGCGTGCGGAACCGTCGTCCATGCCGCGGAGCACCACGAGGAACTCGTCGCCGCCGAAGCGCGCCACCATGTCCCCCGGGCGCAGCATGTCCTTCAGCCCCTTGCTCATCGCCGCGAGGAACTCATCTCCAGCGGCATGCCCGAGAGTGTCGTTCACATCCTTGAAGTGGTCCAGGTCGAGCATGATGACGGCCACTGTTCCGTTTTCCACCAGCGCATGTTGCAGCGCTTCCAGCACGGAGCGCCGCGTCATCAATCCCGTCACACTGTCGATCGTCGCAACCTCGACCGCCTCCGCATACAGCCGTGCGTTTTCGAGGCTCAGCGCCGCAGCCGTCGCGAGAATGCTGAGCAATTCCAGTTCGATGGACTCGTGGGCATCGCGCTGTGCAAACCCGAGGCCGAGAACACCTGCTGGCGTGCCGCGCACCTGCAGTGGAGCGAGAGCCCACGTGTGCATGGGACCGATGGCGCTGCAGAGAGTTCCAAATCCCTCGCCATGCTGCACATCGATGCACTCGCCAGCGACCAGCCCCTCGAACCCGACACTTGCGATCCACTCCTTCTCGAACTTGAGAGGGATGTGCCTCACGCTGTCGTCACTCCGCAACATGGCGGCAAGGCCTTGCATCTCCGCGTCCTGCGTGCGTTGCACGAGAAAGACGCAGTCAGCACGGTACTGCTGGAGCACTGCAGTGAGCATGTCCGTGCGCAGCGTCGCCGGATCTCCGCCAGCCTTGAGCGTCGCAATCGTCTCCAGCAGGCGCCGCGTTTCCGAAGCCCTGCGTTCCAGAGCCTTGCGGGCTTCGAGATATCCCGCATTCAGCTCCGAGAGTTTGCAATTGGCCGCGAACATCACCTGCGCCGAGCTCGACAGACTGCCGGGCAAGTGCTGTTCCATCAACTCGAGGGCCTCGTAAGCGGTGTTCACGAGCGCGTCGATCCCGCCTGTCTGCCCGTCGATCAAGGTGCGATCCCGCGGCGCCAAGGGCACGCCGTGCTCCTCAGGGAAGCTCGGAATCCCCGCGAGTGGCGCCATGAGGTCGGCCACATGCACGCAACGCGACTGCGGCGGCATCTTCTCTGGCTGACGCGTGAGTCCTTCAAGCCCGGCGATGATTGGCACCGGCAACTTGAGAGCATGCGCCACGCGCAACGTGAGAGCGGATGTACTCTGTCCGAAGACTTCGAGGTCTGCCTCGGCCCGGGTATGTCCCGAGGCGAGCAGGGCGGCAATCTCCGCACCGAGTCCGGGCTTCCGCCTGAGCACAGTCAGAACCCCGAGTTCATGCAGCAGACCGAGAGTGCCGGCGGCGCCGGCGCTGCATTGAAGGGAGCCGGAAAACGTACGGGCCATGGCAGCCACAGCCAGCGAGTGACTCCAAATGGAGAGCATGACCGCACGCTCTTCCGCCCCCTCGAGAAACTGGCGCGCGCACAGCCCGGCGGCTGCGATGTGAGCCACATTCCTCATGCCAAGCGTCAGGAGCGCCTGCTCCACTGTCGTTGCGGGCACCGGACGTGCGTAGCGCGCGCTGTTCGCGACACGCAACACCTCAGCCGCCATCGCGGGGTCCTGAGCAATGGTCCGCACCAGGTCGGCGCGCTGCCCGCCGTCGGTCCCCGCCAGCTCAAGCAGGCGCAGCGCCGAGGCGGGCATGGGCGTGACCCGCTCGACGGTGTCGACGATGGCGTTTGTGATCGCGATGGCTGAGGTCATGGCTGCGAGAGACGGAGGGCCTCCTGTCACTTCTATCGACGCGCCATCGGCTCTTCTGCATCGGCAACACTCTTAGCGGTCCGGCCGTGCCGCTTTGGCATCATGGCCAGCCAGATCCCTGCGACAACGAGCACGAAGGTCACGCCTTCGCGCCAGTGCACCTTTTCCCCCAGCAGCAACACCGCCAGCAGCGCAGCGATGAGCGGCTGCGCGCAAATCGCGATGGCTGTCGCAGATGCGGGCAGGTGCCTCAGCGCGATGATGTTGCCGAGATAGCTCCAAATCGTCGGGCCAAGGATGATCCAGAGCATGGCGGAATGTCCAGCCGCACCGGCTTCCGCGGGCACGAGCTTCACGCCGCACAGCGGAATGATGGCCATGACCGGCAGCGCAGCCAAAAACACCCACGTCACCATGTACAATGACGAGTACCGCCGCAGCAGTGGACGCGCCTCCACGAGATAGATCGAGTAGCAGGCTCCATTCAGAAGGAAGAAGAGGTCACCCGTTCCAAGACCCCGCACAAGATCGACTCCTGTCAGCACGAGGATTCCGATGGCCGCCAGCAGCACGCCGGCGGCCTTGCGTGTGTTCAGCGCCTCCGCCTTGCGGAGCACCGCCCAAGCCGTGGTGAGGATGGGAATGAACATCACGAACAGTCCGCCACGCACCGCGGAACTGAGGGAAAGCCCCACCAGGAAGAGCATCTGGTTCAGGCTGATGCCGAGGAGACTGAGCCAGAGCACCTTCCAACGTGTGCCTCGCTCCGGCAGCGGCACGCGCCCTTCGCGCACAAGCAGGAAGGCAGAGAAAAACACGGCTGCGCCCGTAACCCGCCAGAAGCTCATGGCATAGGGCGAATAGCTGCCAAGGGCGATGCGGCCTGTGGCCGGGAACGTGGCGAAGGCCAGTTGCACCGCAGCGAGGCTCCACCAGGCGCTGCGAGGAACCACCGGCAGAAGTTCTCTTTCGCTCCGGAACCCCGCTTCTGTAGACTCGCGTTCACCCATTGCTTGCAACCATGCTGCCGGAACTGGAGTTGTCCACAAGCTCCAGACCACGGCATGGAAGTGAATTCCTCAACGGAGGCCCTGCATGCTCCGCTCGCTACTCCTGCTCCTCGCCCTTCTTTCCGCAGTCAGTGCACAAAGCCCACGCCTCGTCACCTGGTACGAACCGGGACGCGGTACGACGGTGGCGGTCACGCAAGGCGCGGGTGCCAATGCGCTGCGCATCACGGAAGCCGTGGTCCTGGACGCGCTTGTCTCTGCCGTACCCGGCACGGACGCCTGCATCGCCAACTGGACGGAATTGCTGGATGGCACGTTGACGGAATGGTGCAGTACCTCCGCCAACGGCAAGGACTTCACGGCGCCTGCAAGCCTGCAGACCACGGTCGCACTTCGCTACGGAGCCTTCGATCCCTTGCGCGCGTCGCCGCCCGCCGTGGCCGCGGAACTCGCGGCACCCCAGGGGTCGCGCGTTCTGCTGGTGCAATTCCGTTCACCAACGACAGATGCTCTCTTGCAGATGCTCGCCCAGCTCGGCGTTGAGCGCCGCCTGTACCTTCCCCACAACGCAGCCGTTGTCGAAGGTGATCCCGCAGCGCTCGCGGCCTTGAGGCTGATGC
This sequence comes from Planctomycetia bacterium, assembly GCA_005790545.1. Lineage (GTDB taxonomy): Bacteria > Planctomycetota > SXUL01. The sequence goes on along the minus strand of SXUL01000088.1, from coordinate 78,488 downwards.
CTTGCGTGCGTTGGGCCGGCCCCTTTCATCCTGCCTACAAGCTGGATGAGTCCCTCCGTGCGGAACTCGCTGGTGCGAAGCATGCGCCCGCGCGCTGGCGTGTGAATGCTCTCTCCATGGTTCGCGGTCGCGAAGGACAGCGCCCGGCCCTCGAGCTCCTGCAACGCTTCGGGGCGCCGATTCTCGAAGCCGATGCACAAACATGGCTCTTCGGCGCGGACGTGGACCGGAGCACCCTGCTCGCGCTCGCTCATTCCGATGCCGTGCAGTGGATCGACCCCCGCGGCGAACCCGGAGTGGACATGGACATTGCGCGCCAATTCCATGGCGCGGTGGCCGTCGACGCCCTCGGATTCGATGGCACGGGCGTGCGCGCTGAAGTGCTCGATGGCGGCACGGATGTGGTGCATCCAGAGTTCACGCCCGCGCCCATCGCGCACGGCGCACTGATCAACGGCAACCACGGCACCTGCACCTACGGCGAAGTCTTCGGCAATGGAACCGCCGCCCAAGCCAAGGGCATCCTTCACAATGGCACCGGCATCGCTGGTTACTACGCCGCGTACGTGGGTGGCTCGCGCTACGCGCACACGGCGGACCTCATCAACAACCTGCAGGGTGTGTTCCAGACCAATTCCTGGGGCAGCACTCTCACGACGGCCTACAACGCCACGAGTCAGAGCATGGACACCCTGCTCTTCGACCTCGACATCGTGGTCATGCAATCGCAGAGCAACGCCGGAACGCAAAGCTCGCGCCCTGAAGCATGGGCAAAGAACATCGTCTCCGTGGGTGGCATCAATCACCTCGGGACGCTCACCAAGACTGATGACAACTGGGCCGGAGCCAGCATTGGCCCCGCGGCAGATGGACGCCTGAAGCCGGATCTCGCCAGCTTCTATGACGCGATCTACACCGCGGACGAGGTCGGTGCAGCAGGCTATGCGGCAGGCGACTACTACTCGTCCTTCGGAGGCACGTCCGGCGCGACACCGATCGTTGCTGGCTGCATGGGCATCCTGCACCAGATGTGGCATCAGGGCATCTTCGGAAATCCAACCAGCTCGTCCGTGTTCGCATCGCGGCCGCACGCGGCCACGGCGAAAGCACTGCTCATCAATACCGCCACGCAATGGACCTTCAGCGGCACCACGGCCAACATCTCCCGCTACAAGCAGGGCTGGGGTCATCCCGACCTCGCCACGCTCTACAACGACCGCACCAAGGTCGTGATCGTGAACGAATCGACGCTGCTGACCAACCTCGCCGCGGCGAGTTGGACCGTGAACGTGGCAGCGGGTCAGCCGCACTTCCAGGCGACGCTGGTCTGGCGCGATCCGCCCGGAACAGTGTCCGCCACGCAACACCGCATCAACAATCTCGATCTCAAGGTGACCGCTCCGGATGGCACCATCTACTGGGGTAACAACGGCCTGGCTGCGGGGAATTACTCGACCAGCGGCGGTGCCGCCAACAGCGTGGACACCGTGGAGAATGTGATTCTCGCGAACCCGGCTGCCGGCAACTGGACTGTCCAAGTCACCGCGGCACAGATCAATCAGGACGGACATCCGGCAACGCCTGCTCTCGACAGCGCCTTCGGGCTTGTCATTCGCGGTGGTACGGCAGGTCCACCGCCGCCCCCACCGTTCGGGCTTGAACTCACCGCACCCAGCGGAGCGGGCTCACTCCACTTCGGCATCAACAGCATTCCCGCAGGCACGACCGAGGGCTTCACCCTCTTCAGCTTCAACACAACCACTCCGGTGGGCACCGGTATGCTCCTCGGACTCAATGCGGACCTCCTCACCATCAGTTGCCTGCAACAACCGCTCGCCGCAGGCTCGCTCATCCACTGGGAGTGGCCCGTGGCGGGCGTCTACCCCGCGGTGGATATCGACCTCCCCGCGGGGAGCGTGTCCTTCCCGGCCGGTTTCAGTGCCGACGGGCTCGCTGTCGCGCTCGGAGCAGGCAACAGCTTCATCGGCGCCACACCCGCGGTCCGCATCACCTTCTGAGCCCTCACCCGGCGCGCGCTGGCAACACCGCTGCCAGCGCATCGCCGCGGCGGTACTTTGTGCGCTCGCTGCTGCGAGTGTGTCCTCCTGCGTCAGCAAGACCGCCGAGGAGACGCTTCTCATGACCGCCACACTTGCCGCTCTGCAACGCGGCGCGGAAGTCCATCTGCATGTGGTGGACCTCGTGACGGGTGGCACGCTCCTCGAATGCCGCCCGGACGCATTGCTGATTCCGGCCTCCACGCAGAAGCTCATGACGGCCTCGGCTGTTCTCGCTGCAAGGCCTCTGGAGACGCAGCTCGTCACGAGCATCGTGCTCATGCCTGCCGCAGACGGAGTGCCTGCCAACGTCGTGGTCAGCGGCGCTGGCGACGCGCTCCTCGACGCGGACGCCGTGAGGAGTCTCGCGAGCGCGGCGGCGGCGGCCCTGCCCCTTGGCAACATCACGCTCTCCGCTGCGCAGGGTCCCTTTGCGGGCCCCGATCTCGGAGAAGGCTGGATGTGGGACGACGGCCTCGAGGAATTGCGCGTGCTTCCCCTCCGGCTGCATGGCAGCACACGCGCTGATCAGCCTCTGGACCTGCTCGAACTCGTGGCCGCGGCATTCCGCCAACATGGCCATGTGGTGGAAGTATCGGCGAAGGCTCGGAATATGTCGGGCACCGCGCCCGCGCGTGTCCTTGCGCGCTTCCAACGCCCGCTCGCGGAGTCGCTGCGCGCGGCATTGCTCGACAGCGACAACCTCGTCGCGGAATGCCTGCTCCGGCTTGCTGGCGGCGCCGATCAGAGTGCCGCAGCCGGGCTGGCATCCGTCCGCAACATGCTGGAGTTCCGTGGTGTTGACGCCGCGAAACTCCGCTTCGCCGACGGCAGCGGCGTGTCCCGCTACAACCTCACCACGGCGCGCACCCTCACCACGCTGCTCCGCACCGAGGAGCTGCGACATCCCGGCCGTCTCCGGAGTTTTCTTCCCGTGTCTGGACGCACAGGCACGCTCTCGAAACGCTACAAAGGCAGTGCTGCGGAAGGCCGCATCATTGCGAAGACAGGCACGCTGGAAGGTCTCGCCGTGCTCGCCGGATACATGCAGGACGCCACCGGCCGCGAACTCGTGTTTGCCATGAGCGTGCAGGCTGCCGTCGCACCCGCGGCAGAACTCCGCTCCATCATGGATACGTTCCTGACGGGGCTCGTGAGCGCTCCAAGTGGCATTGCAACTTTGCACATGGCATCGCAAAGGCTATGACGCGCGTCATGCCCGCGAAGGATATCGGATTCAAACTGCTGGCCACGGACCCCTCCGGTGCAAGGCGGAGTTCCTTCCGCACACACCACGGCACGGTCGAGTGCCCGGCCTTCATGCCGGTCGGAACGCAGGGCTCGGTGAAAGCCGTGACGCCGCATCAGGTGCTGGAAACTGGCGCCGAAGTGGTGCTCGCAAACACCTTCCACATGTCGCTCGAAGACCGCCGCGAACTCACACGGCGCGTGGGCGGTTTGCACAAGCTCATGGCCTGGCCAAAGACCATCCTCACGGACTCCGGCGGGTTCCAGGTCTTTTCTCTGCCGGACAAGGTGATCGAGGAGAGCGGGGTCACGTTCCGCTACGGCAAGGATTCCGCGAGTCTCGTGCTCAGCCCCGAATCGAGCATGGAGATCCAGCGCGACCTTGGTGCTGACATCGTGATGGCCTTCGATGAGTGCGTGCCTTACCCATCGGAACATGAATACGTCGCGCGCTCGCTGGAACGCACCACGCGCTGGGCGAAACGCTGCCGCGCAGTACCTCTCGCGGAGCACCAATTTCTCTTCGGCATCGTGCAGGGTGGCGTCTACCGCGATCTCCGCGAACGTTCAGCGCGCGAAATCACCGCGGTTCCTTTCGACGGCTTCGCCATCGGCGGTGTGAGTGTGGGCGAAGGCTTCGAGTTGATGAGCCGCGTCACAGGTTGGGCCGCGCCCTTGCTGCCGGTGAACCTCCCCCGCTACCTCATGGGCGTCGGCCACCCAGAAGACATTATCGAAGCGGTGCGCCTCGGCATGGACATGTTCGACTGCGTCATCCCCACACGCTATGCACGCAGCGGCACCCTCTTCGTGCGCACCGGCCGGCTGCGCATCGGTGACAAGGTGTTCCGCAAGGACTCCTATCCGCCCGACACGTCTTGTCAGTGCTACACGTGCAAGCACTTCTCGCGTCAGGTGCTCAGGCATCTCCACTATGCGCAAGAGCCTCTGTTCGAGACGCTCGCCACCATCCACAATCTGCACTTCTACCAGGACCTCATGCGCGAGATCCGCGAGAGCATCGAGATGAAGCGCTTCAAGGCCTGGAGCGAAACGTGGCTCGCAAAACATCTTGCACGCAAGCACAAGAAGGCTGGCCGCAGTGACTGAATCCCAGCCATACCAGCTTCTCGATTGCGGCGACGGGCGCCGCCTCGAAGAGGTCGGCTCATGGCGCTTCGACCGGCAGGCTGCGCAGGCTTTCTGGCCTCGCATGGCTCCCGCGAGCGAATGGCAACGCGCCCAATGCGTGCATGTGCGCAGCGAGCGCGGTGGCGGGCACTGGGAGTTCCGCTCACAGCCTCCGGAGCCTCTCGTCGCTCGGCATGGTGGTCTGCTCTTCGGACTCAAACCCACACCCTTCGGACACCTCGGCCTCTTCCCGGAGCACGCGGCCGCATGGGATGCGGTGCGCGAGGGCGTCACGCACCGCGGCGCACCAGGCCGGAAGGTCTCGGTCCTCAATCTCTTCGCCTACACGGGCGGCGCAAGCCTCGCGGCGGCCGCCGCCGGAGCCAGCGTGGTTCATGTGGACGCCTCCAGCGGAGCCGTCGCTTGGGCCAGGGCCAACGCAGCACTGAACGCACTTGAGGATCGTCCGATCCGCTGGATCGAGGATGACTGCACCGCGTTTCTCGCGCGTGAGAAGCGCCGCGAGCAACGCCACGACATCGTGATTCTCGACCCGCCCAGTTTCGGGCGCGGACCGAAGGGCGAGATCTTCGAGCTCGAGAACACCGTGGTGCCGCTGCTCGAATCCGTGCGCGCAGTGCTCGCTGACGGAGCCTCCGTCTTCTTCTCCTGTCACACGGCAGGTTTCACTCCCCTCGTGCTGCTCCGTCTCGGAACAGCCATCTTCGGCGAGAAAGCACGCCTTGAGGCCAGCGAGGTGACGGTTCCCGTACGATCCGGCGGGGTCCTGCCATCTGGTGTGGCCCTCCGGGTGCACCTCCAATGAAAACCGTCCTCTTTGCGTTCGTGCTGGCCGCCATCATCCCCGCGCAGGATGTGGTCGCGCCCGCGGCTCACCTCCAGCGCATCACTGCCGAGGCGTTGAAGGCCGATGTGCATTTCCTCGCGAGCGACGAACTTGAAGGCCGAGCCACGCCCTCTCCTGGCCTCGACAAGGCGGCAGCCTTTCTCGCGGAGCGCCACGAAAAACTGGGATTGAAGCCATTGTTCGGCAACGCACGGCTCGAAGGCCCCATGCGTCCGGACACCAGCGCCGCCTCGGCGCGGCTCACCCATGCAGGCGGCGTGCTCGCTCTGGGCGCAGAGCGTTTTCTCAATACGGCATCCCAGCCACTGCAACTGAAGCAACTCGCGGTGCTGCCCGCCGAGGCACCGGATAACGCGAGCAGCGAGGGATCCACGGCAAGCGTGCTGCTCCATGCAGGGCCCATCACACGGGATGCTCTCGCAAGGCTCGCGCGGCGACGCCCGGCCGCCATTCTCGTCACCGAACCGCCGGCGGAGTTGCCGCGTCTGCGCATGCCACTTCTGCGCCTCACGCCCGAGGAAGCCGCGCAATGCACGGCCGGCACGCACATGGAGCTCACGATTCCTGAGGGCAAGGAGCGCTTTGCCAGCAACGTCGGGAGTTTCCTTCCCGGCAGCGATCCCGTCCTGAAAGACTCGGCACTTCTTGTCACCGCACATTACGACCACATCGGCACTGGACCGCCGGTCGACGGCGACCGCATCCGGAACGGCGCGGATGACGACGCCAGCGGGACCTCGGCGGCGCTGGCCGTCGCGTTCGCACTGAAGGACCGCCCGCTCAAGAGAAGCGTGCTCTTCGTCCATTTCTATGGCGAGGAATCCGGATTCCTCGGCTCACGGCGCTTCGTCGAACATCCGCCCTGGCCACTCAAGAACATGGATGCCATGTTCAATCTTGAGATGGTTGGACGGCCGGATGACATCGGCAAGGACTGCGCGTGGGTGACCGGCTGGACGCTCTCCGATTTCGGCGCCCGCGTCGCGGCGGTGTCTGCAACGCAGGGCATCCGTTGCTACGAACATCCGCGCTTGTCGAAGATGCTCTTCGGCGGTTCCGATAATTTTCCTTTCGCGGAGAAGGGTGTCGTGGCGCACAGCATCAGCGCCGGTTCCTTGCACAAGCAGTACCACCAGCCGGGCGATGAAGCCTCCACACTCGACTACGAGAACATGGCGCGTGTGGTGCGGGGCATCGCTGCGGCCGTGGAAGCCATGGCGAACGATGCCGTGGCGCCCGCCTTCAAGCCCGGAACCAACTGGGCCGAAGCGGCCGCGCGTCGCTGAGTCCGTCGGGCTGCAGCGTGCGCGTGAACGATGCGCGCTTGATCGAAGCGCGTGCGCACTGTCTCATGGTTTCCGCCAACCGAGATACCAGTCGAGGCTCTGCACATCCTTCCGCGCGAGACGTTCCGCTGCTTCGCTCACCGTTTTCGGTGGCGGCACGATGACGGGTTCACCGGGCTTCCAGCCTTCCGGCGTGGCACACGCTTCCGCGTCCACGGTTTGCAGGCTGTCAAGAATGCGGATGATCTCCGGCACACTGCGCCCTGTGGACATGGGGTAGTGCAGCATGGCGCGGATGCGCTGTGCTGGATCGATGATGAACACCGTGCGCACCGTCATGGTCTCGCTGCTTTCGGGATGGAGCATGCCGAAGGCGTGCGCCACCTTCATGTCGAGATCCGCAATGATTGGAAACGGAATGGCCACGCCCAGCTTCTCTTCGATATTGCGTATCCAGGCGATGTGCGCGAACACCGAATCCACCGAAAGACCGAGCAGGTCCGCATTGCGGCGCGTGAACTCCTCATGGTTGCGGGCAAAACCCGCCATTTCCGTGCTGCACACAGGCGTGAAGTCCGCGGGATGGCTGAAGAGCACCAGCCAACGTCCCTTCCAGTCCGCGAGCTTGACGAGCCCGTGCGTGCTGGTGGCGGTGAAGTCCGGTGCGAGAGCATTGAGGCGCGGAAGATCGGTCATGGCGGAGATCTCTCAGTCGAGAATTTTCGGGAGGCCGGCCTGGTTCCAGGCTTTCATGCCACCGGTCACGTTGCAGGCGTCAGCAAAGCCCTGCTCCAGAAGCCAGCGCGCAGCCATGGCCGAGCGGCCACCCGAGAGACAGATGATATGGCAGCGCCCCGTGCGGAATTGCTCCAGTTCCTGCAGGCGCAAGGGCAGCGACTGCAACGGAATGTTGAGGGCTCCCGGTGCATGACCGAGTGGTCCTGTGAATTCCACGAGTTCCCGCACATCAATGATGACCGGCGCCGAACCCGCAGCCACGAGCCGCGCGAGTTCCACCACACTCACATCTTCTGACATGTTCAACCCTCTTTCATTTTTGGCGGAGATGACGTTGCAGCCAGTCGAAAAACACGCGTTGCCAGAGCACACCGTTCTGGGGCCGCAGCACCCAGTGACACTCTCCCGGGAAATAGAGAAAGCGCGATGGCACCCCCACACTTTGCGCAGCCGTGAAGGCCTCCATGCCCTGCCCCACCGGGACGCGGAAATCCTGCTCGCCGTGAATGACGAGGAGTGGCGTCTTCCAGCGCCCGACGAAACGATGCGGCGAGAACTGTTCGTAGCGCGCACGTGACTCCTCGCTCGCCCAGTAGGCTCCGCCGAGGTCCCAATCCGCAAAGAACAGCTCTTCCGTGCCGCCGTACATGGATTCGAGATTGAACACTCCACAATGCGAAATCATCGCGCGGAACCGATCGCCCCCGTTGCCCATGAGCCAATAGACGGAATACCCGCCAAAACTCGCGCCCACGGCTCCGACGCGCTCTGCATCAATCCATGGCTGGGCAGTGAAGTGATCACAGGCAGCGAGGAGATCCTGCATGGCTTGCCCGCCCCAGTCCCCGCTGATCTGGTCGTTCCATTCCTGACCAAAGCCCGGCAACCCGCGGCGATTCACGGCCAGCACCACGTATCCCTGCGCCGCCATGAGATGAAAATTCCAGCGGAACGAGAACGACTGCCCGATCTGTGACTGCGGCCCGCCCTGGCAGTAGAGCAGCATGGGATGTTTCTTCGTGCGCTCGAAGCCCGGCGGCAACACGACCCAGCACTGGATGCGGCGCCCATCCGTGGCGCGAACGAAATGTTCCTCCACCTGCGGCAGATCCAGACCACCCATCAGCGCGTCATTGGCACTCGTGAGAGGACGATCTTCGTGGTCGAGTTGCACACCACGCAACACCAGCTCCGGTGGCCGCAGCATGCTCTGACGCGAGAGCACCACTTCATTGCCGCTCGGCGCCATGCCCGCGAGGCCCCAGTTGATGGCGCCCTGCGTCATGATCTCCGGCGCCGCGCTTTCCCCTGCATCCGCGGCAAGCTTCACACGGTAGATCTGCACCGTGCCGCGCGTCTCCGCGTTGAACCAGACATACCTGCCATCAGCAGTGAACACCGGGTCGTGGGCCGAAGCATCAAAGCCCTCTGTCAATTCGCGGCGTTCGTCACTCGCGAGATCGACCAGCATGAGGCGCGACTTGTCGGCCTCGAAACCCGCGCGCTCCATCGAGAGCCACGCAAGCTGCTTGCCCGAGGGTGCATACACGGGATCAAGGTCGTAGCCTTGATTCTCCTGCGTGAGATTGCGGAGTTCTCCACCACCCATCGGCACAACATAGATATCAGTGTCCGTCGAGCGCTCGGGGCGGTTCACCATCTTGGCGGCAAAGGCGATCTCGCGACCATCGGGCGAGATCACGAACTGCTCGCGCCCCCCAAAAGGCGGCATCGGACAGTGCGTCCGCAATCCGGGCATGAGATCCACGGCCTCCCCGGCCAGACCTCCGTCGCCAAGACGCGCGCTGAACAAATGCGCATAGCTGCCATCGGCCCAGGCATTCCAGTGGCGGTAAAGCAGACCATCGATGATGCGCGCATCGGCCTTCGGAAGATCCGGATGGAGCGTGTGGAAATCAGTGTCGAGCTTCACCCGCGCCGAGAAGACAACATGCTTGCCGTCGCTGCTCACGCGCGCCGCGTCGATGCCGCCGGCCACATGCGTCACGGCCGTGCTCTTGCCATCGAGGCCGATGCGGAAGAGTTGCGTGCCCGCATCACCCGGCAGCAGGGCGAAGATCACATCCTCGCCGAGATAGCGCCCCCATTCGGGATCGCCGAGCCCGCGCACATCGCGCAAGACCACGCGGCGCGACAGGTCTCCCTTGTTCACCACGCTGAGCGTGCTCGTCGTCACTTCCGTGGCGAGCGTCGTCTGCTTCTCCACCACCAGCACGTGGGAGCCTGCAGCATTGAAAGAGCCGCCATCTACACGCACGAACTCCCACAACTTCTCGGGACTGAGGCGCGGCTTTGCTGCGCTCTGGGCCGTGAGTCCGGAAACAAGAAGGCCGATCACCACGAGACGGAGCAGCGCCATGAGGTCAATCCCTTTCGGTGCACGAATCCTACTCGCCGAGGGCGCGGAAGCGGTCGCGGTCCAGCGTGAGCAGCAGCAGTTTCCCGGTGCCCGGCCAGTCGATCTCGCTCGCTCCGGATTTCTCCGCCAGCCCGCGGATGTGCAGCACCCACGTCATGCGCTCCATGTCCGCAGTGGGGATGAAGAGCACGACGCGGCCCGCCAGCGGATGACGCCGCAGGGCGCGAGCCGCGCGTGTGAGCATCTCCCTCGATTCCATGCGCACCACCACCGGCCGGTCCGCAAGGGCGCGCATGGAGAATGCCGATGCGTAATCGGAGAAGAGAATCAGATCCTCCGGCCGCGTGCAGGCACTCAGCACTGCGAGGCGCTGCTCCTGCAACGGGCGTGCGCGGGCTTCACGGACTCGGGCGCCAATACCGACACCATGCACGCAGAGGGCAAGCCACGCGGCGCCAAGCAACCAGGGCCGCGCTCTCCCGGTGCACGCGAGCAACCAGCGCAGGGCAATGACGCTGGAGAGCGCGAGCGGAGGAGCAAAGAGCAGCACCCAGAAAGGGTGCGTCGCCGAGCGACTCAGAAAGACGAGCGCGGGCACGAGCGCAGCCGTCCAGAGCACGAGGCTCAGAGCTTCAAGAGTCAGGCCTTGCTGCCGCGCGCGAGAGAGCAAGGCCAGCACGACTCCACACATGCCGCAGAGCACCAACGGCGCACCGTAGAGCACCCATGTGTGAGTGCCGAGTTGGCCCAGCAACTGGTCCAGGCTGCGCCCTTGCAGCCCCAACGTTCCATCAATGACCGAGAACACCTCGGCAAGACCGCCTGCCTCCGCGGCGCCATCCTGCATGTGCCAGCAGAGCAAGAGCACTCCTGCGAGCCAAGGCCATGTCACGCGCAGCATGGCCGCGAGCCACTTGCCGCGCAGTTCCGGCTTCCATGCAGCAGCCAGCCAGAGCGCCGGCACCACGCCGAAGGCATTCCAGTCTGCGCTGGCCGCGAGAAACGCAACGCTGCCGTAGGCGATCCCTGGACCGCGCCACCACCAGCAAGCGATGGCGGCAACGCTCAATGCCATTCCGAAGAGCGGCGGGCTCGCCTGGCTGCCATGCGCAAGCATGGCGCCGGTTGTCGCGAGCAAGGCAACACTCGCGCTGGCAATCCAGCCCTCGAAGCGCCGGAGCAGCAGCCAGAATGCGGCCAGCAACGCAAGGGCAAGCCCGCAGCTCGCCGCACGCAATGGAAGGATGCCGTCGCCCGCATCGTGCACGGCTTCCATCAGCAACAGCCCGAGCGGCGGATGGTGCAGATACGGAACGAACACCTCCCCGTCCTTCTCCGCCAGCAAGCTCCAATGCCCGCGATGAATGGAACAGGGCAGTGCCTCTTCACCGCGGCAGGAATAGAGCGTGTAACCCGCTGCGATGTCCGCATCGAGACTGTCGCCCAAGGGGTCATGCAGCCACGCGAGTTGCAACATGGCAAACAGCGTCACCGCAACGCATGCGCTGAGGCCGTGGATGCGCGACGTGCTGTCAGAGCTGCGGGAGAGATCCATACTTGACATGTCCTGCTCGCGCCAGCGCACGCAGGGTGAGCAGAACTCCCCAGACCTGCGCGTGCGTTCGGGTTTCGGGTCCGAAGCGCGTCAACATGCGCGGACATTATGCGCTGGAGCACGCAAGTGCGCAGCCCGTCCAGACTCAGCGCACAAAAAACCAGTGCTCGCCCTCGCGGAGGTCCGGGCGCAACTCCGCGATGCGGGCACGGATGAGCGGACGTGCGCCGCGCGACCCCACGGCGACCAACAGCAGGTCCACAGCGTGGCCGACAAGCCCCGCGGGCGGCATCACTGGAATGCCGAGGCGTGCGTGGCTCGGACGGATATCGATGATGCGGTCCAGGGCCATGCCTTCGGCAAGCAGCCAGCGCATCCATGCCTTCCCCGCGCGCGGGCCGCACCAGAGGGTGATCCGCCGCGGACCGCGCAGCGGCGTGGCACGCAGTCCGCGTCGGCGCAGGACATCAAACGCCTCCCCGCGGTAGCGCGGATCAGAGCGGGAGGCGCGCTGCGCATGATCCCGCACACGCACCACCGGCGCGCGAACCGTGCCCAAACGATGACCCTCGGCATGCAGCCGCAGGACAAGGTCATAGTCCTCCGGAAAATCGCCCTGGCACCAGCCTCCCACTGCCGCGACAGCGGAAGCCCTCAGCATCATCGCGGGATGCAGCAGCGGACACTCCGCGAAAATTTCCGCCGCGGGATCACTAACCGCGTTGATCCACTCCGCGTAGGCGCGCATGCCCTCGCCCGGAGGCAACCCATCCACTCCCACGAGTTCCATACCTCCGCCCACGACAGCCAACGCCGCATCCTCTGCGAGCGCCGCACGCTGGAGCAGCAAGCGGCCCGGCAAGGCTTCGTCATCCGCATCGAGGCGTGCGAGGAACTCTGCCTGCGTCACCTTGCGTCCCGCCTCCAAGGCGCACGCGATGCCGTTCCGTGGCATGCGCAACAAGCGCACCCGCGCATCCCGAGGCAATTCAGGCTCTACCGGGACCACGCTGCCATCATCAATGACGATCACTTCGTCAGCGGCGCCGCACTCGGCAAGCGCGGATGCCACCGCGGTACGCAGCCAGCGCACTTCATCGCGAACAGGAATGAGCCAGGCAACGCGCATTGATCCAATCTTCACATGCTTCACACGGGGACTTGGCCCCGTGGGGCGATGATCCTGCTGGAGGCGCTGAGCATGCCAGCAACGCCTCTGGAGACTGCCGCCATGTCCACCCTCGGGATTCTGCAGCGTATCCGCGCACGCGAAAGCGCCGGGGGTTTCCGTTGGAACATCTGCCGCTCGCGGCCTGTGGCAGCGCGCTGGTTTGTCGCAGCGAGTCGGCTCGGCGATGGCTGGCTCTGGGGCGCCGTCATCGCGGCCGTAGCCCTCGCGGGCGGAACAGCCGGAACAAGCGCCGCCATCCGCATGCTCGCCACCGGATTCGCCACCACGCTGATCTACAAGGCGGTGAAGCACCTGGTCGGACGCCCGCGTCCGTGCCACACGCACTCCGAGCTGGACACCTTGCTCTCACCCTTGGATCACTGGAGTTTCCCGTCCGGGCACACGCTGCACGCCGTCTGCTTCACCTTGCTGGCCGTGGACTTCGAGCCGCTGCTCGGCCTCGTACTCATTCCCTTCACGCTGCTGGTGATGGCCTCGCGCGTGGTGCTCGGCCTCCACTGGCCCACGGATGTGCTCGCAGGGGCTCTCGGCGGTGCCGCCACCGCCACGACCGCGCTCGCACGCAGCTGAACGCACACCCAAGGTGCGCCCGCGGCCATGGCGCTGGGGAACTCACGGTAAAAATAACTGCGTCCCTCACGCCGGATCAATCACACCGCGCGCCTCAGCGTCCGAGCCCGGCACCGCGCGCCGCCAGCCCGGGAAGCGCGAGCGGGAGGTGGCCCTCCGCACGACCGACTCCCATGAGCGCGCGCGCAAGGGCCCGCTGGGTGTGATCGTCGAAGTCGAGGCCGAGCAGCAACGCGCCTTGGCCCTGGGGCAATGCGCCGTGCGCCAGCGGATTCCCCAGCAGCACCACGGCTGCACCGGCACCGACCGCGGCGCGCAGTCGTGCACGCCTGCGCTCGGCAGCGGCCAACGCTCCTTTGTCCCCGGCGGGTGAAAGCGACGCCGCTGCAAGCACGAGAGTTCGCGCATGGCTATGCGGCGCAAGTTCGGCTTCAGACTCGCGCCCGGAGATGCTCTCGATTGCGCATAGCACACCGAGGCGCTTCAGCTCTGCGAGGAATGCCTCTGGCACGTGATCGAAGCCCCAGTCCTCGTGCCGGTCCTGCAACACGAGGATGCGCTCCGGAAGAGCCACCACTCCGTCACGCAAACGCACGCAGCCACGCCGCGCACACTCCTCCGCGAGGTCGCGTGCTTCATCCGTGTCCAGCAGGGGCGCGAGACCTTCCGACGTGGTCCGTGGTGCATGTTTCCAGCGCAGACGAGCTTGCAGCACGCGCTGCGTCGCCGCATGAAACACTTCGCGCGACATGCGCCCCGAGCGCACAGCCTCCGCGAGCGCTGCACGCATGGCCGGGATGTCGGTCGGAAAGAGCAGCACATCGCAACCCGCGAGCAACGCGCGCACCGCTGCTTCTGCTGGCGTGGTTCTCCGCGTGATGCCGCCCATGTCGAGTGCGTCTGTGAACACGACACCCTTGAAGCCGAGTCTTTCGCGCAGCAGTTCGCGCACCACCCGCGGCTCAAGCGTGGCCGGCCAGGCGTCCTTGCCACCCAGTCGAGGCCAGGCGATATGCGCACTCATCATGCCTGTGATGCCGCCTGCGACCGCAGCACGAAAAGGCACCAGCTCGCGGGCTTCAAGTTCCTTCAAGTCGAGATCCACCACCGGCAATCCGAGATGAGAATCTTCGTGCGTGTCGCCATGGCCCGGGAAGTGTTTCGCGACCGCCATCAGCCCCGCCTGCTCGAGCGCCCGTCCGAAGGCTTGCACCTGCTCCGCGACAGACGAGGGTGCCTCTCCGAAGGAACGCAGATTGATGATGGGGTTCGTGGGCGAGGAGTTCACGTCAGCCACGGGTGCGAGCACGACATTCACTCCCAGCAGGCCGGATTCCTCCGCAGTGCGCCGGGCCACACGCTGCGTGAGCAGCAGATCGCCAGCAGCGGCGAGCGCAAGCCCGCGCGGAAAGCGCGTCGCGCCGGGAAACATGATGCCTGCCCCGCCTTCGCAATCGGCAGTGATGAAAAGGGGATGCGGGGCAAGCGCCTGCAAGCGCGCGCTGAGCGTCGCGACTTCGGACGCTTGGGCGCGCAGCATGTGCACGCCGCCGATGACAGAGTGGCGCACCTTTTCTTCGAGAGCCGCGAGAGCCGCGGCATCCGTGAGCACGCGCCCTGCCGCCACGGAGGGGACCATCAACTGTCCCGCAAGCTCGTCAAGACTGAACGTGTGCTGCGCGCAAAGCTCCGCCATCAGCAGGAGCAGCGTCAGGCCGACTCGCGTGAGAGCGTTCACTTCTTCCTCGGCCGTTCCTTCTTCTGATCCGTCTTCGCGTAGCCCTTCCACTCCGCCTCGATCTCCGCGAACACGTCCTTCTGCGGCGGAATGGCAAAGATCTCCTGCGCTTCCGTCCGGAGTTTCTCGAGATTCGAACGTCCATCCGACCCCACCGCCGCATTGCACGCGCGCAGGAACGGCCCCATTTTGTCTTTGCGCCGCGAAGCAAGCCAATCCAGCATGCTCCAGGACTTCGCCACGGCGGCAGCATCCATGTCCACGAGAGTCATGCGGAGCAATGCCGTGAACTCCGGACCGGAGCGCACGGCGAGATCATTGAACGTCGCACGCAGCCCCTCCTCCTCGAACTTCGGCGTCGCTTCCGTGCTGTTGCGACCGTATTCAGGCAGGCGGAACGAAACACAATGCACATTGTTGCGTGCGAGAGCTTCGAAGCTGGTCCAGTAGGCCCAACCTTCACCGATCCAGTCCGCCACCTGCGGCCCGCCACGATTCCACGCCAGCGCCGCAAGGTTGTGACCGAGGGCGTGAGCGACCATGCCATCCAGTTCCGTGCCGCCACCGAGGCGCCAGAACTCCAGCCAGCGCGCTCCATGGGCTCCGCCTCCGCGGTGGCCCATCATCGACTTCGTGCGCTCGCGCGGCTCGCCGAAACGGCGGCCGTAGTACTGCTCGTAGTACTTCGCAGCGAGTTCCACGTCGTCAGGGCAGAAGAAGAACTCATCGATGAGATCCGCGGGGATCAGATCGCTGTCATTCTCGGCGAGGAATGGATCGACGAATTCCACCCGGAAGCTCTCGATGATGCGCTCACCCAGAATGCACGCGCCGTCGAGCGCGGACTTGGTGAGATCCTGATAGCCGACGATCCGGATGTGCTGGGTCTCGCGACCCGCCCACTTCAGATCGCCACGCCCCCACTCCTTGCTGAGCTCCACGAGTTCCGTCGGCAACTCCGTGCTCTTCAGCATCCCCTTCGCGATCTCGAGACGTGACTTGCTGGCAGCACCCGCTTCAAAGGCGAGCCCGGCCGCGTACTCCTTGCCGAGGGCCTGCGACGCAGTGGCGAAAAGCGTCGAGCCCAGCCAGCCCACCAGCGCATCCACGCGCGCCATCACGCGCCGCTGCTGTGCGAACCACTCCGGGCTGCCCGGCTTCAAGAGCTTTCCTTCCGCCTTCAACTTCTCGATATCCGAGGTCTTTTTCAGGTACTCATCGCGCAACCCCTTCAGGGACTGGTGCGGATAGCAGAGGTGCAGCGCGTCCTTCGCTTTCAAATCGGCCTCGGGAATGACCACCTCGCGGCCCTTGCCATTGCTCGTGCGCTTGCCGTCGGCGCCGATGAGTTCGATGCCGGGCTTGCCCGGATCCGGAACGAGCAAGGTGATGGCTTTCGAAGTGCCCGGCTTCGAGATGACGTTGGCCTTGAGGTCGATGATCAAGCCGCTCAAGTGCTGGCCCACCACCATGGGCTTCCCTTCCCAGTCGGACAGCCACTTGGCGTAGCCCTTGGCGGTCTTCTCGTCCTTGAGTTCGACCCCGACAATCTGCGCCGCCAGCACGCTGCAAAAAAGTCCGCTGATAAACAAGAGCCGCATGAGCATCTCCAACGGCATTCTATAGTCTGGGCTCACGCGCCCGGAATGGAAGCCGGAGCGCACCCCACCTCGTCCAGCAGCCCATGCACATTCTCATCACCGGCGGCGCCGGATTCATCGGATCGCATCTTGCGGAGCACCTCCTCGCCAAGGAGGTTTCGCTCGCCCTGCTCGACGACCATTCCACAGGCCAGCGCTCCAACCTCGAAGCGGTTCTGAAGCACCCCCGCTGCACACTGCATGAGGGCGATGTGCGCGACGAAGCACTGGTGACTCGGGCCATGCAGGGCGCGGACGCGGTGGTGCACCTCGCAGCGGCGGTGGGTGCGGAACTCGTCATGCGCTCACCGGCGCGCACTCTCGACGTGAATGTGCGCGGCACGGAAGTCGTTCTGGAGACGGCGCAGAAGGAGAAGCCTCTCGTGTTTCTCGCCAGCAGTTCCGAGGTCTATGGCCGCGGAGTCCACGGAGTTCAATCGGAAGAAGACGACCTCGGCTTCGGCCCGAGCACCAGTCCGCGCTGGGGCTACGCGTGCTCGAAAGCCCTCGATGAGTGGCTCGCCTTCGCACATGCCAGAGAGCATGGAACGCGCGTCATCATCGGCCGCATCTTCAACACCACCGGCCCGCGCCAAGTTGGTGACCACGGCATGGTGCTGCCACGCTTCGTGCGCGCGGCTCTCCGCGCGGAACCGTTGCGCGTGCACGGCAACGGCGCGCAGACGCGCAGCTTCATCCATGTCCTGGACACGGTGGAAGCCATCGCACGCCTGCTGGAATGCCCGGCGGCCGTGGGCGAAGTCGTGAACATCGGGCGCTCCGAGGAAATCTCCATTCTCGCACTGGCCAAGCGGGTGCTCGGACACACCGCCTCGCGCTCGACGATCGAGCACATTCCCGCCGAGACCTCGCGTCGCGAGGGCTACGAAGACCTCCCCCGCCGTCGGCCTGCGACGGCAAAGCTCCTCCGACTCACCGCTTTCGAAGCGCAGCGCGACCTCGACCGCATCATCACGGATTGCGTGCATGAGCAGCGCGCACGGGGCTAGGCTCTCCAGCACATGAAGGCACTGGCGCTTCTCCTCCGGCTCTGGGTGCGCTTCGGCAAATTGCTCGGGCTGGTGAATCTCTCCATCCTCCTCACGCTGCTCTGGCTCGTGCTCGTGCCCTTCTATGCACTGGCGGCGTTCATCAAGGATCCGCTCGAACTGAGAGCAGCCCGCGATGGACGCAGCATGTGGCGCAAGGCACCGCACCCGAAGCCCGACGCGGACAATCTCTGGCGGCCCTTCTGACATGCGCGTCCTCGGCATCTCCTTCGACTATCACGACGCAGCCGCGGTCCTGCTCCATGATGACGTCATTGTCGCCGCCTGCGCCGAAGAACGTTTCGTGCGCAGGAAGCACACCTCCGAGTTTCCACGCGAGGCCATTGCGTTCGCCCTCGCACGCGCGGACATCAGCATCGAAGATGTTGACCACGTCGTCTTCTACGAGAAGCCCCTGCGCAAGTTCGACCGCATTCTCACCAGTGCGCTCAGCGGCTGGCCGCGCACCCTGCCGCTGTTCGTGAAGTCCATGCCGGTCTGGCTCGGGCGACGTCTGCATGTGAGGCGCACCATCCAGAAGGCTCTCGGCAGCAAGCGCGACATCCTCTTCTCGTCCCATCATCTTTCTCACGCCGCCAGTGCATTCCTGCTTTCACCCTTCGAGGAAGCAGCGATTCTCACGGTCGATGGCGTCGGAGAATGGGCCACGACAGGCTGGGGACAGGGGCGGGGCAACAGCTTCGAGCTCCCTGAAGAAATCCGCTTTCCACATTCCCTCGGGCTCTATTACTCCGCCCTCACGAGCTACCTCGGCTTCAAGGTGAATGATGCGGAATGGAAGGTGATGGGGCTTGCACCCTACGGCGAGCCGCGCTTCGCAAACGAGTTCCGGAAATTGCTCATCACGCACGAGGATGGCAGCTTCAAGCTCGACATGCGCTATTTCGCCCACGTCGCCAGCACCAAGAGCATGATCAACGGTCGCTATGAACGACTCTTCGGTCGCGCGCGCCGTCAGCCGGAAGCAGCCCTGGAACAGTTCCACCACGACATTGCACGCAGCGGTCAGTTGGTGCTCGAAGAAGCCATGCTCAATCTGGCGCGCGCCGTCCGGAAGCGGACCGGAATGAAACATCTCGCCATCGGCGGCGGAGTGGGACTCAATTCCGTCGCCAACTGGCGGATCTTCCGCGAGGCCGGCTTCGATGAACTCTTCATCCAGCCCGCGGCAGGCGATGATGGCGGGGCACTGGGTGCAGCAGCGCTCGTCATGGCGGAGTTGGGCGGTGTGCGCCCTCAGCCCATGCGTCACGCGTTGCTCGGTCCGGAGTTCACGGACGACGCGATCGCTGCAGCTCTTGCCCAGCGCGGCCTCAAGGCCGAGCGACTCTCCACGGAGCAGCTTGTCACGGAAGTCTCGACCCGTCTCCAGCGGGGCGACATTGTCGGCTGGTTCCAGGGACGCGCGGAGTTCGGGCCGCGCGCGCTCGGCGCACGCAGCATTCTCGCATCGCCCGCAGAAGCCTCCATGAAGGACCGCATCAATGCGCGCGTGAAGTACCGTGAGGCCTTCCGCCCCTTCGCGCCCAGCGTGCCGCATGAGGTGTCGCACCTCTATTTCGACGTGCCTCCCGGCATCGAGTCACCCTTCATGCTGCTGGTGCCCCCAGTCCGCGAGGAGTTCCGCACAAGGCTGCCCGCCATCACGCACGCGGACGGTTCGGCACGCATCCAGACTGTCAGAGAGGCGGTGAATCCGCTCTACCACCAGTTGCTCACCGCGTTCGGAGAGAAGAGCGGGATCCCGGTCCTGCTCAATACGTCCTTCAACGTGCGCGGCGAACCCATCGTGAATACGCCTGCTGAAGCCATCGCGACCTTTGAACGCACCGGCCTCGATACTCTCGCCATGGGGCACTGGCTGCTCACGGCCAAGCAAGGCCCTGTGGACCACGAGCGCGGCATGAGGGAAAGTGTGGCCCTCGAGAAAAGCCCGTGACCACCCCCCGCAAGAACCGTTCGCTCATCGGTGAGTTTCTGCTTTTCCTGAAAGTAGAACGGAAGTGGTGGCTGATCCCCATCCTCGCGGTCTTCGTGCTGATCGGCGTGCTCGCCCTCCTCGGCGAGGTCTACCCCGCGCTGGCGCCCTTCATCTACCCCTTCTACTGAGGGCTTGCGCCCTCACGCCGCCGCGGGAGACTTCACGCCACATGCGCGTGCTTCTCATGGAACCTGCTTCGCCGCACGCCGGGCGTGGCAATGCCAGCACCGTCGCGCGCTACGCGCAACGAGGTCGCGCTGCGGGGCACGAAGTGCGGTGCGTCACGACCGCGTCGACCTGCGCTGAGTCGTTCGAGCTCGTGCACGCGCACCACGCCGTGCGCTGCGGCCCTGAGGCCACGGCTCTGGCCGCACAGCACGGCGTACCGCTCGTCATCTCGCTGGGCGGCACGGACCTTCACGGCGTCGAGGGTGAGGGCTTCGATGCACGCGCACTTCCGGCGCTGCAGGCTGCGCGCCTCGTCCTGGTGCCGTTCGCGAAGGATGCGGACCTCCTCGCCGCCGCAGGCGTTCTTCGGAAGAAGGTGCGCGTCGTTCCGCGCAGTGTCGTCCTGCCGCCCTGCTCCGAGCGTCCGGCTCCGCGGAGTCCCTTCCGCATCCTCTTCCTTGGCGGCGTCAGACCCGTGAAAGGAACCCTGGCTGCCATCGAACTCGCCAAGGCCTTGCGCGCGCGCGGAACGGCAGTGCGGCTCCAGATCATCGGCGCAGCTCTCGATCCCCTGCATGCCGACGCAGTGCGCGGCATGCTCACGCCGCCGGATGACTGGCAAGCCGCCGTCAGCGCGAGCGCGCTTCCAGACCTCTTGGCCGCGAACGACCTGCTGCTCAACACTTCGGTTGCGGAGGGCGCTTCCAACGCGATCCTTGAGGCTCTTGCCCACGGCTTGCCCGTGGCCGCCCGCGCCTGTCACGGCAATACGGAAATGCTCCGGAGCGCGCCGCCCGCAGCGGTCCTGCTTTTCGACGCCGGGGATGTCGAGGCGCTGTCGCGCTTCGTCCGGCAACTGCACGATGGTCGCCACGTGCAACGCGGAGAATCCGCCCGGAACTTCGTGGCCGCGTGGCATGATCCATGCCGCGAAGCGGCCGCATTGCTGTCCGCATGGACGGAAGCACGCTCACCTTCGTGATTTCCGAGGAGCCATCGATGTTGCGCACGATCTTCACCCTCACCATCTTCACGCTTGTGTTGACAGCCCAGGGCGAGACCACGCTCACGACCGCAAAGCCCGTGCGCCGCGCAGAAGCCGCGTTCCCTCGCGACGCCATGCTCTCCCTCCGCTTTGCCGGCCTCTCCGGTGCCGCGGGCGCCGCCAGGGAACTGGACTTGGTGAAGCTCGCGCAGTCTCCCGCGGGCCACACCACGCTCGGCCAGCTCGAGGACGCATGGGCGGATGCGCTGCTCGCAGTGAATCCCGAGGCTGACTTCATCTGGGCCGCGGCGCGGCCGCTTGTGTCTGTGCCCTTTGGTGTCGCCGTCACAGGTATCGACATGCTCTGGAAGGATGGCAAGACGCAACCTCTGCCGGATTTCCTGCTCGTGGCGGAAGCAGGCAGCGAAGCGCAGGCCTTCGTGGGCTTGCTGCAGACTGCATTGGGCAATATCGAGAGCCGCTACCCAGTGACCTTCGACACGGTGCGCCATGCCGACACCGACATCAGCGTGGTACGCGTGAATGGTGCGGGCACGATGTTCGAGGTCGCCAGCGCTGCACGTGATGGTCTCGTGCTGATGAGCCTGCACGTCGCCAGCGTGCAAGAGATGCTCGACCGCCTCGCCGATCCGGCTCTCCCCAACCTCGGCAACCTCATCCGGCCACTGCCCGAGGGCGAAGCGGAAGTGTTGCGCCTCCGCATTGCGCCGGGGACTCTCGGGCGCGCCGTCGCGAGCCTGTTCCCGCGAGCCTTCTCCGCAACACTCACGAAGCTTGGAGCGACGAAGGACAGCACCGTCGAGCTCACATCTTTCATCCGCGGCGGAGTGGGCGTCACCCGCTGCCAACTGCTCGGTGTCGCAGAGGAGGGGCTGCTCGCCAGCCTGCCGCGCGAACCCGTTGCGGAACGATTGCTCGCCGCAATCCCGGACACCGCGGTGGCTGTCGCAGCAACGCGTCACGATCTCAGTGCCGTCTTGCGCACCCTCGAATCCGCAGTGCGCGAGGTCATGCCAAGAGACATGGTGGACGATGCGCTGCGGAAGATGAGCGTGGCGGCACGTGGCGCCGGTGTGGACATCCTGAAGGACCTCTCGCCGCTCCTCGGTCGCGAGTTTGTCGCCTACTTCGAACTCACCCGCTCGGCCAACGTGCCCAATGTGGTGCTGATGTGCGGGGGCACGGATGGGGCGCTGCTCCAGAAGCAGTTGCGCACGCTCCCGTTTCCCGAGGGATGCGAACTCCGGGAGCGGGATCTGGATGGCTTCCACATTCTGCAACTGATTCTGCCGAAACCGCCAGAAGGCGCTGCCGGTCAATCGGGCGCACTGGCGGGACTGATCCCGCAGCAGCTGCTGCGCGGACTCGTGCGTCCAGCTCTCGCCGTGAAGGACGACCTCGCCATCCTCGCTCTCAACGAACGCGGCCTCGCGGCGGCCATGCTGCGGCTCACGGACAACAAGGCGCCGTTCGTGAAGGACCCGCTTGTGCGCCGGGACCTCGGCCTCGATGCCGGCACACCGTTGGCGTTCGCTCATCTCGATCTCCGCCGCCTGTTCGCGGTCGGAGTGAAGCTCTCTCCTGAACCCATTCCCTGGCTCGATCCCGTCGGTCTCGAAACCATCACGTCAACGCCGGAACTGCTCGCACAGTTCCCGGCCTTCTCAGCGGTCTTCCAACGCCAGCAAGATGGCCCCGCAGTGGAAATCCGCGGCCTCGAATTGGGCACGCTCCTCGGCCTTGCCTCGCGCGTCCTGCTGGAATCCGAGGGCGTTCCGCCCGCCGCAGTGCCCCACTTCCTGCGCAGCCTTGAGGACCCCAGAGGCCGCTGACCCCTTGGGGCCCGGCGGCATTTTTGGGATCGTCTCCCCGGCCTGCTCCACCATTGTCCACTCTGGAGTTGCGGCCGAAAGTCAAGCATCCCCGCCACGGGCTCTTTCTGCCCCCGGCGCCCGGAGAAAGCACATGGGTCTCGATCTTTCGAAAATGCGCAACATCGGCATCTCTGCCCACATCGACTCGGGCAAGACGACGCTGACTGAACGTATTCTGTTCTACACCAAGCGCATTCACGCCATCCACGAAGTCAAGGGCAAGGACGGGGTCGGAGCCACCATGGACTCCATGGACCTCGAGCGCGAGCGCGGCATCACCATTCAGAGCGCTGCCACGCACTGCGAGTGGAAAGACCACCACATCAATCTCATTGATCCGCCCGGCCCCGTGGACTTCACCATCGAGGTGGAGCGCTCGCTGCGCGTGCTGGACGGCGCCATCCTCGTCCTTTGCGGCGTGGCCGGCGTGCAGAGCCAGTCCATCACCGTGGACCGCCAGATGCGCCGCTACAACGTGCCGCGCATCGCCTTCGTCAACAAGTGCGACCGCACCGGCGCGAACCCCATGCGCGTCTGCGACCAGTTGCGCGAGAAGCTGCACCTCAATTCCGTGATGCTGCAACTTCCGATCGGCCTCGAGGGCGAGCACAAGGGCGTCATCGATCTCATCGACATGAAGGCCATCGTCTTCGAGGGTCCGAACGGCGACACCATGCGCACGACGGAGATCCCGGAAGAGTTGCGCGAGGAAGCCGAGCAGCGCCGCGAGGTGCTCATCGACACCGTGTCCGTGTTCAGCGACGAGCTGCTCGAAGCGGCGCTCGAAGGCAAGGCCACCAGCGAGCAGATCATCGCCGCTGTCCGCAAGGGAACTCTCGGCCTCAAGCTTGTGCCGGTGATGCTCGGTTCCGCCTACAAGAACAAGGGTGTGCAGATCCTCCTCGATGGCGTGCTGCGCTACCTCCCCGATCCGACCGAGGTCGAGAACATCGCCATCAATCCTGCGAAGGAAGATGACCGTCTCATCACCACTTCGAAGGATTCCGACCCCTTGCTCGCGTACGCGTTCAAGCTCACGGACGGCTCCTACGGTCAGCTCACCTACATCCGCATCTACCAAGGTCGCATGCAGAAGGGCGAGATGATGGAGAATGCGCGCACGCGTCGTCGCGTACGCATCGCGCGCCTCGTGCGCATGCACGCGGACGAGATGGAAGACATCGATTCCGCCGGCGCAGGCGACATTGTCGCGACCTTCGGTGTGGATTGCGCCTCGGGCGACACCTTCCGCACGGAAGACTACGACTACACCCTCACCTCCATGCACGTGCCGGAGCCGGTCATCAGCCTCGCCATCGCTCCGAAGGACCGCAAGGCCGCGGACAACATGAGCAAGGCACTCCAGCGCTTCACCAAGGAGGATCCCACCTTCCGCGTCCACGTGGACCCGAAGACCTCGGAGACCATCATCAGCGGCATGGGCGAGCTCCACCTTGATGTCTACGTCGAGCGCATGAAGCGCGAGTACCAGGCTGAAGTGAACGTCGGTGCGCCACAGGTCGCCTTCCGCGAACGCATCACCAAGACCATTCGCTACGCCTACACGCACAAGAAGCAGACCGGTGGTTCCGGTCAGTACGGCAAGATCGCCGGCTCCATCGGCCCCGGAGAGAAGGGCGAGTACGAATTCGTGGATGCCGTGACCGGCGGCTCCGTGCCGCGCGAGTACATCTCTTCCGTCGAGAAGGGCTTCAAGTCCTGCATCGATGAAGGCATGTTCATCGGCAAGCCCATCGACGGCCTGCGCGTGGAACTCGACGACGGCGGCAGCCACCCTGTGGACTCCTCCGACAACGCGTTCCAAGCCGCGGCCCGCGGCGCCTTCCGCGAGTTCTATCTCCAAGCCGGCCCACAGGCCCTCGAACCCATCATGAACGTGGCTCTCGAAGGTCCCTCGGAGTTCCAGGGCGAAATGGTGGGCACCATCCTCCAGCGCCGTGGCATCCTGATCGGCACGACCGAAGACACCGGCTTCGTGCGCATCGAATCCGAAGTGCCCCTCGCCGAGATGTTCGGCTACGCCACCGTGCTGCGTTCCGCAACGCAGGGCAAGGCGGAGTTCACCATGGAGTTCCACCGCTACGCAGCCGCGCCGCGCGAAGTGCAGGACGAACTCGTGAAGAAATACCAGGCCGAGCGCGCTGCAAAGAACAAGTGAGCACAGCCATGAGCAACAACCCCGTGGAATCCAATCGCCCACTGCGTGCCTTCGAGCGCGTGCTCAAGGGTGGCCTCGGCGCCGGCAACATCGGCGTCATGGTTTCCCCTCACGGCACAGGCAAGAACGCAATCCTCACGAGCATCGCCATCGACCAGGCCATGTCCGGGCACAACGTGCTGCACATCGCCATCGGCAAGTCGGTGAGTGACATCCGCGCCTACCACGACGAGATCCTCACCAAGATCGAGGACTCCATCGCCGCCACCGACCGCGCCGAAATCCTGACGCGCGTCGAACGCCACTCGCAGATCTACACCTTCCGCGGAGGTCAGTTCGACCTCACCAAGCTCGCGGGAATCCTCACCTTCCTCGCGACGCATGCGGAATTCCGTCCCGGCACGATCATGTTCCAGGGCTGGCCGGATATCGCCAGCACCACGCAATCCGAACTCGAAGCGCTGCGCGCGCTCGCGAAGCTGCACAACGTCGCCATCTGGATTCCCATCCACGCAGAAGCAGGCCCTGACGTCGCCTCGCTGCCGGCCGCAGTGCGCGCGCTGCTCGAACAATTCGAAGTAGCCGTCACTCTGGGCGGACAAGGAAAGACCCTCCCGCTCCACTTCCTGAAGGTGCACGGTGCTGCGCCGGCCGTTGCTCCGAAGCTGGAGTTCGATCCGGCGAGCATGCTCATCCGCTGGAACTGACGGCGGCGCTTTGCGCCGCCGGGAGAAGAGGACCATGCGCATCACCTGCATCGGTGGCGGACCCGGCGGGCTGTTCAGCGCCATCCTCCTGAAGAAGGCCCTGCCTGATGCAGCCATCGCGGTGCACGAGCAGAATGGCCCCACAGACGCCTTCGGCTTCGGTGTCGTGTTCTCGGACGAGACGTTGCTGCACATCCAGAATGCAGACCCGGAGAGCTTCGCCGAGATCGAACGCGCCTTCATCCACTGGAGGAGCATCGAGACTTGGCACCGCGGTGCGTGGATCAAGTCCGAGGGCCACGGCTTCTCCGGCCTCGAACGGAAGGCCATGCTCGAGATCCTGCAGCGCCGCGCCCAAGGGCTGGGCGTGGATGTGCGCTTCCATTCGCAGGTGCCTTCCGCGCGCGAAGCAGCACGTGATGCGGATCTCGTCATCGCAGCGGATGGCGTGAACAGCCGCGTGCGCGAGGAACTGAAGGACGTGTTCCAGCCGCGCGTGGTGCTCGGGGCCACCCGCTTCTCGTGGCTCGCCGTGGATCGCGAGCTCCCGAGCTTCACGTTCATCTTCGCGCCCACGGAATACGGCAACATTTCGGTGCACGCCTATCCATTCAAGAAGGGCATGTCCACCTGGATCGTGGAGTGCTCGGAAGAGACCTGGCAACGTGCGGGCTTCGAAGAAGCAAACGACGAGAAGACCCTCGCCATCTGCCAACGGGTTTTCGCACCGTGGCTGGGTTCCTCGAAGCTTGTTGCCAACCGCTCGCTCTGGCGACGCTTTCCCTTCATCACCAACGAGAGATGGCACGACGGCCGTTCCATCGCCCTGGTCGGGGATGCGGTGCACACGGCCCACTTTTCCATCGGCTCGGGCACCAAGCTCGCCATGGAAGGGGCGATCGCGCTTTCCAATGCCGTGATCGAGACGGCCCGCAAGGGCGAACCGGTGGCCAGCGCGCTCGCGCACTACGAAGCCGTCCATCGCGGACCCACCGAACGATTGCAGCGGAACGCCAGCGTTTCGCAGCGCTGGTTCGAGGAGGTGGATTTCCATCTCCACCAAGCGTCGCACATCTTCAACTTCAACCTGATGACGAGGAGTCGCCGCATCGGCGCGGACAACCTCGCCTTCCGGGATCGCACCCTCATGCGCGCGACGCTGGAAGCGTTCGCCAACGAACACCAGTTGGCGCGCGCTGCGGACGGCACACCCGCCCCGCCGGCCTTCGCGCCCTTCACAGTGCGCGGCCTCACGCTCCCGAACCGCGTGGTCGTGAGCCCCATGTGCCAGTACAGCGCGGACGAAGGTGTCGTCGGCGATTGGCATCTCGTGCATCTCGGCTCGCGCGCCATCGGTGGTGCGGGCCTGCTCATCGTGGAGATGACGAACGTCTCGCCCGAAGGTCGCATCAGCCGCGGCTGCGCAGGCCTCTGGAATGACGCGCAGGCCGAAGCCTTCGCGCGCATCACCCGCTTCGTGCATGCGCACAGCGCCGCAAAGATCGGCATCCAGATCGCGCATGCCGGGAGGAAGGGCTCCGCTCATCTCCCGTGGGAAGCAGCGGAAAAGCCGCTCCCTGACGGCTGGGAGACCATTGCACCCTCCGCTCTGCCATGGAACGCGCAGTGGCCCACTCCCCGAGAGATGAACCGCGCCGACATGAACCGCATCCGCGACGCCTTCGTGGCCAGTGCCAGACGAGCGGTCAGCGCGGGCTTCGATCTCATCGAACTCCACATGGCCCATGGCTACTTGTTGAGTTCGTTCCTCACGCCTCTCAGCAATCAGAGGCAGGACGAGTACGGCGGCAGCCTTGCGAATCGCCTGCGCTTCCCCCTCGAAGTGCTCGCTGCAGTGCGCGCCGCCATTCCTGCTTCGATGCCGCTCTTCGTGCGCATCTCTGCCAGCGATTGGCACAGCGCAGCGGAATCCATCCATCCCGAGGATGCGGTGGCCATCGCCACGGCACTCCGCGAACACGGTGCCGATGTCATCGACGTGTCGAGCGGCGGCACCAGCCCCGAAGGCAAGCCGCAGTACGGGCGCATGTATCAACTGCCCTTCGCGGAAGCCGTACGCCGCGGAGCCAACATCCCCGTGATGACCGTCGGTGGCCTCGAAACCATCGACCATGTGAACACCATCGTGCTCGCGGGCCGCGCGGATCTCTGCGCCATCGCGCGCGCCCATCTCGCCGATCCCATTCTCACTCAGCGCGCAGCCAGCAGCGCGAAGGTGGACGTCCACCGCTGGCCTTCTCAATACCTCGCCGGAAAACCGAGACTCTCATGAAGCGTCATCCAGATCGCGCGGAACCGCGCGCAGAAGGAGCGCCCAAGAAGCGCACCTGGGGCAAGTCCAAGAAGGCCAAGCACGGCGTCAACGCCTCGGCCCACGGGCTGCAGATCCTGCATGAGGACGGCGACATCCTCATCTGCGACAAACCGGCGGGGCTCCTCTCCGCCACGCCCGCTGGCGCGAAGGACATCTCGGCCTTCCGCCTGCTACAGAAGCGCCTCGGCTCCACCGAACGCCGGCCGCGGGTCTGGATCATCCATCGCCTCGACCGCGAAGTGAGCGGCGTGATGGTGTTCACGGTCTCGGAGCCGGCCTTCCGTTTCGTGAAGGAGGACTTCCGCGCGCGCCGCATCGAGCGGAGCTACTACGCCTTGGTGGAAGGTGCTCCGCGCGAGGAGCAGGGCACGGTGCAGAGCTTCCTCCGTGAGGATCGCTTCGGTGTGGTGCGTTCGGTGAAGGCCCCGCGCCGCACCACGGATGCTCCCTCCGAAGACGAGGATGAAGCGCGCCTCTCCGTCACCCACTGGCAAGTGGTGCAACGGGCCGCTGGCTGCACGCTGCTCAAGATCCGCATGGAATCCGGACGGAAGCACCAGATCCGCGTGCACCTTTCCGAACTCGGTCACCCCATCTGCGGCGATGAGCGCTACGGCGCGCGCACCAATCCCATCGGGCGCGTGGCACTCCACGCAGCCGAGCTGACGCTCCGTCATCCCGCCACTGGTGAGCTGACGACCTTCGCCAGCCCGCCACCGGATGCCTTCCTCGCCGCTGCGGGCACGAGCCGCGAGAAGCTGCAGGTTGCCAAGCGAGCCGCCGCAAGGGAGTTGGACGCTCCCGCGGAGAAGCCGAAGACGCGCATGGCCACGGGCTGGGATGCGGTGGCTCCGTGGTACGCCACGCTCGTTGAAGAGAAGCGCAGCGCGCCCCTCGATGAAGTGGTGATGCCGGGGACACTCGCTCTCGTCGCGCCCAAGCGGGGCGAGCGCATCCTCGACCTCGCCTGTGGTGAAGGCACCTTTGCACGAAGGCTGGCCGCCTCCGGCTGTCGCGTCACGGGCCTCGATGCCTCGCAGGAACTCATCGACCTCGCGCTGCAACGCAGCGGCCCCGTCGAATACCGCGTGCACGACGCGCGCGACCTGAAGGGCGCCGGCCTCGGCACCTTCCACGCCGTGAGTTCGGTGATGGCCCTCATGAACATGGACCCGCTTGATCCCGTGTTCGAAGGCATCGCCAGCCTTCTCGAACCGGGCGGCCGCTTCATCGGCGTGATCCTGCATCCCGCCTTCCGCGCCCCGCGCCAGACCTCCTGGGCCATGGAGCGTGGTGAACGCGGCGTGCGCCACTTCCGTCGCGTTGATGGCTATCTCTCTCCGGGACAATTCGAGATCGTGATGAACCCGGGCGCGGTCGCCCGCGGCGCGAAACCCGTCACCACATGGACCTTCCATCGTCCACTGCAGCACTACGTGCGCGTGATGGCGCGCCACGGTCTCTTCCTTGATGCTCTTGAGGAGTGGCCCGTCACGCGCGTCGCCCGCGATGACGCCGCCATGGCCCATCTGCAACGCGAGATCCCGCTCTTCCTCGCCTTCCGCGCGCGCCGCGGCAGTTGAGCGCGACGCGCACACCTGCGTTGCGTCACACCGCGCATCGCAAGACTCCTTGACGCGCGAAGTTTGCGCGTGCTAGAGACTCCGTGCTTCGTCCAAACACCGGCCAAGCCCGGAGATTAATACTGTGCAAACTATTAGTACCACCCCCCCCCCGCAACTTCCATGCACCCCACGCGCTGACTGAGAGCGCATTCCCTGCGCCCCGCTTGCGCGCGCATTGCGCGCCCATACTCGCGATGCTCGGCGCATGTCTGGCACTCGCAGTACTGAGTCCGACTGCCCTCCCCGCGCAGATTGATCAATGGGCACTGCGATTCACCAGCACGCAGCTGGCATTTCCGCACCATGCGATCATGCATACGGGCGCTACCGCGACGCTTGAGTATTGGGTGCGGAAATCCGCCATTGGCGGACAAAACGTTAGTCTCGTGCTAGAGCGCTATCTGGGAAGTACCGAACACAAGGGACTCTACGCCGCGCCGAACAACAATGTTCAGGCCATTTATGCTTGGGGCCCATGGCCAGAGGTCACATCATCGGCACCAGTTCTATCGGATCAATCATTTCATCACGTGGCCTTCGTGCGTCGTCCCGGTGGCAGTTGGTCCACGCATCTCGATGGCATCATTCTGGGATCGGGAGGACCATGTGGCAGTTGCCAAGTCATTCAAGGTGCAACTCCAACCTACCTCGGCACCCATTCCTGGTTGCCTCCTAACCTGAATCCTGTTGGCTACTGGGATGTGCGCGCTGCGCGATGGTCCAGTGTCGAACGCTATGCAGCCACTGGTAGCTTCGTGCCTCAAATGGTCTGGACTCCCGATGCCGGCACGGCATTACTCTTGCAACTTGAAGAGGGTTCCGGCAACACCGTATTCGATTCCGGTCCTGCCGCGCAGATCGGCACCATCAGCGGCAATGTGCAATGGGTGAATGTGAGTCCATTCCCCTGCACGCCCGGAACTGGCGCCACACTCTGCGGCCCATCCAGCCTCACGCTCCCCACGGGCATGACATGGTCCCTCGATTCTCCGGCCATCAATGCGCCGCTGTTCGTCTTCGCTGACACTGCACTGGCTGCGCATCCCATCGGGCCCGGTGGAATCTGGGGCACCACTCAGGTCGGTTTCACCCCGCTGCTCATCGCCCTCGCAGATCCCACCAGCACCTTCGGCTTCGCACCTGGCCTGCCCGCCACCAACGCCCAAGGTGACTGGTTCCTCAACCTCACCATCCCGCTCATTCCCGGTCTCACCGGCATCACCTGGCACACCGAGGCCTACGTGATGAGCTTCGCCGCCCCGAACGGCTTCTTCTTCCAATCCAACCTCCTCAGCACCACCCTCAACTAGCTCACCTCACCTGCGCCCTCTGCGTCTGCTGCTTGCGCACGAGGGCGCGGGATTCGAGGAGCACGGCGCGGAGGATGCGGCGCAGCGCTGCGGGTGAATAGCCCCCGCCAACGGCGCTGAAACGCTTCGCCATGGCGCGTTCACGCGCAGGATCGAGAGCGGGGAGCTTGGCGACAGCCTTGAGAGTGCCGATCGCGATGACAAGTTGCGCGCGCTGTTGCAACACCCGCGCGAGCAGTCCGTTCAGGGCGTCCACGTGGCGGCGCAGGCGCGCCACTTTGCGTACTGCGTCTGCGTGCGAGAGAGGCTTGGCGCCTGAGTTTCTTCGGGTCGTCACTGTTAGTCTCGTTTCATGCGGGATCACGCTGTCTCACAACTTCCGGAACTCCTCGCCCCCGCTGGGTCGGAGGAAGCACTGCACGCGGCGCTCCAAGGCGGCGCCGATGCTGTCTACTTTGGGCTGGACACCGGCTTCAACGCAAGGGCCCGCGCCGCCAACTTCCGGGTGGAGACCCTTGCCTCCACTTGCCGCCGCATCCATCGCGCGGGGGCGAAGGCCTATCTGGCCTTGAATACCCTCGTCTTCGAGGTGGAACTTCCGGTCATCGAGCGCCTCATCGTGGCGGCAGCGGAAGCAGGTGTGGATGCCCTCATCGTGCAGGATCCGGCAGTGGCGCTGCTCGCGCAGGCCCGCGCCCCGAGCCTCGCGATTCATGCCAGCACGCAGATGACCATCGCCAGTACGGAGGCAGCGCGCTTCGCGGCGGGCCTCGGCGCCACGCGGGTAGTGCTGCCGCGGGAACTCTCGCTCTCCGAGATCAAGACCTTCACCGCCAGTTCTCCCATCGCGGCAGAGGTGTTCGTGCATGGCGCCCTCTGTGTTGCGTGGAGTGGGCAGTGCCTCACCTCGGAAGCGTGGGGCCAGCGCTCCGCAAACCGCGGGCAGTGCGCGCAATCCTGCCGCATGCCCTACGACGTGGTGTTGGACGGCACGGTGCGCGAGAACGCGGACTTGAAGTACCTCCTCTCGCCCCTTGATCTCGCAGCCCTGCCGCTCCTCGATGAGTTGCGCCAACTTCCGCTGGCTGGACTGAAGATCGAAGGCCGTCAAAAAGGCCCTGCCTATGTCGCCACTGCCGTGCGCGCGTGGCGCGAGGCGCTCGATGGCGGAGCGGCACCGACCCAAGAATCCCTCGCGCGAGCCATGACCTCCATGGCGCTCGCGTACTCGCGCGGTTTCTCGCCTGGATTCCTCGGCGGCAGCAATCACCAGCGTCTGGTGGAAGGACGCTTCCCGAAGCACCGCGGGCTGTACATCGGGCGCGTGCTCGAAGTGGACATCGAAGGCAACAAGGTTCTGGTGGCGCGCGATCCGGATGGCCGCCCGTGGACCGGAGCACAGTTCGGCGGAGAGCGGGAGCTCGGGCCGGTGGGCGATACCTCTGTAGCCATTGATGGCGCTCCCTGGCGTGACCTCGATGGCTTCACTGCCGTCGATTCCGGCACCGGCATCGTGTTCGATGCGGGGCACCCAGAAGACGACAACGAACCAGGCGGCATGGTGCGCGCCGTGCGCACAGTGGGCCGCCATCTCGAACTCCGCTTTGGCGAACCGGGACCGGATCTCACGCGCGTGCGCGCCAATGAGCGCGTCTTCGCCACCATGAGCCCCGAGACCATGAGCCTCACGCAGGCCGCTGGCCATGCGCCCGACCCGCTCGGCCGCAACTGGATCGACCTTGAAGTGGCGGGTGGCCTCGGCGCACCGCTCTCCGTGACTGCGCGCACGGCCACAGGCACCGCCAGTGTGTGTTCCCCGATGGCCCTCGAAACCGCGCGTGGTCGCGGTCTCGATGCAGACCTCCTCCGCGACAAGCTCGGCACCTTCGGCGGCACGCTCTTTCACTTGCGCGCTCTCGATGTGCGGGCCTTCGGTTCGGGACTGCATCTGCCCGTGACTGCATTGAAAGACCTCCGTCGCCAGTTGGTGGAGGCGCTGGAGCCCGCCGCTGCAAGAGGCCCGGTGCACAGCGTGTTGCCCGACGATGCGTTGCCGCGTCTGAAGGCGGAGGCCAAGGCAGCGGAGCAGCCCACTGCTCCCCAGCAGAACCCGTTGCTCGTTCCCCTTGTCCGCACGCTCGGACAGCTGGATGCCGTGCTCGCGACGGATCTCCCGGAGGTCGAACTCGACTTCATGGACTTCACCGGCCTCGGCAACGCAGTGAAGCGTGCGCGCGGCAGCGGAAAGCGCGTCACCATCGCCACGGTGCGCGTGCAGAAGCCCAGCGAGGAAGCGTATGACCAGCGCATTGAAGCACTCGAACCTGATGCGGTGCTGGTGCGCCACTTCGGCGCGGTGATGCACTTCAGCGAACACCCCTCACGCGTGCTGGTGCATGGCGACTTCTCCCTGAACGTCACCAATTCGCTCACCGCAGCGCATCTCCTCGGGCTCGGGCTCCAGACCGTCACCGCTGCCCATGACCTGGATGAGGCGCAATTGCTCGCGCTGCTCGATGCCGTGGATGCCGCGCGCATGAGCGTGGTACTGCGCCATCGCATTCCCACCTTCCACACCGAGCATTGCGTGTACGCGCACCTGCTCTCGAACGGCAAGGACTTCCATTCCTGTGGTCGGCCCTGCGATGAACATCAGCTCGCGCTCCGCGATCATCTCGGCCGCGAACATCCGATCATCGTGGATGTGGGCTGCCGGAACACCGTGTTTCACTCCGAGGCAACCACCAACGCGCCGCTCGTGCCGGTGCTTCTCGCTCGCGGGGTGCGACGCTTCCGAGTGGAATTCGTGCGTGAATCCGGCGCGGACGTCGCCCACACTCTGGAGGGGTTCGCGCGCCTCCTCGCTGGTCGCATTCCGCCCGACGAAGTGGTGCGCAAGCTCGACCTCGTCATCCAGCAAGGCGTGAGTCCGAAGAGCATGGAAGTCATGGTCTGACGCATTGGAATCGGGACCGAGCCGTGTGCGGCTCGCCGCTGGCGTTTGCCTCGTGGCGCCGGTGCGCGCTGAAGTTCAGCCCTTGCCGCCGGCAGCGGGCGGTATCTTCTTCTCCTCAGGAGGCGCGAGGAGTTTCTTGATGGCCGCTTCGAGGGCCGCGGGATCGAAGCCCTTCGGGCCGGGAGCGCCAACGAAGGAGAAACGCCCCTCCGTGTCGACGAGAAACAAGCGATCCGGCCACGCGGCGTAGTTCCTGCTCGCAGCATCATCGAGACCGTCCACTGCCATGGGGAGGCTGCCGAGCTTCAGAGCAACACAACACTCCTTCGCGAGCTGAATGCGCTCCGCCACGCTCACCGGTTCCTCGATGACGCGCTCGCCCACAGGGCCCATTGGGCTCTTTGAATCCACCGCATGAGCCTCGCGGATGTAGACAAGGCGGAACTCCACCTGGTCCTTCATGGCCTCGAACAACTCATGCAGCCGACCGGCTGCAGCGCGGAAGGGGGGTCAAGTCCACGACCCGAAAATGAGCGCGACGGGCTTCTTGCCACGCCAATCCGCAAGGCGAAACTCCGTCTTGCCATCGAGTGCGGTGGCCGTGAGTGCTGGAGCCAGCGCACCCACTTCGAGTTGCGGCGCTGCGCCGCGCACGGCTTTCTCGTCCCGCCGCTCACGCTGTGCTGCGGGAGCTTCTCCATCGCGAGCATCGAGGACGCCATCCCCGTTGCGATCCAAGGCGCTGAAGCGCGCGGCACCTCTCGGATACTCCTTCGCGCTCACATGTCCGTCGCCATCCTTGTCGTAGGTCTTGAGAATCCAGGCGTAGGTGTCAAAGCGTCCGGGCCGCTCAACTCGCCGCCCGGCCTGCGCTTGCACCGTCAGGGCGAGCGCACACACCAGCAACACTGCAGGGACATGGCTCATGATCCGCTCCTTGGCCGAGCTACGCGCGGAATGCGCAGGGCTTTCACTCTGCAGTGGCGAGAAAGACCGGCGCGTGTTCCAGTCCCTTCAGCACGGCCGCGATCCGCTCAGCCGCAACCACATCCTTCTTCCCGGTCCAGCGCGCACGGATGAGCCGGTTCCGCGCCGTGTGTTCGAGAGGCACAAACTCGATGACCTCGGTCTGCCAGCCGCGGCTCCGCAGCCACTCCGCGCGGAGGGCATCAGTGAGCACTGCCGCGTAGTCCTCGCGCAGGATGCCCGCGCTCATCAGCGCATGACCGGGCCCGAGGAGTGGCTTCATTTCTCGATGACAACAAGGCACGAGCGCCATCACGCGCGCTTCCGCTTGCACGGCGGCCTGCATCGCTTCGTCCGTGGCCGTGTCGCAACCATGCAGCGAGATGACCAGATCTGCCTGCTGCGGCAAGGCCATTTCCGCCGTCGGACTGGTGAGAAACTCCGCGCCCTTCAAGCCAGCGCGTCTGGCGAACTCGCGACAGCGCCCGATCGCAACCGCATCGCGGTCGAAGCCAAGCAGCCGCGCGCGGCGTCCCCTGCGTTCAACCGCATGCAACAGCAGGAGCCCCATCCAACTCCTCCCGCAGTTGGCATCCACC
Source organism: Planctomycetia bacterium (assembly GCA_005790545.1). Lineage (GTDB taxonomy): Bacteria > Planctomycetota > SXUL01. The sequence goes on along the minus strand of SXUL01000088.1, from coordinate 43,309 downwards.
AGCACGAGTTCGCGTGAGGCGTCCTCCGGCAGCAGTGGCACAAGCAACGAGAGGGCGTGGCGGATCTGCTGGAACTTGCGGCGCGCATCCGCGGCAAGGCTGCCCTGCTTCGTGAGCAAGCCGAGGGCCTCAAGGATCTTCCGGTCACGAACTTCATCGAGAACGGCGCCAGCGGCTGGCGTTTCTGGCTGCTCGCGGGGCTCTTTCATGCAAGCTTCATGCCATGCGGGCGCGCGCGGCGCAAGCGGGGGCTTGAATGTCCGCCCCTCCCATGGCGAGATGCGCACTCCGAAAAGGACTTCCTCCATGCCACGCTGCGCACTCACTCTGTTCGTCCTGTTCGTCGCTGCGTGCGCGGACCCGCGAGTCGGCCCAACCGATGACGGCGCCCACTTCGTCAACACCCTGCAACGCATCGAGCCAGCGGGGCCGACGCTCTTTCTCGAAGGCCGGCCGGTGGATGCCGTGCTCGCGCCAGACGGCAAGCATGTGCTCACCAAGGAATCGAAATCCATCACCCTCTGGCGGCTCTCACCCTTCGAATGCGTGACGAAGCTCGACTTCCCGAGTGCTGGCGCATCGCCCCTCGGCATTCTCTTTCGCGACGCGACGCATGTGCTCGTGACGGACAGCCAAGGTCACATCCACGAAGCAGAGCTCGCCAAGTCCGTGCTGCGCTGGACCCGCAAGCTCAAGTGCCCGGAGCCAGGCGTGGGCGGACATGCGCACCCCTGCGGCATGGCTCTCGCTGATGGCGGCGCCACGCTGCTCGTCGCGCTCTCCCGCAACAACTCTCTCGGTGTGGTGGATCTCTCCACATGGACCTTCAGCCACGAGATTCCAGTGGGAGCCGCTCCCCGCGATGTCGCCGTGGATGCCACCGGCCGCGCTTGGGTGAGCGATTGGGCGGGTGGCCCGCCTCTCAGTGGACAACCCGGGGCCACTTCCGCAGGCACTCTCATCGCGGTGGACCATCGCGGCATAGCCTGCAGTGGTTTCGTTTCCGCGGTGGACCTCTTGGCGCGCCGCGAACTCGTGCGCGTGCCAGTAGGGCTGCATCCAGGCCGCCTCAGTTTCGATGGCGGTCAGCTCCTGTTCGTCTCGAACGCCCACTCCGACACGGTCTCCGTCATCGACACAGTGCGCGCCGCTGTCATCAACACCATCGCGGTGGAACCGGTGGAAGGCCTCGCCTTCGGTTGCACCCCTCTCGGACTCGCGTTCGACAAGTCAGCGCGCGTCCTGAGTGTGACCCTTGCCAACACGAATGTGGTGGAGAGTTTCAAGATCAGCGCCGACGGCAAGAGCCACGAGCGCGTGAGTCTGCTGCCCACAGGCTGGTATCCGGCTGCACTGGCGCTCACACCGGCCGGACTATTCGTCGCCAACACCAAGGGCATCGGCCCGCGGAACGCGCGCAACGAAGCGGGTGAGTTGAGCTTCAACACCCATCGCCCTCAAGGCAGCGTGACCTTGCTGGCAAGTGACCTCGTCGCCCGCGGAGCCGCAGCCCTTTCGGACCGCGCGCTCCGTGATGCTCGCGTGGAAGAGGCTTTCAAGGCGGCGCACCCGGCTCCAATGCAGACGCGTGTGCGCGCCGTGCCGCGCGGTCCGGGCGAGACTTCCCCCATCCGGCACGTGGTCTACATCATCAAGGAGAACCGCACCTACGATCAGGTTTTCGGGGATCTCCCGCAGGGTGACGGCGATCCGCGCCTGTGCATCTTCCCGCGCGCCATCACTCCGAATGCCCACGCCCTCGCCGAAGAATACGTGCTGCTCGACAACTACTACTGCAACGGTGTCTTGAGTGCCGACGGCCACTCGTGGGCAACCGAGGGCTACGCCTCCGATCACCTCGAGCTTTCTTTCGGAGGCTTCACGCGTTCGTACACCTTTGGGGATGACGCGGCAGCGCATTCACCGAAGGGCCACATCTGGAACCTCGTGCTCGAGCACGGACTTTCGTTCCGCAACTTCGGTGAGCTCGTGCACACGGAGTTCTCCGTGAAAGGGATGAACTGGACGAAGATGCGCGCGGCCGAGAAAGAGGGCGCGCTGCCGCTCACCCACGAGATCCACATTGATCATCTCCGTGATGTGACTGAGCCCGGTTCTCCTGGCTGGAACATGGGTGTTCCTGACAATCTCCGCGCAGATGTGTTCATCAAGGCGCTGGCACGCTTCGAGCAGGAAGGGCGTTTCCCGAATCTTGTGACCATCTATCTGCCGAATGATCACACGGTGGGCACAAGTCCCGGCGCACCGACACCCCGCGCCCATGTGGCTGAAAACGATCACGCCCTCGGGCGCATCGTCGATGCGCTCAGCCATTCCCGCTTCTGGCCGGAACTCGCCATCTTCGTGAACGAGGACGACCCGCAAAACGGATTCGATCACGTGGATGGACATCGCTCGCTCTGCCTCGTGGTCTCACCGTGGTCACGCCGTGGCGCAGTCAGTTCGCGCTTCGCGAATCAGACCAGCGTGCTGCACACCATCGAGGCCATCCTCGGTCTGCCACCCATGCACCAGCTTGACGCCATGGCGCCTCTCATGGACCACTGTTTCGCGGATGCGCCGGACCTGAGGCCCTTCGTATTGAAGCCTGCCACTGTGGACTTCGACGAACTCAATCCCGATCCCAAGAGCGCCGCCCAGAAGAAACTTGCTGACCTGTCCCTTGCTCAAGACCTCTCACGCCCTGACTGCGCCAATGATGACGAACTCAACCTCATCCTCTGGCACGCCATGCGCGGCGACGAGCCCTACCCCGCCGAGTGGGCCGGCCCCCACGGCCGCGGCCTCAAATCCCGCGGCCTCACCCTCACCGCCACCTCCGATGATGAGGAAGAGCGGGAAGCGCGAGAGGAACAAGAGAATGCAGAAGAGCGGCGCCGATCGGGGGATCGACGCCGCTCTGATGGACAGGAGATGAACCCGGAGCTCAGGGCTCCGAGGTGATGGTCTGGAGCATGTCTGAGAGATAGACCATGCCGTTGCCGGGGCAGACAGCGGCCCACTGCACGTAGACACCAAAGCCCGGCGGCATGACGAGGGGCGCATTCAGGAAGGCGTTACCGAAGGCATCCGTGGGAAGCACGATGGTCGTCGCGGTGCCAGGATTCAGCCAGAGGTTCGAACCCGAGGGCAGCACGATCGGTGCCCCAAGGAACCCGAGATCAAGGGCAAGCAGCACGGCAGCGGCCAGAGGACCGTTGGCGAGACGCAGCTGGAAGCCCATGTTGCCGCTGTAGACAGGCGTGTTCACCGTCGCATCCATGGTCATGGCACCGCACACCGCACCCTGCGGACGCTCCGCGGGCAGCGCAACGAATGCGAGGCCTTGAGCCGCGGGATTGGCCAACGGCACCGCGAAACCGGTTGGGAAATGCCGAGCCGTGTTGTTGTAGGAGATGTAGAGCGGCTTGCCCGGTGCGGACGAATCCATTGCGAGACCCGTGGCCGGGGCGACAGGCGCGAACGGCGGCAGCGCGATGCCGAGGAGCACGCCCGCAGCAGTGAATCGGCAGATGCGGCTGTCTTCGACAACGGCGAGCACTTCGCCGGTCCCCTGGTCGAACTCAAGCCCGGTGAGCTTGGTGGCCATGCCCACGAAGGGCCCTGCGAAAGGCCCCGAGAGAATGGCACCAGTGGCGGAGTTCACTTCCGCGATGGCCCAGCCATCCGTGGCCCAGAGCGAGCCCGTTGTGTCGTTGCAGGCGAGCCCAGTCACCTGATTGAAGCCCGCGGGATTCGGCAGCACACCAAATGGGCCAACACCCGGAATGACACCCGGCAGCGACATGCGCACGAGCTGCGTGCCGTTGCTGTAGTAGACGCGACGGCGCACCTGATCCACCGCCATGCCACCCATGGGAAAACCAGTGGCAGGCAGCGGCACGAGAGTGAGGTTCGTGCCCACAATGCCACCCATCGGCATGGCGGGAGAGAGCGAGTAGCTGCGTGCGTACTCCTGCGCAGCAGCGCTGTGGTACGAAACGAGACACTGGGCCTCGAGGGTGATGTTGATGACAAGGGCCAACGTGAACATGAGTGCGGTGCGCATGGAAGAGTCCTCCGGGGTGTTGGGAATCAAGTACCCATAGATGGACCACGCGCGACGTTTCACATGACCTGCACAAAACGCCACACGGCGGTGCCCTCCGAGGAGAACACCGCCGCGTGCGTTCAACCATGGTTGATCAGGATGCGCTCAGGGCTCCGAGATGCGGATCTGCAGGAGATCGGAGCAGTAAACCAGACCTCCGAGCGGACACACGGCAATCCACTGTGCGTAGGCGAGGAATCCCGGCGGTGGGAAGAGCGGAATGGCGAGCGACGCATCGCCGGTGGGGCTGGTGGGCAGCGGGAAGGGCAGCAGCGTGACGCTCCAGGGATTCAGCCAGAGATTCGAACCCGAGGGCAGCACGATCGGGATCGGGAGATAGCTGAAGTCGATCCCGAGGACCGCGACCGCGGACGGAGGCCCGCCGGAAAGTTCGAGCTGCCAACCCATGTTCCCGGAGTACTCGGGGCTGTTCACCCAAGCATCCATGGGCATGGGTGTGCAGACGGCGCCTTGCGAGAGCGTCGCGGGCAGTGCCACACAGGCGAGCCCCTGAGTGCCACCGTTCAGGATCGGAAACACTCCGCCAGTATTCATGCGGATGGCGATGTTCGTGTAGGAGATGTAGAGCGGCTTGCCGTTCGCAGAGGAATCCTGCGCGAGGCCGGTGGCAAGGCCCGGCGGCACGAAGGTGGGGAACAGGATGCCGAGTTGCACGCCCGCAGGTGTGAAGCGGATGACGCGGCTGTCCTGCACGAGTGCGAGCACTTCGCCGGCACCCTGGTCGTATTCAAGGCCGGTGAAGCGGATGATCGAGCCTGCGAATGGACCGGTGAAGAGATTGAGCGTCGAGCCCGAGAAGGGATCAAACTCCATGATGCTCCAGCCATCCGTCATCCACAGGGTTCCGGTCACACTGTTGCACGCGAGGCCCGTAAGAGGCCCGAAGAACGCAGGCCACGGCACAGGTCCGAAGGGTCCCACACCCGTGCCCGTTTCGGGCAGCGGCATGCACATGAGCTGCGTGCCGTTCGTGTAGTAGAAGTTGCGTCGCACCTGATCCACCGCCGCTCCCCCCATCGGGAAGCCCGTGCCGGGCAGCGGGAACATGGTGGGCAACGCATTGAAGATGCCGCCCGCCGGGGCGACGGGCGACTGAGCGCCTGCACGCACGTAGCTGACCGGCGATGTGCTGGCGTAGCCAACAAGGCACTGCGCGTGAACCGGCGCCAGAAGCGCGACAAGAACAAGAAGTTTGCTGAGCGTTTTCATGGTGGTCTCCTGCTGTCCGCGGCTTTGCGGATCACGTGCCCATAGGAGCCTGCCCCAGCACCTTGCAAACGAGTCGCTGGAAGTGCTTGATGATGAACAATCCGCGCGCTTTCCGTGCGTCTCTGCAACGATGCCGCGTCGGGGCGGCGTCAGGAGGTGCGCGCGCAGCGCCGTCAGACCCGGCGCAACATGACGAGGGCCACGCAGAGCAGCGCCGCGGCGAGCGCGAAAGGTGCGCCCGGCCCCGCGGCGAAATAGAGCCACGCCGCGGAGAAAGGACCGACAGCTCGACCAAGCGCGCCGACGCTGCGGAAAGCCCCGAGCGCAAGCCCTTGGGCGTGTTCCGGTGCGCGCAGCGACACAAGCGCCGAGAGCGTTGGCGAAATGCAACCGACACCAAGAGCGATCAGCGTGATCCCCGTGATCAACAGCACCGGTGATGCCGCTTCACTCACAACAGCCACGAGAATGTTCCCCGGCACGATCAGCGCAAACCCGGCGAGGGCGACGCGCTTCTCTCCCAGCCGGGGCACAAGACGCCTGACGATGCCGCCCTGCATCATCACGGATGTGATGCCCAGCCAGACCATGGCCAGAGCAGTCTGGATGGCGTCCCAGTGAAGCGCATCCTTCAGGAGAAACACCAGCGTGCTCTCGAAGGCCGCGAACGCGCTCATGAAGATGAGCCAGAGCACATTGATGCGCGCGACACCTTGGCCGAGCTTCCGCGAAAATAGCGCCACGGGATTGGCGCTGCGCACAAGTGCCTCACGCTGCACATGAGCACCGAGACTTTCCTTGAACCCGCGTGAGAGCTGGTAGAGATTGAGAGCCGAGAGCAACGCGGCGAGTGCCGCGGCCGTCGAGAACTCGTTGAGGGCGAACCACCCCGCGCCGAGTGCGGGCATGGGCAGCAACGTGCTGATGCCACCGAGGGCCGGCCCAACGAGAAACCCCAGCCCGACGCTCGCACCCATGAGCCCCATGCCGCGCGTGCGTTCTTCGCGGCTGGTCAGATCGGCGATAGCGGCCGAGGCCACGCTGATGTTGGCCGCCGCACTTCCGCACAAGAGCCGCGAGAGCACGAACAACTCGAAGCGCCCCGCGAACACCCAGAGCAGATAGCCCCCGAGGCTCATGGACACCGTGATGAGCAGCACACGCCGTCGGCCGCGCGTGTCGCTCATGCGCCCCCAGAAGGGCGTGAGCGCAAATTGCAGCAACGAGAATGCCGCAGCGAGAAGCCCACCGAAAAAGGCTGCGTTGCGCGTCGGATCGCTGACTCCGAAGAGCTGCTCAGTGCCATCTTGCAGCAGGCGCAGCAGCCCCGAGTGCTGCGCGCCGTAGTGGTCCATGAGACGCGCGTACAGCGGGAAGACCAAGCTGAATCCCGCGAGGTCGAGGAACAGCGTGAAGAGCAGCGGGCTGGTGCGGCGGAAGAGGGACAAGGGGCAGGATTCTAGACGCGCGACAGGTTGGCGCCAGCGCACAGGAATGACAGAACTCGCTGCGCAACAAACGCGAACAGCGAGCGTTACAGTGCCACACAGGGATGGAAACTCCACGACCGAGAGCTGGATTCGGAATCCTCGCCGCGTTCCGCGCCCGGCGAGCAGTGGAGGCCGCACGCCGTGCCCTCATCGCCGGAGACGCCACGCGCGCTGAATCCCTGCTGGCGCCGCTCATCGCTCTCCAACTCCGCAATCCGGAGTGGGAGTGGCTCATGGGGCGCGCACGAGAACTGCAGGGCCAGTTGGATGGAGCGGAGAGCTCCTACGCGGCGGCGCTCGCCATCGATCCGCGGCACACCGAAGCCGGGCGCGCCCTGCAACAGATCAAGGCCCTCCGCTGGAAGCCGGTCATGGCGGCTTGGCATCTCTACACTGCAGGGCGCACTCTCGAAGCATCGCACGCCTTCGCCGCCGCACTCCATGACGTGACGACGGGTGCCGCGTTGAAGCCGGAGATCTGGATCGGTCTCGGCTGGTGTCACCACTCCCTTGCAGATGCAGCCAGCGCCGCTTGGTGCTTCCGGAAGGCCACCGAGCTTGAACCCGGCTCTGCACGCGCGCTGCTCGGCCACGGAATCGCGTGCTACCTCGGCGGCTGGATCGACGACGCCGAGGCCTCGCTCGCCGCAGCAGAACTCGCGAACCCTGCGATGCACGAGGCCGCAAGCTTCCGTGGTTGGTGTGCCTACACGCGCCAGCAATACACCGAAGCACTGGGGCACTTCGAACGCGCGCACAAGACCCAGCCTCTCTCCGCAGACCCGCTCTGGGGCATCGCATGGAGCCGTTCGCAACTCGGTGAGCACGGCTGGACACCATTCTCCGCAGCGGTGACGGCGGGTGTCATGCACCCCGCACGCTCTGATCTGGTGAACATCCTCGCCGTTTCCGCCGCTGCGGATGAACTGCGCCTGCTCCTCGCCACCAAGCTCCTTGATGCGGGCGCGCCCGCCGAGGCACTGCCCTTCGCGGAGGCCGCACTCAGCCGGGGTCGCACTGGTGCAGGCGTACTGGCTGCACGCGCGTTGTTGCAAGTGCGCCGCGTCGAGGAAGCTCGGCAACTGCTCGCCTCCATCGCCGCGCAGGAACTCGATGCCGCCTTTGATGAGCAATGGGCCGACGGGGACGGCATCCTGCACCCGGTGAGCACCACGGCGCGAGAGCTTCTCGCCCGCGCGGAGAACACAAACGGCAATCCGGAACGCGCCCTCGAACTGGCCCGTGCCTGCCTTGCGCGCAGACCGGAACACGGCGCCGCAGCACTTCAGCTCGCACACGCGCTGGCAGCCACCGGTCAACTTGTTGCGGCCCGCGAACAGCTCGCGCTCATCAGCCATCCGCAACCTCTCGCTCGCGCCGCCGCGGATCTGCTCGCCAGCCTGCGTGTGCGCGACGAAGAACCATGGTTCAGCGCCCTGCAAGCTCACATTGCGGGGGACGATGCTGCCGCGCAGCAGCATCTCGCGTCCCTGCCCGCCGACGATCCGCGCCGCCAGCACCTTGAAACACGCTGGGCTGCGTCGCCGCAACCCTCACCCACCCACAGCCCCCTCACGGAGCCGACACTTGCCGAGGCCAAAGAAGCCCACCATCGCCATCACGGGTCTTGAGGGCAGGGACAATCCCTACCCCGGACTCGCCGTCGCACGCGCCCTCCGCGCGGCGCGGAAGGACAAGATCCGCATCCTCGGGCTTGCCTACGACCCGTCGCTCACCGGCGTGTTTCGTCGTGACCTCTTTGATGCCGTGTACGTGACACCACTCCCGTCGGACCAACCGGGCGTGCTGTTGAAGCGCCTGGACGAGATCCACGCACAGGATCCCATCACGGGTTTCATTCCCACGCTCGACAGCGAAGTTCCGCTGTGGACTCGCATCCAGAGTTCCTTCGACGAACGCGGCTGGAAGACCATGCTGCCTCCGCATGCGGCCGTGCTTGCGCGCTCGAAAGCGCGCTTGGCCAACTTCTGCAAGGAGCACGGATTTCAGACTCCGCGCACCGAACCCGTCGGTGATGTAGATGCCTTCTTCGCGCGCAAAGACTGGAAGCTCCCGGTCTTTCTGAAGGGGCCCATCGCCGATGCGGAGCGCGTCACCAACCTCGAGGAAGCGCGCCTTGCTCACGCGCGGCTTGCCGCGGCGTGGGGATTCCCCGTACTTGCCCAGGAACCGCTCTGCGGTCATGAATTCGATGTGGCCGCGGTGGCCGATCATGGTCGCCTCGATGCCGCGGTCACCATCCGCAAAGTGGTCCTGAGCACGCTCGGCAAAGCCGTCGCTGCGGAGGTAGTGGAAGAAGAAGGGGCTCTCAAGCTCGCGCGCGAACTCGTGCGCGCCATCAAGTGGCATGGCCCTCTCGAACTCGAGCTCATGAAATCCGATGAGGACGGTTCATTTCACCTCATCGAGATCAATGGTCGCTTCCCCGCATGGGTCGGCATGACCCCGGGTGCTGGACTCAATCTCCCCGAGCGCGTGCTCGCGCGCCTCCTCGGCGAAGTTCCGCCACCCGCTGGCAATGCCAGAAAGGGCACGCTCTTCTTCCGCACAAGCCGTACCACCATCGGCCGGATCGATGACCTCGCCGCGCTGCAAACGAAAGGACGCCTCTGATGCTCACGCGCGCCGCCGTTCTTCTTGCGTTACTCGCAATTCTGATTCCAGCGCAGGACACCAAGAAGAACTCGTGGGACTGGTTCCGCGAGCGCGACTATGAGCGCGCCCTCGACGGACTCACCCAGGACAACAAGCTCTATCCGAAGACCGCCGCCATCATCGATGGCATGGGTTGGTGCGAGTACTTCCTCGGCCGCATGGACAAGGCCGAGAAGCTCTTCAAGGAAGCGCTCATCGCGGACGCGAACTACAAGTGGAGCAAGCAGGGCCTCGATCTCGTGGCGGGTGCCCGCAAGGCTCCCATCGACGCAGCGCGGGCCCTGCTCGCAGCTGGTTCGTTCCGCGAGGCACGCGCAGCCTTCGCCGATGCCCACGAAGCCAAGCTCTCAGCGGCCATGCTCTCCGAACTCAGCGCCGGCGAAGGCTGGAGCCTCTATTGGCAAGCGCTCTATGACGATGCCATCCGCTGCTTCCAACGCGCGGCCCGCGAAGCCGCAGAACTCGCAGATGCGCAGCGCGGCATCGCGTGGTGCCTCTACGCCAAGGGCCAGTGGTCCGAAGCCGTGGCGCCTTTGAAGCATCTGCTGAAAGCGGAACCCGCCGATGCGGATGCGCACATGATCCTCGCTTGGTGCCATTACTGGCGCAAGCAGTACGGCGACGCCGGGAAGGCCTTTGAAGCATCTTCCAAGCTGCTGCCGGAGAATTCAGCTCCCTTTACCGGACTCGCCTGGTGCGCTGAGCAGCAGTCGCGCACGGCCGACGCACTCGCCCATTTCTGCAACGCGCTGCGCCGCGATCCGAGTGTGCTGGGTGCGGAACTCAACACCCTGATCGGGCAGCGCGGCGAATGGCGCTCCCTCTATGCCGCCGCCGCCATCGGCTGGTTGCGCCTCAAGCGGCCGAGCGACGCTCTCGCCATCATCGCCTTGTGGCCTGAGAGCGAGCAGAGCGGTGAAATCCTGCTCGCGGCTGCGGTCGCTCAACTGCGCCTTGGCAATCTCGAGGCAGCACGGAAGGCTCTGGTGGCAGCTCAGGGCCGGAACGCCACAAGCGTGGACTTCGGATTGCAACGTGTCGATGGCACCTTTGCCACATCAGCCACCAGCCCAGCCCACGTGGAAGGCTGGATCCTCCTTGCGGAAAGCAAGGCTGCCGATGCCACGCGCGCGTTCCTCGGAACAGCGACAGACAAGAACTCCCAGATCGAGGCCTCGCTCGGTCGCGGGTGGGCCGCCTTTGCGGAACGTCCACTGACAGCCGAAGGCCCCTTCAAGGAAGCACTCGCACTCTTCCCGGAAAGCATGGACGCCGCGAGTGGCCTGTCCGCGGTGCGCCAATGGAGGATGGCCGAATTCGATGCAGCAGCCACCATGCTCGCCAGCAGCGCGGCCGATGCGCTGGCAGCCATCGAGAAGATCCAGAGTTCCACGGACGGTCGCTTTCCTCCAGAAGAAAACCATCGTCTGCATGTGCTCCATTCCTGGGCGCTGAAGACTCTCGGTCGCAGGGACGAGGCCAAGGCCGCGCTCCAGCGCGCCGTGGAATTGAAATCCGACTCCGGCGCCGCGCATTACGCATTGCTCCTCCTCTCCCTTGAGGATGGCCGCAACATGGATGCACGCAGCCATGCTGAAGCCGCGCGCAAGGACGACGCCTGGAAATCCGACTCCACAGTGCTCGTGACCATCGCCAAGGCCGAGGCAGCCGAGCAACGCAACGCTGAAGCGCGCCGCGATTTCGAAGCTGCCGTCGCATCCTCCCCTTTCGATGCCCACGCACTCGCAGCCTTCGGAAGCTTCGAACATTCTTCGCGCAACTTCATCGAAGCGCGCATCCTTCTCGAACGTGCCTTCTGGATCGACCCGTCGCTGGCCACCGGCGCCGAGATGCGCCGCCTGCTCATCGGAAACGCCGAATACGACAAGCTCCACGCGGCGGAGGCATGGGGGTGGTTTGCACGCGCCGAGTATCCAAAGGCACAAGGCGCCTTCGAACGCGCCCTCAAGGCCGACGAACGCGCACCGGATCTCCGCCGCGGACTCGGACTCTCACTCCTCCGCACGGGCAAGCTCAAGGAAGCGACAGAGCACCTCGAGAAACACTGTGCAGCCCAACTGAAAGAAGGCACGCGCGAGGAAGCGTGGGGCGTGCTTTCTTCCATGCTCTCGGAGTGGGGTTGGTCGCTTTACTACGCTGGCCAGTACGCGGACGCGACGCGCGCCTTCTCGCGCCTCGCAACGCTGCACAGCGGCACGCGCCCCGCCTTCGCGGATCCTCAAGCGGCGCTCGGCTGGTGTTTCATCAAGCTGGGCAAAATCGACCAGGCGAAACGCGCTTTGCTGGAGGCCGTGACCATCAATCCGCGCCACGAACTGACCTTGCAGGGCCTCGAGGAGTTGCTCGCTTCCACGAAGAAGGAGAATGCTCGATGAAGGAACTCATCGCCGTCGTGGGGCAGGAGGACGGCCCCGAGGGGTCGCCCGGACCTTCCGTCATCGGCGCACTCCGCGCAGGGAAGAGGCGCTGCCTTGCCGTGGCACTTTCACCGCACGAAGCCGGCATCTGGAGAGAACCCCGTGCGGACGCGGTGCTGGTGCTCGCAGCAGGCAGCGGTCCTGCTGAACTCGCGCGCTCTCTGCGCAAGGCAAAGGTCACTCTGGCCCTGCCCGGCAGCTTTGCCGGTGCGCTGCTCCTCGCCGAGGCCAGTTCATGGTTGGCCGACGCGAACATTGCCAATAGCAACGCGCACCCGGAGGCGCTATTGCGGCATGTCCACACCGGGCTGCACTCCTGCATCAGTACTCGGGCGGGTGCCTGGCTTGCGCGCGGGGCCGACGTCGCCGCACCGGCACATGCCGAGTCACTGGCTCTCGCACAGGGCTGGCCACAGGTTCTCGTGAGTGATCGCGGACTCACGCAGCGTGTGCACACGGCGCAATCTGCCCGCAAGGCGGTAGAGCGCCTTCGTGCAGCGGGGGCCGAGCGGCTGACCCTGCTCGAAACCCGGCCGGGATCACTGCTGGAAGTGGCGCTCGTACGCATCAAGGGCGAAGTCGCGGGCGCCATCGCCGTGCAAGTCCTCGCTGACGACGACCGCGAACGCCCATGGTGCGCCGTGAGCATCGACGATCCCGCGTTGCTCGCATGGGCTGGTGCCGCGGCCAAGGAGCTTGCGTTCGATGGGCCGATGACGCTGCGTTTCCAGCAGCACGGCGTCACGCCGCTCCTCATGGAGATCCGCCCGACCTTTCCGCACTGGATCGAGGCCGCGGCGGTGGCCGGTGCACCGTTGGTGGAACGACTGCTCGCGGCCACAGAAGGCCGCGCATGGAAGGGCCGAGTTCAGGCCCGCCCCGGTGTGCTCTTCAGCGCATCGGCTGAAGATGCCGTGATCTCACCTGAAACCCTCCTCGCCGTGATGCCCCCGGAGACCTCCCGATGAGCCGCCCTCGTACGACCAAAGTGCGTGATGTCGTGAAGGAACTGATGCAACCCCTCGCCACGAGGACGCCTCATCCCTCGCGTCGCCCTCCGGCAGTGGACCGCATCGGCGCGCACACGGTGAAGTCCCTTCTTTCCCGTTTCGGGTCGCCACTGTGCGTCTTTGATGAGGACCGGCTGCGCCTTGCCTATCGCAACATGCTCGGAGCGTTCCGAGCACTCTGGCCAAAGACACGCATCGCTTGGTCGGTGAAAACCAACTGGCTGAGTTCCATCGCTGCGGTGCTGAGGAGCGAAGGTGCTCTCGGCGAAGTGGTGAGCGGTTTCGAATACGGCATCTGCCGCGACCTCGGCATTCCGGGCAAAGACATCATCTTCAACGGGCCATGGAAGTCCGATGCAGAATTGAAGCAGGCTTTCCGCGAAGAGGCCTGGGTCAATATCGACAGCCACGACGAACTGGAGCGCGTTCTGAAGCTCGCGAACGGGCTGAAGAAGCCCGCCAAGATCGGACTGCGAGTCAACGTGAAGCTCAACTATCCGCCTTGGGACAAGTTCGGCTTCCGTGTGGACGAGTCCGTCACCTTCGAAGCGGCGCGCCGGATCACAGGCCACAAGAAACTCATCCTCGCCGGCCTGCACTTGCACGTGGGCACCTACGTGCCCGATGTGAGCATCTACCGTCAGGGCATGGAAGCCTTGGTCGGGCTCGCGCTCCGTCTTGAAGCGGAACTCGGTTGCACCATCGAGAGCCTCGACATGGGTGGCGGCTATGCGACCCGCAACACGCTGCGCGGCGTGATGCTGCCCGGCGCCGCCACAGCGCCTGCGTACGAGGACTACGCCCTCGCCGTCACCGCACCGCTGCTCGCTCACGAGAAGCGCTTCAAGCGCCCCCCGACGCTCACCCTCGAACCGGGCCGCGGCCTCATTGACGAGGCGGCGAAGTTCATCAGCACGGTGTTGGCGGTCAAGCGCCCCGAGGGCTCGCAACAAACCGCCATCCTCGATGTGGGTGTGCACATTCTGCCGACGGCCTATTGGTACGAACATGAAGTGTCGCCCGTCCGCGATGATGGTCGGCCCCTCGGCCACTGGCGCCTCGCCGGCAATCTCTGCATGCAGATCGACGTGATCCGCGAAGAAGTCGTGTTGCCGGAGCTGGAGCCAGGTGACCGCCTCGTCATCCACGATGTCGGAGCCTACAATTTCAGCCAGTCCATGCAGTTCATCCAGTTGCGTCCCAACTATGTGATGATCCGCGGCAAGGAGGCCCACATCATTCGCAGAGCTGAAGTCCCGGCGGATGCGCGCGGACCCGAAATGCTGCCGCGTCACCTCGTGAGCGAAGAATCGCGCACCTCGGCGCTGCTGCGACCGGCCGACTGACGCATGGCTGCCGCCACACGGGGGCCCATCGCCCCTGAAAACACATTCGGCGCCATGCTGAGCGGCTATGGCGCGCTCTTCTTTGCGCCGAGTCCGCTGCCGGGCGCGCTGTTTCTCTTGGGGACCTTCGCGCTCTACCCGGCCACAGGCTCTCTCGCGCTCATGGCGCTGCTCGCAGCGACCATTACGGCCCAGCTCTTGCGCCGTCCCGTGGAACATCTCGCGGCCGGGCTCTACGGCTACAGCGGAGCGCTCGCGGCGCTCGCGGTTGCGACCATCGACGGACTCGGTGACTGGTTGCAGCCCGTGGCACTGCTGGCTGCTGCGGCCACCGTTCCGTGCGCGTCCCTGCTTCTCGAAGGCCGCTGGACCCGACGCTTCGGCCTGCCGATGCTGAGCCTGCCCGGGCTTGGCGTGGCCTTTGCAATCATTCTCATCGCGCGCGCAATGGGGTTGAATTGCGTGCCCTCAGCCTTCATGCCCCTGCACCTCACACCTGATGCAGCCTTCCGATCTGGCAACTTCGAATCCCCCCTGCCGGATGGTTTCAGTTCATCCGCAGCGGAGTGGACTGCGCGCATTCTCATCTTCGCTGGCTACGCAGCCCATTCCTGGCGTCTCGCCCGCTTGGCCGTGGTTGGCGCGCTGCTCGGGCTGATCATCGGCTTCGCAGCCCTCGGGTGGACCGAAGGATTTCTGCCCTCGTGGACCTTTTCCTGGATCGTGCTCACCGCCATGCCGATCCACATCGCCATCGCAGGCTATTTCACGAGCCATGGTTTGCGCAGTCTGGTTTTCTCGTGCGCCACGATGGTGGCTGCATTCCCGCTGTGGTGGTACGGCAGCTTCGAGCTGAATGCGCGTGGCATCCCGGCACTCACACTGCCCTTCTTCGTGAGCACCCTGCTGGCCCTCGTCGTACTGCGCATCTTTCCGCGCGCGCAGGGCCGCCTCCTTCCGACCCTCGTACCGCTCCACCGCGTGGGGCGCCCGGAGGACAACGCGAAGTACGGCAGGGAACAACGTGAATCGTTGCGCTACTGGCAGGATCTGGCACTGCCTGCAGCCGCGGTCGTCTCACCCGCGAGCAGCGGTGCGGCCATCGAGAAGGCGCGCGGTCTCGTGCGCAGGTCGCGCGCTATCGTGGTGCTCTCAGGCGCTGGCATCAGCACGGAATCGGGAATTCCGGATTACCGCTCCGGGGCCGTGGCATGGAAGACCTACGACACAGCGCATTTCCGTTTCGAGAACTTCCTCGCCTCCGAAGAGAGCCGCCGCCACTACTGGGAGATGAGCCAGGATTTCTATCTGGTGCTGCGCACGGCGCGCCCGAATGCTGCCCATGAGGCGCTCGTGAAACTGGAACGCGATGGCCGACTGGCCGCCATCGTGACGCAAAACGTTGATCGGCTGCACCAGCTCGCAGGCAGTGACCCCGCCAAGGTCGTCGAGATCCACGGCCACGAGCACAGCGTGATCTGCCTGCGCTGCGGACGCCGACGCTCGCGCGACGAGGTCTACCGCTGGATCGTGAACGGTACGCGCGTGCCCTACTGCCCGGCTTGCCAGGGCATCCTCAAACCGGAATCCATCGCGTTCGGACAACCCATGGACCCAGCGACATCACGCCGCGCGCTGGACGCGGTGCAGCACGCCGATCTCCTCATCGTCGTGGGGACGAGTCTGCAGGTTCAGCCAGTGGCGAGCCTGCCGCTGGTCGCGCTGCGCGCCGGCATCCCGGTCATCATCGTCAACCGGGAGCCGACCGATTTCGACCCCTTCGCCACGGTGCTGCTCACCGGCGGGTGCGGCGAGAGCCTGAAGGCTCTCACCGCCTGACTCAGAACTTCAGAGCAGTTCCTTCACCACCTCGCGCTCGCCGAGCAACTCTTTGTTGCTGAGAGCAATGCGTTCGCGCGCAAAGGCCGTGAGCGCCATGGTCGGAACAATCTCGTAGCGGCCGGGCGCGATGGTGCGGCAGGGCATACCGGCCCAAATATCGTTGCTGAATCCGTATTCACCGGCACTGAAGACCGCCATGCTGTGGACGGTCGTGCCCGGCGTGTTCAAGGACTTCACGTGATCAATGAGGGCATTCGCCGCGGAGGTCGCACTCGAGACGCCACGCGCCTCGATGATGGCCGCTCCGCGCTTGCCCACCGTGCTCAGGAAATCATTCTCCAGCCAGGCACGGTCCGTGATCACCTCAGCGACCTCGCGCTCGCCGATACGTGCATTGAAGAAGTCGGCGAACATGGTCGGGCTGTGGTTGCCGTAGACGGTCATGTTGCTGACGTCACGGATTTCGACGCCGGCCTTGGCAGCGAGCTGAGCCATGGCGCGATTCTGGTCGAGGCGCATCATGGCCGTCACCGCCGTCTTCGGCAGGCGCTTCAAACGTGAGGCGCAGATCATGGCGTTGGTGTTGCAGGGATTGCCGACCACCACGATGCGGCAATCGTCAGCCGCCACCGCATCGATGGCGTCGCCCTGCCCGATGAAGATGCGCCCGTTGTCCTTCAGAAGATCGGCGCGCTCCATGCCCGGGCCGCGCGGCTTGCTGCCCACCAGGAGACACCACTGCGCATCCTTGAAGGCGACCCTCGGATCACTTGTGAGCACCAGTCCGCGCAGCAGCGGGAAGGCGCAGTCCGCGAGTTCCATGGCGACACCGCGGAGGGCCTGCTGCGCCTTGTCCACGGGGATCTCGAGGAGCTGCAGGATGACGGGCTGATCAGCGCCGAACATCTCTCCCGCGGCGATGCGGGGCAGCAGCGAATAACAGATCTGACCGGCGGCGCCGGTGACAGCCACGCGTACGGGAGTCTTCACGGGTAGTCCTCTGCCGCTCTGGCAGCGCTCGGCTGATCGTCGGCGGCCGATCATAGCCATGCGCTTCCCCGCGCTCCAAGCGGGCAAGTGGACTCCCGGCCCGCGCGCGCCTACGCTCCCAGCGGAGAGCATCCTATGAGCATGTTGGTCGTCACGACGCTGGAAGTTCCCGGCAAGCGCATCAAGGACTGCAAGGGCTTGGTGCGCGGCATCACCGTGCGCGCACCGCACCTCGGCCAGAGTTTCCTCGCGGGGCTGCGGGGCATTTCCGGCGGGCGCGTCGGCAGTCTCGTCACGGTCTGCGAGACCGCCCGCGAAGAAGCGCTGGTGCAGATGATTCAGCACGCGCAATCGCTGGGCGCCAACGCGGTGGTGGGGCTGCGCTACGACAGTGGCGAAGTGGGCACCTCCGGCTTTGCCGAGGTGCTGGCTTATGGAACCGCCGTTGTTGTGGAACCGCTTGCCTGAGCACCAGCAGGATTTCGCCGATCAACGATTGGAAAGGACTTCACGCCCTGCAGGTAACAACGGCGGAGACAACTCATGAAACTCGCTTTGCTAGGTGCTTTCCTCATTGCCATGCCTCTGCTTGCCCAGACTCCGGCGCCACCGGCCCCCGTCGGAGGAAGCGACCACGCCGTCCGCCGGCTCGAAGCCAAAATCCAGAAACTGGAAACGGAACTCGAACGCGCGCGCGAAAAGCTACGCCGCGTCCGCGCCGGCGAGACCCCGACGCCGGACAAGCCCGAGCGCCCTCGGGGCGGCCGGGACAACGACAAGCCGAAGCCCGAGCGCCCTCGGGGCGGCCGGGACAACGACAATCCGAAGCCCGAGCGGCCCGTGCGTCCGGAAGGTCGCCCGGGACGACGCCGCGGCGGCGACACCACGCCCCCGGCCGGAGCCCCGCGCCCGAACGGCGGCAGCGTTGAGCCGACCCCGGGGGGCTCTCGCCCAGCTCCGACTCCGACAGGCGGTGGAGGTGATCAATCCCCCGCGTCCGTCGGCAGCGCGCGCTGATCCAAACGAGACAATTCAACACGAGCCACGGCCTACTTCCGAGTAGGAGCGTGGCTCTTATTTCGCACTCTCCGCAAATACTGCACAAACCGAATCGTGGGGCCGATCAAGGCGGTGATCCAGCGGAGGGATCGCGACCGTGGCAGAACACAGCCAGAGCCTCACCCAGAGGGACGGCAAGCATCACCTGGTGCTTGAGGGGCGTCTCGACATCGAGAGTGCGGCGCGCTTTCACGAACTCGCAGTCCAGGCGGTTGAAGCGGAAGGTCCGGTCGTTCTCGACTGGAGCCGCCTTGAGCACTTGGATGCAGCCAATGCGCAGGTCCTCCTCGCCCTCCGCACGGAACTCGAACTCGCACGGCGTGAGTTCAGTACCACAGCCATTTCCGCTCCGCTCGAAAGCTCGCTCCGCTGGTGCGGCATCCTCGCGGACTTCGTTCCGGAGAAAGGCGCCAGCGCATGAGCGTCAACACCACCGAGGCGCGCCCTGTCACGGGCACGGATGCATTGCACGACGAGGTAGCAGCCCAACTGCCACTCTTCCCGCTGCTCGCGAACCAGTTGGTGGACACTTCGCACCACATCGCGGGCTCTGTGACGGGCGTCTGCGAGAACTTCTCCGGCATGGTGACGCGCGCACGAGAGAGCGTGCGTGAAGCAGCGCATCTCCTCGGCAGCGGCGAGAACGCGGCTGACGGTCGTGTGGACATGCGAGGCCTCGTCCACGCCTCCCGCGACACACTGCACCGGCTCGTGAAGAGCATCGAGCGTTCCTGCACCATTTCCACCGACTCCGCCCAGCGCATGGATTCGGTGGCGACCGGCATGACGCGCATCCTCAAGGTCCTCGGCGAGATCGACGGCATTGTCCTCGGTACGCGGGTGCTCTCTGTCAATTCGCGGATCGAGGCGAGCCGCCTCGGCGAACAAGGCCGGAGTTTCGCCGTGGTTGCGAACGAAATCAGCACGCTCGCGCGCAGAAGTTCCGAAATCAGCGACACCATCCGCTCCACGGTGGAGGATGTCAACGCCGAGATCAGCACCACGCTCGTCGCACTGCAGGGGCTTGCCGTTGAAGGCGCACGCGAGGCCACCGAAGTGCGCGGCGAAGTGGAGCACACGCTCACACTCCTCGCCTCCACTCACGAAGAACTGCAGAAGGCCTTGGGCAACAGCGCCACGCGTTCGGAATCCCTCGCAGCAGACATCACCTCGGCCATCATCGCCCTGCAATTCCAGGACGCCGTGGCGCAGAGACTCGAACACTCCGCAAACACGCTGCGCTCCATGGCTGACGCTCTGGAACCACATGTCCGCACTCAAGCGGGCTCGGGGCCGACCAATACACGCCTGCAGGAGTATCTGACTCGCACCACCATGGGCGCCGAACGCCGCGGCACTGCCGCGGAAACGGGCGCAGAAAGCGGAGAGGACGTGGTCCTCTTCTGAGAGGTTGCATCGTGAGCCGCACTGCACTGATTGTTGATGATTCCGTGACCATGCGCCAGATGGTCTCCTTCACCCTGAAGGAAGCTGGCTACACCGTTCTCGAAGGAGAGAACGGCGAAGACGCATTGAAGAAGCTGGGAGCCACACGTGTGGACATTGTCATCACCGATCTCAACATGCCGGTGATGGACGGCATGACTCTCATCCGCAACCTGCGGGCGCTGCCGACGACACGCACCACGCCGGTATTGATGCTCACAACCGAATCGCAGGACTCCAAGAAACAGGAAGGCAAGGCCGCCGGTGCCACCGGCTGGATCGTGAAACCCTTCCACCCCGAGCAACTCCTGAAAGTGCTCGCCAAGGTCGTGCCCTGAGCCAGCCATGAAAATCGATCTCGAACAATTCAAACCCGCCTTCTTCGAGGAATCAGAAGAGCACCTCGCAACTCTCGAACGCGAGCTCATGAAGCTCGTATCGGATGCCAGCGATCGCGAAGCGATGAACTCGATCTTCCGCGCAGTGCACAGCGTGAAGGGCGGCAGCGGCACCTTCGGCTTTACCGAGGTCGCCAGCTTCACCCACAGTTTCGAGTCCGTGCTGGATGCCGCGCGCGAAGGACGACTGCCGACGAACGGCGCACTCGTCGACCTCTCGCTCAAAGCCATGGACGTACTGCGCGGACTGCTCGAAGCCGCGCGGACGGGCTCGGCCCTGCCTGAACAGATGCCGGATGTCCTTCGTGCACTGGATGCGCTGCTTCATGGTGATGCGACAGCCGCTGCTGCAACGCCCACGCCTGCAGCCCTTTCCACGGCCACGAAATGGCTGATCAAATTCCGGCCAGCGGAGGGCATCCTTCGAACGGGCATGGACCCGGCCTTGATCACACGCGAATTCGAGAGCCTCGGCACGCTCACGCGCATCAGCTGCGACAGGAGTCGCATCCCGGTGCTCAAGGACCTGGATCCCATCAATTGCCATCTGGCCTGGGAATACGAACTTGAGGCTGTCTCGACGGCCGAGGCCCTCCGCGATGTGTTCGCCTTTGTCGAGGATGGCGCCGAGATCACCATTCAGCCCTTGAATGCACGCGCTGTTCCGGCCGTGAATGCGGTCGCCACGCCTCAGCGGGCACGCACTATCGATCCTCACGCGGCTGCTGCTCACAGCGCCAGCTCCATCCGCGTTCCCATCGCGAAGGTGGACAGACTCATCAATCTCGTTGGCGAAATCGTCATCGCGCAGTCCATGCTGGAAGACGCCGTCCGCACAGCACAGCAGTCCACGGAAAACAAACTGAGCGACGCGCTCACTCAACTGGTGCGTGGTACACGCGATCTGCAGGAGCAGGTGATGGGCATCCGCATGGTGCCACTCGCCAGCACCTTTGGCCGCTTCCCGCGCCTCGTCCGGGATCTCTCACTGGCCTGCAACAAACATGTGCGCCTGGAAACCACCGGCGAGGAGACGGAACTCGACAAACACGTGGTGGAGCTCATCGGCGACCCCTTGGTGCACCTCATCCGGAACTCGCTCGACCACGGTATCGAGGCGCCAGACGAGCGCCGCGCCGCAGGCAAGCCGGAAGAAAGCGTGCTCAGCATCACGGCAGAGACACGAGGCGGCAGCGTGGTGATCGAAGTGCGCGACGACGGCCGCGGCATCGATGTCGAACGAGTGCGCCGGAAGGCCGAGCGCGATGGCCTCGTACAGCCGGATGCCATCCTCAGCGAGGATGAGATCCTCAGTCTCGTTTTCCGCCCGGCCTTCAGCACTGCGGATCATGTGACGGACATCTCAGGACGCGGTGTGGGCCTGGATGTGGTCAAGCGCAACGTGGAAGCGTTGAACGGCAGCGTCTCCATCAGCACCAGACGCGGCATCGGCACCACTTTCCGCATTCGCCTGCCACTCACACTGGCCATCCTGGATGGACTCAGTTTCCGCGTAGGCGATCAAGTCTTCATCACTTCGCTGCTCAGCGTTGTGAGAAGCCTG
The DNA here is from genome assembly GCA_005790545.1 of Planctomycetia bacterium. Lineage (GTDB taxonomy): Bacteria > Planctomycetota > SXUL01. The sequence goes on along the minus strand of SXUL01000088.1, from coordinate 21,709 downwards.
CGCCCCAGCAGGGAAACGCTGCGTCACATCCTGCGCGAGGGTGAGGTACTTGCCATCGAAAGCGAAACGATGCCGCTCGTGCGCTTGCACCGACTCTTCGGCATCGACTCTGCGAACGAGGACCCGGTGCAGGGCATCGTCGTGGTTGTCGAGCATGACGGTGGCCGCCTCGCCCTCCTCGTGGATGAAGTGCTCGGCCAGCAGCAAGTCGTGGTGAAACGGCTTGAAGAACACTGGACCCGGGTCGAGTCCGTGATGGGCGCAACAATCCTCGGCGACGGCAGGGTCGCACTCATTCTCGATACCCAGGCGCTCGCGAGGCGCTGTCGCGGAGAGTCCGCCACAGCCCAGCACGCCGCATGAAACAGCGGAGCACGATCATGGATGCCTACGACAACGACGCGATGACGACCGAAGCAGCACACCAGTACCTCACCTTCACTCTCGGTGAAGAGGACTACGGAGTGGAAATCCTGCGTGTGCAGGAAATCCGCGGTTACACCGCCATCACTCCCATTCCCAACATGCCTGTCTTTGTGAAGGGCGTGATCAACCTGCGCGGCACGGTGGTGCCGGTGGTGGATCTGCGCTTGCGCTTCGGCATGCCCACCGTGGAGTACTCGAAGGCCACCGTCATCATCGTGGTGAACGTGGGCAAGCACGTCATCGGCTGCGTGGTGGATGCCGTGAGCGACGTGCTGGATGTGGCCGCCGATTCGATCGAGAAGCCGCCGGCGCTCGGCGAAGGCGTGGATCTCTCCTTCCTGAGGGGCATCACGCGCAACAATGAGGATCTCATCGCGCTCCTCAACATCGAACAAGTCACCGGAATCCAGGAGGCTGCGGCCGCCACCACAACGGCTACCGCGCATCCCTGACTCTGGCTGATGCAAGAGTCCTCGCGACGCGGCAGCGCCAGATCCCGGGTGTTCCGGGCGGTCCTGCCGCGCGCTCCCGACCACAACCATCCAACTCGGTGGCAGGAGGGTGCTCATGAACTGGTTCCGGAACATGCGGACGCGCAACAAGCTCGTCCTGGTCTTTGCGCTCACCAGCGCGATTCTCGTATTTGTCGGCGTCATGGGGCTGGTGAACCTCGCCACAGTGGAGAACGAGATCGGCGTCTTGCACGAGCAGCACTTCAAGGGATCTCTCGCCGCCCTGGACTGGGACCTGAACCGTCTCTACGTGGTGCGCGAGGCGCGCAACGCCATCATCAATGGCACACCCGAGGCTGCCGTCGGTTTCGGCAAGGCCATTGATGGCTTCCTCGAGAAGATGCCGCCACAAATGGCAACCTTGAAAGAGCGCATCGCGGGTGCAGAGGAGTCCGCAGCCTTCCAGCGCTTGAATGATGCGGCCCCCATCTGGACCGCTGCGCACGTGAAGGTCATCGAACACATGAAGGCCGGGAACATCGCCGAGGCCAAGAAGGAAGTCTCGCAGGTTCGTGAAACAGCCCTCGCCATCGACGCAGAGCTGCTCGCCATCCGCACGAGCAAGCTGAATGCCGCCGCTGCTGCACGTGAGCACGCGTCCGAAGTTCACGATACGGCCCAGATGACCAGCATCTTCTGCATGGCCGGCGGCCTGCTCGTTGCCGTGCTCATGGGACTGTTCATCGCGCGCTCGATCGATCAGCCGCTCAGCAACGTCAATCGCGCATTGCACGCGCTCGAAAAGGGAGACCTCACCGTCAGCGCCGACGTTCACACGAAGGACGACCTCGGTGCCATGGCCAACGCCTATGACAGCGCTACCGCAGGCCTGCGCAACACCATGCAGCAGGTCCAGTCCAATGCCGAAGCGACTGCGCTCGCATCTTCGCAGCTCAGCTCCGCTGCGGACGCCATCAGCGCCGGTGCCCAGGAGCAGGCCGGCAGCCTCGAGGAAACAGCGGCCAGCCTCGAGCAGATGACCAGCGCACTCAGGCAGTCGAGCGGCGAAGTGGATGCAGCTTCGAAACTGGCAGGCTCGGCACGTACCTCCGCCGAAGCGGGGCGCGGGGCCGCAGAAGACGCGGTTTCCGCCATGCGCGATATCGAGGCCTCAAGCCGCAAGATCGCCGAGATCATCACGACCATCGACGAAATCGCCTTCCAGACCAATCTGCTCGCTTTGAACGCTGCTGTGGAGGCGGCCCGCGCGGGCCAGCAGGGCCGCGGCTTCGCCGTGGTGGCCGCCGAAGTACGCCACCGCGCCCAGCGTTCAGCAACCACGGCTCGCGAGATCAAGTCCCAGATCGCGGACTCCGCTCACAAGGTCGGACGCGGTGTCGAGTTGGTGGATCGCTCCGGCTCGCTGCTGCGCGAGATCGCCACACAGGTGGCCTCCGTCACGGAGTCCATGCAGCGCATCGCCGTGGCTGCACGCGAACAGTCCAGCGGTATCGAGCAGGTCAACCAGGCCGTCACCCAGATGGACAAGGTGACCCAGACCAATGCTGCCCAAACCGAGGAACTGGCTGGAACTGCCCAGCAGCTCCGCTCGCAGGCGGATGCAGTCAAGCGGCTCCTCAGCGCTTTGAATCTCGGCACACGCGGCAGTTCCGTCGACGCACCTCAGGGCCCCTCCAACCCGCCCGCCATCGAGATGATGCGCGGTGAGGCGTCGGTGCATGCTCATCCGAAGGGAGAGTTCATCACTGTATGAGTGCATCACCCGTGGATCTCGCCAATCTCCAAGATGTCGGACCGAAGGAGTTCGACTACCTGCGCGGTTTGATCAGGGAATCCACGGGGATTCACCTCAACGACTCCAAGGCCGGGCTCGTTGCATCACGCCTCGCGAGGCGGGTGCGTGAGCTCGGCTTCCAGGACTACGCTTCCTACTGCAAATTGCTGGCCTCCGAGGGCCCCGCCGGCAACGAACGGCAGACCTTCATCAATTGCATCACTACGAACAAGACTTCATTCTTCCGCGAGAACCACCACTTTCAGTGGATGCGCGAGACCTGGCTCCCGACTCTGCAGCGTGCAGCACGTGCAGGGGGGCCCACGGCCTTCCGCATCTGGTCCGCAGGCTGTTCCACCGGTGAGGAACCGTGGAGCATCGCCATGACGCTGCTTGAGAGTCAGGCTGGGCAAGGGCTCAGTTTCCGCATCCTTGCGAGTGACATTGACTCGGATGTTCTCGCGCGGGCGAGCGGCGGTGTCTACCGCTCCGCAGAGGCCATCGATCTCCCGGACGGCTCACGCAAGCGCTGGTTCACCAACACCACACTGGAGGGTGCACCGGCCATTCGAGTCGGCGACGCACCTCGCGCGCTCGTGAACTTCCAGCGCGTGAATCTCATGGAGCAGCAGTTCAAGCTGGGTGGGCGTTTCGATCTGATCTTCTGCCGCAACGTGATGATCTACTTTGAACGACCCACCCAGAATGCGTTGCTGAGGCGCTTCGCGGATGTCCTGCATCCAGGTGGACACATGATCATCGGCCACTCGGAATCCATGCAGGGGCTCGGCGAGATCTTCGATTCCTGTGGCACCACGGTTTTCCGCCGCACGGATGCGCGCGTGACACTTGAGTCGGTGGATCCCTCGCGCTCCCAAGGCACAGCCCCAACGGTCTCACGTCTGCAGCGAGCGCCACGCCAGAGCGCAATCCCGGCAACCGCAGCTCCGCGTCCGCCAGCGGACCCGCGCAGCGATGGTCTGGTGGTGGAAGTGAAGGTTCCGGGCGAGACACTACGCACCGTCCGCATCCATGCCGGCGGCGTGCACGCGAGCCGCGACCCCGTGGAGATCCGCACGCTTCTCGGCTCCTGCGTGGCGGCGTGCATCTACGACCCCAGCAACGGCATCGGCGGCATGAATCACTTCCTCCTGCCGCACACCGCGCTCCATGACATCGCTTCAACGAGCTACGGCGCGGCCGCGATGGAACAGGTCATCAATCAAGTCCTCAAACTTGGAGCCGACAGGCGCCGTTTGGTGGCCAAGGTCTTCGGTGCATCTCATGTCGTGGGCGGCGAAACCATGGCCGAGATCCCGAAGCTGAACGCATCGTTCGTACTCGAATACCTCGAACGCGAACGCATCCCCGTGAAGGCGCAACTTCTTCTCGGACGCTTTCCGCTGGATATCCGTTTCCGGCCTCACACGGCACAGGTCTTCGCACGCGAGGTTCCCATGACGACATTCTCGAAGGATGCCGTCGAGGAAGCGGCTCTCGCACGCAAGGCCCAGCGTGCTGTCGAGAAGCCGAATACCAGCGGCATCACTCTCTTTGACTGAAAGCGCACCCCCATGAACCCTGTGAAAGTGCTCATCATTGACGACTCCGCGCTCGTGCGCTGCCTGCTCTCCGAGATTCTCGCCGCCGATCCGGGGATCCAGGTCGTGGGCCGCGCCTCCGATCCCATCATGGCCATGCCCATGATCCAGAGCCTGAAACCCGATGTGCTCACTCTCGATGTCGAGATGCCGCGAATGGACGGGTTGACCTTCCTCGAGAAGCTCATGCGTGCGAGCCCCATGCCGGTCGTCATGGTGTCCTCACTCACAGAACGCGGTTGCGACATCACCCTGAGGGCCCTCGCGCTGGGCGCGGTGGACTACGTTCCGAAGCCGCACGGGGCCATGCGTGAAGGCCTGCAGGAGGTCGCGCGTCTGATCATCGAGAAAGTCAAGAATGCAACTCGCGCTCGCATCCGCCCGCCGACACGCGCTGGCGCCAGTGAAGCACTGCTGCCCATTCATCCCGCAGGTCTCGCAGGCTATGCCGGCAGCAAGCTCCTTGCCATCGGCGCCAGCACAGGAGGCACCGAAGCGCTGGCGACGGTCTTGCAACGCCTGCCCGAGGATTGCCCGCCCGTCGTCATCGTGCAGCACATGCCGGAACGCTTCACGGCTTCCTTTGCGCAGCGCCTCGACTCCATGTGTGCTGTCACCGTCACGGAAGCGAAAGATGGCGACAAGCTCAGCCCGGGCCATGTGTTCATCGCGCCGGGCGCGTTCCACATGGAAGTCCAGCGCAGCGGGGCGGGACTATCGCTGAGGGTCTTCCAGGCTCCACCTGTGAATCATCATCGCCCGAGTGTGGATGTGCTCTTTCGCTCCTGTGCGAAGGTGGCCGGAATGCACACAGTGGCCGCGATCCTCACCGGCATGGGTGCAGATGGTGCGCGCGGCATGCTTGAACTCCGTCAGGCCGGTGCGCGCACCATCGCCCAGAACGAGGAAACTTGTGTCGTGTTCGGGATGCCTGCAGAAGCCATCAAGCTCGGTGCTGCGGAACTGGTGCTGCCGCTCGATGAGATCGCGGCCGGCTTGCTCCGGCTCCTCCGCCGCGCCGCATGAGCGGCTCGCGCCTGAAGCGCTCCCGACCAGCCTGCGGCTGAGCGTCGTGATGCGTTCAGTCTGAAGGAGTGTCCGGCACAGCCGTGTCCGGATCGCCTGCGAGGGAATGTCCTTCCCAACGCGAGACGGCCGCCGTCGCAAGGCAGTTGCCGAGGACGTTGGTGGCCGTGCGTCCCATGTCCATGAGCTCGTCCACTCCAAGGATGAGAGCGACGCCTTCCAATGGCAGCCCGAAGTGGACGAGAGTCCCGCTCAGGACGACCAACGATGCGCGCGGCACGGCAGCGACACCTTTGCTCGTCAACATGAGCAGGAGCAGCATGGTGATCTGTTGACCAACGGTCAGTTCCACGTTGGCCGCTTGCGCGACGAACACCGTGGCCAGCGAGAGATAGAGCGTCGATCCATCAAGGTTGAAGCTGTAACCGAGCGGCAAGACGAGTGCCGTGATGCTCCGCGGGCAGCCGAGTTTCTGCAGATTCTCGAGCGCCTTTGGCAGGGCCGCTTCGGATGAGGTCGTGGAGAAAGCGAGCACGACCGGCTCGCGCACCGTGTGCCAGAACCGGCGGAAGGGCAGCCGGATCCAGAGTGCCACCGGCACCAGCACGAGAATGATGAACACGAAGAGCGCGCCATAGAGCGTGCCCACGAGGAGCCCGAGGTTCTTCAAGACCCCGAGGCCCTTGCCCCCCACGGTCACCGCCATGGCGGCACCCACACCGATGGGCGCGAAAGCCATGACAAAGCCCGTCAGCTTCATCATCACTTCCGCGAGGCTGTCGGTGAAGCTCACGATCGGGCGGCCACGTTCCTTGGCCGCCATCACAGCGAACGCAAAGAGCAACGAGAACGCGACCACTTGCAGGATGTTGTTTTCGGCCATGGCCTTGATGACCGAGACGGGGATGATGCCCACCACGTGGTCCTGTGGCGTCATGGCATGGACGCGGCCCGCGATTTCGACGGCCTCCTTGGTGTTCTCCAAGGGCAGATTCACACCATCGCCCGGCCGCACGAAGTTCACCGCGAACAGCCCGACCACGAGGGCGATGGTAGTCGCCACCTCGAAGTAGAGAATGGCCTTCAGGCCCACGCGACCGACATCCTTCGGATGCCCCGCACCCGCCATGCCCGACACCAGCGTCGCAAAGAGCAGAGGCGCCACCAGCATCTTGATGAGCGCAAGAAACGTCCGCGAAAAGACGCGGGTCCACTCGATCACCTCATGGTTCGCATCCAGCCCGTAGTGGATGACCGAACCCCAACCGATACCGAGCGCCAGCCCGATGAAGATCCAAGTCGTAAGCCCAGCTCGCCGCTTCCCTTGCATGGCCGCGGAGTCTACACGCGGAGATCAGGCGCGGATGAGGGCTTCTGCAAGGAGCGCGGCGGGGGGTTCGGGGAGGTGGGCGCAGCGCACGGCATCGGCGGCGCGGGCATCGGCGTAGAGGCGTGCGAGAAGGCGTGCTGTTTCCGGATGCGGCATGTTGGACCAGTCGTAGCCTGCCGACCAACGCCGTGTTTCGACGTGGAGCGCGAGGTGCACGTGGTTGTGGTTGAGTTCCATCATGCGCGCGAGGCGCACGGGATCGAAGTAGAAGCGCTGAACGCCCTCCACGATGAGGCTCTGGATCCTCGAACGGGGCACCTTCGAGATGCTCGAATGCTCATCCGAACCGCTGAACACCTGATAGCCGAGTAGTTCCGGATCCAGTTCCGAGATGTTCACGCCGAAGCGTTCGAGCGTGTCGTGCATGCTCGTCCCTTCGTAAGGAGTCACCACGAAGAAGTGCGTGAAGTGCGCCTTCGACTGCATGTTGAAGTCGAGGGTCATGCGCATCTCTTCTTCGGTCTCTGTCGGGAATCCGAGCATGTTGAAGGTGCAGGTGAAGATGCCGTGCTTGTCGGACCACTCGATGGCCTGGAACACCCGGTCGAGCTTGTTGAACTTGCGCACCTGCTTCTGGATGCGCGGGCTGGCGCTCTCCACCGCGAGTGCCCACGTATAGGTGCCTGCCGCCCGGGCCGCAGCGATGAACTCCTCGTCCATGAGGTCTGCGCGGAGTCCGTTCGGGAAGGCGAAGTTCACATCAAGCCCACGGCGCACCACGCCGTTGAAGATGCCCATGGCGCGTTCGCGATCCGCGTTGAAGATGTCGTCGATGATGTGAAACTCGCCGATACCGCGCTTCTCGACCAATTGCTGAATCTCGTCAAGGACGTTCTCCACGCTCCGGTAGCGCATGCGCTTGCCGAAGTTGGTGTGGCAGTACGAACAGGCGTAGTAGCAACCGCGCGAAGTAAAGAGACTCGTGAACTTCCTCCGCGTGAGGAAGTCGGTCATGGCAAGTCGGCCTTGATACGCGTCGATATCGATGACGTCGTAGTCAGGAAACGGCAGCGAATCGAGCTCCTTGATCTGCGGCCGCGCCGGGTTCATCAACGGTGTGCCATCCGGGCCACCGCGCCCGAGTCCCATCACGCCGTCGTTCGTGCGCCCAGCCATCACGTTTTCGATGACTTCCAAGAGCACCTCGTCGCCTTCGTAGGGCGCGACGTAATCGATGTCCTTGATCTTGTAGAGGCTCGGCGAATTGGTGCTCGCATGCGGGCCGCCCGCAAGCACCACCACGTCCGGGTCCACTTCCTTCGCGATGCGCGCGATGATGGGGAACTCGTCGGCCTGACTCGAAAAGCCACGGATGCCGACAACCTGCGGGCGGAACTCGTCGAGGAACTTGCGGATGGCCTCATCCGGCTCCTGATGCTCCGGGAACGTGGTGCAGTCAAACAGGCGCACCTCGACCCGCTCACCGAAAGCACGCTTCACGGAGGCCGAAAGCGTCATGATGCCGAGCGGCACCATGATGATGTGGTGCCAGTCCTTGGTCCGGGCGCGAAGGTTGATGAAGGCGAGTTTCAGAGTGGGACCGGCCATGTTGACTAGAAGCAGCTTATCCGATGCGAGGCTGGCCCTTCCCATCGGCTGAACGGGCGCGCAGCATTTCCAGCGCCCGCGCGCAACGTTTGCGACAGCTGTCCGCTGTGCCTCCCGTTGACGCTGCAATCTCCGCAAACCCGAGCCCCCGCCAGTAGTGGAGGACCACGATGTGCCTGTCCACGGGCTTGAGTTCCAGCAGCAGTCCACGCAGGCGTGCCAGATCCTCCATGGCCAGCGACCCCGTCGCCTCGCCCGCAGCGGCACTCACCGCGTTCACTTCCTTGCCGCGCAGGGATTCACCCCGCGCATCGATGCCCGTCAGCTCGAGCTGGGTGGAGCGGCACGCGGCGCGCACGTGCCTGCGACGCACGTGCAGCGCCGCCTCCTTGGTGAGAAACGACAGCCACGCCGCCTTGCTCTGCGTTGTCGGCCTCTCCGCGCGGCGACGCAGAGCTTCGAGCAGTGCTTCCTGGACCACATCTGCCGCGTCCACCCTCGCCCGCACACGAAGGCCAAGGCCTCGTGCTGCAACGCCGAGCAGCGTGCGCGAGTGCTTCTCGAAGTGACCAACCAAGGTGTCGAGTTCTGCAGGCTGGCTGGCGTTCACGTTCATGCGTCCTCATAGAAGCGTGCGTGCGGATCTTTCACGACACAACCGCGCCATCTGTATCTGGAAATCACAGATTTCCTGTCCGCTTCAAACTCAACTTGCAGTTGGTGAGGTGAACGAGGCCCGGGAATGCTCCGCGGCCTCTCCAGAACCAGGAAATCCAGGAGAGTCTCTCATGCCTACCCAAAAACTCGCAGTTTCACTCGGCCTTGGCCTCGCCTGCTTGGCGAACTTGCTCTCCGCACAGGAGCAGTCAACGGACCGTCCGACAGGCGCGCCGAAGTCGATCATTGCCGCCACCGAATCCCGCAGCATCACCTTCGAGGCCCTGGGCCTCACCGTGCAAGACATGAAGAGTGTGAATGAAGCGACTGGAGAGGTCCGCGGCCGCACAGTGGACCAATGGGGTCGCGAGCACGATCTCTCGGCTCTCCGCAAGGCAGAGATCGAAGCCCGCAAGGTTCATCCCATCCTCAAGATCTCGAAAGACCTGCGCGAGGCCATGCAGCACCAGCCCACGGGCACGCTCGACATCGTGGTCTGGTTGGACTCCGACCTCGATGCTCTCGAAGCGGAACTCCATGCGATCCGCGCCACGCTTCCCACCGATGCAAACCATGCGGCAGTGAAAGCTGCGGAAAAGGCCATGACCGCACTCGCCATGCAACGCGTGGGCGACCTCACGAAGCCCGCAGCAGCTGCGCTGCGGATGGCTGGCATTCCCGTGCGCTACGTCTCAACCACCGCGCCGGTGATCTTCCTCGCCGCTGACGCGCAGCTGATTCTCGAACTCGCGAAACTCTCCGCAGTGGACACCATTTACATCGAGAAGAACGACGCAAGAGACCACAACTCCACGGCCAACAACACGCATCGCACCACCACGCCGCACGCCTCCGGCTGGAAAGGCGCGGGCATCGATGTCGCTGTCCTCGAGAACAACGGCATCGATTCCGACAATCCGTATCTGAACGTCGCCGGTTGGTTCAATGCCGCTGCCGAGAATCCGGACGACCACGTGCAGGGGACCTCAGGCTGCATTGCAAGCCAACTCGCGACACGCCTCGGCACGGCCCCCGAAGTGAATCTCTACAGCGCCAACGCCACGAGCTATGGCGACGCTGACATCACCGCGGCAGCCGACTGGTGCGTCTCGAACGATCGGGACATCGTGAACATGAGCTTTGGCGGCGGCTACAGTGGCGTGCTGCAATACAAGGACCGCTACTTCGACTACGTCTCGCGCACCTACCTCGATAGCTTCGTTGCCTCGGCAGGGAACGATGGAAGCTATGTGGGCTCCCCCGCCACAGCATGGAACGTCATCGCCGTCGGCGCCTTCAATGACAACGACACGACCAGTTGGACTGGCGATGCCATGTGCAGTTTCTCCGACTACCTCAATCCAGCCTCGAATGTGGAGAAGCCGAATCTTGCAGCAGTCGGACAGGGTGTCGACACCCTCGGTTGGGGCGCTCCCTGGACCTACGACAACTACGCAGGCACCAGCTTCTCTGCACCCTTCACCAGTGGCGGCCTTGCGATCGCCATGAGCCGCGACAGCACGGCCATTCTCTATCCCACCGCCGCCATGGCCGCCATGATGGCGACCGCATGGCACAACATCGAGGGCTCGGCACGCATCAGCAGTCTCGACGGTGCTGGCGGCTTGCATGTGCGAGCAGCTTCGCTTTGCGCCAACGCCAATCGCATCCATGGCGTAAACCTCTCTGCGGCGAGCTTCACGAGCGCAACGAGCACCGGCTACTACACCTACTCGGTCAGCCTCACCGCCGGCCAGCGCGCGCGCATTTGCATCGCCTGGGCAGCCAAGGCCAACAGTGCCTACAGCACCGACAGCATGGACGCGGACCTCGACCTGCGCGTCTATCAAGGCGCAGGTGTGGCGGGTTCGCTCAAGGCTTCGTCCGTCTCCCTTTACAACAACTACGAGATCGTGGACTTCACACCCGCGGTCACCGGCACACACACCCTCAAGATCACGCGCTACCGCTTCGACGGCAGTTCGGAAGACGTAGGCATTGCGGTGACACAGCTCCTCGCCGATCAGGGCAACTGAGTTCCTTCCTTGTTCCCGGCAGGCGCGCCCTACGCAGGGTGCGCCTGCTTCTGCTTTTTCTGCGCGGTACGATAGGCCACTCATGCGTACGCCTGTTCTCCTCCTCCTCGCAACGGCGCTGTTCGCTCAAGATCCGCCTCCACCGCCGGGACAGGAACTGCCTCCCGGCTTTGTGGAGCCAGAGAGTGCAGAACCCGCCGTCAGTTCCGACGCGAGCACACCGCGCTACCGCGACGCCATCGAGCTCCAGCGCAAAGGCAAGTTCCAGGCCGCACAGAAGATGATGCGCGCAATCCTCGAAGACCATCCCGCTTCGATCCACAAGAAGAGCCTTGAACAACGCAGCGACGACAACGCCTACCTCGGATACGAGGCCCTGAAGCAGAGCGGCCCCTCAGGAAAGAGAATCGATGTCGCCATCATGGGCGACGGCTTCACCATCGATCCCGAGGATCAGCAATTGCAGGAGAAGTGGGCTGAGCTCTGTCTCGATGTGCTCTTCAGCGAGAAGGCCTTCGGCGAGTACCGCAACTACTTCAATTACTGGTTCGTGCGGCTTGCCTCGCTCGAAGAAGGCGTCGATCCCAATCTCTCTCCGGAAGAAAAGAAGCGCATAGAAGAACGCAACAAGGGTCGCTCGCGGAAGCGCAAGACCGACTTCTCCACCGCCCTCGATTGCAAGGCGGCCGGGCCACAGGGACAGGTGATGGCCGACCCGAGACTCGTACGCTTCTACACCCGCATCGCCGCAACAGAGGAACCAGCCATCGACGATGACGGCTATGTCATCGCCTTCGCGCGCTTCGGAATCCTCGGCATGGGTGGCGGCGGCATTGCCAATGTCGGGCGCCCCGACAAGAGCGTCACGGTGCACGAGTTCGGTCACGCCTTCGTGGGGTTGCTCGATGAATATGCAGTGAATCCGGGCGCCCCGCTGGGGCCGATCAAGGCCCCGAACGCAACAAAGGAAAGTGATCCCGAAAAGGTCCCGTGGGCACACTTCCTGAAGAAGAAAGTCGCAAACGTGGGCGTATTCGAAGGTGGTGCCACCTTCCAGAAAGGTGTGTTCCGCCCCGCGCGCACCTGCGCCATGAACAGTGCGGGCCACACCGGTTTCTGCCCCGTCTGCCGCGAGACCGCGATCCTCCGCATTTACTCTCACGTCAGTCCCATCGACTCAGTGACACCCATGCCGGAACTGCTGGTGCGCGCGAAGGTGAGCAGCGAGGCCGTGCTTTCGGTGACACCCATGAAGCCACTGAAACACGATCTGAGCGTCTCGTGGTACGTGGAGCGTCTCCCGGATGATGTCATCTCAACTGATGCACCAGCTCAGGTTGCTCCTGCAGGGAAGGACGCCTATGGCCGGCGCAGCGAAGCGTTCGCGCGTCTCTTTGGCCGTCTTGGCGGCACTCGCGGCCGGGCCGAGCGCGGGCTCTATGACCTCCCGCCCGAGGGAGAACTTGTCACCTTCGCCGTGAAGAAGAAGGTTGGTCCCGAGGCCGCGACCAGCAGCCAACTCCCGCTCGGCAAGTTGAAGCCCGGGCGCTGGTGGGTGACCGTGGTGGTGAAAGATCCGGTGACGGATGTGCTCCTCGACCCGAAGCACCTCCTGGAAGAACGCGCGAGCTGGCCCGTTCTGGTGACCCCCTGATGCGCGCTCCTTCCGCCGCCGAGCGTCACCTGACCCGCGATCCCGTGCTCGCGGCACTCATTCAGCGCGTGCGCGCCGCAGCCAAGGGCACGCCCGAGTTGTTCACCATCGACCGCCGGCCGCCGCTGGAGGCCCTTGCGAGTGCCATCGTGGCGCAACAACTCTCGGGCAAGGCCGCACGCACGATTTTCGCCCGAGTGCGCGCTTTGGTCCCCGGCGAGTTCACGGCAACGCGCGTGTTGGCCGTGCCCGTCCCCGCGCTCCGGGCAGCGGGTCTGTCCGGCTCCAAGGCCCGCTTCGTGCGCGAACTCGCATCCGCAGATGCAGCAGGCCGACTCGAACTCAAGCAGCTGCGCCGCCTCAGCGACCACGGCGTGCGCGAGGCACTCTGCAAGATCAAGGGCGTCGGACCCTGGACCGCCGAAATGTTCCTGATGTTCAGATTGCGCCGTCCCGACGTGCTCCCCCTTGGTGATGGCGGGCTTGTGCGTGCGGTGCAACTCGCCTGGGGTCTGAAGAACAAACCCGGCCCACGTGTGCTGCAGACCATCGCCAAGCCTTGGCGTCCGCACGCCACCACGGCAGCGCTTTTCCTCTGGTCCGCGCTCGACCTCGGTGTGGCGAGTCCGCCCGCACGAGATTGATCAGAGCCGGCTTCCTGCGCGCGCGGCGCTGCTATTTTGCACCCCATCGAGGAGTGCCTGCTGCATGCCACGCTTCAATCCGGCGGAATCACTCGCCTCCATGCGCCATGAGTTTGGCGAGCATGGCGGCGTCAACATGTCCATCGAGGCCAGCACCACTTTCACGGTGATGCAGGCCGGCACCATGCCGGAGATCTTTCGCGGCCAACGCGGACCCGATCAGGGTGGCTGCTACCTCTACGGTCGCCACTTCAATCCCACGGTCTACGTGCTCGGGAGACAAGTGGCCGCACTTGAAGGAGCGGAAGCGGGGTATGCCACCGCGAGCGGCCTCGGCGCCATCTCGTCCACCATTCTTCAACTCGCCGGCCACGGCGACCATGTGGTGGCGGATCGCACACTTTATGGTGGAACCTTCGCACTGCTGAGGGATTTCCTGCCCTTGAAGAGCGGCATCAGCACGACGTTCGTGGACGGCAAGGACCTCGCCGCAGTGGAGAGTGCCATCACTGCGCGGACCAGGATGATCTACGCCGAATCTGTCAGCAACCCGACGCTGCGCGTGGCGGATGTTCCGGCGCTCGCAGCCATCGCGAAACGGCACGGCATTCCGCTGGTGATCGACAACACCTTCATGCCCATGGCCCTCAGCCCGATCCAGATGGGGGCCGACATCGTGGTGCATTCGTTGACCAAGTTCATGAATGGTGCGAGCGACATCATCGGTGGCGCGGTGGTGGGAAGCACAGCCTTCATCTCCTCCATGATGGATCTCCACACGGGCACGCTGATGCTGCTTGGTCCCACGATGGACCCGCGCGCCGCGTTCGAAGTGAGCTTGCGCCTGCCACATCTCGGATTGCGCATGGCAGAACATGGACGACGCGCCCTCATTCTTGCCATGCGCCTTGCGGAACGCGGCTTGCCGGTCTCCTATCCGGGCCTCCCCTCGCATCCAGACCACGCGCTGTTGGAAGGCCTGCGCCACCCGGACTATGGCCATGGCGGACTCATCACTCTGGATCTCGGCACGCAGCAACGCGCTGAGCGCCTGATGGAGACCCTGCAAAACGAAGAACGCTTCGGCTACATGGCGGTGAGTCTCGGCTACTTCGACACCCTCATGTCCTGTTCCGCTGCGAGCACTTCCAGTGAGCTGGCCGCCGAGGATCTGCGTCGTGCCGGAATCAGCCCCGGGCTCGTGCGCATCTCTGTCGGGCTGACTGGCTCTCTCGAACAACGCTGGGAACAACTCGCACGCGCACTGGCGAAGATCTAACGCGCGGCCACGCGGCGCACGAATCCTGCTTGCCCTTGCATCAGAGCGGCACTCTCGACTTCGCCTGCGGCACCGTGATCCCGTAACGCGCATCCCCATCCCGGACCTTCGTTGATGCGTAGAGCACCAGCGCATCCCGCGCAGCCTTCAACCGACTCGAGAGGGCCGGTTGGTCTGCTGCCGCTGGCGGAATCATGTTTCGAGGCACTTGATCCACGCTCGGATGAGGCGCGGCAACTGACGGGAGATGGCTTTCAATGCGGCGGTGTCTTCGAGTTCAACCGTCGCACGGTCGAAGCCTCGCCAGTGAAGCAGGTGTGATGGGTCCGCCACGCGATCCCTGAGGTCGCCCGCTTGCGGCTTCCGCTGGGCACCGAGGTGAAAGACGAGCAAGAGCGGCTTCTCCGGACGACTCTGCAACGTCAGGAACCACTCACAGGTGCGAAAGCTGGGCATGTTCCACTTCACGCCCTCTTCGATGCCGGGAGCGGCCTTGAGGACGAGCTTCCGCACGGCCCCGATCAAGTCTTCTTCTTCAAGACTGCCGACGGCGGTCTTCACCATGACGCCAAGTCTACAGCAGCAGGCAGCCTCACACGCGATCAAACTTGCTGCGAGATGCGATCAGATGACGGCATCTTCGCGGCAGCAACCAGCGAAAATCGGAGCGCTTGTTCCTGTGGCTCGCGCACGCACGAACAGTCACGCCATGGACGCGACAGGGCTCGTGGCACTCGAAGGCACGATGCATCCCATCCTCAAGGCGCATGGCACCATCATCCTCGCAGGGGTGTGCGAACAACCCATGAAGGTGCTGACCAAGGCCGGCCTCCACCAACGCCCGGGCATCCTCTTCGCTGCCAATCCCCGCGCCGCCCTCGAATTCGCCCCCATTCAACTCCGCATTTGAAGGCGCCGTGAAGGTCGCTGCGGAAGCAGGTCGGCGAAGAGTGGTAATCTCGGCGGCTCTGCGCTCGGGAATACAGGCTGGAGCGCGGCGAAGTTGTCAGCACGAAGAGAGCGGCACCTGTTACGGAGCAACATCGCATGGAAGGAAATGAAACCGTGGTTGCAGGGTCGACCGAGGCCGCCTTTGCACGCCGCCTTGAAGCCACCCGCGCGGAATGGGTCCGACGCCTCATCGACACGTCGCGCAGGAATCCGCTACTCAACTTCAAGACGACGCGGAAAGGCATCCTCAGCCTCGGCGAGGAACCTGCGCTGGTGGACAAGCTCCTTCGCACCGGCAAGCTCTCACATCAGGACCTCGCCATCCTGTTCCGAGGAAGTGGCGACGACAAGGCGCCACATCTGGCGCGCAGTGCGGCGGAGGCCCTCTCTCTTGCACGCGCGGCATTGGAGAACCTGCAGCATCGCAACCTCGAATACCTCGAGGAGCGCGGCGTCGAGACGCTGCGATTCGGAATCGGGCTCGCCACCTGGAAGGCGAAGGATGACGGCACGCTTTACTCCGCACCTGTGCTGTTATTGCCGGCCCATGTGAGCACGCTCACCCCCGGGCGGCCCCAACTGGAAATCAGCCTCGAACCAGAACTCAATCCCGTGATGCTGCGCGTGCTCGGAGCCGCCGCGCTCGGCCAGACCGATCCAGAGGCCTTTGTCGAGAGCTTCCTCGACGAGGACTCGAAGGACATGCCGCTGCGCTGGGAGTCGCTGCTGACTGAATTCGAGAAGTCCGTTGCCGCGAAAGTGCCCGAGTTCCGGATTTCGCGCGACATGTTCCTTGCCAACCTCCACTTCGCGAAGCTCGCGATGGTGAAGGACATCGAGGACAACGCGGCGATCGTGGACAGGAGCCCCCTCATTCGCGCGATGGTGGGCGATGCCACAGCACGCGCGACCTATGGTGCGGTCCTGCTCGAAACGTCCGGCGCAGAACTCGATGCCCGTCCGGCAGCCAGGGATTTTCTCGTGCTCGACGCCGATGCCAGCCAGCAAAGGGTGGTGCTGGCTGCCGAAACGGGTCGCAGTCTCGTGGTGCAGGGTCCACCTGGTACCGGAAAGAGCCAGACCATTGCCAATCTCATTGCGCACTGCATGGCGACGGGACGCCGGGTGCTGTTCGTAGCCGAGAAGAGTGCTGCCATCGAAGCCGTGGCCAAGCGCCTCCGGCGCGATGAAGTGGCCCTCGGCCACCTGCTGCTCGATCTTCACGGCACGGGAGTGAAGCGCGGCGAAGTGATGCGCCAACTCCGGACGGCGCTCGACTCGATCGCCAAGTGCCCACCTGTCAAGGACAGCGAGGCCATTCAGCGTCGCTTCGAGAAGAGCCGCACAACGCTGGCTGCCCATGCGCGCCGCATGTCCCTTCCGCGCGCTCCTCTCGGCCTCTCGCTGGCAGCCATCGCCGGTCGACTGATGCAACTCCCTGCAGAAACCCGCACGCGCGTGCGACCTGATGCAACGGCGCTCGCTGCTCTCACGCCCGACAGCATTCAGGACCTCTGGCACAGGCTCGACAGCGCCGCTCCCTTCTCGGCGCTCTTCCTCCGCACTTCGCCGTCACCATGGAACGGCGTGGATGTCCGCACGCCGGAGGCCGCGCGTGAACTCCACGACGGTGTGCGACAAGCGCTCACCCTCACACGGGAACTCGAGCGCGCGGCGGCGGCGCTGGCCTCCGAGCATGGCCTGCGCAAGCCCACAACGCTTGAGTCAATCCTGGCGCTCACGACCGAACTCGCAGAATTCGAAGTGGCATACGAACACTGGCATGACGGCGTCTTCGCCCTCGATGCTGCAGCGCTTGCCAGCACGCTCGAACCAGCCAAGCGTGGGTTTTTCCCCCGCACGTTGGCCTTCCTCTTCAACAGCTCGTTCCGCGCCGCGCGTCGCACGCTGAATGGTCTTCGCGCTGCACCACTGCCCGTGTCGGTGCTCGCGCGGGAGGCCGACGCCCTTGCAGAACGCTTCGCTCGCTGGAGGACGCTCGCGCTGCCGGACTCGCCGCCCCTGCGCCCGAGCGGCTACGGCGCGACGACAAGCACGGCCAACAGTCTCGCGGCAGCGCTCGAACCCCTCGTGGCCAGTGCTGCATTGCCAACGCCCTCGCGCGTGCCCCTCGCCAAGATCGCCGAACAACTGGAAGCGCTGAGCGCGGATGCGGCCAATCTCTGGCGCCTCCCTGCCCTCAATGAGGCACGCGCGCAACTGACCGCCGCCGGCCTTGAGGGTCTCCTCGATGACTTCAGCAATCCGGCGGTCACGTCAGAATGGTGGAAGCTCCGCCTGGAGTGGTCCCTGCTGCAATCCATGCTCGAGCGCGCTGTCGCCACTGACCCCGACCTCGCAATCTTCGATGGACGCGTGCATGAGGAAGTCATCGCTGAATTCGCGCACCTCGACGCCGAGTGTCGGCGCCTCGCTGCCGAACTGGTGCGCAGACGTCATGCCGAACATGCCGTCGCGGCCATGGACCGCCATCCGGACGAGACGCACGTCGTGAAGCACGAAACGGCGAAGAAGATGCGCCACCTGCCGGTGCGCGCGCTGCTGGCGCGTGCGCCGAACGTGGTCACGCAGATTGCACCCTGCTGGATGGCCAGCCCGCTCAGCGTCAGCCAGTTGCTGGCGAGCAGTGATCAACTCTTCGATCTCGTGATTTTCGACGAGGCCTCGCAGGTCCTCCCCGAGGATGCCGTACCTGCGCTCTATCGTGCGAAGCAGGTGCTCGTAGCCGGCGACTGCCGGCAATTGCCGCCGACCACATTCTTCGGCAAAGGCGATCAGAGTGGTGACGAACTCGCCGAAGCGGAGGAATCTCTGGCAGGTGAAGGCTTCGAGAGCATTCTCGACCTCATGCAGGCCACGCTTCCGAACACCATGCTCGCATGGCACTACAGAAGCGCCGACGAACGCCTCATCCATTTCAGCAACGTGCATGTCTATGACGGACGGCTCGTCACCTTCCCCGGCGTGAGCCTCGAACAGGTGGTGCGAGCCGTGGTCGTGGATGCACCCGGCAGTGACAAGGGCACCTTGAGTCCCGCCGCCGAAGTGGAGGCCGTGGTGCGCGAAGTGCTGCAGCACGCGCGGCAGCGACCGCACGAGTCTCTCGGCGTCATTGCCATGGGCATCCAGCATGCGCAGCGCGTGGATGACGCCATCAGAGCCGCCGTGCTGCAGGAACCCGCCCTCGAACAGTGGTTCACGGTGGAGCGCGAGGAACGCTTCTTTGTGAAGAACCTGGAGACCGTCCAGGGCGATGAACGCGATGCCATCATTCTCACTGTCGGCTACGGGCGCGATCCCAATGGCTCGCTTCCCCATCGCTTCGGTCCCCTGCTCATGGCCGGCGGCGCGCGGCGCCTCAATGTCGCGGTGACGCGTTCCCGAAAGCGCATGACCATTGTCTCTTCTTTCCACGCCTCGGAAATCGACCTTGCACGCGCAGGTGGTGATGGCGTGCGGTTGCTGAAGGCCTTCCTCCACTACGCCGCGAGCGCCGGCCTGGATGACGCGCCCGCAGACAGCGATGAAGCAGCGACACCAGTTCCCGCAAGCGCCATTGCGGAAGACATCGCCGCCTCGCTCCGCGCCGAAGGCATTGCCTGCGAACTCCGCTGGGGCCGTGGCCGCAATCGCCTCGACCTCGTGACCTTGGACCCACTCAGACCCACCGTGCCGATCCTCGGCATCCTCTTGGACGGGATCGAGGAATTCGGACAGTCGACCACGCGCGACCGCGACCGCCTGCGCCGGGAGCAGTTCCAGCGCCTCGGCTGGCAGTTGGCCCATGTGTTCACGCTGGACTGGTTCCAGCGGAAGAGCAGCGAGGTCAAGCGCTTGAAGGAACTGCACCGTCGCGCGGAACACGTCGCAACAGATCGACGCCAAAAAGCAGAGGCGGAAGCGGCCCGCGCAACGGAACGCGAGGCCGCCACCAAGCCGCTTGCTCCTGACGCGGCGATGCCGACAGCAGCGCCGGCAACATCCTTGGGCGCATCGGCAAACACGCTGTCAGCGGCCGGTGGCTCAGCGCAAAGGAGACTCCCGCGCCCGAACGTCCCGCATCGCGAGGCCTCCCTCGCGGATGATTACGACGGCATTGACTCGTACAGGGACTCGCACCTGCAAAGCATGGTGCGCTGGATTCTCTCGGACGGGCTCCTCCGCACTGAGGACGAACTGATTCGCGTAACGATGGCCGAACTGGGTTTCCGCATCAGAGGCCCGCGCATCGTCATGCGCATCACCGATGCCATTCGTGCTGTGCGTGGCAAAGACACTCCGGGGAACTCATCCTCGCAGCGTCCAGCCTGAGGAACTACTTCGCCAACGGGCGGAAGAGCATGGTCTCCCAGAGTGCGGGATCCGGCGAGGATTCCGGGCCCTTGGCATAGCATTCCCAGAGCGATTCGAGCGGAGTGAGTTCCTGCTCGATGACCCAATCATTGAACTCGCCCCAAGCGTCAGCGAGGCCTTCGTAGCCGCCTTGATGAACGGCGATGGCGACCCTTGTTGCGGGCAGCGTGCCCGCAATCACGCGGCCGGTCGGCTTGAACTCCGCCTTCACGGGCACACCCACCTCGAAGTCGAACACCTTCGGATCGAGGCGGTAGTGATACGAGAACACCGGTCCGAGAGGTCCCGCCTGCTGCGCCATGGCAGCAGCGATCACCTCTCCGATGGCCGGGCCCATCACTGCCTGGATCTCTTCGCGCGGAATGGTGAAACGGATCACCGCGGTGTTTTGCGCCGTCGTGCTCGCTGTCTGGAGGTTCTTCAGCATGGATCAGCCTTTGCGGAGAACTGAGTGCCGTCTGCTGTAGGCGAAGTAGATCACAAATCCGATGCCCAGCCACGTGAACAGCCGCCACCAGTTTTCGACCGGCAGCGAGAACATGAGCATCAAGCAACTCGCAACGCCGAGAATGGGAACCAGGGGCACCATCGGGCAACGAAACGGCCGTGCCGCTTCAGGGTGCGTCTTCCGCATGATGAGCACGGCAGCGCACACGATGGCGAACGCCAGAAGTGTGCCGATGTTTGTCAGGTGGAGCAGCGCATCAATGGGAAGAGTGCCAGCCATGAGAGCCACGAAGCAGCCAATGAGCAAGGTGGATTTCCATGGGGTTTGGAATCTCGGGTGCACGTCGCTGAAGAAGGCCTTGGGCACAAGACCGTCGCGCGCCATGGCGAGCAGCACGCGCGGCGCGGAGAGCATCATGACCAGCAGCACGGAGGTGATACCTGCCACTCCCGCGATAGAGATGATCGTCTGGGCCCAGGTGAGCCCGACATCCGCGAATGCATCCGAGACACCTGCGCTCTTGTCGATCTGGTTGTAGGGCACCATGCCTGTGAGCACAGCCACCACGGCGATGTAGAGCACGGTGCAGATCAAGAGCGACGCGATGATGCCGATGGGCACGTCCCGCTTCGGATTCTTTGCCTCCTCGGCGTGCGTCGAAACTGAATCGAATCCGATGTAGGCGAAGAAGATGATGGCCGCACCTGCAAGCATGCCAACGGGCGCACCGCTTGCATCCGTCTGTCCTGCCACGTGATTGCCGAAGAAATTCAGGCCAGTCCAGCCGAAGGGCGCGAAGTTCTCCCAGTTGTCCGGGTTCACGAAGAAAACACCGACGCCGATCACGAAGAAAACCGCAGCGAGCTTCACCAGCACCATGATGGTGTTGAACGACGCGCTCTCCTGAATGCCCTTCACGAGGATCGCGGTCACCACGATCACGATGAGGACCGCTGGCAGATCGACGTACGAGCCTGTAGCGACGAAATCGCCTGTCGCTGTGTCGAATTTGAGTGGTGCAGATCGAAGAGCCTCGGGAAACTCGATCCCTATCTTCTTGAGTACGGGCTGCAAGTAGCCAGACCAACCATTGGCGACGGTTGCCGATCCCACGGCGTATTCGAGAATCAGATCCCAGCCGATGATCAACGCGAAGAGTTCGCAGAGGGTCGCATAGGCGTAGGTGTAGGCGGAACCTGCCACCGGGACCATGGACGCGAACTCCGCGTAACAGAGCGCCGCGAACACGCAGGTGATGCCCGCCACCACATAGCTCAGCATGAGCGCCGGGCCCGCGGTTTCGGAGGCCGCCTTGCCGGTGGCGACGAAGATGCCGGCACCGATGATCGCGCCCACTCCGAGAGAAGTGAGCTGAACCGGCCCGAGAATGCGGCGCAAGCGGTTCTCGCCTTCCGCTTCCTTGAGCAG
>SXUL01000087.1 GCA_005790545.1 Planctomycetia bacterium | reverse complement strand
GTTCTGCCGGCCTTTGGCGGCGTCCTCGATCTCATCGACAGCCTCATTTTTTCAGCTCCCTTGGGCTACACTCTGGCCAGAGCATGGTTGAACTGACACCCGATGTTGCGGCCGGACCGCACGCGCTCCGATGAACCAGCGCGTGATCCCGCTGCGCGATCTCGAGGAAGAGCGGAAGCTCTTCGGCTCGTTGGACCGCAACCTGCAGCTCCTGCGCCGGACCTTCAAAGTGGAGGCGCTGTCGCGCGGAGGTGCGCTGAGGCTTTCCGGTGCGCCCGAGGCGGTCGAAGAGGCCGCGCGGGTTCTCGAACGCGCCCTTGAGCGCATCCGCAGTGGCCGTGCCATGGCCGACGCCGATCTCGAGGCCATTTTCGGGCGCGGCGTTCCGGAGGAGCATCACGCCGCTGCTGCCATAGGTGGCACAGCCGATGCTGCCGCTCCGCGCATCGCCATCGAGCCGCGTAGCGAGAATCAGGCGCGCTACATCGAGGCCATCAGACGCGGGGTGATCACCTTCGGGATCGGTCCCGCCGGTACCGGCAAATCCTGGCTTGCGGTCGCCTCGGCGGTGCAGTTCCTGCGTGCGGGGCAGTACCGCCGCATCGTGCTCTGCCGCCCCGCGGTCGAGGCTGGCGAGAGCCTCGGCTTCCTGCCCGGGGATCTTGCCGCCAAGATCAACCCGTACCTCCGCCCGCTCTACGACGCGCTCAACGACGTCATGCCGCGCGGGCAGCTCAAGCGCTACATGGAGGAGGAGATCGTCGAGATCCTGCCGCTCGCGTACATGCGCGGACGCACTCTCGACAACAGTCTCATCATTCTCGACGAAGCCCAGAACTGCACCAACATGCAGATGAAGATGGCGCTCACGCGTCTCGGCGCCCGTTCGAAGATGATCGTCACGGGCGACGTGACCCAGATCGATCTGCCGGGCCACAAGGCTTCAGGCCTGGTGACGGCGCACCGCATTCTCCACGGTATCCCCGGGGTCGAATTCGTGCACATGACCCGCGCGGACGTAGTGCGCCATCCCGTGGTGGCGGAAATCGTGCGCGCCTACTCACGCGACGAAGAACATCACGCGCAAGGTGATGCAGCCGCTGCTCCGCATGGGCATTCCGGCGAGCAGTCGTCCGTGCCTCATGCGCGGCATCACGACGCGCGTCATGATGCGCAGTCTGGTGACGCGCAGCACCGGCGTGATGGCCAGCGCCGCGATCACGGCGATGTGCGGCCCCGCGACCGCGGCCACTGACCCATGCTCACGCTGCTCGATCGTCACGGCGGCGCCGGCCTTGCGCGCAGTGACCTGCTCCGCCTCGTCAGGAACATCTCCCGCACAGAGAAGGCGCGTTGGCAGTTGAGCATCGTGCTGGTCGGCGACCTTGAAAGCCGACGCTGGAACCGGCGTGTGTTGCGCCATGACTGGTCGACGGATGTGATCTCGCTGGCCTACGGCGCCAACGACGGCGAGGTTGTCATCAATGTGGATCGCGCCCGCCGTGAGGCGCGTCGTCGCGGACATCGCTGCGCGGAGGAGGTGCTCTTCCTCGCAGCCCACGGCTTCCTGCATCTGCTCGGTTACGATGACCACACACCCCGCGCGCGTGCCGCCATGCTCGCGGAACAGAGCCGCCAACTCGCACGGATCGGCTATCAGGTGCATTGACCCATGGACATGACCCCACTGCCGGATGACGAAACGCTGCTGCTCAGAGCTGCGACACGCAACGGCTGGATTGCGGCGGAAAACGTGGCGGAGGCCCGCAGCTTGCAGGACAAGCTCGTCGAGTTGGGGCTGCGTCCGAAGCCCATCGGCGAGATCCTGATGGAGCGCGGGTTCATCACGGAGGCGCAGAAGGCAGAACTCGAGAAGACCGTGGCCAAGGTGAAGGCGGCTTTCCGCATCCCCGGCTACCAACTGCTGGAGAAGCTGGGCGGCGGCAGCACGGGCACCGTCTACCGCGCTCGCCAACTGGGACTCGACCGCATCGTGGCGCTGAAAGTGCTGGCGAAGTGGCTTGCCGATGACGAGAGTTACGTGCGGCGCTTCATCAAGGAGGCCCGGCTCGCAGGGCGCATGAACCACCCGCACATCGTGCAGGGCTTCGATGCAGGCGAAGCGACGGGGCTGTGGTACTTCGCGATGGAGTACTGTCCCGGTCCGACACTCCTCACGCTGCTCAATCGCGGTGGCGCCATGGATGAAACCCGCGTCGTGGCCATCATGCGCCAGATCGCGTTGGCGCTCGGACATGCTCACGAACTCGGCCTCGTGCATCGGGATGTGAAACCCGACAACATCATCATCGCCGAGGGCGGCGTGGCGAAGCTTCTCGACCTCGGGCTCGCGAAGGACGTGCGTCGCAACAGCGGTTCCACGGAACGCGGCTCGACCCTCGGCACGCCCAACTACATCTCGCCCGAACAGGCGAAGGGCATGGAAGACATCGACGGCAGGAGCGACATCTACAGCCTGGGCGCCACCTTCTATCACGCGCTGGCGGGACAGCCGCCATTCGACGGGCCGAATCCCACGGTGATCATGTTGAAGCACGTGAGCGAGAAGCCCGTGCCTCCGACGCAACTCGTGCCCTCGCTGCACCCGGACACGGAACGCATCGTGTTGCGCATGCTCGCGAAGAATCCGCTCGACCGCTACCAGACCGCGGCCGCTCTCGTGGCGGACATCGATGCCATCGGCACAGGCCCGGCGCCGCGCACGCGCAATCCGCGGCGCGTCACGAGCTGGCGTCGGCGCAGTTGAATCAGGGCTTTGTGTAGCGGCGTTTCACGCCCGGAATCAGATAGTCGGTGAAGGTGCGCACGAGGTCGAAGCGCGGCGCAAACCCGAAGTCTCTCCGCGCGCGGCTGTCATCCACATCCTCCGGCCACGATTCGACGATGGCCTGGCGCCGTTCGTCGGGCGCGAAGTGGATGCGCGCCGAGGGGAAGTGCTCGCCGATGAGCCGCGCGATCTCGCCGGCGCTCGGTGCGAAGGCGCCGATGTTGTAGACGTGGCTGGTGAGATTTTCCGCAGGGGCGGAAGCCAGTTGCAGCATGGCATCCACCGCATCGGGCATGGCCATGAACGGCAGCCGCACATCTTCGCGCACGAAGCAGTTGTATTCCTCGCCGCGCGCGGCCGCGTGCAACATCTCGGGGGCGTAATCACTGGTGCCGCCGCTCGGCACGGTGTCCGCAGAGATGAGTCCGGGGAAGCGGATGGAGCGGAAATCCACCACGTGCGCCTGAGCGGCCGCAAGACGCTTGTAGTGGTGCATGTAGTAGCGACCGAGGTGCTCTCCGTAGAGCTTGTTGCAGCCGTACATGGTCTCGGGTTGCAAATGGTCTTCTTCGCGGACGCGCCCAGCGGCGCGACGCGCTGCGGCGCCCTTGAGCCCGTAGGCTGCGATGGAGGAGGGGAAGAGGAACTTCACCGGCGCGCCGCGCGTTTCCGCAGCGTCCACGGCGAGTCGGAGCAGGTTGAGTGTGCCCTCCACGTTGACGCGGTGGGCGAGCTCCGGCTGGAATTCACCGCGCGTCGAGAGCAGCGCGGCGAGGTGGAAGATCGCTCCGAATTCGTACTGCACCCCGAGGCGCTGCAGCATGCCGAAGTCGAGGATGTCGCCCACCTGCGTGGCGCTCGCGTGCACGCGGCAGGCCGCGTCGATCTCGCGTACGTCAAGAGCAACCACGCGCTCACCCTGGGCCGCGAGTCGCCGCACAAGGCTGTGCCCGATTTCGCCATTCGCTCCTGTCACCAAGACCGCGGACTGTCGACTGCTCATGGGGCACGATAGCGACGGATCGCGCGCTTTCGAAGCGTGCTTGCCCCGCGGTCTGGCGGCTGAGTAACCTCGTCCTACGCAAGGGAGCGAGGCCGTGGACAGCACACTCATTCAACATCTCAAGACGCAGCTGGAAGGCATCCGTGAGGCGGGGCTCTGGAAGGAGGAGCGCCAGATCCTCTCGCCGCAAGGCGCGCACATCCGCGTCGCTTCGGGCGAGGTCCTCAACTTCTGTGCCAACAACTACCTTGGACTCTCTGCGGCACCGGAACTGATTGCAGCGGCCCATCAGGCGCTCGACGAACACGGCTTCGGGCTCTCTTCGGTGCGCTTCATCTGCGGGACGCAGGATCTGCACAAGCGCCTCGAGGCCGCCATGGCGGCGTTTCTCCGCAAGGACGACTGCATCCTCTACGGGTCCGCGTTCGATGCCAATGGCGGCCTCTTCGAGGCGCTGTTGGGTGAAGAGGACGCGATCATCTCGGACGCGCTCAACCACGCGTCCATCATCGATGGCGTGCGCCTCTGCAAGGCGCGGCGCTTCCGTTACGACAACGCCGACATGACCGCGCTCGCGCGCGCACTTGAAGAGGCGAAGGATGCGCGCTTCAAGCTGATCGCCACGGACGGCGTGTTCAGCATGGATGGCACGGTGGCTCCGCTCGCGGACATCTGCACTCTCGCGGATCGCCATGGGGCCATCGTGTTTGTCGATGACAGTCACGCCACGGGCTTCATGGGCAAGACCGGCCGCGGCACACCTGAGCACTGCGGCGTCGAGGAACGCGTGGACATCATCAATTCCACGCTGGGCAAGGCCCTCGGCGGAGCATCGGGAGGTTTCACGGTCGCACGGAAGGAGGTCGTGGACATGCTGCGCCAGCGTTCGCGCCCGTACCTCTTCTCGAACACCCTCGCGCCCTCGATTGCGGGCGCGACTCTGGCGTGCCTCGGCCTCCTGAGTCGCACCACGGAGCTGCGCGACCGTCTCGAGCGCAACACCGCATTTTTCCGCCGCGAGATGAGCGCCGCTGGTTTCCGCATCACGCCGGGAGTGCACCCCATCGTGCCGCTCATGCTGGGGGATGCACGCCTTGCGCAGGAGATGGCGCGGGCCATGCTCCATGAAGGGATCTACGTGATCGGATTCTCCTACCCCGTGGTCCCGAAGGGGGCGGCCCGCATCCGGGTGCAGATCTCTGCGGCTCACGAGCAGCAGCATCTCGAGCACGCGGTCGAGGCCTTCCGCCGCGTCGGGCGAGCCCTCGGCGTCATCGGTTGATGCTTGCCGCCGGCGGGCAGGGTTCCTAAGATCGCGCGCCTTGCCGACCCTCGACAGTCAGATCACGGAAGCACGCATCGTCTGGCTGCCCAGTTGCAGCAAGGATGAAGCGCTCCGTCAATTGGTCGAGGTGGTCTGCCGTTCCGCGGCCGTGCGTGATGCCGCCGCGCTGCAGCAGGCGATCCTCAGCCGTGAGGTGATGATGAGTACGGGCCTCGGCTATGGCGTCGCCCTGCCTCACGCGCGCATCGCCGCGGTGGAGCAGTTTGTCGTGGCGCTCGGCGTGGTGCCGGACGGCATTGCCTGGGGCGGTGGCATGGACGACGATCCTGTGCGCCTGGTCGCCATGATTGCCGGTCCTGATCATGAAAACGCCGGGTATCTCCGGTTGCTGTCGACATTGATGAAATTCATCAAGAGCGAGAAGGGCCGGATTCTTTCGGCCAGCACGGCGGAGGAAGTACTCCGTCGCGCAGCTCGCTATGAAATGGGCCCCGACGCCCCCACACCCTGACGGAGCATTCCATGCCTTCTGTCCCTGAGCTCAAGTCCTCGATGGACAGGATGCGCGCGGGTCTCGTGCATCTGATGGAGTCGCTTTGACTACGCAGGCCTGAAGGTCCGTGCTGCCGCCATCGCAGACGAAATGGCGGCCGAGGGGTTCTGGGACGATCAGGAGAAGGCGCAGCGCCGCGTGGGCGCGCTCAAGGAAGCAAACAGCCGCATCACCGAACTCGAAGGCATCACCTCCGGGTTGGATGATCTCGAGGTATTGCTCGAACTCGCCATTGAGGAAGGCAGTGAAGCGTCGCTGCTGGAAGTCGAAGCAACCTGCCGGGAACTCACCACGCGCCATGACGCGCTGGAACTGAAGACTCTGCTCTCGGGCCCGTGGGACCACTGCGGTGCGGTTCTCACCTTCCAGGCCGGCGCTGGTGGTACCGATGCTTCAGACTGGGCCGCGATGCTCATGCGCATGTACACGCGCTGGGCGGAAGCGCGCGGCTACACCGTCGAGGTTGTCGATCTGGTGGATGCGGAAGAGGC
>SXUL01000086.1 GCA_005790545.1 Planctomycetia bacterium | reverse complement strand
GCGCCGGATCTCGGCATCGCGACCGATCACGGGAGCGAGCTTGCTGTCGCGCGCCAGCGCCGTGAGATCGCGGCAGTACTTCTTGAGTGCTTGATAGTTGCCCTCTGCGTCCTCGCTGTCCACGCGCCCACCGGCGCGCAGAGGCATCACAGCGCCTTCGATGCGCCCACGCTCGAGGCCGAGTGCCTTCAGGGCCTTCGACACCGCGCCGCCGTCACCATCCGCCGCAGCGAGGAGCACATGCTCGGTCGAGGTGTGGCTGTCCTTCAGCTTCTGGCGGCGCATATCGGCGGCATCCAGGAGCCCCATGGCCTCGCGCGAGAAATGCAGCGTGCCGCCCTGCTGCGCGGGCAACTTGCTCAACTCCGTTTCCATGGCGTCGGCAAAGCGCCCAGTGGGAATACCGAGTCGCTCCAATACCGCCGGCAGCAGACCGTCCTGCTGCTCGATGAATGCGGCGAAGATGTGCGCCGGTGTGACCTCTGGATGCGTACGCTTGCGCGCGAGTTCCGTCGCTTCCTGCAGTGCCTCCCGCACTTTCACGGTCAGTTGTTCCATCTGCATCGGAAGACCTCCCGGACCGGCGCTCAAGGGATCGTGGTGCGACCGGTCCAGGCACACTCATCGCAAAACCCGGGCCACGCGGATGGGGGCATGATCCACGGCAACAATCGGCCTCAAGCCACCGGCCACGCCCGGGGTGGCTGTCATTGCGGCAGCATGCTGCCAGCGCGACCCTCAGCGCGCGCGCACTTCGCGGGCTTCCTGGCAGGCGAGGCAGCGGAGCGCTGCCGGAAGTGCTTCCAGGCGCTTGGGGGCAATCGGCTTCTTGCACTCGCCGCAGGTGCCGTAGTGCCCGCTCTCCATGCGCTGCAGGGCCAGTTCGATGTCGTGCAGTTCCTTGCACTCGCGCCGCAGCAGGGCGACTGTTTCGTCCTGCCGGTTCACGAGATGCGCGGCGTCGCCGTCGTCGCCCGGTTCCGCGAGCACGGCGGCATCGAGGCTGTGCCCCGCCACTTCCGCCTGCAGGAGATGCTCACGCGCGAGCAACTGCTCGCGCAACTCCACCAGCTCATCCGTCGTCATGCCGGCTTCTCGCACGGGTACATCCTCGGCGCGGCGGCTGCGGGCGCGGCCATGCGTGCCTTGAGAGTGTCGACAGGGCACCGGGAGAACTTGAACACGGGCACCAGCACACGTCCCTCCGCCGCGGCACTGCCACCGTCGTGGCCTGCGGGGACGGGGCCGGCATTCTGAAGCGTGACTTCCGGATGCGCTCAACTCGCGAAGGGCCCGTCTCCGCTCCGACCCCGGAAGCGCGCCAGATCGAGGCCGAGTGCTGTCACCCGGGCATGCAGCGTCGGCCTCGGCAGACCCATTTCCCGCGCCGCCTCTGCGAGGTTTCCTGAAGTCGAACGCAGAATGGACTCGAGGTAGCGCCGCTCGAAGTCCTCGAGAACTTCGCGGTAGCTCCGCGCTCCACCGTGAGCGGGTGGACTGGGTGCATCGTCGAATTGAAAATCTCCCGCGTCCAGAGGCCCGTCCGGCTTGAGGACGAGACTGCGCTCGATGGAGTTGCCAAGCTCGCGCACGTTGCCAGGCCAGGGTCGCGCTGAGAGCAGCGCGATCGCCGCCGGAGTGACGACCGTGCCGCCGCGCCCGAGGCGCATCAGCATGCACTGCACGAGCAGCGGCATGTCGGCCAAGCGCTCGCGCAAGGCGGGGACTTCGATGGGCAGCACATTGAGACGGAAGTACAGGTCCTGACGCAGGCGCCCCGAGTGCACGAGTTCACGCAGCGGTTGCGTGGTGCTCGCCACGACGCGCACATCCGGGTGCAGCACTTCCGTGCCGCCCACCCGCACGACTTCGCCTTCCTGCAGGAAGCGGAGCAGTGACGGTTGCGCAATGGCGGGGATCTCCCCCACCTCGTCCAGATACAGCGTGCCACCCGCTGCCCGCTCGATGTAACCGGGGCGAGAACGATCCGCGCCTGTGAAGGCCCCAGCCTCGACGCCGAACAGTTCCGTTTCGAGCAATCCCAGCGGAAACCCGGCCGCATGCACGGCCACAAAGGGCCCCGCACGTTCGGAGCGGTTGTGCACGGCACGCGCCACCAGTTCCTTGCCTGTGCCGGATTCTCCGGTGATCAGCACCGGGCCTCGGCGCGGGGCAACCCGCGCAATGGTGCGCGCGAGATCCCGCATCACATCCGAGCCGCCAGCGAGTCCTTCGAAGGCTCCGTCCGCAGCGCTGGCCTTCCAAGCCGCAGCATCCAGAGCGAGACGCGCCTTGTCTCCGGCCTTCGAGACCGCGAGCAAGAGCTCCTCCGCCTCGAAGGGCTTGCTGAGATAGTTCTCCGCACCCGCGCCGAGTGCTGCGACAGCATCCTGAATGCTGCCGAAGCCGGTCATCAAGACCACGCGCGGCGGTGCGGGAAGTTGCAGGACCGCGCGAAAGAGCTCGTGACCGTCCATCCCGGGCATGCGGAGGTCCGTCACCACGACATCGAAGAGCCCGCGTTCGAGAGTGGCGAGGGCCTCGGCGCCGTTGGTGGCCGTGGTGACGCGGTGACCGGCGCGCTTGAGGGCACTCTGCACAAAGAAACGCATGGAGTCTTCGTCGTCCACGACGAGGACATCGAATCCATCAGGCGGCTTGTTTGCGCTCATGCCTCTCTCTTTGCGAGGGGAACCTCGAACCAGAACCTGCTCCCGCGTGGTTCACGAGGAGCGTAGCCCGTGCTGCCGCCTTGGGCGAGAGCGAGCCCGTGCGTCACGGCAAGACCAAGTCCGGTTCCTCCACTCTTCTCGCGGGTGGTGAAGAAGGGTTCGAAGAGCCGCGACCGCGCGCTCTCGCTGACGCCTGCGCCTTCGTCCTCGACACACACACGCAACACCCCGTCGACCGCTTTCGCAGTCACGCGCACAACACCCCCGGCAGGAGACGCCTCGATCGCATTCTTGACGAGGTTCATGCACATCTGCTGGAGCGCTGTCGCATCCGCGAGCACGCTTGCGGCGCCGCGCGTCTCGTCCACGATCCGCAGTTGTTTCTCGTCTGCCGCCTGCCGCTGCAGCCGCAGCACCTCGGCGACGAGTGTCTCCGGCGCGACGGG
Source organism: Planctomycetia bacterium (assembly GCA_005790545.1). Taxonomy (GTDB): domain Bacteria; phylum Planctomycetota; genus SXUL01. The sequence continues at coordinate 92,058 of SXUL01000086.1, read as the reverse complement.
CAGCGCGTGCTCCTGGCGCCGGCGCCCGAGTTGCCCGAGCCCCTCGACGATGCCGCGCCCGCGATCCGCGGCACGCACGATCATCAAGAGACAATCCTCCACATCGGCGGCGGGCTTGCACGCGAGAGCCTCCCGCGCGCACCCGCGCACACCACCGAGAATGTTGTTGAACTCGTGGGCCACACCCGCAGCAAGGGTGCCGATGGCCGCGAGCTTCTCCTGCCGCACCAATTGCTCACGCGCCGTCTCAAGGTCGCGGATGAGCAGCGCCAGCTCGTCTTTCTGCTGCTGCTGCACTGCGAGCGCGCGTGCCAGTTGACCGGTCTTGGCGTCCACATGCTGTTGCAGTGCAAGACGCGCCGCCGCCAGCTCGCGAATGACGGGATCGAGCGCTCGAGCGAGGGACGGAAGCGCATGGCCTCCGTCACCACGCCCGATGGCTGCCTCCAATTCCGCGAGCGGCGCCTGCCAGCAACGCTGCCACCAGAACGCGAGTGCAAGCGCCGTGAGAAGTCCCCATGGCGCCAAGAGCCAGGCGCGCCAACCCCGCCCTGCGGGCACCGTATCCACCGCTCTGCCGCGCAGTGCCTCAGGCAGCGGGAACACCGCCGCATTCGAATGATCCGACGCCGCGCTGGCCGTCTCCTCCGCATCGACGACGCGAAGCAGATCGGCCAGCACCTCGGGAGCGATCTTCCCGCCGTCCTTCTTCAGCGCCTCCCGCAGACGCTCGGTCATGCGGTTGCGGCGCGAGTCGAGCAAGGCCCGAACAGACTCTCTGAATTCGCGCTCCGCCGCGCGCTCCCGGAGAACGGCCGTCGCGCGCTCGGCCTCCGCGCGCAAGTTCGCCTCCTCTGCGGCCACCGCAAGGTGAATAGCCACCAGACACCCGAAACTCATCAGGAAGACACACGCGAGCAGAACCCGAGCTCTGGCGCTCATGCGCGCGGCCACCGCAGCCTGCCGCTGCAATCCTCCGCCATGACAGAGGATTCGGGTGCTCGCAACCTTGCGTCATGGCCACCCTTCATGCGCGCATGGTACTCGTGTGCAGGCTAGACTGGAGGTGCAGGAGACTCCGCCATGTCACGTGCTTCCCTCTCGCTCTTCTTGCTGCTTGGTGCTGTGGGCTGGGCGCAGGAACCGGCAACACCCCGCCCACCGGCAGCGCCCTCCCGCGAAGAACCACAACAACAGCCCCCGCCGGCAGAGCCTGCCACGCCGGCCCCCGCAACGCCCGCTAGCGAGCCTGTCACAGCACCGCCGCCCGCGACTCCGGTCGTACCCGCAGCGGAACCTGCCCCCCCCAGCACGGGAGCAAAGGCACCTGCGCCTGCGGAAGCAGAAGCTTCGCTCGCTCCACCGGGTACTGGCAACGAAAGCGCTCCGAAAACCCCGCTGGCAAGGCTCCATTCTGCAAGCCTCATTCCTCCGGCCGAGGCGGATCTGAACGGTCTGGTGACTTGGTACGCCGGTGTGCGCCAGTCTCTCGCCCGGGAACTCGCCGCGGCGCAGAAAGCCGGCCTGCCAACCGAGGCGGCCTGTCTGATCGAGTGTCTGGACACTGCGCGCAGAAACGTTCTCGCGGCCTACGCACGACTCGCCCCCCGGGCGCGCTGAGGTCACGTTCGTTCTGTATCATCGGCCCGCATGTTCAGGTGTGCGGCAGCTCTCTTCCTCATCCTCCACACAGCGTCAGCGCAAGCTCCGCGACCTGTGGTCATCCTCGACGGCGCACGCGATGAAGCGGTGAGCCACGAAGGCACGCTGGGTGCAGTGGCCGTCGAGCAGCGCTGGTTGCTGCGCATCGCAGCGGGAGCCTCGCGCTTCTATGGCATCACGGTGGAGGATCTAGCGGGCACCAGCCCGAAGAAGCTCCACGCGGAAGTGTTCCTTGAGGGCACCAAACCGATCCGGTTCCAGTGGCGCATCGAGGACGTGGAAGGGCGGAAGAACAACGACTCCGCCGCTTGGATCGAGGTGGAGCTGAAACCCGGCCTGCAGCGTCTCGAAGTCCCTCTCGCCGGGCTGAAGAGCAGGAAAGGCGAGCGCGTGCTCGATTTCAGCAACGGCGTTTCCCGACTCAGGCTTTCGCGGCGTGCAGATGGGGATGCCGCAGCCTTCGCCATGGGAACGCTGGCCTTCAGCGGCGAAGGCGCTGCGAAACCGGACCCGGAACGATTGAAACAGGCCCTCGAGACGCGCGCTCGACGCCGCGAAGAAGTGTCCTCAGCCCTCGCAACATTCCCCGCTCCCCGACGTGTAACGACCGCCCTCGAACTTCTCGCTGACGCCACAACACCGGAGGATGTGCGCCGCGCCGCGCGCATCACGCTTCAGCGCACGTCCGAGGGCGCCGCACTCGATGCGCTGGTCCAGCGCGCGGGCAAGGATGTTCCGGAGCGCGAAGAACTCCTCTTCGTGCTCGCAGGCAATGCGACACCCGAAGCCGCCAAGGCTGTGCTGCGTTTCATGAAGGACCCGAAGCTCTCACTCACCCAGCGCGTCGCGTTGCTGCGGGGCGCCACACGCTGCGGACGGATCCACATTGAGGCACTGAAACTTGCGCCCGAGGGCAGCGCCTGGCCGCTGCGGACCGCGCTGCTCGAACATGCGAGTCTCAGCAACTGCGATGCGGGCGTTGATGCCATCCTCACCTGCGCCGGCATGTCGGAAGCACCACGCGTCCGGAGCGCCGCCCAGCAATTCCTCATTCAGCGCCTTGGCACTGATCTCGGCAACGATGTCGCCGCGTGGAAGGAACTCTGGTTGGCGCGCAAGAATGCAGCTCCGGCAGATGGGAAGGCCTCACCGTCGCCGTACGGCAGTTTCTATGGCATCGGTGCCGATGGAGGCAGCCTCGTCTTCGTGCTGGATGGATCCGGGTCCATGCGGGAGGTCGTCAAGGGCGGCCGCGCAGCCGAGCACATCAAGTCCTCAGCACACCTGAGGAGCCTTGAGCTCTCGACGCGCCTGGATCTCCTGAAGGCGGAATTGTTGCACGTGCTCTCGAAACTCCCTGAAGGCACGCGCGTCGGCATCGTGTTCTTCAACGATGAAGCCTTGTGGCTCACGGATGGGCTTGAACGCCTCGATCCATTGACGCGCGAGAAGATGGGCAACCGCGTCAGGTCACAATCCGCAGGTCAGAAGACGAACATTCACGCCGGTGTGCAACTCGCCTTCCATCCCGAGAAGAAGCCGGCCCCGAAGGACGCCCTCGACGGACCGGACACCATCTTCCTCCTCTCGGATGGCGCGCCATCCGCAGGAGCGATCCTCAACGAGAACGAGTTGTGCGATGCGTTTCTGCGCTGGAACATCGGGCGCGCAATCCGCATTCACACTGTGAACGTTGGTGATCGCGCGACGCCGTGGATGAAGCGTGTCTCTGAAGGCACCGGCGGCGTGCACCAGGATCTGAGTTCCGAGAGGTCGGCGGAAAGGAACACCAAGTGAGCTCTGACGCAATTCTCATCCGTCCCGCCCGTATCGAGGACGCCGGCGAGTACCTGCAACTCGTGGACGCGCTGGCTCGCTACGAGAACATGCCTGCGCCCGATGCCGAAGCCAAAGCGCGTCTGATCGAACATCTCTTCGGCGCGCGCCCGTACTACGGCCTGCTCGTTGCCGAACACGGGGGACACCTCGTCGGCTATGCCGCACATTTCCTCGCCTATTCCACCTTTGCGGCACGGCCGACCTTCTATCTCGAGGATCTCTTCGTGCTGCCGGACTTCCGCGAGCTCAAGGTCGGACACCGGCTCATGGTCACATGTGCGCGCCTTGCTGTCGCCAAGAACTGCGGCCGCATGGACTTCATCGTGTTGGACTGGAACAAACTCGCCCTCGATTTCTATCAGCGGCACGGCATTGCGGTGAAGAAGGAATGGTTGTTGCACCGCCTCGATGGAGCGGGCCTCGAGCGCCTCGCACGCATGTCGGACGCGCAGGATGCCGGTTGATCCTGCAGCGATCCCGCTGCTCCAACCGCTAACATCACTCAGGCTCACGTAGCCCAATTGGCAGAGGCAGGGGACTTAAAATCCCCCGAGTGTGGGTTCGACCCCCACCGTGAGCATTCAGCCGCCGCAACCGAACAGAGCCTTGAGGATATGCCCCGCGATGGCGGGGTTCTCCTTCAGGCGGCGCGTGCTGTAGCCGTACCAGTCACGCCCGAACGGCACATAGACACGAACTTCCTCACCCTCGCGCACGAGGCGCTGGCGGAGGCTTTCCGTGACGCCGAGCAGCATCTGGAACTCGTAGCGCTCGCGCGCAATGCCCTGTTCGCGCACCATGCGGCGCGCATCCTCGACCAGCACCTGATCGTGAGTGGCAATACCCACTCGACGCGCGCCCGCTCGGAACATGGCTGCGAGTGCGCTGCGGTAATTCTCGCGCACCGGTTCAAGACCTTGAAAGGCGATGCTGGCAGGCTCGATGTAGATGCCCTTGCAGAGGCGGAAGGATGGCTTCAGAGATGCGAGCGCCTCGATGTCGGCGACAGTGCGCTTCAAATAGGCCTGCAGCACGAGCCCGGTGTTCTCGAACCCCTCCTCGCGCAGAGTCCTGAAGATCCCGATCGTCCTGTCGGTGCAGGGGGAATCCTCCATATCGATGCGCACGAAGTTGCCGGAGGCTCTGGCTGTCTCCACCACGCGGCGTACCCGGGCAAGGCAACGCTCGCGATCCAGCAGAAGACCGAACGCTGTCAACTTCACGGAGACGTTGCAGTCGAGCTTCCGCGCGGCGAGGGCTTGCAGGATCTCCACATAGCCGGCTGCGGTCGCATCCGCTTCCTCCTCGCGGGTGATGAACTCGCCGAGAAGATCAAGGGTCGCGTGACAGCCCTCCGCATTGAGCCGTGCCACGACGTTCAACGCATCCGCGAGAGATTCTCCGGCGACGTAGCGCTTCGCCACACGCTTGACCACCCAGCGCGGCACGAGAGGCAGCGTCTTCACCACCATGCGATCGAAGAAACTCACGCTCAGTGCCCCATGGCTTCGAGGAAGCGTTCCGCTTCAATGGCCGCCATGCATCCGGACCCGGCCGCTGAAATGGCCTGTCGGTAATACGCATCCTGCACATCACCGCAGGCGAACACACCGGGGATGTTCGTCGCCGTCTTGCCCGCCACCGTCGTCAGGTACCCCTTGCCGTCCACGGGCAACTGCCCCGTGAAGAGTGCGGTGTTCGGTACATGGCCAATGGCGAGGAAGATGCCGTCCATGGCGACATCCTCGATAGAACCTGTCACCGTGTCGCGCATCTTCGCGCCGGAGAGTTTCTTTCCGGGCACGCCCAGGTACTCGACGATCTCGCTGTTCCAGCGCGCCTTCACCTTCGGGTTCGCCAGCACACGATCCGACATGATCTTGCTGGCACGCAGACTGTCACGGCGGTGCACCAGTGTGACCTCCGCCGCGTAGCGCGTAAGGAAGTTCGCTTCTTCTGCGGCCGAGTCACCGCCACCGACGACCATGACGCGCTTGTTCCGGAAGAAAAACCCGTCGCAGGTCGCACAGGCCGAAAGCCCGTAGCCCATGAACTCCCCTTCGCGGGGCAGATGGAGCAAGCGCGCGGTCGCGCCGGTACTGATGATGACGGTGCGCGCTGTGATGGTCCGCTCGGCGCTCCGCACGACGAACGGCGCGCCGCCCGCAAGACGGGCCTCCACCACGGACTCCGAGTGGATCTCCGTGCCGAAGCGCGCGGCTTGCGTCCGGAAGCGCTGCATGAGTTCCGGGCCCATGATGCCCTCGGGGAAGCCCGGAAAGTTCTCGACTTCCGTGGTGATGGTGAGCTGGCCACCCGGCTGCGGGCCTTCGAAAAGCACCGGGTTCAGATTGGCGCGGGCAGCGTAAATCGCGGCTGTCCACCCCGCCGGACCCGAACCGATGATCACCACCTCAGCGCTGTCAGCCATGATGCTTTCCTTCGCGCGGATGCTACGCGCCAGCGCGAGAGCGCCAACGCTCCGTTTGACCGGCGGCAGGCCTCGGGTATGTTGCCCGCGCCCGGAACCCTCCATGGAACTCACGCACCTCCTCGCCGCTGATCGCATTGTGACCTTGAAGGATCCCACCAAGGAGGCCTCCCTGAAGGCGCTCGTCAAGGTGCTTGGAAAGACCAGCGTGGTCGCCAAGGAGAAGGACCTCGCCAAGGCCATCTCCGATCGCGAGCGCATCCTCTCCACGGGCATCGGCTACGGCATCGCCATTCCGCACGCGAAGATCGTGAGCGTGAAGGCATTCATCGCCGCCATCGGCGTGTGCAAGGCCGGCATCCCCTTCGAGAGCCTCGACGGCAAGCCCGTGCAGATCGTGGTCATGATCGCCGGGCCCGAGGGCCAGAACGAAGACTACCTCCGCATTCTCGCGCGCTTCACCAACGTGCTGAAGTCCGAGCAGACGCGCACACGCATCATCGAGGCCAAGAAGCCCGAGCAGGTGCTGCAAATCCTCGGCGAGTCACGCTGAGCGTGGCGCGCTCAGCGCGCTGACGGTGCGCCAGCAGCATCCGTGCGCGCGCACGCTGTGGCCTGAGTGCGTGACAGCAGCAGCGTGACGAGCACAGCCCAGCCGAGCCACGCAAGGCGCGCTGTTCCAGGCATCGAACGCAGATAGTCCCAAGCGATCTCGACCGGCAAGAGCGTGCCACCGCGCAAACCATCCGTGGGCGCAGCAACCAGGAGGGCCGTGTGGGCACCATGCTCGCGCAGGCGCTGCAACACTTCTCCTTGCCGTGCAGCAAGCTCCGGGCTGAACTCTCCCGGGAAGAATGTGACGCAGGGCGACCCGCGCACCGGACCGTGGCTGTCGCTTGCGCCGAGACCGAGCAGGCTGTGCTTCTTGCAAAGCGCGAAGAGACTCTCGGCGTCCTGCTTCTCCGCCTTTGAACCCGGCACGGCGCGATGACGCACCTCGAATCCGTCCACCCCCGCTGCCACATAATCCGCACGCGACGGCAGCCCTGCGAGTCGACCGCCCGGCTTCCATGCGCTGCGCGTCGCTGCATCGTGGGCGACAACAACCACGAGTCCGCGCTCCTTCAATGCACGCACTTCTGCAAGAAGATCCGCGGTGCTGAGCGCCGTACGAGCCGCAAACCCCGTTGCGCTGCGCGCCGCGTCCTCGAGAGCAACCCGCTCGCCGAAGCAGAGGAAGTGCGGCATCACGCCTCCCGTGTGTGCAACACCCGCGCTCCATTCGAGAGCCTCGAGGACCACGACTCCAGCGCTCGGTGAGAAGGCAGGCGCCACCGCGTCGTGATGCGTGAGGCCGACCACGTCGATGCCGCGGGCCGCCAGTGCGCCGACCAGCTCTCGCGCATCCGCGCGCCCATCCACTGGATCACCACCGTGCGTGTGCAGATCGAGAAACAAGCCGCGCTCGGTGGAGTGCCAGCGATCACCGGGAGCAAGACCCAGCACCACTGCGCCCGCGACCAGCCCGGCCCACGCGAGCAGCAACGCTCCGCGCAAGAAGCGGCAGCGCCAGTTGCGGGCTGGCAACAGCAAGACCACGACGAGAGCGAGCGCGAGCAAGGGCAGCGCAGCCTCAGCCAGAGCGCGCGGCGTGGCCGAACGCGCCAACGCGAGGGCCGGCCCCAGCACGGGCTCCGCAAGAACTCGCTCCCAACGCGCGCCGGACGCGAATCCGTCGAGTTCCTCCCCGCTGCCATCCACCACGCGGACCGGTTTGGCGACCGCGAAGCCGAGTGCCAGCACAAGCAGCAGTCCGAAGGCCGGCCTCCAGCGCGCTGCGACCGGGGCGACGCCATGCCGAAGAACCCGCAGCGCGAACGCCGTCACGGCACATGCGAGAGCAGCGCCACACAGCACATCCGAAGGGAAGTGCCGTGCCAGCGCGAGGCGATCGAGCATGAGCAGCGGGATGCCGAGCAGCAACCAGCGTGCAGCGCGCCGGCGTGAAAAGAGAATCACAAGACTCGCGAACACCGCCGTCGTGGTGATGACATGTCCTGAAGGAAACGAACGGCAATCCACGAGGGGGTCCGCTGTGGCGAGCCCGCGCGCGACCAGCCCCAGTTCCTCGGACATGGGCCGCGGGCGTGCAATGGCGGATTTCAGAGCTTCGCCAGCGCTGATGGCCAGCAACGGCACCGCGAGCAGAATGAGACCGCGCGTCCGGAAAGCGCGCGTCCGTGCACGGAACAGGAGCCACGCTCCGAGAGGAATGGCCGTGGCGAGCAGCAGGAGCGGCGTCCAGTTCTCTACAAACTCCCAAAACGGAGCGCTGGACTGAAAGGCCTCATTGCAAGCGAGCAGCAGCACGTCTTCCCACGGCAGCAGCAGCAGGGCCACAGCGAGAAACACAAGAGCAGCGACAAAAGCTGCGCGCGGAGACGGTAAATGTGCGGAGTCCTGCGCGTCTCTGTCGGGCGTCATGTGCGGGTCGGCGCTGCGGAGCATGGTATGTTCCCCAGCGCAGTTTGCGCAACCCAGGACACGCTGGAACACCCCATGGATCTCGACCCACGCGACCAGACCGGTCGCACGCGCTTCATCTGCACAATCGGCCCTCAACTCATGGACCGGGCCAGCCTCGCGGAGCTGCATGCCTGCGGCATGAATCTTGCCCGGGTCAACGGAAGCCATGGCAGCCTCGACGATGTGCGCGCCATGGTGCAGTTCCTCAAGCGCGAACTCCCGGCTGGTGTGCAGATCCTCCTCGACCTGCCCGGCAACAAAGTGCGCACGGACAACATCAAGGCACCCATTCCCCTCGAAGCGGGTTCAGAGTTCCGCCTTGCGCCGGAGAACCTCACCTTCCGCGGGTTGTACACACGCGTGAAACCCGGCGACCGGATTTCCGCCGCCGACGGAGCCATCCAACTGGATGTGGAGCGGGTCGAAGGTCAGGACATCGTCACGCGCGTGGTGGTGGGCGGGCTCCTCGCGAACCGGAAGGGGATCAACATCCGCGGCATTGGCGAAAGCATGCCCTTTGATTTCGAGCGCGACATTGCGCTCATGAACATCGCCATTGAGTACCGGGTGGACTACATCGGGCTCTCATTCGTGCGCAGCGGCGAGCAGGTGCGGCGCACCCGTGCACAGCTCACGGGCACCGGCGTCGGCATTGTCGCCAAGGTGGAGACGGCCGAGGCAGTCGCCACGCTGGACCGCGTGCTGATGAGCTCCGACATGATCATGATCGACCGCGGGGATCTTGAGGCAGACATCGGCCGCGAGAATGTGCCGCTCGTCGCGAAGCGCGTGCTCCGTCGAGCGCACGAACTGGAAGTCCCCGTCATCGTCGCGAGCCAGTTCCTCACCACCATGATGGAGCGGCCACTGCCCGTGATGGCGGAGGTCTCCGACATCTCGAACGCCATCCTCGATGGCGCCGACGTGCTCATGCTGAGCGAGGAAACCGCCATCGGGCGCTACCCCTTCGATGCCATTGCCACCATGCGTCACGTAGCGCGCACCGTGGAACGCTGGCAGGAGACGGACTACCGCGCCGTGATCCTCGCAGCGGGGCCGTCAACGGGATTTGGATCCCTCACGACCAACAAACACAAGTGCATGCTCGACGTCGGTGGCTCGACGATCATCATGCACCAGATCGACAACCTCCGGAAATGCGGCATCACCGACGACCGCATCAGCGTGGTCATCGGCCACAACCATCATCAGATCGAGGCCTATCTCCGCGGCGAAGGCTTCCTCGGCAGCTTCATCTTCAATCCCTGGTTCGCCACCACCAACATGCTCACGTCGTTGTGGTTGGCGCGCGAGTCCGGCAATCTCGTGATTGTCTACGGCGACATCATCTTCGACCGTGGCATCCTCGCAGACCTGCTCGCCACACCTGGCGCAGCGGCTCTCGCGGTCGATCACGATTCCGAGATGGGCCCCGAGGACGAGAAGGTGGTCCTGCGTGATGGAGCCGTGATGGAAGCGAGCAAGGAGCTCGATCCGGCCCGTTGCCAGGGAGAGTTCATCGGGCTTGCGCGCTTCAACCGGAACGCCGCGCAGCAGCTCCTGCAAGCCATGGACAGTGTGGTGCGCACGGGCGACCCGATGGCGTTCCTCACTGTCGCCCTCGAAAAGCTCGCCCTGCGTGGCATTGCACTGACGGAAGTGCCCACGCACGGACGCGCCTGGAACGACAACGACTGCCTCGCGGATCTTGATCGCTCGCGAGAGTCCGTCTGGCCTCGCATTCTGGAAGCCAACGCCCGTCGCGGCGACGTGGTTCTCCGCTGAAGGGCGCTGCAGTGAACAAGACCGCACACCGTCGGCCGGCACTGGTCCAGCTCAAGCTCGCAGGTGACGCCCTCGCTGCAGCGCTCCGCCGCGCAGACACATTGCCGCGACTTCTTCTCGACCGCAACAAGGTGCTTGACGTCGAGAAACTCGCCAACGGCACCTTCTCGCCCCTCACGGGCTTCATGGGCCGGGCAGATTACGTCTCCGTTCTCGATGAAGTGCGTCTCGCGAACGGCACGCCGTGGTCGATCCCGATCGTGCTTCAGTTTCCGGCGGCCAGCGTCGCCGGTCTCACGGCCGGCACGGAAGTGCTGCTCTGGAACGCGGAGGAGAATCAGCCTTCCGCACTGCTCACGATCAGCGAGGTCTTCGATATCGACCTCGCAGAGCAGGCGCGCAAGGTCTACGGCACCGAGGACACCTCGCACCCGGGCGTGTTCCGCATGTTCACCCTTGGTGCACGCTGTCTCGCCGGCGCGGTCAGCCTGCTGGCCCACTCGCAGAGCCTCATTCCCGCTGCCTACGACCTCGATCCCGCACAGGTGCGCGCCGAGATCGATCGCCGTGGATTCAAGACTGTCGCCGGTTTTCAGACGCGCAATCTCGGCCACAAGGCCCACGAGCATCTGCAGAAGATCGGACTTGAGCTCACGGACGGGCTGCTCATCCATCCTCTCATCGGGTGGAAGAAGAAGGGCGACATGCAGCCCGAGGTGATTCTCGAGGGCTACGAGATCCTGATCGAGAATTACTACCCACGGGAGAAGGTGATCCTCGCCGGACTCACGACGGCCATGCGCTACGCCGGCCCGCGCGAAGCGCTCTTCCACGCCATCATCCGTCGCAACTTCGGCTGCACGCATTTCATCGTCGGCCGCGATCACGCGGGCGTCGGCGGCTTCTACGAGAAGTATGCCGCGCACCGCATGTTCGACCGCTTCACGGCGGAGGAACTGGGGATCACTCCTCTCCGGCTGCACGGTCCGTGCTACTGCGCGCGCTGTGACGAAATCGTGACGGAACAGATCTGTCCCCACGGCCCGGATGCGTGGCGGGATATCAGCGGAACGGATGTGCGGGCCATGATCGCCTCGGGCACGGAGCCCCCGGCCACGATCATGCGCCCTGAAATCGCACGCTTCCTGATTCAACGTGGCCGCGAAGGCCGCGTCTTCTTCGAGGGCTGACAACCATGGGCGCCTGGCAAGAGATCAAGGCACTGCACGCCAAGAGCACCGCGGGTGCCAAGGAAGGCGTCGCCTTCCGTTACTTCTCGCGGCCGCTTGCGAGCTTCATTCTTTATCACATCCAGCATTCGCGCTGGACCCCGAACCAGATCACCATCCTCTCGCTCATCACCGGCGTGGCTGGCTCCGTCGTGCACATCACGTGTCTATCGTGGTTGGGGCTGATCGGCGGCTGCGCACTGTTCATGCTCGCCCACGTGCTCGATGCGCTCGATGGCCAGCTCGCACGCCACAGGAAGGCCGGCAGCGTCATCGGCATGTACTTCGATTTCTTCATCGATGCCCTCAAGGCGTACATGATGTATGGCGCACTGGCGATCCGGCTTTGGTTGCAGGCTGTGTCACCCGGCACTGGCGACGCACCATTCGGCGGAGAATGCGCCTCTCCGACCTGGGCCCTCGACCACTTCATTCACTGCCACGGCACCGTCGTCATTCCCATCGTGGCGATCTTCGGCATGGGTTTGCTCGCAACCGGCATCGGCTGCACGGAGTTCATGAAGAAAGCCGAATGGAAGGCACTCCTGCCGGCGCCCGGCACGGCTGCAGGCGGTGGGGGGTTCTCGCTCGTCGCCCTGGTCGAGAAGCTCGGACGCTTCGTGGTGGATTACCCGAGCTACATCCTGCTGCTCTGCATCTGCAATCGCGTGGATCTCTACTTCCTCGGCTACACGCTGGTGGTGGCGCTCTACGCCGCACGCGCACTCAACGGCATCATGGTCCGTCTCTGGCGCATCAATCCCTACGCCAACCGCTGAGTCCGCAAATGGCTTGCGTTGAGAGCGCCGCGGCTGCGTTGACAGCCGCGCGCTGACAGCATCATCTCAGGCCAGAAGCCAACGCATGTCGAGGGGGTGACGCGTCGCGTCCTCGGCCCGCACAACGCCGTTGGCCGCCAGCCGCCGCAGAAGTGTGAACACCGTTTCCGGGTCCGCTTCCGCCGCACGCGCAAGGTCCTCGACACTCCGCGCCTGCGGCTCTTGGCGCAGCGCTCGCAGCAGACGCTGCTGCACGGCCAACACGCGGCCCGCAGCTTGCTTGCCTGCTTCGACGCCCGGTTGGTCGTAGGCATTGATGCCCGCGAAGCTGGCATAGAAACCAACCGCCCGCTCAAAGAGGGCCAGCAATGCACCCACCGAGCGCGGTGACAGATCGGCCAGCGTGATGGTGAGGCTCTTCCTGCCGGCTCCTGCGAGGGCCTCCCGCGTGCCCGAGAGGAATCCGCCCAACCAATCGCCGGCGCTCACCCCCGACTCGAGTTCCTGCCGCACTCCGGCGCGTTCCTTCAGCACCTCGATGAACATGGCCGCGAAATCGTGCACGCCATCGCGGAGCTGCTGCACAAAAGCATGCTGATCCGTCGAACCCTTGTTGCCGTAGACCGTGAGGCCCTGATGCACCACGTGTCCATCGATGCTCTCGCGCTTGCCGAGGGATTCCATCACGAGCTGCTGGAGCCAGCGTGCAAGGAAGATGAGTCGATCCTTGTACGGCAACACCACGAGCGAGCGCTCACCGCGGCCCCTGGCCTCGGTCCACCAGAAGATGGCGAGCAGCAGGGCCGGGTTCCGCGCCGCGTCTTCACGACGCGTGAGTTCGTCCATCGCGGCGGCACCCTGGAGCAGTGCTTCCGTGTCGATGCCCTCGAGAGCCGCGGGCAGAAGGCCAACGCTGGACCACAGCGACGTGCGACCGCCAACCCAATCCCACATCGGGAAGCGCGCGAGCCAGTCTTCCGATTCCTTTTCGAGGAGGCTGCCAGCTCCGGTGACAGCCACCGCGTGACGGCGAAACGCGAGGCCTGCCTTGCTGAAAGCCCGCTGCACTTCGATGAGAGCGTTGCGAGGTTCGGCTGTGGTGCCGGACTTGCTGGTCACGAGCACGAGCGTGGTTGGAAGGCGCGGCCCGAGAGCTGTCAGTTGGCGGTCGAATCCGTCCGGATCGGTATTGTCGATGAAGTGCGGATGAAGTCCGCGCCCCATGCCCAGCGCGTCCGCAACCAGCATGGGCCCGAGGGCGGAGCCACCAATGCCGAGCACAAGAAAATCCGTGAAGGGTCTGCCGTCCGGGGTGGAAGTGCGGCCAGCACGCACGGCTTCCGCGAAGGCCGTCACTGCGCGCGTTGCAGCGCCGATGGCTTCACGTGTGGCTGCATCCGGAGCACGTTCCGGTGCGCGCAACCAGTAGTGCCCCACGCGCCGCCCCTCGGAGGGATTGGCAATCGCGCCGGCTTCCAGCGCCTGCATGGCATCGAGCGCAGACTGCACCCGTTCGGGGTGCCGCTGCCACCAGTCGGAGCTGAGCCCTGTGCGCGAGGCATCCAGCGCGAACTGCAACCCGGCATCGAAAAAGAAACACTCGCGGTAGTGCGACCAAGCATCAGACATCAGTGGGCCTCGAGCGCGATCATAGAGGGCGCCGCCGGGTGAGCGCCACGCCTGTGAGGATCATGGCCGCTCCCACAATCGTGGTCAGGCCCACGTGTTCCGCACCGAACACCGCCCCGACACCCAGCGCGATGATGGGCGTCACGTACGAAACCACAGCCAGCTCCGAGGCCGGGCGGTGGCGCAGCATCCAGAACCAGACGCCGAATGCAAGCACCGTGCCGAAGCAGGCGAGGTAGAGAATGGCGAGCAACGCGCGCGCACTCAGTTGTGTTCGGGCCGGTTCCTCAAGCAGGAAAGCCAACCCCGAAAGCAGCGCTGCTCCCACGAACATGCCGTTGCGGTTGAGCTGCAGGGAGGAGACATGCGCTCCATGCCGCTTCACGACCACGGTCCCGACGGTGCTGATGAGAGGAGAAAGCAGCAGGAAGAAGGCCGTGCCCAGTTGCGCACGGCCGAGGTCAAGCACGTCCGTCGCAAAGAGCATGGCGACTCCAGCGAGACCGAAGAGGAATCCGAGGCTCCGCCTCAGGTCGAGACGTTCTCCGGGCAGCAGCCAGTGTCCGCCCAACGCCACCATCAAGGGGTAGACCGCCCAGATCACGCTCACGAGCCCGCTCGGGAGTGACTCCTCGGCGATGTAGAGCACGGCATAGGATCCGCCGCAGTTGAAGACTCCCATGCCGAAGGAGAGCCAGAACCCGGGGCGCTCCCCGCCCTCACGCTTGCCGAGCACTGCCACCACTCCACACATGAGCACCCAACTGAGGATGAGCCGCAGCGCCGCGGCGGTGAGAGGCGCAATGCCGTCCAGGCCCCAACGAATGAAAAACCAGGTGGTGCCCCAGATGAGACAGAGCCCCATGAACATCAGGGCCGCCATGCGGGGCGTCGGCGCGTGACGCATCAGAATGTTCCTGCCGGGACAATGACGGGCGTCTGCGTGCCGGTGCCGAGAGCTCGTGCGCGCCCCGCGCTCGACAACTCGCCCGGTTCGCTCCAACGCACCATGCTGCCAGCCACGCGCGGCTCATGCGCCCCATCGGGGAGAACCCACATGATGCGGAGTTCCTGCTGCACGGCGCCCGCCGGATCACCGGCCTCGGGCATGCAGCGTCGCGAAAACCGGTGTGCCTCGTAGCGTTGTTGCCACAGATGTGTCGCTTTCTTCCCGCGCGGCACCACCACGGCGCGCACGTCTGCTGCCGAGAGGCGCTCCCGAACACCCAGCACGCCGCGACCTCCCGCCCCGTCCACAGGCTTCAGCACGCCCTCCGCGAGTGCGAGCCCCATGGCTGCCAGACGCTCCAGCAATTCCTCATCCGCAGCCAGCAGAGGTGGGTCCAGATCCGCACCAGCCAGCGTGGCCTTGCTCACGAGAAAGAAATCCTCAGGGTGCACGCTGAAGCTCACACGCGCTCGCTCTTCCGGGGTGCGAAAGATGCGCGTCAATGCTCGTGTGTCGAAGCCTGCGGCATCCAGTTCGTCCGGCAGACAGCGCACGTGTGCCCGCTCGATCTTCCGCGAACCTTGGTGCTGGCAGGGCCCTGCCTCTTCTGCGCTGATCCAGCGCCGCGCTTCAAGAGTTCCATCCGCCCCGGTCTCCAGATCGCGCGGGTCCACGAGCACGATCCCGAGAGTGCGCGCCATGAGGAACGCATCCACGAAGGTCTTCTGCTTCAGCGGCTCGATTTCAATGATGGCCGCCAGGGCGGGATCACTGCCCGCGAGGATCACATCCTGAAGGAACGCATCAAGCTCGTCGGCACCAGCGAACCCGAAGCCGTGTCCTCCGCCGGGAAAGCCCGCGCGCGTCATGTCCTCCAGCGTGGGAGGCAACTGCGCCTTCCACAGGAAGTAGTTGCCCGGGAAAGACTGCAACTCCGGCATCGGATGACGCAACGATCCATCCGCATGGAAGGCGCGGGCGAAATCCGTCGCGAAAAACCGGGGGCGACGCGACGCCGCCGCACGGAATCGCTCCGGCACGGCCTGCCGCGCGGCGCCAAGAAACTCATGCGCGAGCAACGGACGGAGTCGCTCAAGAACGGCTGCGCAATCGAGCGCGAAGATGTCCGCTGGCACGAGGGCCGGCGCCTCCGCGACGCGGAACGGGAACTCGAATCCCTTGTGCACGCGCGCGGCCATGCGGCGCACGCGGGGCTCATGTCCCGGAGCGAGCGCTCCAAGAAGAGCTTCCTGCGCTGCAAGCCAGTTCATGCGCGTCGCCGCGCTCAGCGGGAGCGCCGTGCCTCACCCTCAGACCACTGCAACAGCAGCTCTTTCGCCTCGGCGGGCTGGATCCAGGCTGCCTCGATGGCTTTCTTCTCCACAGCCGCGGTGGCTCGGGCCACGCGAGCATCGCGCAGCTTCGCCCGTATTCCTGCCTGCGCCTCGGCAAATCCGACCGTGCCAGCCTCATGGCGTTCCGTCACGAGAATCAGCAACCAGCCACGGCGCCATGCGATCGGCGCGCTGAGCTCGCCCACCTTGGCAGCGAAGGCGTAGTCGAGGATCTCCGGCCCCCAATCAGACTGCTTCGTGACCCAGCCGAGATCCCCGCCCTTGTCGGGTTCGAGATTGCTGTGGCGCCGCGCGAGGGTCGCGAAATCGGCACCCTCCACAAGTTCCTTCCGCACCTTGGTGGCGGCTTCTGAAGCCAATTCATCAGTGCCGAACGCCGAGCGCGTGAAGGCCATGGCGAACACCTTTGCCTCGGCACCCTTCTGAAACTCCCGCTCCAGGTTGCGTCGGTAGTCATCGCGCACTTCCTCGTTGGTCGGGTCCACCACGTGAACCGCACGCAAGGCACCGCCGATGCCGCGCATGGCACCAGCTTGCGCGCGCACCAGCACAGTGCGGCTCTGCTGCTGGGCCATCTCTGTCACGAACTGTGCCTCGGTCTGGTCGCGCTCGCGGAGAGACTCGTTGAACGCATCCACGCTGCCGAGCTCCTCCTTCCGCTGCTCGACCCAGGAGCGGACCGCGGCGGGGTTGATGCTGAGTTGCAGACGCTTCACCGCTTGATCGAGAACCATCTCGCGGATCATCCCGAGAAGCTTGCCGTTGTAGATCTCCTTCTTCCGCTCTTCCGGAAGACCGGCGCTGGCGCCGCGCACGGAGTTCCACACATCCGCTTCGGTGATGATTTCGCCATTCACCACGGCAGCGACGCCCGTGCGCCACGTGGCGCGCTGGGGGCTTTCCTGGGCCATGAGTCCAGTGACGAGAACGCAGCAAACGATCAGGAAGCGCATGCAGCCATCCCTCCCTGCGGGATGACGTCATGCTAGCCGCGCGGACGAGCTCCCGCGACGGGGCGCAACGCCGACTTCAGGAACTCGAGAACACGCCGCGCCGACGGAAAGACGCCGGGGTGAACGAGCAGCAGTGTCTTCCCTTGCACCGCTCTGAGTCGTCCCTCCGGCAGCGCGAAAGCCATCCGGAGGCGTGCGGGATCTCCCCCGAGAGCGACGCCCTCGCCGGGAATGAGCCACACACGCTTCGCCCCGAGCTGTTGCACGAACACACGAATCTCCGCGAGATCCAGCGCAGCCTGCACCTCCGGCGGCAAGGCACCAAAGCGGTCCGCCAGTTCCGTCTTCAGGCGTTCGAGATCCGCCACTCTGTTCGCCACGGACATGCGCCGCCACACCTCCACCCGCAACTTTCGCTCTGGAATCCAATCCTCCGGCAGGCCGGCCGGAAAGCCGAGATCCACTTCCACGCCCTCGTCCGTCGGCAGCGCCAGTTCCTTCGCCGCACCGCCAGCACGCAGCCTCTTCGTCGCTGCTTCGAGAAGGCGGCAGTACATTTCATAGCCCACGCTGGCGATGTGCCCGCTCTGCTCGGATCCGAGCAGGTTGCCGGCACCACGAATCTCGAGATCACGCATGGCAATCCGGAAACCGGCCCCGAGATGGGAAAACTCCTCGATGGCCGCGAGCCTCCGCGTCGCATCCGTGCCCATGACGCCCGAGTCCGGCTCGAAGAAGAAAGCGAAGGCCTGCAGGTGCGAGCGCCCGACGCGGCCGCGCAACTGATGCAGTTCGGAGAGCCCGAAATCGCCCGCCTCGTCCACGAACAACGTATTGGCGGAGGGGATGTCGATACCGCTCTCGATGATGGTGGTGGCCACGAGCACGTCGGCCTTGCGCGTGAGGAAGCGCAGCATGGTCGCTTCCAGTTCTCCCGCACCCATCTGTCCATGTCCGGTGATGACGCGCGCTTCCGGCACGAGAGCCTGCACGCGCTCCGCAACACGATCAATGCTCCGCACCCGGTTGTGAATGAAGAACACCTGGCCCTGGCGATCGAGTTCGCGCAGCACAGCCTCGCGCACGAGCCGGTCACTCCAGCGCGTCACCTCGGTCACCACCTCGCGACGCCCGAGCGGCGCTTCCTGCAGGGAGGAGATGTCGCGGATGCCGAGCATGGCCTGGTGCAGCGTGCGCGGGATCGGCGTCGCGGACATGGTGAGCACGTCCACATCCGCACGCAGGCGCCGGAGCCTTTCCTTGTGGGCCACGCCGAAGCGCTGTTCTTCGTCGATGACAAGCAACCCAAGGTCCTTCAGTACCAACTTGCCCCCGAGCAGGCGATGCGTTCCGATGAGCACATCCACGGAGCCCTCCGCCGCGGCCTCGAGGATCTCTGCCGCCTCCTTCCCGGTACGGAAGCGCGACAGAGACTCGATCCGCACGGGCCAGGGAGACATGCGCTCGCGGAAGGTCTCTGCGTGCTGCTGCGCGAGCAGTGTCGTCGGCACGAGAATCACCGTCTGTCGCCCACTCATGGCGCACTTGAACGCAGCCCGCATCGCCACTTCGGTCTTGCCATAGCCCACGTCGCCGCAGAGCAGCCGATCCATGGGGCGCACGGCTTCCATGTCCTTCTTGATGGCTTCCAGAGACTGGCGCTGGTCGCGCGTGAGTTCGTGCGGAAAGGCGGCTTCGAATTCCAGTTGCCAAGGAGCGTCGGCCGCGTGCGAGCGACCCCGGCGTGCAGCGCGCAAGGCCTGAACCTCGAGCAGGTCCGCGGCCATCTCGAGCACGCTGGCCGCCACGCGCTCTTTGCGCCTCTGAAACGCTTCGCCTCCAAAGGTCGAAAGTTCAGGCAGGGTGCCCCGCCCGCCCACGTACTTCTGCACGAGGTCGATGCGCAAAGCCGGCACCAATAACTGCACGCCATCCGCGAATTCGAGACGGAGATGTTCCTGCGGCGCACCCTCACGCAGCACTCTTTCGAGAGCGAGGAAGCGGGCGATGCCATGCACCGCGTGCACCACGACATCCCCTTCAGCAAGATCAAGGAATGCTTCGATGGCTCGTGTGGGCGGCGGCGTGGAGTTCGCTGTCGCTGGGGCGCGACGGCGCCGCACCGTGGTTGCGAAGAGGTCCGCATGTCCGAGCGCCGCGAGACCGAGTGCGGGTGCATGAAACCCGCCGAGCAAGCGACCGACTCTTGCTTCGAGCACCTCGCGTACCGCACTGTCCGGCGGGATGAGACTCATGAAGCGCTGCTCTTCCCCGCTGGCGGGGAACACGAGTTCCACACACTCCTTGCCTTTGGCTGTGCGGTCGAGAGTCAACAGCGCCGATTCAAAACTCACACCTTCGGCCACGATGCTGCGGCCACCGAGATCGAGCCCGGAGTCATCCACGCTGCCCGCGGTGGTGCGCAAGCCCGGGAAAGCCTGCATCAGCGCCGCGCGTGCATCGGCAGCGGATGCTTCCGCTGGATCGAGGCGGCGGCGATGCAGCGCGCGTGCCTCGCGGCAACGCTCGTGATCCAGTTCCAGCACGAACGTCTCCGGCTGGAGCAACCCCGCGACGGAGCCCTCGACAGTGGCCGTGTCCGTGGCCATGAGCGTCGCGCGCTCCAGCGCACCCAGTGAAAGCTGCGTGGCTGGATCGAAGTGGCGCAAGGAATCAATGCACTCCTCACCGAATTCGACCCGCACGCCGCGCGTGTCACCCGTGGCGAGGAAGTCCACCAGATTGCCACGCACCGCGCAGGTCCCCTCCCTTTCCACCACCGCTTCCCGCACGCAACCCGCCCGCGACAACACACGCAGCAGATCTTCGCGCTCCAGCGCGAGGCCCGCACGGAGTTCCAACAGCGCTGCACGTGCGGCCTCCGCCGAAGGTGCCGCATCCATCAGCACCCGCGCCGAGGTGCAGAGAATCCAATGCTCCGGAAGGTCGAGCAACTGGCGGACCCTCTGCGGACCTTCGTGCGTTCCAGCAGGCAGAAGCCCGGTTCTCAGGCTGCCCTCGCGCCACGCGAGTTCTCCGGCCGCATCCTCGGCCTCCTCCTCCGTGGGCAGGATCATGAGCAGGCCTCCCCCGCGGCTCTGCCGCAGGTGGAGTGCCAACAAGACGGCCATGGAGCCCGTGACACCGCCGAGCACGCCGCCCGCGCTGCCCAGAGCCAGGAGTTTCCCGGCCTCGACGCGTTCAGCGAGACTGCGGGGCAGGCGCGCGGGCTGGCTGCGCGCCATCAGAGCTCCCCGAGCAACTGCAAGGCGTGATGCGCCGCGCGCTGCTCCGCCTCCTTGCGCGAGCGACCAAAGCCGCACGGAAAAGCCGTCTCTCCGCGACGCACACACACCTCGAAGGTGCGCTCATGATCCGGTCCAGCGGTGCTCACGAGCTCGTAGACCACGCTGCCGAGCCCATCCACCTGCGAGCGTCGATGCAGCATGCTCTTCCAGTCCGACCCATCCGGAGCGCGCGCCGCATGCGTCAGATCCGTTGCGAAGTGGTGTTCGATGACCGCGCGTGCCGCACTGAGGCCTCCGTCGAGAAAGACCGCGGCCAGCACCGCCTCGAGCGCATCCGCGAGCATTGCCTCCGTCACGGCGGACGAGCCTTCGAACATGCGCCCGACCTTCAACCTGCCGTCAAGTCCGAGTGCGCGCGCTTTCGCCGCGAGACTCTTGGTGTTCACCACAAGGGCGCGCGCGCGGGTCATGCTGCCCTCGTCCAGTGCGGGCTCCAGCTCATGCAGCATCCAGGAGATGCACATGGAAAGCACCGCGTCGCCGAGGAACTCCAGCCGTTCGTTCGAGCACTTCGCTGCGCCATGCAGCGAGGAGTGCGTGAGGGCAAGCTCCAGCAAGGCCGGATTCGAGAATGCGTGCCCCGCCGCCTCCGTGCTGCTCATGGATCGAGGCTGGCGCTGCCGGGCTGCAAGAGCAACGCGTATTCCTTCTGTGCGTAGCGATCCGTCATGCCCGAGATGTAGTCCGCGATCGCGCGCTCGATGCCATCCTCGGTGGCAATGCTCTGGAAGCGCGGTGGCAGAAGGCGCGGGTTCTCCCGCAGCGTTCCGAACAGCCCCGTGATGATGACCCGCGCACGACTGCGCATGCGGCAGATCTTGTAGTGCGTGTAGAAGCGCTTGTGGAGGAACTTCCGCAACTCCACTTCCTCGGCCCCGAGCTCGTCCGAGAAGCGCACCACGTCGTCCGTCTGGCGGCGGAGATCCTGAAGACTCGCGATCCTGCGCCTCTTCAACTCGGCCGACGTGGCCACAATGAGATCCGTCACCTGCAGAGTGATGAGACTCGCCACGGCCTTGTGCTCCAGCACGCGCCCGCTGGCGCCTTCGCTGCGCGCTTGCGCATGCTGCACCGCCCGCCGCCAGAGTGCTGTCTCGCTGAACTCCTCCGCCGTCACGAGCCCGCTCCGGATGGCGTCATCCACGTCATGGGAGTTGTAGGCAATCCCGTCCGCGAAGTCCGTAATCTGCGCCTCAAGGCACGGCCCGTCCTGCGGGCCATAATCGGCAAAGAGCGGCCCTGTGAAGGGACGCTTGTGCTTCAGGATGGACTCGCGCACCTCGTAGCTGAGGTTGAGCCCTTCGCGACCCGGGTTCCTGAGTTCGAG
Source organism: Planctomycetia bacterium (assembly GCA_005790545.1). Taxonomy (GTDB): domain Bacteria; phylum Planctomycetota; genus SXUL01. The sequence continues at coordinate 70,286 of SXUL01000086.1, read as the reverse complement.
TTTCTCGACGATGCGCAGCGACTGGCGGTTGTGCTCGAAGCCGCCGTGCTGCTGCAGCAATTCCTGCAACACATCCCCGCCGACATGGCCGAAGGGTGCGTGCCCGAGGTCGTGCGCCAGCGCGAGAGCTTCACAGAGATCCTCATTCGCGCGCAAAGCCCGCGCGAGCGAGCGCGCGATCTGGCTGACCTCGAGGCTGTGCGTGAGGCGCGTGCGGTAATGATCACCGGCATCAGAGAGAAACACCTGCGTCTTGCCGATGAGACGCCGGAACGCGGTGCAGTGCAACACGCGATCGCGATCGCGCTGAAATTCCGTGCGCAGCACATCGGGCTGCTCGGGAACACGTCGGCCCCGGCTCTGGCTCGCGCGCGATGCCCAGGGCGCAAGGGCCCCCTCCTCCCGCGCCTCGAGCTCCTCGCGCGTGCACCATGGCGTTCCTGCTTCGTCGGCCAGCATCGGCGCGAGCCTAGCCCCGCGGCGAAAATCGCTCAACGTCAGAAGTGGCGCACGGCAGCGGACCTCGGCCGGATGCCCACATTCCCGGAATGATTCTTCCCCGCCGTATCTGCACTGCCCTTAGGATGCGCGCTCCATCAAGGAGTCCGCCATGCGCAGTGTCTCGGTCCTCGTCGTTGCCCTCGTTCTCGGCCAACTCACGCCCGCTCAAGGCTGCAATGGCAATGGAGCCGCCAGCCTCGCCTTCGGGCGCCAGGCTTTGGGCACGAACATGGACTGCACCCTTGGCGGTGGTGCGCTCGCTCCCTTCTGGCTCTACATCGACATGGCCCCGGGCTCGATCCCGCTCTTCGGCGGCAGTGTGTGCCTCGCGGCGACCCCCGCACTGGCGGCCATCATCGACACGCCCAGCACGGGGCTGGTCATTCCGGCCACGGGAAGCCTGCCTCTTTCCTTCCCGCTGCCGCTCGCTCCTGCATTGCAAGGTCTCACCATCTATTCCCAGCTCGTGACTTTCGATTCCGCAGCGCCGGGTGGTCTCGGCCTCAGCAATCCCGCCAGCGTGCAACTCGCCATGCCGGATTCCACCAATCCGGCACTCGGACTCATGAGCGTCTGGCGCGGGCTGCAGACTGCAACCCGTCTCAACGACACGCGCTACACGCTCATCGCGGGCGGCGGCAGCGGTCCCATTCTCGCCCCGACGCCAACCTCCGACTGCACCCTCTACGATCACTACACACGCACGTTCCTGCCAGTGCCGCCGCTCTCTTTGCCACGCGTGCTGCATTCCGCGACCAAGCTCAATGACGGGCGCATTCTCATCGCCGGTGGGCTGGATGGCATCGCCATCAACAACTGGGACACGGCCGAAATCTACAATCCGGCAACCAACACCTTCACGCCAACGGCCAACAACATGTCCGGTCCGCGCGCGGCACATACTGCAACGCTGCTCAATGACGGCCGGGTTCTTCTCGCCGGCGGCAACACCATCTTCGCCATCGTTTCAGCGGGCAACTACATCACTGTTTTCTCGTCGGCTCTCAACACCACCGAGATCTTTGATCCCGCCACCAACACGTTCAGCGTCGGCCCGGTCATGAGCACCAAGCGCCTCGGGCATGAAGCCGTGAAACTCCCGAACGGGCTCGTGCTCCTCGTGGGCGGCATCAATGGCGGCATCAACCTCGGTGTCACGGCGCTGCCGACATTCACGAACTCCACGCAGCTGTTCAATCCCGCCACGAATACCTTCACAGCCTCTGGCAACATCGTGTCGAGTCGTCTGAAGCCGTTGCTCAAGGTGTTGCCTTCCGGCAATGTCCTCATGGCTGGCGGCGCGGCTGGAACCTTCCTGACGGCGGCCGCAACCTCGGAGATCCGCAACACCAGTGGTGTGTGGAGCGCTGGGCCTGTCATGCCGATTGCAACGGTGCTGCCGGGTGAAGCGATGACGCCCGCAGGCCAATTGCTCGTGACCGGCGGCGGTACCGGAACGCTGGCCAGTTTCACGGCTCACAACTCCGTCTTCCGCTTCACCGAAGGCGGAGGCTGGACGACGCTCAATCCCCTGCCTGCGACGCGCATGAACCACAGTTGCACGCTGCTGGCCGATGGGACCTATCTTCTCGCGGGCGGCGTGGACGCAGCTCTGATCACCTACAACAACGCGCTCATCTACACGCCCTGATCTCTGCCCCTTGCCGCCAGCCGCCGCCCACTGTGGCTGAACTGAGCGCGCAGCGCCGCCGCCGCGGGCTGGCGCTCCTCGCGCTTGTCGGCCTCAATCGAGATGGGCGCGCGCGCTGTCACCCATGGCGGGTGTGCGATCCGGGAAGTACTCCTTCCACCGCGCGCTGACCCGCCGGTCCGTCGCCTCGTCGCAGAACAGCTCGTCCGGATAGTCCCGTTTCATGCGTGCGTCGATGATCAGCGGCGCCTCGCGCACGATGTGTCCCGCGTGAATGCGGCTCGACGCCGAGTGGATGTCACTCGCGGGGTTCATGCGGGTGAAGCAGGTCCAGAGGAAATTCATGCTGCTCTTTGCCGCTGCGCAGGCATGGTCCACATACACCAGCAGCGGCCAGTTCTTGAAGGCTGGATGACGCGCAAGCTCCTCCGGCGCGCAACCTCCTCCTGAAACCACCAGACATCCGGGCGTGAAGACCGCGACCTCCACATCCGCAGGCGGTGTGCCCTCAAAGTGCGCGAGCAGTTTCCGCTTGGGTTCGCCAACCCCGAGCAGCACTCCTTTCGAGCCTTCATTCACTCGCGGCCCCGCATAGTCGAGCGTGTCCATGGAGAGATTCGAGAAGATGAAGAGGTCGGTCGCGAAGTCTGCGCGTTCGAGCACGTGCGTGAGAACCTGCTTGAAGTCCGTGAGATCCAGCGGCTTGTCGAGCACGAGCAAGAACTTGGTGAGCGAGAGCTGGCCCTCACCGAGAATGCGGAATGCCGACATCATGGCCTCATGCCGGTAGCGTTCGCGCACGACCGCCGCAGAGAGCGCGTGATAGCCCGTTTCGCCGTAAGACCAGAGATCCAGCACGCCGGGCATCACCAGCGGGAAGAGCGGTTTCAGGAGCCCTTGCAGATAGTCGCCGAGAAAGAAGTCCTCCTGGCGCGGCTTGCCGACCACCGTGAACGGAATGATGGCGTCACGGCGGCGCAGCACACGCTCCACGCTGAAGATGGGATAGTCGTGCTGCAACGAGTAATAGCCGTAGTGGTCGCCGAAGGGGCCTTCGGGACGGCGCACGCAACTGGGCACATGCCCGATGAGCACCGCCTCGGCATCCGCTGCGAAGGGCAGCGGCACATCAGCCCGGCGCGCCATGCGCATCTGACCGCCCTGCAACGCAGCAGCGAGCAGGAGCTCGGGCACATTCTCGGGCAGAGGCGCGATGGCAGCCAGCATGAGCGCGGGTGGACCGCCCAGATGCACGTTGACGGGAAGAGCGCGGCCGAGCGCTTCCGCAGCGTGGTGATGGAATCCTCCGCCCTTGCCGATCTGCCAATGCATGCCGGTCTCGTGGTCCGAAAAGACCTGCATGCGATAGAGCCCGAGATTCGCAGGCCCACCACCGGGCGGCTCGGTGAGCACGAAGGGCAGCGTGAAAAAGCGTCCGCCATCCAGACTCCAGGAACGCGTGGCGGGGAGGCGCGTGAGGGCTGGCTGCTCGTCCACTTCCATGACCGGCGCTGCTCGGACGGTCTTCACACGCGTACGGAAGAGCTTCCAGAGCAGAGCGCGTTCCTTCCAGAGGGCCGCGGGCGTGGGCGGCAGGAGTGTCTTCGGCAGGGCTGCAAGCCGCTCGATGAACGCTCCTGGTTCACGCCCAAAAGCAAGATCAATGCGCGTCTTGGTGCCGAAGAGATTGCTCACCGCGGGACACGCCGCTCCCTTCACGCGGTGGAAGAGCAGCGCAGGTCCTCCGGCGGCGATGACGCGACGGTGGATTTCCGCCATCTCGAGGTCGGGGTCCACCTCCGCATGAATCTCCAACAACTCCCCGCGCGCACGCAGCGCTGCAAGGAAGCCGCGAAGATCTCGGAGGGGTGCAGTCATGCGCGCACCATATCAGCGCGCCTTCCGGAGAATGGAGGCGGGGGCTAGGCTCGCAGCGTGGCACCGGTGCTCGTCGACCTCGGTTTCGTGAAGATCCATGGCTATGGCGCCATGATCGGGCTCGGCGTCTTGCTCGCCGTGTTCCTCGCGCTGCACCGCGCGCAACAGACGGGCATGCGCGCCTTCATCGAGGCCTTCCCGTTCCTCTTCGTGGTCATCGGCCTCAGTGCGTTCATCGGCGGCAAGGGCCTCTGGTGGGTGATGGCCCTACCCGAAGAGCGCACGGGCGGAGGCGGCGGCGCGGGCTTTGTCTACTACGGAGCGATCCTGCTGGTCATCCCCGCCACCATCGGAGCCCTGCGCTGGAAGCGCGTGCCACTGCTGCAAGCCGAGGATCTCCTCGGCTTGTTCCTGCCCTTCACCCACGCCTTTGGTCGACTCGGGTGCTTCCTCGCAGGTTGCTGCCATGGCTGCCGCACGGATTCCGCATGGGCCGTCACCTTCGAAGGCGGCATGGGCCTCCGCGACGTGCCGGTGCACCCGACGCAGCTCTACGAAACGGCGGCGAACCTCCTCATCTTCGCGTTCCTCTGGCTCTGGTCCGCGCGCCGGAGCCTCGCGCCGGGGTTCCTCTTCGGACTCACGCTTCTGCTCACCGGCATCTCGCGCATCGCCACCGAGTTCTTCCGCGGCGATGTGCCGGGTGCGCTCTGGGACAACCGAACCGCAACGCCGGGCGAGGCCCCTCCCGGAATCACGCAGGCACAGGCCATCGGTGCCGTGATGGGGGTGCTCGGCATCCTCCTCGCGCGGCGCGCGCTCCGTGCCGGAAGGAAGGCCTGACATGCCACGCCAACGCAAGGGTGCCGTACGCGCCCATCAGAAGGCCGCCGCTGCCGTCCGCGTGGAGCTTGAGGAACGCTTCGACGATCTGCTCTTCGAGGATGCCGATTTCGTGCCGCTCATTACCGCGCACGGCGCGCGCGCTGAACCCTTCCATCGCTGGTTTCGCTATCGTCAGGGTTTCGCACCCGAGTTCGTGCGACGCTTTCTCACCGAAGCACGTCTGCCCGACGGCCCGGTTCTCGATCCCTTCAGCGGCAGCGGCACTGTCGCCATCGAATGTGCTCGGAGCGGCCGCGATGCCATCGCGGTGGAAGTGCTTTCCGCGCTCGCCTTCCTCACCAGCGCGCGCATGCTCGGAGCCATACCCGACTGGGAAGGGCTCGATCCCCTGCGTGATCACGCACAGCTCATGCGCGAAGCGACGCATCCCGGGCACAAGGCAGCGGTGCTGTGTGCGGCTGCGCGCACGGTGGACGGTGAGGGCCGGCAGAAGGACGGGGTAGCGCCCGACGTGCGCTCGCTGCTGGATCTCATGCGTGAAGATTCTGGCACAACATTGTCAGGCCGCGCTCTGGTCCTCGCTGCGGACGCCCGCGCGTTGCCGCTGGCAGAAGGGTCCATCGCGGGAGTGCTCACCAGCCCGCCGTACTTGAGCCGCTATGACTACACGCGCATCAACGAGCGCATCCAGCGCTTGCATGAAGACGGTGGCAAGGGGCGCCAGCGGCGCTCGCAATTGCGTGCCTCGCGCAACATCGCTGCCTCGCGCGGCGGCACGGCACTCCATCCAGTGATTGATGAGATCTCACGCGAGGCGTTCGAACGCTCCGGGCCCGCTCGCGCACGCCAACTCGCGAGCTACTTCACCGATCTTGCTCGTGTTCTCGATGAACTCGCGCGCGTCATGAAGCCCAAGGCGCCCTGCTGGTTCAACATTGCAGGCACGGATCACCAACGCGTCTATGTGCCGAGCGATCTCGTGGCGGCCGCTCTCGCGGAAGAGCGCGGCTTCCGCGTGGAGAAGATCATCGTCGCGCGCGCACTGCGTGAATCCGGCCGCAGCCTCGGCGCCCTCACCCATGTCGCGCCAAGAGAATCCGTCCTCTTCCTCCGCCGCCGCTGAACGCCCGGCCAACGCGATCACCGGAGACGTGGCGGGCCGGGCAGATCTGGTTTGGCTTCGGCCACGAGGCACCCGTCAGCACCTGAAAGGGCGCGATGGATCGACCGCAGTCAACTCCTGCGCCTGCTGTTGAGTGCTTCTTCTGCACGCATCTCAGGCCACGTGCATAGTATGCATGACACGTAGCACGCTGACGCGCGAGTGTCTTCAGAGCGGTCGTGCGCAAGCCGTTTCAGAACAGCAGGAGTACGAATCATGATTCGAGTCTCGAGTCTCAAGTTGGCCAATGGTCTGGTGCCAATCCGCAGCGCTAGAGGGGCGCGCAATTCATGGCTCACCTTCGCGGCACTATTCTTGCTCAACTTTCTGGTCGCGCCGGTCTCGGCGCAGACACCACACCTCACAAACCGCATCGCAATGGGAAGCAACTTCATGCTGGTGGTGCTCCCCACTGGTCAGATTCAGTCTTGTGGCAACAACAGTAATGGCGCGCGTGGATTGGGAGGCAACACAAGCTTCTCCACACTGCAGACCTTGTGGTATCTTGGGGCACCAACTCTTTAGGCCAATTGGGACTGGGTCACACAACTGATCAATCAACGCCACAACTCATCCCGCCAGCAAACCTTGGTGGCGTCGTTGCCATAGCGGCCGGTCAAAACCACAGCCTTGCTTTGCTCGGAATCGGAATGGTGAAGACTTGGGGCAAGAACGATAATGGGCAGTTGGGAATCAACAACGCGATCAACCAACAATTTCCATCGCTCATTTCCCAGTCCTCCTTGAGCGATGTAGTGGCCATTGCAGCAGGCGCGAACCACTCGATGGCACCATCAAGGCTTGGGGCAGCAACACCGTCGGGCAGCCAGGCTTCGGGGGATCCGTCAATATGTCGGCCGCTCCTCAGCTCATTCCGCCAACCACTCTGAGCAATGTGCTCACGCTCAGCGCGGGTGGCCCGAACTCATATTCTTCCAGCGCCGTCCTCGGGAACGGACGTGTCAAGAGATGGGGCCAGAACACCGATGGCCAGCTGGGCCTCGGGATCGACTCCTCACAGTCCATACCGCAATTTGTCCCGGGCCTCTCCATGACGGGCTTGGATGCCACCGCGCCATCGACAAGCGTCATTGGGAGCACTCTCTCCTGGGATGTGGGCTGCTTCATGGGAATAGCGTCCGGCGCGCTCTACGCGTTCGATCTCCGCATGACAGGGAGCCTCCCGGTGACATCGCTGCCTGGGCTGGGCGTGGTACCGCACGTGACTGGCTTGGTCGGGATCACCCTCACTGGGGCAGCTCTCAGGCCGAATCCAACGAGTTCGGCGCCGCTGGCGGCCACCACGCTCCCCGTTGACACGCAGCTGGTGTCGTCGGTTGCCGTAGTCAACTCGGTCCTCCCAGCGACGGCTCTCACCAGTTGCGGAGAAGCTCTGGCCATCTTTGGTGATGGTTTCATGCCGGGTGCAACGGTGACCATCGGCGGCGATGCTGCCGCAAATGTCGCTGTCTTGGATCAATGGGTCATTACCTCACGGCACCTGAGCATGCCGCCGGAACCGGTCGCGTCGTCGTCACCAATCCAGGCACCACGGCAGGAACATGGAGCGGCCAGTTCACGTGGCTTGCGCCATCGATCAGTTCTGTGACTCCGAATAGTGGACCTGCTGCCGGGGGCACCGTCGTTTCCAAACGTGGAGCCAATTTTCACCCATCGGCTGCGGTGATGTTCGGGTTCTCAGCCGCGACTGCTGTGACCTTCCAGAATTCAGGACTGCTGACCTGCACTGCACCACCACATGCAGCGGGAACGATCACAACCCTGTGGGTCTCCATCACCAACCCGGGTGGCGTCAGTGGATTCGTGCCAGCGGCATTCACTTGCAATTGAGCACCAGCCAACTCGCCAGAACAAGTGTGCGCTCGCTACACGTTGAGTCCCGTTGGGCAAAGTTCTCAAGTGCATCCAAGCGGCTCTGCGAAGCGGGATCACTGCGTGGGCGCCTGGGCACAGCACGGGGATCTGTAGCGCGCAGGTCGTTCCTGCGCGCTTCGGCTCAGCGCGGTTGCGCTGGGGGCCCGGCCATGGCCACGCGGAGGCCCGTCCAGCGCAACGGAGCGATCTCGGCCTGACCGGTGATGTCCAGCACGGTGACGGCGCTCGCACCAGCGAGGCAGGTGCCTCCGTCGGCCGCGAGGCACCATTCCTGAGCATTGCCGCCCGCATCATGAATGAGCGCGGGCTTGGACGCTGTGTGGAACACACCGCCGCGGCGTGAACCCGCCGCTTCGAGGAGCGGGGGGGCTCCGCGTTCCGGCAGCGCCTCGATGCGTTCTCTCAGCGCACGTGCTTCCGCGGGTGCGGGTTCGAAGCCTGCCCACCAGGCGAGGTTGTTCTCATCCGGCCCGCGCGGGAGCGCTTCCTGTTCATCCAACGTGAGCAGCCGCCAAGCTGTCCCTGTGCGCTGCGTGAGGCGCGCGGCGTATTCCATGGCCTCCTCTTCCGTGATGCCCGTCACGGGCCAATTCTCGCGCCCCGGCGGAATCTGCCGGTCCGGGAAGACCGACTGCCACTGTGCGAGAGTGACTTCATGCACGCCTACAGCGAGGCCCTCGTACGACACTGTCTCGGGAGCAAGCACGCCCTGCATAGGCAGGCCGAGGACGCTGCTCGCGCGCCCTTGCTGCGCGAGCAACAACTCCAGCGGCGAGCCCTTCGCGAGCGGTGGGCTGTCGACGGCCGCACCAAAGAAGTGGCGCTCCATCCAGACCATTTCCTCGCGCAGTTTCCTGAGTTGAGAGTTCGGCTTTCTGAGCCCGTGTTCCTCGCCGGGAAACAGGATGAAGCGCACCGGTGCCTTGCCGAGCTGCTGCAGAGCGCGATGCCATTCATGGCCCTGTTCCGTGGGAACGGATGTGTCTTCCGTGCCGAAGAAGATGAGCGTCGGTGTGGTCACCTTCTCCACGTGGAACAGCGGCGACTTCCTGATGTAGTCGGCAGCGCGCTTCCACGGTGGCCCGCCCATGTAGAAGTCATCGAAGACCGGCCCGAAGGCGCAGTTGCCGTAATCGCTGGTCCAGTTCACATCCCCCGCACCGTCGATGCAGGCCTTGAAGCGGAGGTGGAAGCGCGGCGCGAACACATCGGCCATGCTCACAAGCGCCGTCGCAAGAATGGCGCCGTTGCTCCAGCCGCCCACGGCAAGAGCGTTCGCATCCACGAGCCCGTCCTGCACGAGCGCCTCGACGCCCGCGAGGATGTCCTCCAACTCCAATTCGTAATTGCGCCCGCGAATGGACTCACCAAACGCGAGTCCGTAGCCCGACGAACCGTGGTAGTTCACGTAGAGCACGCGCGCTCCGCGCTGGCAATAGAGCTGCGGCGCGTAGGCGTAGCCTTCCTCGAAACGGTCGTAATCGAGAGCGAAGGGGCCGCCGTGGGGCATGACGATGAGAGGCAGCGGCTTCGTGCCGGCATCCGGAGGCGAGAAGAGGATGCCTTCCACGCCTTCCTTTGCGGCGCCGATCCACTGGATCACGCGCGCGTCCGCGAAGCGGCGCTGCGTGAGTTCCGAGTGCGGTTCAAAGACCAGTCGCGCTGCGCTCAATGTTGATGCGCCGAGTTCTGCCACATGCCACCGATCCGGCTGCATGGCCGTGCCCTCGACAAACATCACGCGCGACGCATCCCGCGCACGCACCCAATGATGAATGTGCCCCGGCACCTCCGCGCCCAGATCCTCCACCAACGCGGTCGCGAGACCATGGCGCACACGCACGGGACGCGGAACACAGCCGCGCATGAGGATCACGAGACAACCATCATTCAGGGCTGCGAGTGATCCTGGTTGTGCGCCAGCCTCCCAGCCGAGATCGAGGGCTTCGACCTTGCGGTCCTGCCAGCGCACGAGATCCAGCACTGCCGCGGTGCTGGCGCCATCCTCGGTCGAACGCGGCATGAGCGCGAAGAAAGCACGGCTGTCCGGCTGCCACGAGAATTCGAGCGGCCTGTTCTTGCGCTCGGCGAAGAGCGTCAGCTCCGCACCGGTGCTGGTGTCGAGCAGAGTCACCACAGGCGGATCGCGTTCATCCACCTCATGCTGAGGAGAAGTGATGCGCACCAGCACTGCACGCGAACCGTCAGGGGCGACTTCCAGACCGGCAATCCGTCCCGGTTGATCCGTGAGGCGCCTGATCTTCGACACAACGAAGTCCGCATCGAGTTCGATCCGGAACACATGCTCGGATGCAGCGGCCCACTCGGATGCGCCTTCCACGACCACCGATTCATCTTGGGCCTCTTTCTCTTCCACTTCGCGCGCACTTCTCCGCTCGCGGGCCACGACAAGCAGTGCTCGAGGACCCGCCCATTCAGCGCGACTGACACCCAGCGGGAACGAAGAGAGACATCGGGGCTCGCCTCCATCGAGGCGGAGCAACCAGAGTTGGTCCGGACGCTCCTCGTCCGTGTCCGCATCCTCGGCATCCTCCGGCCCCTGACCTGCTGCGGGCATCCGCTGTGAGAGGAATGAGATGGCAGAGCCATCCGGCGCAATGTGCCCGCCGCCGCAGCTTTCATGGGAGAAGAGAATCTGGCGTGGCTCTTCCGCATCACGCGAGAGATGCAGACTCGTGCGTCGGAGGTCCTGCTTCACATCGGGGCGGCTGATCTCGAAGAGTGCCAGCCGTCCATCGGCGGAGAGTTCGGCGCCCTCCACCGTGACAAGCCCCGAGAAATCTTCAGGCGTCCATGGCCGCAGTGGTTCCTGAGCGAAGAGCTGAGCCACGAGCATGAAGAGCACCAGCGTGCGCATGAGCATCATCAACTCCTGCCGGGCCTGCCGGCCCCGCGAGCATAAGCCGGAGTGCTAAGGTCCGCGCCGAAGGAAACCCCATGACTCAGCGCATCGCCATCCTGCACGGCCGTGAACGCACTTTCCCCGCCGCTTTCATCGCCGAGGTCAATCGACGTAACACCGGCGTCGTCGCAGAAGAAGCACGCATTGCGTTTGGTTCCACAGCCAACACGCGGCAGTACGACGTGATCGTGGACCGCATCAGCCACGAGGTGCCCTTCTATCAGACGTGGTTGAAGCAGCAGGCCCTCGAGGGCGCGCGCATCATCAACAATCCGTTCTGGCGCCTCGCGGATGACAAGTACTTCGGCACCTGCCTCGCGGCCAAGCTCGGCATCGCCGTGCCGCGCTCGATGGTGCTGCCACAGCGCGCGTACGTGGAGGACATCTCTCCCGAGAGTCTCACCAACATGCTGCTGGTGAACTGGGAGGAAGTCGCCTCCTTCAGCGGCTGGCCCTGCTACCTCAAGCCCACTCACGGCGGAGGCTGGAAATCCGTCTTCAAGTGCTCGAACATGGACGAACTCCTGCACAACTACAACAAGAGCGGTCAGACGCTCATGATGCTGCAGGAAGGCATCACTTGGGATGCGTACGCGCGCCTCGTCTGCATCGGCAAGAAGGACATCAAGATCGCGCCGTGGAACCCGGACATGCCGCACCACGAGCGCTACTCGAAGGCTCACTTCAACTATGGCGCGGATCTCGAGGCGCTGATGCTCCGGCAAGGCGAGCTGCTCAACGAAGCTCTCGGCTACGACATGAACACCGTGGAATTCGCCATCCGGGATGGTGTGCCCTACGCCATCGATTTCATGAATACCTCACCGGACTTCGATGCCAACAGCCTGACGCCAGAGACCTTCACCTGGGTCGTCTCGAAGATGGCCGACCTGACCATCCGCCTCGCCAAGAACCCCGGCCCGGCGGATGTCCCGCCCCGCTGCGCCGCGCTCATCTGAGCGCGCGAGCAGCAGGCTCAGAGCGTGCGGTCCACAGCGTTGGAGACCTCCGTCACGGCCAGTGTGGACGGATTCACCGTCGCGTAGGCGAAGTGCATCGTCATCCCGCTGAGCACTGGCAAAGCCGGGATGAACATGGCCGCGCTGGCGCTGCCAGCCACATCCAGCGTCCCGATGAAGTTCATGAAGAAGGGACTGAAGGCCGGGTCCCATGCGAGCGGCGTGAACATGCCTGCCAGATTCACCGGCACCGTGAACACGCCGCCAAGGCTCGTGCTGCCCGAGAGCTCTGAAAGCGCGAGCACATAGCTGTCACTCGGACGCGTCGGTGCCGAGAGGCTCAACGTCTGCAGCGACCCGAGCGGCCAACTGGCCGCAGCACTGAGACCGGCTTGGTAGATCTTGTGGCTCGTCGTGTAGATGAGGTCCCCGCTCGGAGCATTGTTGTTGTTCGTCTGATTCCCTGCGGCGTAAACGGAAAGAGGACCGGCAGGCAGTGCGCTGGGAGCAAGGGTCGCATTCCAACCCGTCAGCGAGGTTCCTGCAGCCAGGTGGTTCACATGGAAGCTGCCGGTCTTCTGCACCGTGGTGTTGTTCACCGACCAGCCGGACACGAGAGCGTTGGCGGAATCACGCACACAGAACTGGAACCCGTGCTTGATGCTCGGTGTGGTGGTGAACGCCGCCGTGACCAGTGCCGAGCCTGTGAAGGCGACACTCGCGGCGCCACCGGTCACGAAGACCGCAGGCCCACTGTTGACCGTGCCTCCCGAGTGACACGCGACGCAACTCGACTCGCCTCCGCCACCGGTGAAACCGGCCGGAGGACCTGACGTGAAAGCAACGCTGCTCGCCAGCGCTGCGAGCACGAACCCTGTCGTGCGGACAATGGATTGGATGCGGATCATGGCTGCTGCTCCGGGCACTTGAAGAATAGCCTGCGTCGACCCGGCGTTGCAACGTCAACTGGTTCGGCGACTCGGTCTCAAAGTCGCAGCTTGGCGCCGGTTTGGACTCCCTCGGAGAGCTTGGCCTCGGCCTTGGTCACGGCCTGACGCACCGCCATCACGGTGTCGGGTGTGACACTGATGGAGGTGATGCCGCACTCCACGAGGAAGGGCGGCACTTCGTCGGGGAAATCGGAAGGCGCCTGGCCGCAGATGCCGATGGGCAGACCCGCCTCACGGAACGCCCGCACGGCCTCGCGGATCATCTTCTTCACCGCGGAACTCCGCGCATCGACCGCGTAGGCATAGCGTTCGAGGTCGTCACGCGAGACGGCGTACACCGTCTGCACGAGGTCGTTGCTGCCGATGCTGCCGCCATCAAGGCGCATGGCCGCGATGAACTCCTCCGCTTCGATGACGTTGCTCGGAAGCTCGATCATGAGATAGACGGGCACACCTGTTTCCGGCGCAAGTCCGCGATCGTCCATGAGGCGGCGCACGTCACGCCCCTCCTCGGGGCTGCGGCAGAACGGCACCATCACCTGCAGATTGTCGAGCCCGAGTTCGCGCCGCACGCAGCGCAGGGCTTCGCATTCCATGTCGAAGGCCGGCAGGAAGCGCGGATCGACATAGCGCGATGCACCACGCCACGCGATCATGGGATTCTCTTCCTGAGGCTCGAAGATGCGCCCACCGAGCAACTCGCGATACTCGTTGCTCTTCAGATCGGAGAGGCGCACCAGCACCGGACGGGGATGGAATGCGGCACAAATGAGCCCCACACCCATCTTGAGGCGATCCACAAAAAACTCGCGTTTGTCGGCATAGCCAGCGGTGCGCCGGTCGATGGCACCGAGAAGCCCGCGCAGCTCTTCCTGCGGCTCCTCCTTGATGCGCTCCGCGAAGGCCGCGATCTCGGGCATGATCTCGCCGGTGTCGTGGAAGTGCCAGAGTTCCTCGCGATAAGCGAGCGCGAGCGGGTGAATGCCCACTTCCGATGTGAGGATGAACTCGATGCGCGCCAGACCGACGCCGTCCGCCGGAAGCAACGCATCCCTGAGCGCTTTGTCCGGAAAGCCCACGTTCAGGTTGATCTTGGTCTTCAACTGGACCGGCTCACCGAGATCCACTTCTTCGACATGCACGGGGTGCAAGCCGCGATAGACCACGCCGATCTCGCCCTCGGCGCAGGAACCCGTGACGGGCTCCAGAGCCTTCAGAACGCTGGTCGCTTTCTCGGCACCCACGATGGCCGGAATGCCGAATTCGCGGGCGATGATGGCGGCGTGGCTGGTGCGCCCGCCGCGCTCCGTGACGATGAGGCTGGCCTCCTTCATCATCGGCTCCCAGTCCGGGGTGGTCATGCTCGTGACCAGGACGTCGCCCTTGTCGAAGACGCGCTCCTCCACAGGAATGTCTTCCAGCGCCTCCCCCTTCAGGATGCGGTTTCTGAGCGCGCGCTTGCGGAGAATCACCTCTTCGTAGCTGTCGTAGACACGCACCTTCCCTGAACCGATACGCGTGCCCACCGCCTGGCCAGCCAGCACGCGCTTGCCGCCTGCAGTGAGCTCTCGAATCAGCGTCCCATCCATGCTCCAGCGCTCGAGCTTGTTGCTGCTGTTGCGCGCGTGCACCGTCTCCGGGCGTGCCTGGACGATGAAGAGATCGCCTGTGCGACCATCCTTGGCCCACTCGATATCCATGGGCTGGCCGTAGTGCGCTTCGATGATGAGAGCCATGCGTCCGAGGTCGAGCACTTCCTCGGTCTTGAGGGACCAGGCGCGGCGCATGGCGGAAAGCACGTCCACGCTTTCCGTGCTTGCACCACCTTGCACGGCATAGACCATCTTCCGGTCTTTCGCGCCGAGGGTCTTGTGCACGATGGCGAGCTTGTGCCGACGCAGACCTTCCTTCCAGACCGTAAACGTGTCCGGTGAAACGCTGCCCTGCACCACGAGCTCGCCGAGTCCGTAGGAACTCGAGATGTGAATCACGCCGCGGTGGCCGCTCTCGGGGTCGAGCGTGAACATCACACCGCTGGTGGCGAGGTCCGAGCGCACCATCTTCATCACCACCACGGCGAGCGCCGCGGCGAGAGGGTCCATGCCGCGCTCGATCTGGTAGCTCACAGCGCGCTCGGTGAAGAGGCTCGCAACGCAGCGCTTCCAGTGCAGCACGACGCTCGCCGCGCCGTGCACGTTGAGGTACGACTCGCACTGGCCGGCAAAGGAATTGATGGCGCTGTCTTCGCAGGTTGCGGATGAGCGCACGGCCACATCCACCTCTGGTCCGTACTGGCGGCAGAGTTCTGCATAGCCGTGAGCGAGCGCTGTCTCGATGTCCGTCGGGACCGGCGTCGCCACCACGAGGGCACGCGCGTACGCGGCACGAGCGTGCATCTCCAGGTGATCCTTGACCACCGCATCCTGGAAGCAGGCGTGCAGTGCATCCGCGAGCGTGCGCGCACGCGCGACGCGCATCCGCAGCCCCTGCACGTGGCCGTCGTCCTCGACGCTTTCGAAGAAGCGCTCCGGCACAGTGGCCGAAACGAACGCTCGGAAGGCGCTGGCCGTGCTCGCGAAGCCATCCGGCACGCGCACCCCCTTGGGCACGAGCGCACCGAACATCTCACCGAGGGAAGCGCCCTTGCCGCCCACGAGGGCCGCATCGTCGCGCTTCAGGTCTTTGAACCAGATGATGGGTTGGGAACTCTTGTCCACGGCCGTCTCCAGGCAGGATGGGGAACGGGATTCGGAGTCAATCGCCGTACTGACGAGACTACCTCAGGAAACTCATCGAAGGAAAGATGCTTCACAATCCAGCTCTATGCCGCTCCATTCGCTTGACACAGCGAAACACGGCTGTTGCCGGGAAAAATCGACCTTGCCGGGTCAGATCTTCGGGTGCTTCCGGCCCACGGTGCGCAGATAAAAACCACAGCCGATGCCCACCACGGCCGAGCCTACGGCTCCAGCGAGGTCCGTCGTGGCGCCATGCTTGTCCCAGCGCTGCCAGAGCACCCAGCCAAGAACGCCGCACATGAGAATGAAGGTCACAATGAGGACGCGATGGAATTTGATCAGGCTCATCGCAAGACTCCGTCCGTGGCGATCGTAGCAGCACGGCTACACTCTGCCTCATGCTGGTCCTCTTCGCCGCATCCGAAGTTCATCCCCTCGCGAAGACTGGCGGTCTCGCGGATGTGACGGGTGCACTCCCCGGTTCCCTGCGCGCGCTCGGCTTGGACGTGCGTGTTGTCATGCCGCTCTACCCGGGCGTGCGCCCGAAGCTCAAGAACGCGCGCCGCATCGCCGAACACGTGCCTTGTCCGTTTGCCGGAAGCAACCGGCCCTTTCACCTGCTGGAATCCACGCTTCCCGATGGCACACCCATCCTGCTGGTCGAGAACGGCGGCGTGTTCGAAGCGGAGGACGCCATCTATGGCGTGGAGCCGGGGAGCTATGGCGATGGACATCTCCGTTTTGCCTACTTCGCACGTGCCCTCTTGCGCGTGCCCGCAGCAGCAGGATTCACGCCGGACATCCTGCATCTGAATGATTGGCAGACGGCTCTCGCCGCCCTGCTGCTGCGTACCGGCGTCGAGAAGAACTTCCCGCTGGCGAAGGCAGCCACGCTGCTGACCATTCACAACCTCGCATATCAGGGTGTGTTCCCCGTCGCGGATCTCCGCCGCGCGGGTATTGCGGACGCACTCTTGCGGGAGGGCGTGCTGCTGCACGCGGGCAACGGCAATCTCCTCGCCGGAGGGCTGCGCGCCGCCGACAGGATCAGCACGGTCAGCCGCACCTACGCACGCGAGATCCTGAGCGCCGAGTTCGGCAACGGGCTCGAAGGCCTGCTTCAGCACCGCGCACAGGACCTCTGCGGCATCGCCAATGGTCTCGACACCAGCGTGTGGAACCCCGCCACCGATCCACATCTTTCCCATCACTACGATGTCGACCGGATGGATGGCAAGACCGCGTGCAGGAATGCGCTGCTCGCGCGCGCGCGCCTTGCTCCCACCGACGGCCCCATCTTCGGCATTGTCTCCAGACTCGCAGCCCAGAAGGGACTCGATCTGGCCCTCGAAGCCATGGATACCGTGCTGCAGCAACGGGCCGACGTGCGCTTGGTCGTGCTCGGCAGTGGCGAGCCCCGGCTCGAAGCAGGATTCCGCGCTCTCGAGGCACGCCATTCCGGTCGTGCTGCGGCGCGCCTCGCTTTCGACCCCGCGTTTGCGAGTCTTGTCGAAGCCGGCTGCGATCTCTTTCTCATGCCCTCGCGCTGCGAACCGTGCGGGCTCAATCAACTCATCAGCATGCGCTACGGAACGCCTCCCATTGTCCGGCGCACTGGAGGGCTTGCAGACACCGTCACGGACACCACAGAGCGCACTCTCTCCGATGGCACGGCCACCGGCTTCGCCTTCGAGGCGCCGACCGCCGCTGCACTGTTCGCGCGCATCCAGGACGCACTCGCGCTCTTCGCTGACAAGCCACGCTTCGCCCAACTCATCCAACGCGGCATGAGCGAAGACTGGACTTGGAAACGTTCTGCACAGGCCTACGCAGCCCTCTACAGCGAGGCCAGCAATGCGCGCATTCACGGCAGCGCTGCGCGCTGGGTGCGCGACATCCTGCCGCCTGATCCCATCGAAGTGGAACTCCCCATCCTCCCGCACGTGCCCGCGGGCTACGGTGCGAACTCGCTGCGCTTGATGCCGCGCGACCCAGAGACGCTCGCTGTGCTGTGGGATCTCGCACTGCCCGAACACGCGGAGATCGTGCTCGAACTCACGGATCTCGAATGCGCCGGCAGCGAACGCCGCGCTGCGCGCGTCCTCGAGCGCCAGGCCTTCTTCACCACCCGCCCGGATACCCGCTACCGAGCACGGCTGCTGACGAGCGGCGGGCAAGAGCTGCTTCAGAGCACGGTGGTCAGAACTCCGAGGCGGCGCGGCTGAGAATGCTCCGTCCCGCACGCACGCTGCTCGTGCTGCACGGGCACCTCCCATGGGTGCACATGCCGGCTCATCCAGAGTTCCTCGAAGAGGACTGGCTCTTCGAGGCGGTGAGCGGCACCTATCTTCCGTTGCTGTCTGTTTTCCAGCGCCTCGCAGATGATGCGATTCCGACACCCTGCGTGGTCGGACTCACCCCGCCCCTGCTCGAAATGCTTCGCGCACCCTCGCTGCGGAGGAAGATCGGTGAGCACCTCACCACGCGGCTCAAACTGGCGAGCCTTGAGGTGCGTCGCCTCAAGGGCTCTGTGCCCGAGGCCGCAGCCGCGCGCCACTATCTCGAACGCGCGGAAGAGTGTCGTGAAATCTGGCGCAGCGCGGACGGCGACCTGCCGGCACTCTTTGCTGCACACGTGCGGGAGGGCCGCATCGCGGCCATGGCTTCGGCCGCCACCCATGCGGTGCTGCCGCTGGTCGCCACCGCGGCCGCGCGCAGACGCCAAGTGGCCCTCGGCTGCCGACTCTTCGAGGAAGTCTTCGGAGCTGCGCCGCAAGGCTTCTGGCTGCCGGAGTGCGCCTTCGAGCCGGGCCTCGATCGCCTGCTTGCAGAGCACGGCATCCAGTGGACCGTCCTCGAAACCCATGCCATTGCCGACGCTTGGCCGCCGGTCCCGCACGATCATCGCCGCCCACTGGAATTACCGGCGGGAGTGATCGCCTTCGCGCGCGATCCCGAAGCCTCGCGTCAGGTGTGGGCCCATGAAGTGGGCTACCCCGGCGATCCTGAGTATCGAGAGCTCTATCGCGATCTCGGCTACGACGGGCCCTGGGCGTATGTACGCCGTTTTCTCAAGCGCGACGGTGTGCGTCGCAATCTCGGCTTCAAGTATCACCGCGTGACCGGGAAGGTGCCGCTGCACGAGAAGGCTCCGTGGAATGTGGAGCACGCGCGCGCACGCACCGTGGAGCACGCGCGGCACTTCCTCACACGCCGCGGCGAGGATGCGACGGGCATTGATGGCGCAGTCCTCACAGCACCCTTCGACATGGAGCTTTACGGACACTGGTGGTACGAAGGCCCCTGGTTCCTCGAGGAACTCTTCCGTCAGTCAGCGGCAGGAGTCGGCGCGGCACCTTTCGCGCTGCCCGCCACGCTCATCACGGAAGCACGGCCCTTCGCCGTGGCTGATCCACCCCTCTGCACATGGGGTGAGGACGGCTACCTGAAGGTCTGGCTGAACGACGCCAATGCATGGGTGCTCCGGCAACAGCAGGAACTCGAGGTGCAGGTGGCACGGGCACTCGACCAAGCGCATGCAGAGACTCCCGCTGCACAAAAGGACCAGCTCGTCCGCGAATTGCTGCTGCTGCAGTCTTCCGATTGGGCCTTCATCATCACCAAGGGCACATCTGATCACTACGCACGCCAGCGCGTGTGTACGCATGTGGCACGCATCCTCGGGCTGATCGAGGGTATGGCGCAGCCAGGTCTCGAGAACTCGGAATGGTTCCGCGAACTCGCCCGCGAAGATGCACTCTTCCCCGGGCTCCGTGCCACCTCCGATGGCAGCGTGGCGCTCAGTGCCGCGCGGCTCGGAACGGCGGCAGGGGCAACTGGAGAGGAAACGGCAACCCCGCAAGCTTCCACTCCGTGAACTCCACACCGAAGCAGCGTTCGAGCACATCCTGGCGCAGCACCTCGGCTGGCGTTCCGGCAACGGCCACGCGGCCCGCAACCAGAATCAACATGGCATCCGCAACCGCTGCCGCAAGATTGAGGTCGTGACTCACGACGACCACGGTCTTGCCACGATCGGCCAAGTCTCTGAGGCGGCGGAAGGTCGTCACTTGATGGGCCACGTCGAGCGCCGCAGCCGGTTCGTCGAGCAAGAGCACCTCGGGGTCGCGCACCATGGCAAGAGCGAGGGCGAGCCGCTGGCGCTCACCACCGGAAAGCTCTGAGGGCTTCCGGTCGGCAAGCTTTCCGAGCTCCGCTTCACGCAACATGCCCTCGCACGCGATTTCATCCTGTTGCGTCGCAAAGGGCCAGAACCCCTG
This sequence comes from Planctomycetia bacterium, assembly GCA_005790545.1. Classification (GTDB taxonomy): domain Bacteria; phylum Planctomycetota; genus SXUL01. The sequence continues at coordinate 50,502 of SXUL01000086.1, read as the reverse complement.
ATGTGCGTAACGCTGTTGCAGCAGGAGTTCGCGCACGGTGAAGGGCCCTGTGGTGACACCGGACTGCGCGAGATGAGCAACACGCCGCGCGCGTTCACGCGACGGAAGCGACGCGAGCTGCGCTCCATCGAGGAGCACCTCGCCTGTCGAGGGTCGCAACAGACCGGCACAGAGCTTCAGCAACGTGCTCTTCCCCGCTCCATTGGGACCGGCGATGACGGTGAGCGTTCCGGAACGCGCCACGCACTCGACCCCGGCGAGCACCGTGCGCCCGTCGCGGTCGAATCCGACGTCTGCAACGCGGAGTTCCGTCATGCGTCGAGCCCCCGCCGCGCGCGGCGCTGCACGAACACGAGCAGGAAGAGCGGCCCTCCGAGAAGTGCTGTCACGACACCCGCAGGCAGTGGCACTGCGAGGGTGACCTGCGCAGCCACATCCACGGACACGAGAAACGCGGCTCCGGCACCGATGCCCGCGGCGAGCAGGAGCCGGTGGTCCGGCCCGACCACACCCCGCAGGAGATGTGGCACCAGCAATCCAACGAAGCCGATGGGACCAGCGAGGGCCACCGCCGTTGCCGCCAGCAGAGTGCCAGCCACGAGCTGTTCGCGGCGCACGCGCTGCACATCCACGCCAGCTTCCGCGGCCAGCCCCTCACCCAGCGAAAGAAGATCCAGTTCCCGCGCCCGGAAGAAATGCAGGCCCGCCGCCAGCAGTACGGACACAGCGGCAACCATGAGTTCCAGCGCTTCGTAGCGCTGTTCGAAGCCACCCACCATCCAGCGCAGGATGCGTTCCTGGTTCCGCGGTTCCACCAACACGTTCACCAGCAGGATCGCGGCACTGAAGAGCGCATTGATGACCACACCCGCGAGCAGCAGGGCATCGCTCGTCCCCCCCGCGGCGCGTCCGATGAGCAGCGCGAGCAGAAGAGCCAGCAGCGCACCGAGAAATGCGAAGGGCTCCACGAACGCTGCGCCCGCACTGAAAGCGAGCACGGCCACAAACGCTCCTCCACTGCTCACGCCAAGAACATAGGGCGAAGCGAGCGGGTTGCGGAAGAGCGCCTGAAAGACGACGCCCGCGAGAGTGAGGGCCGCCCCGGTGAGCGCGGCCGCGGCCGCTCGCGGCAAGCGGAGTTCGAAGAGCTTCGCGTGATCCGTGGAGGCCTGATCCTCGAGTGCCTTCTGAAAATCGAGAGACGTGGGGCCAACGCGGGCTGCGAGGACGAGCGCACCGCCCAGCAGGACTATCCCGAGAATGAGCGCAAGGAGCACGCGGGACGCGGAAGCACTGGCTGCGTGGCGCGTGCGTGACATGGCGCGCGAAGTCTAGCCGTGCCATCCTGCGCCTCGCCCGCGCTTGAAGCAGGCTTCGCCCCGAGTACGATGCGCGCGCTTCAAAAGCTGGGGGATTAGCTCAGTTGGGAGAGCACCACAATGGCATTGTGGGGGTCAGGGGTTCAACTCCCCTATCCTCCATCCCGGCAAGATGACCCGCGGCACCGCAAGGTGACGCGGGTCACTTCATTTCGTGGGCGCGCTTGCGGCAGGCCAGGTCGGCACTTTCGGGAGCGACGGCGCCATCAATCCCAGGATGCTCATGGCCGTGCTGTAGTGCTTCGAGCGGGCGAACACACGGTCGTTCCAACTGCCATCCTGTTCGCGGGTCTTCCAATAGAGAGCACGGAGTTGCTGGCGGAGTGCCGCTCGCTCCGCCTCCGGCAGCAACTCGATGGCCTGTGCACAGTAGGTGTGTGCGTAGTGGAAGTAGTAAGGGGCGATCATGTAGGGCGGAATGTGCGTCCCATTCTGCTGGCGCCGTTTCTCGAGCCACTCCCAGTGTGTGAAGAAGGCGTTGACGGCTCCACGCACGCGCTCCGTCGAGCCACGTCCCGCGAGAAAGAGCGTGGATTCGCAAACCGCCATGCGTGCACACGCTCCTGCGACATCCTCGAAGCCCTTGCCGGTCGCGCGCGCGGGATCGGTCCCGTACTGAAAGGCCGTGTTCGGAAGCCGCGCAGCTTCAAGTGTCTTCAAGGCCCGCTCCACCACGTCGCCGCGCACGTGCAGCCCGCGCGCTTCCGCAAGAAAGAGCGTCTGCAAGGTTGGAGCGGTCATGAAGGTGCTCGCCGGACTCGCCTTGTCAGCGCCCCGGCGTGAGTAGTTCCAGCCACCCGATTCAGCGATCTCTGTGCGCTCGAGGATCCTCACCAGGCTCTCCGCGGTCTTCCGCGCGCGCACGGCGAGGTCTCCAGTGAACACCTTGGCATCGAGCCCGCGCAAAAGCCACTCGAGGGCGTAGGCGTGTCCCCAACCGCGCACGTCATAGTTCCCGAGGAAGCCCTCGGCCAGCAGCGGCTCGGATGCAAGTTCCTTGAGGATGAACTCCGTCGCGGCGAGCACCGCCTTCTGCCGCGCTGAGTCCTTCTCGAAGCCGGGTGCCGCGAGCAGCCCGAGGGCCGTGATGGAGCTGCCTCCCACGCGATACCCCGGAGGCAGTGCGCCGGATGCCACGCGGTACACGCCTTGGTACGGCCACTCCGCGCCATTGCTGAAGCCGGGGATTCCCGTAGCGGCCTTCTTCTCGGAGCGTGCGGCCTTCAGCGCCTCGGCTTCCTTGTCGAAGTCGTAGTGCTCCTGACCTTCGAGAATCACGGCAGCGCCGCGGGCGACGGCATCCAGAACCGTGGCATCAGAGATGTCCTGAGCGCCCAACGTGGTGAAGCAGGCCGCAAGAATGGCGAGGGAAAGACCGAGGTTGCGCATGGCGCTGATTGAACCACGCAGGGCCAGTTGATAGAAGATGCGCCACCGCTGGCCAAATGGCCCGAAGGAGCGCCCCATGGGCAAGAAGTCCAAGGACAAGAATGAAGTGATCTTCCTCGTGTGCTCCGAAACGGGCGACCGCAACTACACGCTGCGCAAGAAGTCGAAGGGCAAGAAGCTCGAACTCATGAAGTACAGCCCGCGCGTCCGGAAGCACACCAAGCACACCGAAAAGAAGAAGTGATCGCGGTGCGTTGAAAGGGCCGCCCGCCCGCCTCACGAGGTTGGCGGGCTCTCTTCGTTTTTGCCGGCACGCAGAACCCACGCGACATAGCTCTCGAGCCCGCCCGTCGCCTCGAAGTGGATGAGTTCCGGAACCTCGTAGCCGTGCAGTTCGCGCACTCGTTGCGCAAGGAGTGGTGTCGCGCTGGTCGGATGCTTGATGAGCAGCAGCACCTCTTCGGTAGCCTCCACCCTTCCCTGCCAACGGTAGATCGAACGCGCCCCGGGGAGCGCCGTCACACAAGCTGCCAACCCCTCATCCACCAGCGCGCGTGAAAGTCGTTCCGCCTCCGCCGCGTTCGCGACGGTCGTGAGACTCAAGGTGACGCGCGGCTCTGCGGGCATGCATTCTCTCTCGCCGGAAAGCGTATAGGATGCATGGCAGTGGCGCTCATGGCACGGTTCCTCGCGCGCATTCTCGGCCTGCTCCTCCTCGCGGCAGTTCTGCTGCCCGCGCAAGCGTCCGTGCGCGTGATTGCGATGCCCGCTGCCGCAGACCTTGAGGGCACTGTTGCTCCCAACGGGATGCCGCTGGATGAGGCCTTCCTCAAGGCCTGGCGCCGCGAACGCGACTCTCTCCTTGCAGATGGCACAAAGACCATCTTTCTCGAACTGACCAGCCAGCATGGTTCGCTCGAAGTTGCCGAAGCGGTCGTGGACGACTTGTTCGCGCTTCGTGAGCGGACTGTGCGCGTGGTCGGCTATGTCCCCGAGCACGCGCATGGCGCGGCTGCCCTCGTGCTCATGGCGTGTGCTGAAGTGGTGGCCGCTCCGAGCGCGGAAATCAGCACTCGCGGTGCTGCCGATTTCAGCGGCGAGGCTCGCGCTCTCAACGATCGCATGGATCGCATCGTCAAGAGTGCAGCGGCGCACGGAACCTTCGCACCGCTGACGCTGCTGGACGCCATGGTGCATCCCGAACGGGAGCTCTTGCTGCTGAAGGATCGACGCGGGACGCGACTCGTCGAAGCCTCCTCTTCCCGCCGCGACGGCCCTCTGGAGAGTGGTGCGACCACCACCATCTGGAAGGCTGCGGGGCAGGAACTCGTGCTCAGTTCCGGCGGCAACACCGTGGGCATTCCCGGACTGCTCCTCCCACAAGCGCTCTCGCGCGAGGATGCTGCAACGGCCCTCGGCTGCACGCTGCCCCTTGAGGTGCGCAAGCTCGCCCTCGAACCCCGCAGCCTGTTCGGACTCAGCTTCGGCGATTCGCTCGTCGGCATCCTGCTCATCGCCCTCGGACTCTTCTTCCTCACCATCGAGTTCAAGACGCCGGGCATGGGGCTCTCCGGTGCGCTGGCCTTGGTCTGCTTCATCGCCGGGTTCATGCTGCAGGGAGGCGAAGGTCCCCCGCTGTTCATCACCGCCGGGCTCCTGATCCTCGGCTTGCTGCTGCTCGCCGTCGAACTGCTCATCCTCCCCGGCTTCGGTGTCGCCGGAGTCGCCGGTGTGCTCTTGATCCTCTTCTCCATCTACGCCGCCACGGTTCATCTCCCGGGGCAGACTTTCCTCGAACAAACCATTCCCGATTCGGACGGCGACTGGGCCCTCGTGCGCGGTTTCGGCCTGCGCTTCCTCATCAGCCTCATCGCTTCCGTCACGGCGGCACTCTTGCTCTTCCCTGCGCTGCGCCATCTGCCCTTTTTCCGACAGGCTTTTCTCGCTCCGCCCATCCTCGAGCCTGTGGCTGCAGGCGGAGTGAGTCCTGCGGCTCTCGGTGCCGTCACGCCGACGGGCTTCGTCACCATCGCTGTGGGGACACAAGGGAAGGCCCTCACGACCCTGCGCCCATCCGGCCGCGCGCTCCTCGCCGGCCATGAAGTGGATGTGGTGAGCGATGGGCGCTTCATCGACGAAGGAACGGCCGTGATTGTCATCGCCACGGCTGGCAACCGCGTGGAAGTGCGCCCGTGCGAGGAAGCGAAGTCATGATCCTCGCGGCGGTGCTCACGCTCGTCGCCTTCCTGCTCGTGATGATCGAGACTCTCATCCCGAGCTTCGGGCTCCTCGGGCTGCTCGCTGCGGGTTGTTACGGGCTCGCTCTCGTGGAGGCCTTCGCTGTGGAAGAGGCCACGGGTTGGACCTTCGTCACTCTGGGAGTGGTGCTCTTCCCGCTCGCTCTCTTCACGGGCTTCCGCGTACTGCCGAAGACGCCGCTCGGGCGCTCGCTCGTGTTGCAGCCAGCAGCAGCCGGGCCGGGCATGGAAGCCGGAGTTCAGCCAGAGGCCCGTGGCAAAGCCGTCACGGATCTGCGCCCAGCCGGCATGGCCGAGATTCAGGGCAAGCGCACGGACGTAGTGTCCGCAGGCAAGTTCATTTCCAGCGGTACGGCAGTGCGCGTGGTTTCAGTGCAAGGCGGGCGCGTGCTCGTGGCCCCCCTTGAGGAGGAAGTCTGATGCAGATCATGCAAACGTCCAACGGGATCCAGATGGACATCGTGTTGCTGGTGGTCGGCGCCATCGTCGCGCTGCTCATCCTCATGTTCCTCTTCAAGCACCTCTCGCTCTATGTCCGTGCGCTGTTCTCGCGCGCCGAGGTGAGCCTCTTCCAACTCGTCGGCATGAGCCTCCGCAAGGTGAATGCGCCGCTCATCGTGCAGAACAAGATCCGTCTCGTGCAGGCCGGGCTCACCATCAGCACGCAGGAACTGGAGGCGCACTTTCTCGCCGGGGGCAACGTGCCAGCCGTGACCAGTGCCATCATTGCGGCAGATCGCGCAGGCATCGACCTGCCCTTCAAGATCGCGGCCGCCATTGATCTCGCCGGACGCAATGTCGTCGAAGCCATCCACACTTCCGTGGATCCGAAAGTCATTGATTGCCCGTCCAAGGGCTCCGAACGCACGGTCATCTCTGCCATGGCGAAGAATGGCATCGAGCTGCGCGTGCGCGCGCGAGTGACCGTGCGCACGCATATCCCGCGCCTCGTCGGCGGCGCCACGCAGGAGACCATCGTGGCCCGCGTGGGTGAAGGCATCCTGACCACAATTGGTTCGTCGCACGATCACAAGGAAGTGCTCGCGAATCCTGACCGCATCTCGAAGACCGTTCTCGCGAAGGGCCTCGACAGCGGCACCGCATTCGAGATCCTCTCCATCGACATCGCCGACATCGACGTCGGCGACAACATCGGATCGAAACTGCAGACCGACCAGGCGCAGGCGGACCTTCTCGTCGCGCAGGCCCGCGCCGAAGAACGCAAGGCCATGGCCATCGCCCGCGAACACGAGATGCGGGCGGACATCGCCGAAAACGAGGCCAAGAAGATCGCAGCCGAAGCGGCAGTGCCGCTGGCCATGGCCGAAGCCTTCAAGAGCGGGCGCCTCGGCGTGATGGACTATCTGCGCATGAAGAACATCGAGGCTGACACCTCCATGCGCCAGAACATTGCCGAACCACCGCAAGCCTGAGCATGGGCTCCAAGCGCCAGATCTTTGAACTCCTCATCGCCCTCGCGGCCATCGCGATCCCGATCGTCGTCCAAGTGCTGAAGGCCGCGCGGAAGGCGCGCGAAGAAGCAGAGCAACGTGCCGCGCTGGTGCGACGAGGCATCGAATCTGGACAGCGAGGACGCAGCGCCGATCCGACCGAGGATGAGGACGCAGAGGATGAATCTGGCGACGTTGAGCTGGACACGCAGCGCGAGAGCATCGCCCAGTTGCAGGTCCTCGCGCGCCAGGCTGCGGCGAGCCTCGCAGAAGCGAAGACCAGGCTCGCCCAAGTGCAAGCCGCGCAGCCGCCGCACGGGCGTCAACGCAAACCAGGTGTCGCAGTTGCCCGTGCGGTCGCCAGCGGGCAGCCTCTCCTCGCCGGCAATGCCCGGAGTGGCATTCTCTGGTCCGTGGTTCTCGGGCCCCCGGGCGGCCGCGGCTCAATCTGAGCGCAGACACTCCACCGGCTGCATACGCGCAGCCCGCAACGCCGGGATCACACTCGCCAACAGCGAAGCCACCAGCGCGATGGCGGCCACACTGAGGAGCGAACCGGCTTCGAAGCGCACCGGGATTTCCTCGAAGTGGTAGACGGCCGGATTCAGAAGCTCGATCCCGAGCGCCGCACTGGCAGCGCTGATCACGGCATCGAGATTCAGCGCCACCACCCAGCCGGCGAGAAACCCGGCGAGTGTTCCGATGATTCCGAGCAGACTGCCATAGGCGAGAAACATGGTGACGAGGCGCCAGCGCACGAGCCCCATGCTGCGCAGAATGCCGATGTCGCGCGTCTTCTCGCGCACCATCAGCCAGACCATCCCGAGAATGGCCACGGCCGCCACCACGATCACTGATGAAAGGATGATCAGCATGATGCGCTTTTGGTCTTCGATGGCCATCAACTCCGGGCGATGCTCCTCTTCGAAGCTGCGCACCACCAGATCCGGATGACGGGCGCGGAGTTCCGCCGCCACATCGGGAGCAGCGCGCTCCGCCACCACGCGGACGTGCAGACCATCGGTTTCGAACGGCTGCACCACGCGGCCATGCTTCAGTTCCATGAGGGCACGCCGGTCCATGACCGCTGTAGCAGCGTCATGTTCGGCGTGTCCGCTGCTGAAGGTCCCGAGCACCTTGAGGCGTGCCGTGCGGGTCTGATCGAAATGCGGCTGGCCGTTCGCAGTCGCCTGCGCACGAGCCGCCACCACTGTCACTTCATGCGGACCGCTGCCGGCGGGGCCTGTGACTCCCAGCGCCTCGGCGAGCGCGTCACCCAGCAGGATGCCTGCCTCCGCGAACGGTGCGGCGCGCTTCTCAAGAGGAACCTGCAGCCCCGCCGCGCTGACGGCATCCAGCATTGCGCCCAGTCCGGAGACCCTGATTTCGTCCTGCCACTCCACCCCCAGGATGCGCACCCCAGCGAGACGCTCTTCCTCTGCAGCCTTCTTCTCATCTCCCGGCAGCAACAGTGCCAGCATCTCCATGCGTGGCGCAGCGGCCAGCAGGGCACCGTGCGGAGCGAACTCTCCAGCCAAGGCGGCCTTCAGCACGCTCTCTTCGTCGGCCAAGAGGTCGCGCGCATGCACCACGAGGTCCGCCTGTGTGCTCCGAAAATGATCGACGAGAAAGCGCTGCACACCGGCCATGAGCGCGAGGATGACCACCATGGCCATCACGCCGAGGGCAATGGCACTCGCCGCAAGGAGCGCGATCCTGCGCGTCCGGAGCCAGCGCCAGACGAGCCCCACCACTCAGCTCTCCTCGCCGATCACGCCATCTCGCATCACGAGCCTCCGGCGTGCGCACTCGGCCATCACCTTCTCATGGGTCACCGCGAGAATGGTCTGGCCGAGGTCCGCATTCACCTGCTGCAGCAGTTCGTGGATGCGCGCAGCCGTGCGTGAGTCGAGGTTGCCCGTGGGTTCGTCGCAAAAGAGAATGGACGGACGGTTCATGAGGCCGCGCGCGATGGCCACGCGCTGGCGTTCGCCGCCCGAGAGCTCGGCAGGCCGGTGCTGCATGCGCTCCTTGAGGCCCACACGCTCGAGCAATTCCACCGCGCGCTCATGCCGCTCTTTCCGGCTGGCAGGAGCGCGACCGCGGCCGCGCGCGATGGCAGCCGCGATGAGCACATTCTCGATGGCGGTGAATTCCGGGAGCAGGAAGTAGAACTGGAAGACAAAGGCCGATTCCGTCGCACGCAGTTCAGCGCGCCGCGATTCACCGGCCGCCGCGAGAGCTTCGCCATTCCAGAGGACTTCCCCCGCGTCCGGTCGATCGAGCAGCCCGAGCACATGCAGCAAGGTGCTCTTGCCGCTGCCACTCGAACCGAGGATGGCCGTGAACTCTCCCCGTGCGACGCTGAAATTCACGCCGCGGAGCACTTCCACATCCGCTTTGCCCATCGGGAAGCGCCGGACGAGTCCGCGCGCTTCGAGCACGACTTCCGGAGCAGTTTGACCGTCAACAGGGTTCATTCGCAGCCCAGCGCTTTCAGGGGATCGTTGCGGACCGCACGCCATGCAGCCAGTGCCGACATGATCAGTGTGAGCATGAAGGTTGCAAGGCCGATGCCAAGGACGAGTGTGTCATCGAGCCTGGCCGGAATGCTGCGGGTGCGGTACGGAATGGAAGGATCAAAGATCGGGAACCCCGCCTCTTCGAGCGCAAGCACGAGTCCGTCCAAATGATGCACGATGGCGATGCCCGCCCAGCATCCCAGCAGCACGCCGACAAGGCCGAGCACGCCCCCCTGCAAGGTGAAGATGGCGAGCACCTCACGGCGCGTGAGCCCCATGCTGCGCAGCACGCCCACATCGCGCGCCTTCTCGAGCACCATCATCAGTTGCAACGCGCCGAGGAGAGCCACGCTGAAAGCCACCACACAGGCGAGAACCATGGCCATCACGCGCCGCTCCACCGTGAGTGCATCCACGAGGCCGCGGTGGCGATCCTCCCAACTGGTCACCACGAGCAAGGGGTGATCCAGCGCGAGTTTCTTCGCGACCGCGGGTGCATCGGCGCGCAACGCATCCGCGAGGCGCGCGTGCACGCTCGTCGCATCCGGCCCGGCAGTCACACTTCCACGCCGCAGGCGCAAGAGCTCGGAGCGCGAGAGCAGCACGCGTCGCTGATCCAACTCGTCGCGCCCGGAATCGAGGGAACCCGTCACTTCAAAAATGCGGCTCGCTGGTTCGAAATGAGCCTCGGCGGAACCGAGCTTGTCCATGCGCCCGGTCATGACCGTCGCTTCATCACCCGTCATGGCACCAAGGCTTCGGAGAAGCGAACGCCCACCCACAAGGCCCGGCATGGCCCGGCCTCCGAGAAGATCGGATCCGGGTTCCTCACCGGGACCTGCATGAATCACTGCACCGAGATCGAGCACCGCTTGCTCACGTGCCCAGTCCACGCCGATGAGGCGTGTTCCATCCATGCGCCAGGCGCCGTTTCTCTCGGCAAGCACCACGCCGACACTTTCGTAATGCGGCGCGAGCGCAACCAAGGGGCCACCGCTCGCGGCCATTTCGCCGCGCAACTCCGCCTCGATGCGCGCCAAGAGATCGCGGGGCGGGCTCCCCTTCCACTGCAGGCAGAGATCCGGCTCCATGGAGCGAATGTGGGTATGGATGCGGGAACGAAATCCATCCATCACCGCAGTGATGAGGATCATGGCCGCCACGGTGGCCGCGATGCAGAGCGCCGCAACGAGAGCGACTCTCCGCGTCACGAGCCAGCGCACCGCCACCATCCAGACCGCCATGGCCGGGATCTTACTTGCGCCGCGCGGGTTGCCTCAGGCAATCAGTTCGCGGCGCACTTCCCCGAACACGTCCGTCAGGCGCATGTCGCGCCCGAGGTAGCGGTAGCCGAGCCGCTGATGATCGAACCCGAGCAGATGCTGCAGCGTGGCATGCAGATCATGGACCGAGACCGGACTCTCGGCGATGTTGTAGGAGAAGTCATCGGTGGCCCCGTGCACATGGCCACGCCGCACGCCGCCCCCGGCCAGCCACATGCTGAAACAACGCGGGTGGTGGTCGCGGCCGTAGTTCGTGTCCGAAAGTTCGCCCTGCGAGTAGACTGTGCGCCCGAATTCCCCGCCCCAGAGGACCAACGTGTCGTCCAGCAACCCGCGGCGCCTCAGATCCTGAACCAGCGCCGACTGGGCGCGGTCCACCGCCCCGCACTGGGCCTGCATCTCCTTCGGCAAGTTGTTGTGCTGGTCCCAACCGCGCATGTAGAGCTGGATGAAACGCACGCCGCGCTCAGCCAGGCGCCGTGCGAGCAGGCAGTTCGCGGCGAAGGTGCCCGGCTTTCTCACATCCGGCCCATAGAGTGCGAGCGTCTCCTCGCTTTCGTCCTTGAAGTCCGTGAGTTCCGGAACGGACATCTGCATGCGGTACGCCATCTCGAACTGCGCGATGCGCGTCCGCACCTCCGGATCGAGGCTCCGTTCGTACTCGCGTTCGTTGAGATCGAGGAGCATGTCGAGCATGCGGCGTCGATCGGCGCGCGCGACACCTGCGGGGTCGGAAAGATGCAGCACGGGGTCCGCGCCCGAACGGAGCTTGCAGCCCTGGTGCTCGCTGGGCAGAAAAGCCGAGCCCCAGAAGCGCGCTGCCAACGCTTGCATGTTGCCGAGCCCCTGGCTGATCAGCACCACAAACGTCGGCAGATCCTTGTTGGCACTCCCGAGACCGTAGGAGGTCCACGCTCCGAAGGACGGGCGACCTGGCTGCTGCGTACCGGTCTGCATGAAGGTGATGGCCGGCTCGTGGTTGATGGCTTCCGTGTGCATGGACCGGATGAGCAGCATCTCCGGCGCGATCTTGGCGGTTTCGGGCAGCAGCTCGCTCAGCCACAACCCGTCGCCGCCGTTGTCATGCCGCGAGAACTTGAAGATGGAGGGTGCCGAGGGGAAACGCTTCTGACCGCTGGTCATGCCGGTCAGGCGCTGGCCCATGCGCACGGAATCAGGCAAGTCTTTGTTGAATTGAGCCTTCAAGCCCGGCTTGTGATCGAAGAGATCCAACTGACTGGGGCCGCCCTCCATGTGCATGTAGATGACGCGCTTCGCGCGCGGTGGAAAGTGCGGACCCAGCGCGACGGGGCCGCCGGCAAGGGGCGCCTTCTCCTCATGAGCGCATCCGAGCAACTGCGACAACGCGAGTGCGGAAAGGCCCGCACCGAGGCCCGTCGCACCGGCCGCGAAAAAGCGACGCCGAGTGAGCAGGAGACGCGCACGCAGAAGATCATCGGTCGGTTGTTCAGCCATGCCTCACCTCCGGGAGATCACTTCATCAAGGACCAGCAGCGTGCTTGCCAGCAGCGTCAGCGCAGCGAGACGCGGAGCAGGAAGCGTCGCGTCACGCATGGATGCGCCCACACTGAGGAGTGCAGCCGCAGCGCTGGCATCCGCTGTGTAGCGCTCAAGCGCTGCTTCAAGAGCAGACTCCAGCCGGTTCAATTCGCCGCGCTCCGCGGCGCGTCCCGTGACCCGTCGGAAGAGGCTCGCGAGGATCTCGCGATCCCCTGCCGTGCCGGTTCTCGCAAGCGTGCGCTCCGCGAGTTTTCTCGCTGCCTCCACGAACTGCACATCGTTCATGAGCACAAGCGCCTGCAAAGGCGTGTTGGTGGTGCTGCGCCGCACCACGCAGGCTTCCCGCGTCGGAGCATCCAGCGTCAGCAACGAAGGCGGTGGACAAGCGCGCTTCCAGTAAGTGTAGAGACTGCGTCGATGCAGGGCCTCTCCCTCTCCCTGTTCGTAGACACGCGTGTTCGATTGGAGCATGGCGACTTCCTGCCAGAGCCCTTCGGGTTGGTAAGGCTTCACCGACGGTCCGCCGAATTTCTCCACGAGCAACCCCGCGAGGTGCAAGGCTTGATCGCGGATCTCCTCTGCGCCAAGACGCCGACGGGGATAGCTCGAAAGCCAGCGGCGCCCCGGGTCCTTCTCAGCAGCCTCAGGTCTCAGGCGGGAAGACTGGCGATAGGTGGCTGAAGTCACGAGCAACTCGAGCATGTGCTTCGTATTCCAACCACTCTCGCGGAACTCCACCGCCAGCCAATCGAGAAGTTCCGGGTGACTCGGCCACGCACCTTGCAGTCCGAAGTCCTCGCTCGTCTCGACGAGCCCCGTACCGAAGACCATCTCGAAGTATCGATTGACGGTGACACGCGCGAGCAACGGGTTCGCCGGACTCACCAGCCATTCGGCGAGGCCGAGGCGGTTCTGCGGCGCCGCCTGTGGAAGCGAGCCCAACGCCGCGGGTACACCGCGCGTGACGGGGCGGTCCTTGGCAGGTTGGTCGTACTGCCCGCGCATGAGTACGTAGGCCTGACGCGGCTCTGCCAGCTCGCGCATGACCATGGTCTCTGGCACACGCTCTTCGAGCAGCTTCAATTCTGCTTCGAGAGCGATGAACTCCCGGCGTCGTGTCCTGTGCTCGGGGGACGCCTCATTGCGCCAGTCTTCAAACAAGCGCTCGTCGAGCCTCGCCACGCAGCGTGCACGCACCTCTGCCGGCAGCAAAGCGCTCGCGAGAGCGCCTTGCAATGTGCCCTCGGCATCACGCCCGCGCCACTGGAACCCGCCGACACCGCCGGTGTTGACGATCTTCAGAACCAGCGCATGCACGCCCGGCTCGAGAACGCATTCCAGCGTGTCATCATCAACACCCACTCCGCGATCCACGCGCCGCTCGAAGATGCGCTCGCCATCGAGGAACACCTGGATGCCGTCATCGCTGCTGAAGCCGGCCTTCAGCGTGCGTCGTGACGGGACGTACAGCCGCTTGCCGGCGAATGACACCACTTCGCCCTGCGGAAGATTCGTATTCCTGCGGCCATCAGCGAGCCCCTCCACGTAAACCCAGGAATAGTTGTCCGGTGCATATTTTTTCGCGGGATCGATGGTCTTGTCCCGTTCCGGGCCGAAGACCTCGTCGTAGCCCGCATAACGCGAGCTCGCCTTGTAGGGCCAGGTGCCGAGCCAGCGGGAATCCGCCACTGGCAGTTTGTCGAGGGCTGCGTCCAAGACGCCCGAAGTCGCGAAGCGCACATGCCCGAACGCGTGGTGCGCGTGCTGTGAGCGATACTCCAAGGTGAGTTCGAGCCTTGTGCCGCCTTCGAATCCGAAAGGCTCTCGGCTGAGAAACAGCGCGGCCCGGCCGCCCGCGGCACGATGAGCATCCACGGCCCAACCCTCGCCCAGGTCGTTGCCGAGAACGTTCACGACATCGAAGTCACCGTTCTGCTGTTCGTTGTCCGCAGAGGCCCAGATGAACTCGACCGCCATGCGCAGGGCCGGCTCGCGCTCCGACACGGCCATGGCCTTGATGCCGGTGAGCACGGCATTGCCATTCTGCGCACGACCGACGCGCCCCTTCCCCTCGGCATCGGCGAGTGCCTCAAGGAGCAACAGGCGTTGCCTGGTCTCTGCGGTCCGGAGGACGAGTTGGTGCGTGTCACGCACCGGGTTCACACCGGTCGCGCGCACCGAACCATCCTCAAGACACGCCAATGTGGCTCCATCCGTCGAAGCAGCGCTCTGGGCCGGCAGCGGATTCCAGCGGGCACCAGCTCCAGCCGGAACCGCGGTGAGGAACGTGGCGAACGCTGCCGCATCCTCCGGCGAGCGCGTCTCGATGGCCGTCTTCTTGTCCGCTACCGCGCTGCGCAGGCGCTCAAGCTCCACAGACTCGTCCTGCGTGGGAACGCGCATGGACGGCTCGAAGGCACGGTTGGCATTCGGTTCCTGCGAGTAGAGCCCCTTCTCGTCGTTGGAATTGAAGAAGGCGAAAAGCCGGTAGTACTCCTCCTGACTCACCGGATCGAACTTGTGTTCGTGACAGCGCGCGCAGCCGAGCGTGAGACCGAGAAACACCGTGCCGGTGGTGTTCACCCGATCCACGGCATACTCAACGCGATACTCCTCGTCGATGGCACCGCCCTCGTCGGTGATCACGTGATTGCGATGAAACCCGCTGGCGATGAGTTGCTCACGCGTGGCCCCGGGAATGAGGTCGCCAGCGAGTTGATCACGCACGAAGCGGTCGAAAGGCAGGCCGTCGCGGAACGCGGACAGCACCCAGTCGCGCCAAGCCCACATCTGCCGCCCGGCGTCCATATGAATGCCGTTGGTGTCGCCGTAACGCGCCGCATCGAGCCAGGGCGTTGCCATGCGTTCCGCGTGACGCGAACGCCAAGGCTCCTCATGCATCAGCCGGTGCACCCAGCGCGCGTACGCTTCCGGATCAGCGTCCGCGACGAAGGCATCCAGATCCTCCGGTTCCGGAGGCAGCCCCGTGAGGTCGAGAAACACCCTCCGCAGCAGTGTTGCCTTGTCCGCTTCCGGAGCTGGATCGAGCCCGCGCTGTTCGAGTTCCACGAGCACGAAGTGGTCCACGGCATTGCGTGGCCATGAAGAAGCACTCGCGTCTGGAACAGCAGGTCGCTTCGGCGCCGTGAACGACCAGTGGGGCTCGTATGTCGCGCCTTCCCGGATCCAGCGCTCGAACAACGCGACCTCGCGCTCGCTGAGTGCGGGCTTCTTGGCAGAGGGCGGAGGCATGACGTCCTCCGTGCCGTGCGCACGCATGCGCCGCAGGATTTCGCTCGCCTCCGGATTGCCCGGCACGATCGGCCGGATGCCATCCCGCTCCTGCAGCGCCTCTGCGCGGAGATCGAGGCGGAGTTCGGCTTCGCGCGACGAGGGATCGGGTCCGTGACAGAGGAAACAGCGCTCGGACAGAATGGGCCGGATGTCCCGGCCGAAGCGCACCGGCTCGTCATCCCCTCCAGCATCAATCCCCGCAGGGGGAACCAGAGCGACAAGAATGAGCGTTCCGATTGCGAGAAGACCGGAGCTGTAGCGCGGTGTCATGCGGTGCCGTCCAATGCCGATCCTACACCGCATGTCCAGCCACGCGTGCACAGTCAATGCCGCGCGAAAATGACCGCAGAGAGCGCTGCCGCCTCGTTCACAGCCCGCTGACCGGCGGCCACCTCGCGACCATTCAGCGTGCGCTTCTGCGTGCGTCCGCTGCGAGTTCCCATCGTTCGCGCACAGCGGCGAGCGGCCAGACATCGAGATGCCGCTTCAGATCCTCATCCGCAACGCTCACACGGGATGCCGCCGCACCCAGTGCCCGCCCGGCCGCACCCCCACCGCCGGGCGCCGCCCCGCCACCACCACGCGGCAACGCGTTTTTCAGATCGAGCACTTCGTGCAGTTGATCTTCGAGACTCATGCGCAGGTTCCATGAGACCGCCGCGCCTGTGTCATCCAGCAAGGTCTGCAGCCTCGCCGCGGCCACACGTCGTGCGGCCTCGGGATCACGTTCCCATTCCAGAGCCAGCTCCCGCGCCAACTGGCGCACGTCCGCATGCGGCGAAGCATCAACCTTCGCGAGTCCGGGTTGCGGATCATGAGGGCTCCTCCAGACATGGGCGAAGAGCGCAGCGCGGCGAACGAGTTCGGACTGGTCTCGCGCGTGCAGCAGAAGCGTTTCATCGGCTGCGCCGGCATGCGCGAGGCTCACCAGAGCTGCAGTGCGCACTGAGGCTTCTTGATCGGCGAGCAACGTGCGACTGAGCTCAAGACAACGCGGTTGCCACAGCGCCGCAGCAGCAGCAACCACGCGCAGGCGGATGTCCGCCGCACGTTCGGCAGCGGCGCGCACGCGCGTGTCCTCTTGCCAGCCGTTGGCCACAAGCGCGAGCAAGAGCCGCGCGCGTTCGAGGTCGGCACCCTCAGGAAGGCGCTTCCAGTGCTTCGCCACTTGCTCGAGTTCCGTTGCGCTCAAAGTCGCAAGGGCGAGTCCTTCCAACGCGATGCGCCGGGAGACGGCATCCTCGTCCTCAAGACCGCGCAAGAGCAAGGCGCGCCCTGAGCCTTGGCGCGCGTTGCCGGCGACCAGAAGCACCGCGCGCCGCACGCGGTCTTCACGCGATGCATACAGGTCCAGAAGTTGCTGTGGCGGCGGCGCGGCCCTGGCGAGGGCGAGGCCGAGCAGCGCCGTCAGCCGATCCAGTTCCGTGCCACTCGAGAGTTGTTGGATCAGTACGCTCTCGGCAGCCTCTCCTCCGAGTCGTCCAAGCGCCAACATGGCCTTCCTCTTGTCCTCGGACTGCGCGGAGCGAGTCGCGGAGAGAATGTGCGTGAAGTCCTCCCCCCGGCCACCGATCGCCAACGCCAAGGCGGCCAAGCCGCGCTCTCCGCGCAACGACCCACTGGCCAGTTTTCGCAACACATCGGGGGCCTGCCCCTCGGCCATATGCACGAGGATGAGTTCCGTCTGAAGAAACTGATTGGCGTGGGCCAATTCCAGTTCCACGTGCTCGCGCACGGAAGGGAGCACGCGTAGGAGATCGCAACGCGTCCGCGCTCGATCGGCACCCGACCCATGCTGGAGCAGCCGCAACAGTGTCGCGAGGGTCTCGGTTTCGGCTCTGTGCACCACTGTTTCGAGGGGCACTCGTGCCGGAATCTGGCGCACCTGCCCCCCGGCCGAGGAGCCGATCACTGCCAGAAGCACAAGCGACACACGCCTTTTCATGTTTTTTGTGTGAAACGAGAGCACGGCGGCCCATAACAAAATACGTTTGGTCAAGTCGTTCCAAAAAATCATGGACAGCGCGTTTCAAAAGCTTACAGTGAGGAACCTGTCGCTCGTGGACTCGTTGACACGGCTCCGCGGATGACAGGGAACGGGAAGACCGCGTCAGCGCGAGCGGCAGCGAAGAAGGAGCCGTCGATGTCGTGTCTCAGGACCCTTGTGGTCTTGGGATGCGTCCTTGGTGCAGTGCGGACCGGGGTCGTAGCCCAAGCCGTTTGTTCGAAACTCATGGTGCCCTGCGGCCCTGTAGCCGTGGGCGAAGTGCTGCCTTTCACGCTTATCCATCCGGCTCCAGGGCCTGTGGATTACGTACTGTTCGTCGCGCCCCAGGCCGGGCTGACGTCGGTGAGCACTACTGCGGGGACGTTCATCGTTCCCCTCGATCCGGCCATGGTGCTCGTCGCGGCGGGAACCAGTTCCTCGAACCGGGTGACCTCCTGGTTCGTGGCACCAGCGCTGCCTACTCTCACGGGGATTCTTCCTCGCGCGTCTGGGATGACCGTCTCACAGGGTCTCCTGCGGGTCAGCGCTGCGGTTCCCTTCGGGCCGATCATCGAAGATTCGATCCAGTGAGGCGCCCTACCCGCCGGCACCCTCGGGTCCGGCGGGTGGCTCCTCTCCGCGTGCCAGGAGTTCTCTCACCACTTCCAGCACGCGCGGCAGGCTGCAGGGCTTGGTCACCACCGCATCCACGCACTGACGCTGTGCCGCGGCCGCATCCATTTCGCCGGCCCAGCCAGTGACCATCGCCACCTTGATGCCGGGATGAGTCTGTCTGGCTTTCCTCGCTACATCGAAGCCTGTGAGCGGCACCATGCCGAGATCCGTCAACACGAGATCGAAGGTGCTCGCTTCAAGCAGCCGGAACGCAGCCCCGCCATCCGGCGCGGTACTGACTTCATAGCCAGCACGTTCAAGGAGTCCGGCCAGAAGTTCGAGGATGGAAGGCTCATCGTCGACAACAAGCAGGCGGCCGCCGACGGGCAGTTCTCCCGTCGCCGATTTCTTCGCAGCTGAGGCCGACTTGGGTTCTGTCCTGCGGAGTTCGAAATGGATCCGCGTTCCTTCGCCGGGCGCACTGTCCACACGCAACGTGCCCTGATGGCGCATGATGATGCTGTAGACGATGCTCATGCCGAGCCCCGAGCCCTCGCGCCCCTTGGTGGTGAAGTACGGATCGAAGATGCTCTCGCGTACCTCCTCGGTCATGCCGACGCCATCGTCCTCGACGGACATGAGCACCTTGTCGCCCTGCGCGTGAGCCGCGATCGTGATGGTCCCGCCCTTCGGCAAGGCGTGCACGCTGTTCAAGACGAGGTTCGTGATGACCTCGCGGAGCTCTGTGGGGTTGCCCAGCACAAAGAGTCCGTGATCCACATCCGTGACGAGGCGGATGGTGTGTCCGGTCCTGAGCGCATCCCCCTCCCAGCGCCCGCGCGTGAATTCGACGCAACTCTTCACAGCATCCGCGAGATCCACGGGTTCGAATTCGCTGCCTCGGCGCACGCGCGTGAAATCCTGCAGACGCCGCACCGCCGCGGCTCCGTCGCGGGCCGCCTTCAGGATGGTCTCGAGGCCGTGTTCCAACTCGTGGCGTCGCGCGGGATCCTGCAAGGTCTCCGCCCAACCAATGATGCCGGCGAGCAGGTTGTTGAAATCGTGGGCAACGCCGCCTGCGAGATTGCCCATGACGCGGATCTTCTCGTCGCGGGTGAACTGGCGCACGAGATGAGCGTTCTCGAGGGCGATGGCGACCTGGGTCGCGAAAAGGTCGAGCAATTCGAGATCCGTGTCATCAAAATGGGCCACGCGCGCGCGGTGATCCACGTAGATGACGCCGGTCACCTGCTCGGAGCGCAGCAATGGAGCGCAGAGCACGCTGCGGAGTTCAAGATTCACCACGCTTTCCCGATGCTCGAAGCCCCCCTCGACGGCGGCATTCTCGATGCGCACGCCACGCCCGGTTTCCACCACCCGTTGCACGATGGAGCGCGAGATTTCCTCGAAGGCATCCTGGATGTTCTCGCGGTCACGTGTGCGGGCCATGGGCACGTGCAGTCGGCCGCGCTCGTCCACCGTGATGAGATAGCCACGCTCTGCCCGGCAGTAGGCGACCACCCCATCCACCGCCTCGAGCAGGAGTTCCTCGAGAGCAGCAGTGCTTTTCAGGGTACGCCCGAGTTGCAGGACCCGCGCCAGGGCTTCATCCATGCGGCGCGGTTGATGACCCGAGCCATCCCCGCGATAGCCGGCTTCAAGCAAAGTGGTGCGCAGGCTGCGCAGAAGATCGCTGGCCTGGGTCGCCACGCGCGTCTTGGGTGCCGGACGGACGCGCTGCGCGAAGGCACGCGCCTCTGAGGCAAAGTCGGTGACGAGTGCAGTCTGCAGGAAACACTTGAGGATCTGGCCCTCGCCGACGCCGGAGAGCACGTTCTCCAGTGCGTCACAGGCGCGCAGCCAGGCACCTTGGGCCGGACCGAGGTCTCCGATGTGCGTGCGAATACGCGCTTCCAGAAAGGCGCACTCATGAGCCAGTTGCGGCATGTGCGCTTGCTGTGCAAAGCGCGCGCCTTCAACCAACCGTGGCAGGGCCAGCCCGACCGCATCGGCCCCGTCGGCAAGCTGCACCCGCGCCCGCATCAATTCCACCCGCAGCGCCGCTTCCGGGCTCAAGCCATCCGTCGTCGCCGGCAGGACCCGCTGCGCCCGTTCAATCAGACCGGAGCGGAGGGCGACGGCCGACGCATCGAGGGCGGCCTCGGCCCTGGTGTCCGCGTCCAGGCCATCCTCAGCCAGCAGGGCCTCCAGCAGTTGCAACGCCTCGACCAGCCTGCCGTGCACGGCTTCGAGCCGCGCCGTGACCAACGTCGCGCGCCGCAAGAGATCGCGGTCCTTGCGCTGGGCCAGTACGCGTCGCACCACGAGCAGCAGACGCTCCGCGCGGTCGCGCACGCCGAGCCGCACGTATTCCTCGGCCATGTTGAGACGCCGGGCCAGCGCTGCGCCAATATTGCCGACGCTGCGGTCGAGTGCCTCCGCCTCGCGGTAGCAGCGGAGCGCGTGCAGAGGCCGGTCACGCATGTGCTGCACCGCGCCGAGATTGTTCAAGATCTGTGCCAGCGAGCGCAGATCTCCAAGCCGTCTCGAAACTTCGAGAGCACGCTTCAAGTAGCGTTCGGCAGCGAGCAGATCCCTACGCTCGACATGCACGTTGGCGATGTTGATGCAGCTCCACACCTCGCCACTCACATGTCCGATTTGACGCCGCAAACGCAACGACTCGCGGAACTGTTCGATGGCTTCGGCAGCGCGTCCCGAGCGGCGCAACAACACACCGAGGTTGTTCGCGCTGTCCGCGAGCCCGGCCAGGTCACCGATGTGTTGACGCAACGCCACGGCGCGACGGAGAAAGCGCTCCGCATCCTCGGAGCGCCCCGTGGACATGTGCAGAGTCCCGAGTCCGTGCAACACCCGTCCCTGGCCTGGCAGATCGGCGAGCCGCGCCTGCAGTTTCATGGCCGCCATGAACGCGCGGAATGCCAGGAGGAAGTTCTTGCCACCGCGCTCGAGTTCCCCCAGCAGGACCAGCCAGCGCATGACCGCGCGCGCCGCTTCGCCCGGCCAGCGGAAACGCGGTCCGCGTGGTTCAGCCTCTTCCGAAATCTGCGCACGCAAGTGCTCCAGCGGGAAATACGCACCCACGACATCTTCGACGGCGGCAAGCGTCTCGCGGGCTTCTGCCACGTGTCCGGATTGGTGCTGCACCTCCGCGAGATCCACCGCGAGACCGAGGTGGTCCACTGGCGAGAAAAACTCAGGTCTGGTCTTCAGCGCTTCAAGGGCTTGCCGTGCCGCAACCCAGTTTCCTTCCCGCGCGTGCAACTGACTCAAGCGACGCTGCGCGCCCGGATCGCCGATCGAAGCCTCGCCGAGGACGTCCGCGAGCAGCGCGTGCGCGCGCCGCAGTTGCCCACGCTGGAGCGAGAGCTCCGCAAGCCTGAGCCGTGCGAGCCGCCGCAGGAAGGACGGCAACGCGCGCACACGCAGAGTGAGGTCGAGCAGCCCTGCGGCTTCCTCCTCGGCGCCTCGTGCGAGCAGCACCGGCACAAGCTCGTGGACCGTCAGGGCGGCCTTGCTCGCGCTCGCACCTCGCAGGCGTGCGCGCAGCACCACATGCTCCGGAGCCCCACCGGCCGCCAGTGCGTCCGCCAGCAGGTCCTCCAATTCCAGCGCTTGCACAGGGTCGATTTCCGTGCGCAACACCTGACGCACGGTCGCATCCAGAATGCGGATTCCCTCTTCGGTCCGCACGGCGAGGCCAGAGGCCAGCGCCGCTTCCACATCCCGGATGTGCAGGACGCCGCTGGCCAGTTCGGGATCCACGCTGCCTTCCGGAATCGCGAGACGGCGCAGGTCCTGGCGCACTTCGGAGGAAAGACGCGCCAAGCGCCGACGCACCACCGCATCCAGAGACGCAGGCACCTCTTCGCGTGATGGCAACTGACGCGCGATGGATCCCAGCAGTGTGCCGGAACCGCGCGCGTTGAGGGGATGAGCGAGCAACGTCTCGATCACGAACAGCGGCACTCCGCCTGTGACGTCATGCAGGAAGTCGAGGACTGGCCGCCGCACCGGTTCCGGTGCGACCATGCGTCGCACCAGGCCGGAAGTCGCACGGCTGTCGAGCGGCTCCAGCGGAATGGAGACCACCGCTCCGTTCTCGACCGCCTGTTCGAGCCAGGCCCGCAACCCATCGTCGCGCAGCTCCGGCAGATGCGTGGTGAGAACGATCTCGCACGGGCTGCGTCCCCGCGCTTCCCAATGCTCATGCACTGTGCGCCGGAGCAGGTGCAGCACGAACAACCTGCTGCCCGGATCGAAGTCCTGAACATCCTCGAAGACGAACACCGTGCGCCGTGCGCGCACGCGGCGCAGCACCTCACCGGCGAGACGGTCCACGAGACCATGCCGATCAGAACGGAGGTCCACCGCATCCCATGCAGCGCGAATGCCCGTCAGAGCTTCGAGTCGTTCGAGCAGCGAACGCACGATGCCGAGCGTGCTGGGGGGGCCACGCTCCGGTTCGCTCACGAGCACGCGCGCACCGGCGAGTGTCCACTGCGTGAGCCCTTCCTCGACGAGACGCGACTTGCCGAGTCCCGGAGGACCATGAATGAGCGCGACCCCGGCGCTCTTTCCGCGCTCACGACGCATGGGGAGCGCCGCAAGCAGTCCGTGCAGTGCGGCGCGACGACCGGTGAGTGGTGCCCGCCTCAACATGGCTGCGCGAGTGGCTGCTGTTTCAAGCGCGATGCGTTCGCCCGAAGCTCTCAGCATGCGCAACACTTCGCGCGCCGAACGCGGGCGCAGCTCCGGGCTGGCAGCCGTCAGCCGGCGCACCAAGGTGCGCAGCCACTCCGGGTGTTCCTCACCGGGGTCGAGATCCGAGGCAGGCGTCGCTCCTGATGGCCAATCTCCGGTGAGCATGCCGCAAGCCGTGACACCCAGCGAAAACAGATCGCAACGTGCGTCCGCCAGGGCATCGCCCGCCATGACTTCAGGTGCCGCGAAGGGTGCGGTTCCGCGGCCCCGCGCCGCCACTGGCGTACCGGCCAGATCCAGATCGATGAGCACGGCTCGCGGCGCATGCGCATCCACCAGGATGTTCGAGGGCTTCACATCAAGATGGAGCACGCCGCGCGCGTGCAGAAAGGAGAGCGCGCGCAACACATCCGCAAGCAGCGGCACGAAGCGCTGACGCCGCTCTGCCGCCGGCAGGGCCTCGAGGCTCGGCCCATCGATGAAACGCGTGACGAGGAAGCTGGATCCCTCGCCGACATCATGGCGCCAATCCAGCGCCTCCGGGAGATTCGGATGAGCGATCCCGCGCAGCAAGCGGTACTCCGCAGCGAGGCGTGCGGCGCGCGTTGAATCCACCGGCCCCCCAAGAGCGCGCTTCAGGGCACCATGGACTCCGGGCAGAAGGCGATCCTCGACCTTCCACACTTCCGTGGCCGCGCCGCGAACAACCAGAGCCTCCGCGCTCCAACGGCGCGCGAAGATGTTGTCTGACACCGATTCGTTGTCCGTCCGCCGCGAGTCCAAGGCTCCCCTGCCGCGTCCTACCGACGCAGGCTGAGTATAATCACGCGCCGCTGGCGTCCGCGAGCGCGCCACTGCATGAGCGAACCGGCAACGCGCACTTCACCCATTCTCGTCCTGCTCGACGGTGCGGCACTCGCTTACCGCGCGTATCACGCGCTGCTGCGCTCGAACATGTCTGCGCCGGACGGCAAACCCGTGGCCGCCGTGTTCGGCGTGGCCTCCGAGATCCAGCGTCTCCTTGCCACCGTGGAACCCACGCATGCAGCGCTGTGCTTCGACACGGCCCACCCCACGTTCCGCCACGAGAAGTACCCGGAATACAAGGCTCACCGAAGCCCCATGCCCGAGGCACTGGTGGAGCAGTTGCAACGCATCAAAGAGACGGCCGGAGTGATGGGATTCCCGTTGATCGAAGTGCCCGGCTTCGAGGCGGACGACCTCATCGGCACGCTGGCGAAAGCGGCCGAAGCGCGTGGCATGAGCACCATCATCGTCACGCCGGACAAGGACATGCTGCAACTCGTCACGGAGAAGACGAGTGTGTGGAAACCGGCGCGTCAGGGCGAAGAGCCACTGCGCCTCGACCCTGCCGGCGTCGAGAAGCTCTTCGGCGTCCCTCCGGGCGGCGTCGTGGATGTGCTCGCCCTCATGGGCGACACCTCCGACAACATCCCCGGCGTGAGCGGCATCGGCGAGAAGGGTGCTGTACGCCTGATCCAGAAGATGGGCTCGCTGGATGCGGTGCTGCAGAATCCGCCAGCGGACATCTCTCCGAAGATCAAGAAGGCCCTCGAAGACGAACGTGAAGCCGCGCTGTTCTCGCGCGAGCTCGCGACGATTCACTGTGACGCCCCGCTGCCCCGCAGCCTCGACAGTCTCGTGTTCGAGGTGGATGCGGCGGCCGCAGCAGCGCACTTCTCACGCCTCGGTTTCCGCACGCTCGCATCCCGCTACGCCGCACGAAGTCCCGCGACGCCCATCACAGCCGCGGCGAACATCACCTGGACCATCGTGCGCGACCTCGCGGCGCTGGAAGCCCTGCTGCTCGAGCTGGATGCGGCCGACCTCTTCTCCGTGGACACCGAAACGACAGGGCTCAACACGCGCACGGTGGACATCGTGGGGCTCTCGTTCGCGACGGCCAACGGGCGCGCGTTCTACGTGCCCCTCAATCTCGAACCGCCCATCCTCTCGGATCTGCCCGGCACGCGGCGCGGCAGCGCCATTCTTGAACGGTTCCGCGGTCTGCTTGAGGATCCGCGCCCCAGGAAGTGTGGTCAAAACGCCAAGTACGACCTGCTCGTTCTCCGGCATCACGGCATCCAGCTCCGCGGTCTCAAGCTCGACACGATGGTGGCGAGTTATCTGCTCGAACCGGAACAGCGCGAACGCAATCTGGATGCGCTCACCCTGCGCCACTTCCAGCACGTGAAGATCAAGACGGCAACGCTCATCGGCGAGGGTTCGTCGCTCATGACCATGGCTCAGGCACCCGTCGAGGACGTGGGGCGCTATGCCTGCGAGGATGCGGATTTCACCTTCCGCCTCGCGCGCAAGTTCGAGCCCCTGCTCGCCCTCGAGCCCATCCGGCGTCTGCACGAGGAAGTGGAACGCCCGTTGATCGACGTCCTTGCGGACATCGAGGACTTCGGCATTCGCGTGGAACGACAGGTCTTGGACGACCTGCAGATCGAGTTGCGCCGCGAGGTGAAGTCCTTCGAACAACGCATCTACGCGCTCGCCGGCGAGTCCTTCAATTGCAACAGTCCGCGCCAACTCGGCGTCTTGCTCTTCGAGAAGCTGAAGCTTCACGAACTCGCAGGCATCAAACCCAAGAAGACCGCCACGGGCTGGGGTACCAATCAGGAAGTGCTGGAATCCCTCGGCGATGTGCACGAACTGCCGCGACTCGTCCTCGAATACCGCTCGCTCACGAAACTCCTCGGCACCTACGTGGAGACGCTGCCGGCCCTCGTGCAGGAGGATGGGCGCATCCATGCCTCCTTCCACCAGACCGTCGCCATCACAGGCCGACTCTCCAGTTCCGACCCGAATCTCCAGAACATCCCCATCCGCAGTGCCACCGGCCGGCGCATCCGCGAGGCCTTCGTTCCTTCGACGGCGGACGGTGTCCTCATCAGCGCCGACTACTCGCAAGTGGAACTGCGCATCCTCGCACACATGAGCGGTGATGCGGCACTCGCCGCCGCATTCCGTGCAGGTCTTGATATCCATCGCGACACGGCAGCCCGCATCTTCAATCTCGAACCGGGCGCCGTGGATGCCGTGCAAAGAAGCCGCGCCAAGGCCATCAACTTCGGCATCCTCTACGGCATGGGGCCGCGCCGCCTCGCGCGCGAGACTGGCCTCTCGCTGAAAGAGGCGCAGGAGTTCATCAGCCGCTACTTCGCGGTCTTCCCCGCTGTGAAGGGCTTCCTTGAAGGGCTCAAGGCCTCCGCACGCGAGCGCGGCTATGCCGAGACGCTGCTCGGTCGGCGGCGGCCGCTCCCGGAACTCGCAGGCACCGACCCCATGCTCAAGGCCTTCGCGGAGAACATGGCTGTCAATACACCCATCCAGGGCAGCGCCGCGGACATTCTGAAGCTGGCGATGCTCCGGCTGCACCGTGCCCTCCAAACCGGCGGCTGGCGCGCGCGCATGGTGCTCACCGTGCATGACGAGCTGGTGCTTGACACACCGGCTGCGGAGGCGGACGCGATCGAGGAACTCACGCGCCGCGAAATGGAATCTGCCTTCCCCTTGAGCGTACCTCTGGTGGTGGAAGTCGGCCGCGGCAAGAGCTGGGCCACGGCGCACTAGAACGCCGAGTTGCCGCGCGGCGCCTCCTCCCTAGAATCCGCTCGTCGTGCCGACGACGAGGAGCGAGCCTTGCCCCCCAGCCAGCCCATCAACAACCGTGGTCGCCTTTCCGTGGTCGCATGTGAATCCGGCCGCAAGTTTGCGGACCGCATGCATCACTGCCTGCTTGACATCGTGCGTGCGGAAGCACCGGATGCGGGCCCCCTGCTCCGCTCCACGGAGGAAGTCGCCTTCGCCAACGGCGAGGTGAAGACGGTGGTTCGCGAAAACATCCGCGGCGACGATGTCTATGTCATCCAGTGCGTCGATGACCCCTTGAGCCAACGCACGGTCAACGACAATTTCATGGCCCTGCTCACGGCGGTCAATGCGGTCTATCAGAGCGATCCGGACTCGATCACGGCCGTCATCCCGCAGTTCCCCTACTCGCGCCAGGAGCGGAAGAAGGCCCGCGAAGCCATCACCGCCCGGCTGGTCGCGGCTGCACTCGAAGAGGCCGGCGCCAACCGCGTGATCACTCTGGACATCCATGCAGAGGCCATCGAGGGTTTCTTCCGCCGCGCCATCCTCGAAGATCTCCACGCCAGCAAGGAGATCATCAGCTACTTCCGCACCATTCTTCCGCCCGGCTCGGAAGAGGACCTCGTCGTGGTCGCACCCGACACCGGCGGCGCACACATGGCGCGGCACTACTCCATGGTCTTCGGCTGCGGCTTCGCTGTCGTGGACAAGGCCCGCGACTACAGCCGCGCGTCCGTGGTCGAATCCATGCGTCTCGTCGGCGACGTGAACGGCAAGCGCGTGCTGCTGCCGGACGATCTCATCGCCACTGGCGGAACGCTCATCAATGCCTGCCGCCTGCTCCGCGACCAAGGCGCGCGGGAAATCTACGTCGCCTGCTCGCTGCCCTTCTTCAACGGTCCGGCCGTCGAGAAGCTCGACAAGGCCTATGCCGAAGGGCTGTTCCAGATGGTCCTCGGTACGGACGCGGTGTGGCGTGGCGCGAAGTTCGCGGCGGAGCATGCCTGGTACCGCGAAGTGTCGGTGGCCAACCTCTTTGCCCGCGTGATTTTCAACATCAATCGACGGCGTTCGGTCTCCGAACTGCTCAAGTAGTCACGCCCGGCCCGAGGGGCAGAGCAGGAGCGGCATGGCCGCCTCGGCGTAGCACGGTGATATAAAAGAGCCTCCCGGACGCGCACCCGGCGCGCCAAGGGGGACTTCCGGAGTGCTCGCCATGAATTCTCGCCACGCGCTCGCGGCCGCATTGCTGCCGCTCTTCCTTGCCACGCTTCACGCTGATGAAGTGACCCTCAAGAACGGTCAGGTTCTGAAGGGTTACATCGCCGAGCAGAAGGACACCTTCGTGCGCCTTGAGCTCGCCGACGGCAAGGTCATGCGCATCAAGATGGACGAGGTCACCAGCGTGGCTGAAAGCCTCGAAACCGGCGACGCGGTTCTCGATGCCAAGTTGAAGGCTCTTGCCAGTGACAACGCGCAAGCCATCGCCGACGCCGCGGCTGCCGCCAAGGCGGAGGGTTCGCGAGCTGCGGCCCTCGGCGCCAAACTCGCACTGCGCCGCGACGAGAACTGCGACACCGCTCACGAACTGCTCGGGCACATGAAGGTCGGAGAGAAGTGGTACTCGAACCCGAAGGACGCCGAAGCCGCGCTCGGGAAGGAACTCGCGGACAAGTACAAGGCCGAGGGATACCTGAAGTACAAGGACGGATGGATCAAGAAGGAAGACCTCCCCGCAGCGCAGAAGGATGCGAACTCCTTCATGAAGGGCGAGGACCTGATCTACCGCGACAAGGCGACCGTCATGAAGGCTCAGGGTTACACCCTCGTGGCCGGCAAGTGGGTCCGCGCTGGCTCGCCCGAAGATCAGGCGGAGATGGCCCGCTACAAGGAGCTCACCGGCGAAGGCATCTGGATCCACACCACGGCGCACTTCAAGTTGCACATGCAGCAGTTCCAGCCGGACAAGGTGGCCGAGTTCGGCACGCTGCTCGAGAAGGTGTACTCCTGGTTCCTGAAGATCATGAAAAAACCGCCGGAGCATGACGTGTTCCGCGGCAACAAGGGCCATGTCTGGGTGCTGAAGGACAAGGCTGCCGTGATGGACTGGTTCAAGAACTACAGAAACCGCTATTCACTGGATGATGGCTTCTCCACCCTGCTCGAGCGCGGTGGCGGAAACGTGCAAAGCCCGGGGCAACTCATTGCGACCCAGGTCCCGAATCAATCCGGTGACATCAGGAACCAACTCGTGCATGTGGCCGGGCACTTTCTCATCGGTCATCACTGTCGCGGTGTGCAGGGCACTCCGGCGTGGCTCGCAGAAGCCTTCGGACACATGGCCGAGCACGAACATCTGGGCAACGGTGTGGTGAACTGCAGCTCGCTGGCGAAATACGCCTCGGGCGGCGGCGTGGCTCAGAAGGAGTTTTCCACCAAGGACGCCATGACCCGCGGGAAGGCGCTTGCGAGAACTGGCAAGGATGAAGTTTTCAACGCGCTCAATGCGCTCGATCTCAACAGTTTGAACGGCGATCACCTCACCAAGGGCTGGACGCTCATTGCCTGGATGCTGAAGCTGCATCCTGACAAGCTCGTGGCCTGGCTCGAAGGCATGAACACCGCGCAGACCGATCAGGCGCTCGCGCGCGCGTTCGAGGGTTGGTCCACGGAACAACTGGATGAAGAGTGGCGGAAGATTCTGAAGGCCGGCTTCTGAAGAGTGTGTGACGGCTGCTTTCGCGGCAGCCGTCGGGATCAATCCCTGCGAATCTGGCGCGTCGGCAAGAGCAACACTGCGTTCATGAACAGGCGCGTCGTCGCCCGCCAGGCGCCACGGAAATTCGGGTCATCCGCAAAGCCCACGATGGCACCGTCGCCCACGGGCAACACCGTCGCGTAAGCCCTGCCCATGAGTTGCTGCGCGTCCTCTGGCGCAACGTAGCCTGAGATCTCGCGTGCCTCCTTGAAGAGCGCCACATGCAGCCCCGGGAGAGCCGTATCGAAAGCACGTGTGCCCTCCTTGAACGCTGCCAGCTCGCTGCGCGCGCCGAAGTTCAGAGGATGCGCCGGATCGAGCTCCACACGGAAGACACTGCCCGGTTGCTGCCGACGCCGCTCGAATTCTTCGCGCTCCTCGATCCAGCGCGGAGGTTTGGCCGTGGCCTCCTTCGGACCCGGAGCCTCTTCCTTCCTCTTCGTCTCCGGAAAGAGCTGAAACGCAGCCGATCCGAAGGCCACCACCACACCGCCATCCTCTGCAAATTTCTTCAGATGCTCACGCACTTCGGGCTTCACTCCGCCCTCGGGAACGACCACCGCCGTGTAGCGCGCAAGATCCGCGCGTTGAAAATCTTCCGGGAAAAACACACTCACTGGAGCATGCAGCACTGCGTCGAGGATGTGACGTGTGGCGCCAAACGACGTTTCCGAGAGGCTCGGACCACCCAGCAGCGCAATGCGCGGGGGCACAACGGACTGGATCGCGGTGCTGCCGAGATCGATGCCCTGTGCAGTGAGTCCAGAGTCTGCGCCGACAAAGTGCACGCGCCGACTCGCCGCTACTTCCGCCAGCACAGCGGCCACGTCCGGCTGGTTCTCATCGCGACGAATGAGCAGCGTGCCGCGCGCGTGCAGTTTCTCGCCGAGGAGAAACTCCTTCTGGCTCGATTTCACGCGCACGCCGCGGACGAGAAGGTCCGAGAGCGCCTCGACCGCCGAGCGCGTGCCGAAGGAGAGCAGCCAGCCCACCTTGGCAGCGGGGTTGTCAACACTGCCTGTTGCCTGGAGTGGTTCGTCTGCAGCGAGCAAAGGCACGTCCGGCAACACAGCCGATTCAAAGACGGGCACTCCGTAAGCAAGCGGCAGGCTCCACGCTGCAATGTCGTAGAAGAAGAGTTCCTTCACCTCCGTGCGCGCTTCAAGCAGCGTCTTCGCAAGACGCTTTGCAGGCTGTGCAAGGTCGACGACCAGCGTGCCCGCCTCGAACGTGCGGTCCTGCACGGTGGCGCCAAGAGCATCCTTCACGCGCGGAAGCGTGAAGGCCTCACGCGCACGTTGCACCGCTATGCCTTGCCCGCGCAGCACCACCGCCAGGGCGTCGAGCGCCGCAGGATCGGATTGCGCCGGCATGAGAAACGCGCGCAAAGGCCCCGTCCGCCCCTCCTCCACGGCACTCTGACGGAATGCCGCGTAATCGCGGAGCAGTTCCTCGCGGTGCCCCGCCGCGGTCTGCAGGGTGGTGAGAGCCGCGAGTTCATGATGCGCGGCACGGTCCGCCAGAGTGAGGATGCGTCCATCTGAGAGGCGCACAGCCGAGCCCGCGCGGCCACCGCCGGCCTGCTCGTAAGTCATTCCGATGGCCCCGTGCAAACTGGGCCACGTATCTCCGTAGCCCGGGTAGAAGAGATCAAAATCTTCGGCCGTGTAGTAAGGCCAACCGCGCGCATCGAATGCGCGCGCGTTGCCCTCGCCGAAGCGGCGTCCCCACTTGAGGATCTGCTCCGGAAGATTGGCGTTCACTGGCTTCTCCGCCGGGAAGAAGAAGTAGGTGCTGCGCCAGCCCATCTCGTGCAGGTCCGCGTGCACCTGCGGATGCCACGCGAGAAACTCCTTGTGACGCGCGCGCGTTTCCGGCTGCGTCATCCAGCACCAGTCCCGGTTGAGGTCGAAGTACCAGTGGTTCTCGCGTCCGCCCGGCCACGGCTGATCATGCTCGGCACTGAGCGGCTCGGGATCGGGCGCGGTACCGACCACGGAGCGGTACCACTGCACGTAGCGCTCACGACCATCCGGATTGAGACAGGGATCGATGATGGCGATGGTCCGTTGCAGCAGCTCGAGCGTGGATTCGTCCTCGCTCGTGAGCAGCCGCCGCATGAGCAACAGGGCGGCCTCCGTGCCGGACGCTTCATCACCATGCACGGTGTGTGAAAGCCAGACCACCGTGGGCAGGTTCTCGCTGAGCTTCGCGGCTTCGGCGACCTCGACGCCAGCCGCGAGACGCTCGATGCGCGTGCGGATCTCCGGCATGTTGTCGTGGTTGGAAGGTGCCGTAATGACCATCAGGAGCAGCGCACGCCCCTCGGGCGTGCGCCCGTACTCGATGAGCCGTGCCCGCGGTGAATGCGCGGCCGCGCGCACCCATGTCTCCATGGCTGCGTGCGGCGTGAAGGCGGTACCCGGAACGTGCCCGAGCACGGGTTCGAAGGCGGGAACTTCCTGCGCAGCCACAACCGTGCAGAACAGCGCCAGCACAAACAATGATCGCGACATGCACTTCTCCCGGGCAGAGCCTACAAGGTGCGCTGGCGGAACCAGCGCGCGATCGCAAAGAGGAGCAGGCCTCCAGCACCGGAGAGGACGAGCCCGACCATGAGCCAGCGCTTCCAGAGTGCCTCTGGCGCCGCGGCCTCGAGTTCCCGGTGCCCCGCCTCTGCTGCGGCGCGCGACTCCGTCGACGCGCCGGCCATGGTGCTCTCAAGATCGTTGGTGCCGAGCGTGGGTGGTTCGCTCGCGTCGATCCGTTCCCGTGGAGCTCCGGCGGCAGGTGCCGGCACTTGCGGCCGACCATCCGCAGGCAGCGCCTTCTGGTTGACCACGACCGGTTGCGGGCGCAGAGGATCCTGGGCGCAACAGAGCGCGCCGAGGAGAAAGCTCAGGGCAAACGCTGCCGCAAACGCACAACCGCGACGTGGGCTTCTTCCGTCAACAAGAGGCCCAGAGGTTCGTCGCGCCACGCAGCCACTCCCGCGCGCGCGATCCAGGTCCACTCCACGAGCGCCTCGTGGATGCGTTCCGCGGCTTCGAGCACGCGCGCCCGATGATAGTGCACGCGCGCAGGGGCCACGCCGCCACGTGCCGCGGCATCCAGAGCAGCAAGCACGGGCTCCGGATCGTGCCGTCCTGTGCTCCCCTGTTGCCAGTGGGCGAGCGCGAGTTCCATTCCGGCCTCTGCATGACCTGGTGCAAGTCCGAGAACTCGCTGCCAGATTCTCTGCGTGCGCACGCCGCCCGGGCCTTGGATGCCCGGCGCGGCAGCGGCGAGCGCCGGGTGCTCGCGCAAGCGCGCCACCAGCACAAGCACGCCAGGCATGAGCGCTGCATTTTCTTCCGCCTTGTCGAGCAGCCGCATGATCTCGGCCACCGAGCCTTCCTCTGCGAGCAGGATGCGCGCCAACGCCACGCGCGCGAGCGGCATGAACTCCCGCGCGTTGGCCGCCTGCCGGTACTGGCTCGCCGCCGCGTGCACGAGCAGCGGTTGCGCACTATCCTTCCTCGCCTTGGCCTCAAGGACGCGGCCCAACGCGAAGCGCAGTTCCGGCGCTTCAGGTTGAACAAAGAGGGCCCGCCGCAGGAGCTCGAAACTCGCGTCGAGGTCATCCCTCTCGTGCAGGAGGATCGCCTTCAGCAGCAACGCATTCACAAAGTCCGGGTTGATTGCGAGCGTGCGGTCGAAGGCTGCGAGCGCATCGTCCATCAGCCCGAGATCCCACAGCGCGAGTGCGCGTTCCGCCTGCAAGCGCCAGTCTCCCGGGCGCGCGGCCACCGCCCGATCAAGGGCATCCAGTGCGCGCTGGCGCAACGCGCGACCGTGGAGCTCGGGTGCGCTGCGGATTGAGTTCCTGAGAACACGGCCTTCCTGCAACGCACGTGACGCATCCTGTTCCGCATCGAAGAAGAGCGCGAGAACCGCTGCACCGGCTGCACAAAGAAATGCCATCGGCCAGACGCGCGTGACCACTGCGTCACCGCGCAGCAGCGGCGGAGCGGAGCCCGCGAGAGCTCCCAGCGCCAGCCAGCAGACCGCAGCGGGGAACGGGTTTTGGAACACATACGCCGCGACCGACATCGCGAGCGTCGCCACCACGAGTCCCACGAACGCATCATTCTCGGCGCGCCGCACACCACGCGCGAGTGCGCCGACAAACACGAGCGCCATCAACAGAAATCCAGCGACCCCGGTTTCGCAGAGGAGTTGCAGACTCTCCATGTGCGCCGCCTCGGGCTGACGTTGCAGGTTGTAAGCCTCCGGATCCAGAGTTGCGGAGGCGCGTGCATAGGCCGGAAACTTCACCACCCAGTTCCCGGGCCCTACTCCCAGGAGCGGCGCATCCAGCCACATGGCGACCGAGTTTCTCCAAAGAACAAGACGCTCGTGTTCGGTGCCTGAATCGAGACTCAGCAACTCGAGCACACGGTCACTGGGGTGCACGCTGGCGCCCCCACCACGGCCGGGCACATCGACGTGCGCATCGACGGCGACAAGCACAACCACCAAGGCTGCGATCACGAGTCCCCAACGCCGGGCGACTTCTCGGCGTGCTGCCGAATCAAGGCGCCAGAAACGCACAGCCATGATCCCGGTCGCACCAAGAAGCCCCCCAAACCAGGCCGCGCGGCTGCCACCGACGAGAATGAAAGACACGCAAAGAAGCGCAGCGACACTGCGCCAAGCCGTTCCGAGGCGCGGGAAGGCGCGCCCCTTCGGCAACATGGCGACCGCGAGGAATCCAAGCAAAGCGACTTCAGAAGCCATGTTGACATGGCCGAAAGTGGAGGCTGGTCGGTCCACCTGAGGCAACCCAGCCAGCCTCGCGAGTGGACTTTCCACAAGCCAACCGTCCAAGGCCAGCCATTGCAGCAGTCCCAAGGCACTCACGCCGGCGCCGGCGACGCTGAGACCCAACAGAAAGCGCCTCTGCGCCGTAGCACTGTTGAGGGTCAAGGACCCAAGCACAAGCCACACGGACATTTGCAACAAGTGCACGAGACAGGAAACCGACCCTCCGGGGCACGCGGCCGAAGCGGCCGAAGCCAACGCCACTACTCCGAAAGTGGTCAACAACCAGAACTCTCGGGGCAGCAACAATCTAGGGTTTTTTCGCAAAGCGCACCGCAGCAGGGTCAGCGCCAGCAGCGCCGCAGGAAACACCCCAACGAAGAGGCTCTTCGGCAAGCTGTAGGTAGACGCACTGCCAAGGTCGAAAGCGAATGCGCCAAGGACCAACAAGACTCCGAGGCCGGCACTCATCAGGCCTGCGGTTCCCGCTTCGAGGCCGTGCTTCTCAGTTGGTCCGGCCAATGGATTGCTGCGCTTCGTCAACAAGGAAGTTCACTCTTGGAACGCACAAGAATTTCCTGCAAGACTGCGGCAAATGCCCACCCACTCTGGGGTTCCGTGGCATTGACCAATCCTGCGGGCGCTCATAACCTAACGCCACCCACGGGGCCTCTGTGGGATGAAGGGAATTGCGCGTTGGCTCCCAGCCGACGCTAAGGGAATCACATGGGGAAAGACATGCTCGCTCCAACACTTGCAACCCGCGCTCTAGTGGTCGTCTTCGCCAGCTGCCTGTTGCTCACCAGCTGCTTCGATCACGACACGAGCACCTTGCCGCCTCCGGGCGGTCTTGATGCCAACGTTGGTGCGCCGAACGAAGCCTTCGCTCCGACTCTCGGTGTGCTGGTCTTCAACTGGACTGTCTCGGGCCCGCCGGGAACGTCCGTCGATGTTGCGCCGAGCTATTCATTGGGAGCTGGTGCAGATTCCATGGGCGGAATACCAGGATTGCCGGCAACTCCGGCACCAACGGGTGGCAGCTTCTCCGTGCTTCCCACACCGTCACCGCTCACCTTTGTCATTCCTGGCAGCGGCTCGGTCTCGGGTGTCTTCAATTGGTTCGCCGGTGCAGACCTCGGATTCATCGGCACCATTTGCCAATTCCACCTCACTCCGGTGAACACCGCGACGAGCCAGCAGGGCACGAGCGGCGGTTCTCCCAACATCAACTACACCAGCGGCCTGCCCTCCTCCGGCGCCGCCGGCGGAATCAATCAAGCGCCACCTGTGCCGGGAGTCGGAACGGGCCGACTCAATCACACGGCGGATGCACTTCCGGCCAGTGGCAACTCAATACAGTTCCTGCTTGCGGGCGGCAGTGGCTCTCTCACCGGCGCCTACTCAACGGCTGAACGATATGTGTTCAACCCGAGCACCTACGCGCTCACTCTCGGAAGCGTCAGCGCGATTGGTGGCGCACGCACCCTGCACGCCTCCAGTTTCTTCATGGATCCGAGCACAGGTGCCACCCATGTACTCATCACGGGTGGTGTGAGCGGCGAAAACAATCTGGATCCCACCACCGCTGGCTACACACTTCTGGCCCGGGTTACCGGCAGGGCGATGTCCTCAGCGACCGGCGTGATCTATGTACCTTCACCTGAATCCGCGACGGGCACCACCAATGGGCTCGCCTCGGCCCGCATTGCACACACGGCCACGTGGGTACCTGGCAACAAGGTGCTCATCCTCGGCGGTGCCGCCATCAGCGGCGCCAACCTGGTAGCGACTGACGGTATTGAAGTGTTCGATCCCGCCACCAGTTCGTTCAGCAGTCCAGCACCCACGACACTCGTCACGCGTGCGGAGCACACGGCCACCTTGCTCGCCAATGGCTCGATCCTCGTCCTTGGCGGACTCGACCCCGCGACGGGACTCGGCACCACTGGGCCGATGCTGATCGATCCGAGCACTTACGTGTCCACAGCCCTGAATGGGCTCTTCGGCGCGAGTTCGGCCAACAATCGTTTCGGCCACACCGCCACTCGTCTGGCCAACGGCTGGGTGCTCATCGCAGGTGGCAGGTCCACCGCGACCGGCAACCTGCTCAACTCGGCTTACATCTACAAACCGGAACTCGCAACCTTTGATCTGGTCGGGACGCTGGATGCTCCAGGCTTGCCCGCCATGCCTCTGGCCCGCTCGCTGCACGCAGCCACGCTGCTCGGCAACATGACGGTCATGCTCAGCGGCGGCCTGTGGAATGACGGCACATCGGAGAACTTCACCAATGACACCAGCCTGTTCCTGATGCCCACGATCTTCTCCTCAGCTGCACCAACAGGCTTCACGGCCAGCGCGACGAACTCGCAACTCAACACGGCGCGCGGACTCCACACCGCGACATCGGTTGGTGGCGGCAACGTGTTCATCGTGGGCGGGCGCAACCAGACCGCAGCGGGTTACGGCTACCTCGATGATGCGGAAGTCTTCGCATTCTCGAATCAGGTGCCCGTGGTGGCCGACGTGAATACCTCGGCGAATGCCACAGCCGGCAACATCAACATCACCTTCAACGTCAGTGACGTGGATGGTGACGGCGGCTACGTCATCGTGCGCTACCGCGTCGCGAGCATCCCGGGCAGTCCGTGGAAGCAGGCCACCATCTCCGGTCAGACCCCCGCGTCCCCCGGCATCACGGGGCACACGGGTGAAGTGGCACCCGGTGCCACGACGATGGTGTGGAACTTCGCCGCGGATTCCGTCAGCTCGGGCACACCCGTCGAAGTGCAGATCCTGCCCTTCGGCGCGACGCTGGGCACCGCTGCAAGCCGCACCTTCGTGATGCCCTGATCCAGCACGCTGAACGCGACAACCACGGCCCGCCCGCTCGCAAGAGTTGGCGGGCCGTGGTGTTGGATGCCCGCCCTCGCAAGGAGAACCCGCACGGCTAACATGCGCCGCTTGTGACGGCATGCCGCCGTCGCGAGCGGGAGCAAGCGCCGTGGCCACAGACCGCATGGAACAGATCGTCGCCCTCTGCAAGCGGCGCGGGTTCGTCTTCCAGAGCAGCGAGATCTACGGCGGGCTCAAGTCCTGTTGGGATTACGGCCCGCTCGGTGTCGAACTGAAACGCAACGTGAAGGACGCTTGGTGGCGTTACATGGTGCGCGGCCGTCCGGATGTCGTGGGCATCGACTGCTCCATTCTGATGCACCCGAAGGTTTGGGAAACGTCAGGCCACATCGCAGGCTTCAACGACCCCATGGTGGACTGCAAGAAGTGCAAGGCCCGCTTCCGCGCCGACACACTCGATGCGCAACGCTGCCCCGAGAAGCCATCGAAGAAGCCCGGCGAATGCGAGGGCGAGCTCACGGCGCCACGCCAGTTCAACCTCATGTTCAAGACGTTCATGGGCCCTGTCGAGGATGCCAGCGCCATCGTCTACCTCCGCCCGGAAACAGCCCAGGGCATCTTCGTGAATTTCAAGAATGTGTGCGACACCAGCCGCATGCGCCCTCCCTTCGGCATCGCTCAGCAAGGGAAGAGCTTCCGCAACGAAATCGTGACCGAGAACTTCATCTTCAGAAGCCGCGAGTTCGAGCAGATGGAGTTGGAGTTTTTCTGCCCCCCGGCAGAAGCGATGCCGTGGTACGAGTACTGGCGCAAGGCTCGTCTCGACTGGTTCCTCGGTCTCGGCGTGCGCGCCGAGAATCTGCGTCTGCGCGACCATGCCCAGGACGAACTAGCGCACTACAGCGCTGCCTGCGCGGATGTGGAGTATCAGTTCCCCTTCGGCTGGAAGGAACTGGAAGGCATCGCCAACCGCACGGACTTCGATCTCAAGCGGCATTCCGAGGCGACGGGCAAGGACCTTGCCTGGTTCGACGACATCACGCGCGAACGCTGGATCCCGTATGTCATCGAGCCTGCGCTCGGTGTGGACCGCGCCTTCCTTGCATTCCTCTGCGACGCCTGGGCCGAAGATGAGATCGATGGTGAAGCCCGCAGCGTGCTCCGCTTCCATCCGGCGCTTGCGCCGATCAAGGCTGGCATCTTCCCGCTGGTGAAGAAAGAGGGTCTGCCAGAAATCGGCCACGCCATCGAGAAGGAACTCTCGCGCGAATTCAGCGTGTTCTATGACGAGAAGGGCGCCATTGGACGGCGCTACCGCCGTCAGGACGAGTGCGGCACGCCCTGGTGCATCACTGTGGACTTCCAGACCAAGGATGATCAGACGGTCACAGTGCGCCACCGTGATGATTGCCGACAGGAGCGCCTCTCCATCGCGGCACTCGCCGGATTCATCCGCGAACGCTGCCTCGGTTGATCAGGCGTTGCTGGCCGCGATGGCGCGACGCGCTGCTTCCACGTGCGCCCTGAAGAGGGCGTGGTGGGCGGCGTGCTCACGCCAGAGCAGTTCCGGGTGCCACTGCACTCCGAGTGCGAACGGGTGTGACGTGTGCTCGATGGCTTCGACAATGCCGTCGGGAGCGACCGCAACGACTTTGAACCCCTCCGCCAATCTGGCGACGGACTGGTGGTGGTAGGAATTCACCGCGGGATTGTGCTCACCCATCACCTGCTCAAGCAGGCTGCCCTCCACCGTGTTCACACGATGCCACGTCGTCTCCTCCATGGTCTTCTGGAAGTGACGCATGCAATGTCGCCCGACACAGGCGTGAATATCTTGATGCAGTGATCCACCGGCGGCGACATTGAGCAGTTGTGCGCCGCGACAGATGGCGAGCAGGGGGAACCCCATGGCCATGGCGCGGCGCGCCAGCACAAGCTCCACGCGGTCGCGACGCGGATCGACGGTCTCCAGTTCAGGGCGCGGCTCTTCGCCATAATGCTGTGGCGCAATGTCCTGGCCGCCGGGCAGCATCAGTCCGTCCATGAGGCGCCACCAAGACTCAATGGTGCTCGCCTCTTCCGTCAGCGGCAGGATGATCGGTGTGCCCCCCGCGGCTTCAACCGCCTCGCAGTAGGAGATGGCGACGCCATAGCGGTCGTGCGAGCGCCCATCGTGCGTGAATGGGCACACACGACTCGTGATGCCGATGACAGGACGTCTCTTCATGCTTTCCTCCCCTAGCCGTGCCCTGCTCCGGGAGCGTCGGGCTTCTTCAGGAATCCCGGCGTACGGAACGCGAGACTTGCAACCTTGCCGAGGCCGCGTCCCTCGCAAGTAATGCAGGACTTGTATTCGATGCGTCGTTTCACCGTGTCGGCGCGCATCTTGCGGTACGGCTTTCCGTTCCACACCGCGTCAAACCCTGCCTCGAACATGTTGCCGAGGCTGACCTTCTCGTCCATCTGCAACGCGCAGCAGGGGGTGACTTGACCGTCCACCGCGATGTAGACCTGCACCCACGGGTAGATGCAATCAGGGCTCTTCTTCTCCGGATTGAAATCCTTCGTGTAGCGCACTTCGTAGAAGGGCAGGAGCTCGATGATCTCGCCGAGGTTCACGGGCATCTTCAAGCGTGCGGCGTGCTGGCGCGCGTCTTCCAGAGACTTCCGGTATTGCTCACGCGTCATCCCGCCAAGAAGTTCGTCTTCGCGCTCCTCGATACCGACCAGATTGAGCGGCCGGAAGTTCACCCGGCAGACGCCGAGTTCCTTCGCAAGGTCGAGCACGGCACACATCTCATGCAAGTTGTCGCGTCCGAGGACGTATTCAAACCCCACATCCGGCTCGCGGACGCCGCGTTCCTGCTTCAGGCGCTGCAGCACGCGAATCCCCTCCACAATCACGTGGTGGTAGTCCGCCTTGCGCATGGCGACGTAAGTCTTCGCGGTGGCTGCGTCGATGCTCACGCGCAGCGCCGTCAGTCCGGACTCGATGGCCTTCTCGGCAATCCGAGGTCCCACCGTCCAATTGCTGGTGATGATCGTGCGCGCGCCATGTTCCCGCGCATAGGAGATCATCTTCCAGATATCCGGAGCCAAGGTCGGCTCGCCATCGCCGGCAAAAGTCACGCGCAGAGGCCGGATTTGGTCGAACACGCTCGTGAACTGCTCGAGACTCAAACTCCTCGGCCGAAAGACATTCTTCTCGCGCACGCAGAAGGCACACTTCAGATTGCAGACTGTCGTGGGTTCGATCTGCAGGTGCAGCGGCTTCGACCAGGCCTTGTGGGGCCTCGCGAGAACGGCAATGCCGGAGTTGAGAAGGCGCAGTGTTGTTGCCATGCGGGTCTCTGATTCTATCCCCGCCACCCGGGAACTGTCACAGCCAGTCCTCGGCGTCCGAGGAGTCCTGCGTAGACGTGTTGAATCGGCTCCACAGCCTGCATCCAGCTGCAGTTCTGTCTGGCAAGATCCACGTGCCGCTGGCGCTCTTGTTGCAACTGGGAGAGCGGCGCAGCCATCCAATCCGACAGCGCTGCAATGAGGGCGTCCTTCGACCCTGCCTTGAACAGGCGTTGGCAACCGACGCGCTCGAGGAGTTCCTTCACGCCGCCCACATCGCTGCCGAGAATGCTTTTTCCGGCCGCGGCCGCCTCCAGCGGCTTCAGCGGCGTCACCAATTCCGTGAGGCGCACGGAGAGCCTCGGATACACCAACAGATCGATGAGCGAGTACCAATCGTCCACGGCCGCATGCGGCACACGACCAGGAAGGATCACTCGCTCCCCGAGGCCGGCCGCCTGCACTGCGGCGCGTACGGCACCTTCGTCCTCGCCGCCACCAAGCAGCAGCAGCTTCACATCGCCGCGTGTGCGTGCGATGTCAGCAAAGGCCTCCACCAGGAGAGGCAACCCCTCGTACCGGAAGAAGGACCCGACGAATCCCACCACGCGCGCGGCGCCCAGACCGGCTTTCGCAGCGAAGCTCTCGTCCCGCGCACGCGGCACGAATCGCGCAGCATCCACACCATTGGTGATGACATGGACCTTGGCCTCATCAATGCCACGCTGCACCAGATCCTGTCTCAATCCTTCGCAGATGGTGACGACCGCCGACGCGTCACGACAGAGGCGCGTTTCGGAATTGCGCACCTGGCGATAGGTGAACCCGTTCTCGCGGATCTTCCCCTTGTCCACTGCATCGTCTTCCCAGAAGGCGCGAATCTCGTAGACCCACGGCAGACCAAGACGCCGTGCTGCGCGCCGCGTCGCCCAACCATTGAAGATGGGCGAGTGCGCGTGAAGCACCTGCGGAGCAAAACCCTCTGCGACTTCGATGATGCGCTGCTCAAGAGCTGCGGTCATCGGCCACTCTCTCAGGATCGGAACGGGACGCAGCAGCCGGGCCACAAGACCGCCCGGCTGACTCGTGCGGTGAAACGGAATCCCCTCGAGCGTTTCCTCGAATGCTCCGCCAGCAGGATGGCGCGCGGAACTGAGGACACGTGCATCGATGCCGAGCTCCCGCTGGCAGGCGACCACGTAGCGGCTGCGGACGGCATAGCCGGAGAGCTCAGGAATCGTGTGATCCTGAATGTGCAACACCCGCATGGACATTCCCCGCATGGTATCGACCGCGGACGGGGACTCTCTTCGCCACTGTCGAACATCCGTGACGATGCCGGTTCAGACGCTTGCCATGAGCGCGGCACACCTGCAAGATGCGCGCCTTGCCGCGCCTTTCGAACATCATCGCGTCGCTTCTCCTCGTCCTGTGCTGCTGGGCTTGCAGCACGGTCTTTCCCGCGCGCAGCGACACGCTCGCCGCCGGCCTCGGAAAGCTCGGCGATGTCCAAGGCCTGCCGGAAGAATCCGACGTGATTCTGGTGCCAGATCTCCACGAGACCCATGGCAGCATCACCGGCGGCGGCCAACTCTGGACGCGGCACCGCAAGTGGCAACTGCGGGCTCTGCGCTTCATGGCCCTGAAGGGCTGGACACTTCTCGGCGCCGAACATCGCGAGGGCCCGCTGCCCGATGAAGAGCTCGCGCGTTCGCAACGCCGCTCCTTCGAAGAGGCCCTCGAAAGCGGCGTCGACCCCGACAGCCTCAACATGTTCATGCCGCTCCGCGTGCAGTGGGAAATACCGCAACTCACGGTGCTCGGCGTGGAGGACAAGACGCTCTACGACGCCGACGTGCGTGCACTCGACGACATCAATCGTCTCAGGCGGACGGATGGGTTGCCTGAAGACCAGAAACTCACAGCCATCCAGCAACTCGTGGCGAACATCGTCTCGCACAAGGATGCTCGGGGCCGCGCGGCAGCGGCCAACCTGCATGCGGCCATGCTGCGCCTCGGACACCAGCGAGCTGTGTTGCTGCTTGGCGCAGGCCACATCGCATCAGCGCACGAGGAACTCACCCGCCTCGGCCACCATGTGCTGCTCTTCCGTTCTGATGCACTGGAACCTCTCTTTCGCTCGCTGCGCTAGACTCTCTGCATGGCTGATGCGCGGGCGCCGCTCGCTGGATGGCGTGAGAGAGAGCTCCCGCTTCTCCTCTTCGCAACCGCGCTGATCTTGCTGCACGGCCTCTGGTTCGCTTTGGATGAGCGCGGCCCCTTCGCCGACCAGTTCCGGTACTACGAGCAGGCCCTGCATCTCAGAGGTGACAAGCTCGCGGAGGCTCACCCTTCACATCCACCGCTGTACTCAGCCCTCGCTGCGCTCGTCCCGGGTCAGAGCTTCCACGCCCTGCGCTGGCTGAATCTCGGGCTTGCCCTCGCCACGCTGTGGCTGATGCACGCCTTCGCTCGACGCCACCTGGAACGCGCTCCGGCTCTCGCTGCTCTGGCCTTGACCGTTGCCGCTCCGCTCACGGTCTCGGTGCAGCATCTTTTCTACATTGAGACACTGCTCCTGCCCCTTGTGCTTGCCACGTGGCTTGTTCTCCCGGATACGACGCGCCCTGCAACCGCGCGGCGCATGCTCGGCCTGGGCGCCATCATGGGCCTCGGCCTGCTGGCGAAGTGGACCTGGCCCATCTTCACCTTGCCCGCGCTTGTACTAGCCTGGCGTCAAGCGCCGCTGCGCATGTGGATTCTCGCCAGCGCAACGGCCGCCGTGGTGGCAGGCCCGTGGTACATCACTCATTGCGGCGATATCACGAGCTTTGTCTCGACCGGCGTGCTCGGCGGTGCGGGACATATCTCGACAGTGACCGGCAGCGAAGGCTGGCTCCATTACCCGAAGGCTCTGGCCGGGTCGTGGTGCGGCGTCGCCCTCATGCTTGCCGCAACGCTCGGCACCCTCGCGTGGCTGCGCCGCGACGCGCGGCGCGGACTCACGCTTGCTCTCGGCGTGCTTCTGCCTCTCGCAGTTTTCACCATCGTGCCCACCAAGAAAGTGAGGCATCTCCTCCCCATCCTGCCCCTGCTCGCGCTCTTGGCCGTGGAAGGTCTCTTGCAGCTCACCGCACTGCGTGCGCGCGCGGCCATGCTTCTTGCACTCACTCTCACCGCTCTCGCTGTCGCGGTCGGCACGAGTTTTCTTGCGAGCGATGTCCAATCGAAGAAGGTGCTCGGACTGCCCATCGCCATGCGTCCGCATGGCGATGACCCGGGGCCGCCGCAAACCGCCTCCGTCCTGCAGCCGCTCATAGCGCTGGTTGCCGCATCCGTAGCGCCGGACAGTCGGGTCCTGCTCGCGTTCCACTTGCCCGAGCTCCGCGACACGGATTTCAATGCCGCCATGCTGGCCGACGCCAATCCGCGTCGCTTCCCTCTCCTCCCGCTCGCGCTCCCGGAACCGGAATCCTCACGGCGTTTTCCCCTCGCCACGCCGCCCGGCGCGGAAGGAACCGCAGGACTTCTGGATGCTTCGCACGTGCTGCTCCGCCGTGGGCGCCTGTGGCTGCGCGTGCAGAGCAGGTTCCCCGTACACCGGCACGCCGCGGCCGTGCAAGAGGCCTTCCTTGATCCCGATGGCACTGCCAGAGGCTGTGGAACCCTGACGCGCTTCGCCGCAGCCGACGGCACGGCGCTGGAACTGTGGGCGCCTTTGGAAGCCTCTCCCGCGCGCCACATGCTGCAGCGCCTTGCTCTCCGCGAGGACCCCGACCACGACCTCGCATGGAGAGCCGTCGATGGCGCTGTGCCACCGGCCGGGCAGCGCGCGCGTCGACTGGTGGATCTCGGCATCTGGCCCGCAGCAGCTCTGGATCTCGACACAGAAGACCCGCTGCGCCGCAAAGTGGCGGTGCGGGCGATTCTGCAGCAGCACAGTCACATGACCGCGCTCCTTGAACGTGTTGCAGCCATGAGCGACGCGGAAGACAACGGCGCTGCTGCGCGGCTCCTCACACTGCGCGACGACTACTACACACGCATCGACGCGGCTCCGATCCTCGCGAGACTCGTCGCCGAGCATCACTCGCAAGGCGATCAGCGCGCAGTGCTGCGCTGGGTCCAACGCGCTCTTGCTGCACATGTCCTTGACGGCAGCGAGGCTCGCGTACTGCTGGCGCAAGCGGGAGAAGCCGCGGGGCCGTCAGCGCGCGACGCCTTGATCGAACACCTCGCGGAGCGCGTGCGCACTGGTCCGGCTCCGCGCTGAGTGCTCCACTCAGAGTCCATACCAGGTTCCGGCTGCGAGAAGTTCACCGGCCGCCGTCACAAAACTCACGTTATAGGGTTGCCCCGTGAGCAGCGGCACAATCGGAGAACTGGATTCGTAGGCGATCTCTTCGAGGCCCGCTGGGGGCTGACCGCCGCCCGGCGTGGCAATCAGTTCGTGGAACTGCGCTGCAGCCATG
The DNA here is from genome assembly GCA_005790545.1 of Planctomycetia bacterium. GTDB lineage: Bacteria > Planctomycetota > SXUL01. Next base: position 6,223 of record SXUL01000086.1, on the reverse strand, counting down.
AGCGACGTCAGCAACTCCGGCGGAATGGTCCAGCCATTGATTTCGAGGCTGTAACCCAACCCGCCGAGGTAGTTGCTGGCAGAGACACTCCATCCCAGTCGCCCGAGCGGGGTCAGCCAGACACACAGGCCCGTGGCGCGAGCAGTAGCGCCCGCCCCCTCATAAAACGAAACGTCGTCGATGATGCCTGCGCTGGTCACGTTGCAACGCACCAAGCACGGCTGGGAGGTAATCGCGCCGGTCGAAAAATCGGCGAGCAGATTCCCCACGCGGTCGAACAACGCCATCTGTCCGTTGACCGGATACCAGTTGAGCGCAACCCGCAGCTCTCCGGCGCCGGGGACCAGCACACTCGCTTGCGGAATCCCGGGTGCGGAGAGCACCGCAGAGATGCCACCAGTCGCCCGGCGCAATTCAAGCAAGACCTGATTGGACGCACCGGGGCTTGTCCCGATGATGAGACTGCCCGCGAGACTGCCGACAGCTCCAGTGGCTTGCACATCACAGCCCACCCACACAGGAACCGCGTGGAAAGCCTGGCCGCCGCGGAGATCGAGGCTCGCGGTTCCGTTCGCGGCACTGACACGTCCGTCCGAAGTGAACACGAGATTCGCACTCGGCAAGGCGTCGCTCAGTATGCCTTCGGTGAAGGAATAGAATCGATCGCTGTTTCCCCACGGAGCCGGTGTTCCTGCCAACCCGCCAATAACGAGCGTGGTGCCCACCTGGTGGAACTGGGCCGCTTGGCCATTCACCGTCAGGCTTCCCACGGGCCAGCCCCAGGGGATGAAGAGTGTCGTCAGCAACGCACTGGAAGCGGGGCCTTGATGCTCCACACTCACGTGGCCATCCATGACGGAAACGGAGATGGGCAGATTGGAATTCACCAGTTGAGTGCCCTGACTCACGAGCATCGAGCCCTCAAGCAGTGCATATCCCGAGACCAGATTCCCGATCCGCCGCACCCAAAGCATGCGCCCGTCGCTCTGTTCCGTCTGGTCGCTCGCGGTCACTCCGCTGCGCGCGCCGAGGATCTTGTGCCGCCGTCCGCCGATGTCGAACGCTCCACCGCTGACACCAGCCGCAGCCTGCAGCGGCGCGGTGAACTGCGTGGCTACCGCGGCGGCATGCACGCTCATGAAGGTCCGCTCTCCGGCGGCAGCGCCGCCGCGCACAACGTGTGGCCAGCAAGTCAGCGCACTTGCAGCCGTGAGCGTGGCCGCACCGGGCACAAGCGTCACGGGGTCACCGAGCCAGAAGGAGCGCAAAGTGGACCCTCCCACGTTCATCAGGGCCGGACTGGAAAAGGTTCCGAGTCCGGTCCACGGTCCTGCGGCATTCCAGCGCTCCTCGAAGACGACGCTGCCTGTCCCCCCGGTCGCCACATCGTCCATCACCACCAGGAATGGCGCGCTCTCATCCTTCACCAGCAAGATGCTGCGCTGCGCGCGGGAGAGCATCCACATGCCGGCGTGGTCACCACGTACGTGGTCCACACCCGACTGGCGCGAGACGAGGCGGGCCTTCACCGCACCGCCGAATCTCCCGTCCGTTCCGGGCGGAGCAAAGTGGTTCGCGCTGGCGAAGGCTCCCGCACCCTGCACGGTGACGATGTTGTGATCCGCGTGCTGGGCATCGAGGAAGGCTCCACCGTTCTGCGCATAACCGCGGTCCATGACGTGGATTTTCCCACCCATACCGAAGCTGAGGTGGCCGTCATCTTCGTGGGCATGATTCATCCACTCATCACGGATCATGTAACTCACGTCGAAGGCCTGCGCTCCGGGACGTGCTGTATGCAGGAACGCGAGCGCCCCGTTGCCCAGCGCAGCGTTGTTGTGAGTCTTGTTCCAGCCGGCACCCAGCGTCGCCGATGGCAGGTTGAGGTTGTCGCGAAAAAGCGCGGAGGTGACGAGCGGCGCCTCGGGAAGGAGATTCTCCGGATAGTGCAGGATCAGGCTGATCCATGGCGAGTAGGCAAAGGTGCTCGCGTCCACCGTGATGGGCTGCTTCTGTTCCCACCGGAGCAACGCATGCAGTCCCTCGGCATCGCTGGTACGATCGACCGTGTGATAGAGAACGGGATCGAAACGCAACCCGCGATGCGTGGGTGACGAATCCCCCATCCACGGCGGCGCATCACCACACAAGGCCATGCCGTAGAAACGCGGTGTCTTCAAGATGTTCGTCCCGGCAATGCGGTCGCCGAAACCCGCATGCCACCCCGCGAGCATTGCGTGCAACGCGTACTCAGCTCCATAGCACGCATAACCGAAGGACTCGTCAATGCTGCCATCCGGGCTGATGGCATCGAGATAACCGTCTCGGATGAAATCCAGACGCGACGCGATGCTCGCCGGAATCGACGCCAGTTGCGAATCGCCCCAGATAGCGAGCAAGGCAACAGCAATGCCGCTCGCGAGGCCAAAGCTGTGGTTGTCCGTTGCGCCGCCGTACGCTGAAAGCGGACCTGCACCGGAACTCCCGAGCTGCAACGCGGCAATCCACTGCTCGAGTTTCGAGACCACCAACGCGCGTTCGCTGACGCTCAGCAAGGGATGGATGAGGTCGTAGGTGATCCCCATGGCTGCGGGGTAGGTGCCGTTCACGTAACCGTTCTGCCCGGTGGGTGTGAGCGCGTTGAGACAATTCCACGTGCCCGCGACGAGCAGTGCCTTGGCGCTGGTTCCCGCAGCCGCGTCACCGGCCACACGCCAGCGGAAGGCCTGCTCGGTCATGAAGCGCAAGCTGCGGTAGACACGCCACGACTCCTGCGAACCACCAGGACAAAGTCCGCTCGACGTTCCGCACTGAAACGCGTACGAAGTGCTGAGCTGCGCGAAGGCCAGCGCCGCACGCGAGCCCGGTGTCGCGATACGTTGTTGAACCACGGCCAGTCCCGTCGCTGGAAACAGGAGCCGCGGTCGCGGAGGTGGAGCCGTTGGCACTGGAAAGGAGACAGACTGCGCCCCTGCAGCCGCAGCCAGCATCAACAACATCGGAATGAGTGTTCGCATCACAGGGCGGGGAACCAGTGAAGAAATCTCGCAAGATCGGCGGATCCCGCGGATGGGCAACATCTTGCAGTGACCAGCCCCACTTCCGCTAGAGGACCTTTCAGGGTTGCGGGTTTTTCGATGCCGCTCCAACTCAGGTGCCGACGAGTGCGCTGGTCACCTGCGGCCGTGAGACGGGCTGCTAGCATCGGCGTGCCGGGGTGACCGGGTGATCGCGTCGGAGCAATCCGCCGAGGAAAGTCCGGGCTCCACAGGACGAGGTGGTGGGTAACGCCAACCGGCCGCAAGGCCCGGGAAAGTGCCACAGAGACCAGACCGCCGATGGCCGCGTTCGCGCGGCTCAGGCACGGGAGAAACGCTGGGGTAAGAGCCCACCGCCGCTCCGGTGACGAAGCGGGCACGGCAAACCCCACCTGGAGAAAGGCCAAATAAGCTGGAATTCCCGCCAACAGCGGGGGTGGCGCGGTCCGCGCCAGTCGACCAGCGGGTAGGCCGTTTGAGCTGCACGGCAACGTGCGGCCTAGATGCATGATCGCCGCGGTCCCGCGAGGGGCCGCACAGAACCCGGCTTATGTGTCACCCCCCGCGGGGCTCGAGGTCAACCCTCGGGCCCCGCGTCCTTTTCTCAGGAGCGCACTGGGGCATCGTCCACTGCCTCGCAGACGATGTACCGATGCTTCCCAGAGGGCAGGGGCTCGAATCCGTTCACGAACGCGACGCGCAGCGGGAGTTCCGGCCCCAGAACCTGCGCGACTCCCCCGGCAAGGCGGGCCTGTACATCCTCGCGCGCGCAGCCAGGCCCCACTTCCACCGCCACGTCAAGAGACAGATCAGCACGCTGAATGCAACGGAATCGCTGCACTCCCGGGACATCGCGCAGCATGTAGATGAGCGCGAGCCCGTGCACACGCGTGCCGTCCCGCTTGCGCACACTGTCTGTCATTCTCCCCGCCACCGAGGCCAGGACCGGATGCGGCAGACCGCAGTTGCAAGGGGAACCAAACGCGGCCCGGTCACCCGTGCGATACCGAATGAGCGGATACCCGCGCGCATGGAGATTGGTGACCACCACCTCGCCTTCGCTGCCGTACGGCACCGGGCACCCTGCGTCATCGAGCAATTCGACATGCACGGCATCGTGCATGAGATGCAGGGTTCCGCGCGGGCAGCCGTGAGCAATGAGACCGCCATCCCGGCATCCAAACTCATTCGCGAGCGGAGCCGCGAGCCGCTCTTCGATGACGGCACGATCTGCGGGCAACAAGACCTCTGCGGTCGAGACCACCAATTTCAGTTCACCAGGTGCGAAGCGCTCATTCCGCTCGGCGAGAAAGCGTGCGTATCGCGCAAGGGCGGATGCGTAGCCGTAGAGAAGGTCCGTCCTGCCCCCACCGAGGACGGACCTGAAGCCAGCCATGGTTTGTGCGTTCAACTGAAACGCCGGAAGGAGCCGCCAACCAAGTGCCCACGCGGCACAACGGCGCAGCCCGCTGTACGCAGCGGCCTCGATGGGAGAACCCCAAAGATCCGTTTCGCGCATCCCGGGATGCACACCAAACCACGCACGCCCGCGCGCCTTGGCCGCGAGCTGGCTGGCCTCACGCTGCTGATCGCTGAAAAAACGCAAGGGTTCGCCGCTGCTGCCGCCCGTCGCCAAAGGGATGAGCGCTCCACGGAATCCGGTCGCTTTCAATCCATCGCCCGCCGCACGTACCGCGGACTTGTCGAGAACGGGAAACCGCGCGAGGTCCGACGCCGCTCGAATCTCCGCAACCCGTTCGCGGTAGTACGGCACGCGCGCGGCCGCATGTTGGAGCAACGCGACGAGGAGCTCATCATGTCGCACCTGCAACTCTGCCGTGCTCAGACGGTCATGAGCTGCGTACAGGCGGAGGAAGCGATTCGTCGGACGCCCGCGCAGCACTTCGTGCAGCGGATGGATGACGCGACGCACCAGAGCGCGGGGCAGCATGGCTCGCGGGAGTTTATCCCCGCTGCATCACTCCGCCGCGAGGAGACGCGCACAACCGGGACACGGAGGGAGCTTTCCCGCGCGCGCCCCTGATTGCAGTTGAGGCGTGAGCCGCGTGCCACAGGCTGAGCAGAATCCCTCGCCTCCAAGGGCAGAGAGCCCGTGATCGCCGGCAGTCTGGCGTGCGGATTCATAGGCCATGCGCACTTGGGCGCTCACACGGTTGGACACATCCGCACGCTCTGCAGGCAACCTCGCCAGCACCGCAGCCGCTTCCGCCGCTTCCGTGGCGGCCTTCTCGCGCCGCACACCCAAGCGGGCCTCCCGTTCGGAAAGCACGCTGCGGCGCCCGTTCAGTTCCTTCTCCACACGTTCGGCCAGTTCCATGCTTTCGAGAATCGCGCTTTCAATGGCCGAAGCTTCGATGCGACGCCCGGCGATCTGGCCGTCCATGCGGTCCATGTCCGCCTTGGACTTCAACTGCAGTTTCTGATCTTCGTTGCGTGCGATCTGCTGCTCGACCGTCTTCAGTTCCAGTTCGCGCGTATGCAAACGCGCCTGCAGCAACTTGAGCTGCTGGGTGAAGGTGTCCAGCTCCGCACGGAGCACGCCCAAGGCTGCATCTTCCGCCTTGAGCTCCTTCGCACGTGCTTCCGCCGCGCGCGCGAGCTTTGCCGCGGTGCGATCCAGCTCTGCGAGTTGGCGCAAGGCACCGAGTTCCGTCGCGTGAATGCTCAGGAGCCCGGCTCCTCGATGAAACCCTCGAGCTGCCGTGCTCGACGCGGATTCTGGAGCTTCGCCACCGCCTTGGCCTCAATCTGACGGACGCGCTCGCGCGTCACCTTGAAGATGCGGCCTACCTCTTCGAGGGTGTAGGTGTAGCCGTCCCCGATGCCGTAGCGCAGTTTGATGATCTCGCGCTCGCGGTAGTTGAGGGATTGCAGGACCTCCTCGATCTTGTCCTTCAACATGCGGTGCGTCGCCGTGATCACCGGCGATTCCGCCGCGCGATCCTCGATGAAATCACCGAAGTACGAATCGTCGCTCTCGCCGATGGGCCGGTCGAGACTGATGGGATGCTTCGAAATCCGCGTGACGCGTCGGACTTCATCCACCGCGATGCCCGATTCGCCCGCGATTTCCTCCACCGTGGGCTCGCGGCCCATGTGCTGCAGGAGGCGCTTCTGCACATTGCGCAGCTTGCTCATGGTCTCGATCATGTGCACCGGAATGC
>SXUL01000085.1 GCA_005790545.1 Planctomycetia bacterium | reverse complement strand
TCCTCCGCCGCAAGGAAGGATGTGTACTCCGTGAGGATGCCGAAGCGCGTGCCGATCTTCACGATCGCGTCCACGAGCTCCTGGTTGTGACCATTCAGGCGGATTTCATCCACCAGGAAGCCCACTTTCTTGGCGGCCCACATGCGCGCCACCATTTCCTGTTCGCCTGCCCGCGCTTGCAGTGCGAGATTCATGCTGAATTCCAGTCGTACTGGCTCTCCGCGCCGCTTGCCGGTAACGACGAGCTTCGCTGCGGCGTTGCGCACTGCGTCTGCGACGGGCTTCTCATCGCTTCCCGTCGTTGGCAGGCGGTAACGGCCCACCAGCAACATGCGTTCGCCTTCATAGAGGTCGCCCACATGACGGGGGTAGGTGTCGTGAATGTTCGCCCCTTCGAAACTCACCACCGCGTCGGTCACCAACGGATTCTGCATGCGTTGATAGAAGCCGGGCACGCGCTCCTCGATGTTCTCGCCGGGAAGCACGTACTCGGAGAGTCCGCGGTTCTGCACCGCGAGGCTGTCCAGGAGCACGCCGTTCACATCGAAGCCGACTCCGAACGCGACCAAGCGCACCTGCTGCTTGTTGGCGGCGCACGTCATTGCGCAGATCTTGTGACGGTCACGCTCGCCGACCGTGGGCAGACCGTCGGTGAGAAACACCATCTGGTGCACGCTCGCTGACGCGGTGAAGAGCCCGAGCCCCATGGTGAGCGCGCCTTCGATGTTGGTGCCACCTTCCGCCGTGATGGTCTCGATGTGCGCCACGGCCGCGCGCACACAGTCCGGTGTCGCTGGCTGCAACCCTTCCTGGAACAGTTGCACACTGTTGCTGTAGATCACGAGGTTGAAGCGGTCCGTCGGACGGAGCCTCTCCACCATGAACTGCAGCGCCTTCTTCGCCTGCGCGATCTTGTCGCCTTGCATGCTGCCGCTCTTGTCGAGCACGAACACCACGTCGCGTGGTTCGGGCGCTGTGTGCGCTTGCGGGATGCCCTGCAGTGCAGCCATGAAGTAGCCATCGTCCTTCGCATCAGGCCGCTCAGAGAGAATGATCGCGTCACAGATGGCCGCTTCGCCGCGCGCGCGGGAGAACAAGCTGAAGTCGCTGTCGGCGCGGAAGCCGTCAGCCGACCACTGGAACGTCGCGCGGTGGCGCGCACCTTCCTGTTGCGAACCCATGCTCGTGATGGGCATGGTTGGCGAGTAGAGACTGGTGATCGGGTGGTCGCTCGTCACCGAGCCCTTCACACTTGCCTTGGCGATGGGAACGCCGCCGTTCCTGAAGGCTGTGAGCGGGATGCGTACATGTGCCAGATCTCCCTCGAGACCCGTCATGGTGGTGTAGCTGAGCGTCGCCGTCACGATGCCGTTGGCCGGCACGGGAAAGATGGAGGCCCGGAAGAGCGAATCGCCATAGTGCTCAAGCAGCCCCGGGTCCTTGAGCCGCCGCGTGAGCTGCTGGTAGATCTCGCGCGCCTTGGCCGCGCTGAGCACCTGGCCTTCAAGGGCCTTCCCATCCACCTTGAGATCAAAGGCGTTGGCGACAGCTTCGGCGCCGAGGGGCAGCAGCAACTCGTAGGCCTGCTCCAAGGGGATACGGTTCCGCAGTATCAGGCTCAAGGAGACCTTCACCATGGGTCCGTCCTGATGCGCCTCGGCGGTGAGTTGCTCCACCACAACCGGCGGGCAGAAAGTCGGCAGGGGGCGCGCTGAGATGCGCGGATCGAAGTGCACCACGGAATTCGCCGGTGGTACCGGTTGCTGCCCGAACCCGATCAATCCACAGCAGAGCACCAAGCCGAGAATCCGCACCATGGAGCACCTCGCTTTCTTCAGGTACTCCTTGGACGGATGGCGAGGCTCAAGGTTCCGTGGCCGCGGCAACGAAGCGCCGCGGCCGAGGAAACGGCTGTCAGTTGCCTACTTCGCCGGGGCTGGTGCCACTGGAGGCAGCACGCCATACGTGGGGTTCATGGCTGGCATCTTGCGGGAGCCAGACTCGGCCAACCACGTGTTGAACCACTCCATCATGCGCAGCGCGTAGTCGTACTGGGAGGAACGGCGCGTATTGCCATGCCCCTCGCCGGGATAGAGCACAAGGCGCACGGGATTGGTGCCCTTGACCTTCATCCAGCGGTAGAGCTCGAGGGACTGGGTGGGCGAAACCCGCGGGTCGTCCTTGCCGTGCATGATGAGCAGCGGCGTTGTGGAGTCGCGGGCATAGGTGATCGGGCTCCTGTCGAGGTAGAGATCCCGGTGTTGCCACGGGCTCTTCAACCAATGCACATCCAGCATCTCATTCGGGATGTCCGTGGTGCCCATCTTCGAGAGGTTGTTCGAGATGCCCACGAACATGACGCCCGCCTTGAAGCGCTTGGTGTGCTTCGTTGCACCCCAGGCGGTGAAATAGCCGCCGTAGCTGCCGCCCGTGATGCCCACGCTCTCGCCGTCGACGAAACCGCGCGCCACCAACGCGTCGATGCCATCGAGGATGTCATCGAACTCCTTGCCGCCGTTGTCGCTCTGGTCCATGCGCGAGAAGGCCGAACCGCGCCCCGTGCTGCCGCGGTAGTTGGGATAGAAGCAGACGTAGCCCTGCGCCGCACCCACCTGTCCCGGATCGGCGTAGCGCGTGAGCCAGCCGTTCGAGTAATGGGATTCGGGGCCGCCATGCGCGACCACAATGAGCGGATAACGCACACCCTCGCGGAAGCCGGTGGGCTTGATGACCACGCCCTGCACCGTGAGACCATCGCGCGCCTTCCACTCGAACGCATCCTGCGCGCCGAACTCCACACCCTCGAGTTGGGGATTGGTGGTGGTGATGCGACGCGCCGCGCCCGCAGCCGAGCCGTCCGCCGCAAGATCCTGCACAAAGGCCTCGCCCGGATGAACCGCTGAGGAGGAGACCTGCACCACAACGCTGCCATTGGCGCTTGCTGAGATCGTGGTGCCCTGCAAGACGCCGCTGGCGATGGCCGTGCTCCACGCGCCGCCCTTCACATTGATGGCAACCAGTGCACGGTCCAGTCCGAAGCTCGTCGCCGCCAGCAGCGTGTCGCTGTCACGCCATGCGAGTGCACCCACCTCTCCGGCGAAGTCCGCCGGCGTGAGTTGCGAGGGCGTGCCGCCGGCACGGGCGATGTGGAAGAGTCCGCTGTTGGATGGATCGTTGCGATCCACACCGGCCGTGAAGGCCACGCGCTCGCCATCGGGAGAGACGGAGAACACGCCGAACTTGCCGGGCACGTTCGCGGCGAGAGCGGCCGCCCCGTCCGCGACATTCACGCGCCAGAGGTCTTTCTCCATATAGGAGTCATCCACAGTGGCGGTGCGCGCCGCGGTGCACCACACCGTCGCCGCATCACCGAAGGCCAGCTCGTAGGCGCATCCGGGAAGCTCTGCACGGCGCACCGCGCCGCTCGCCACATCCACGAGGAGCAGTTCAGCGCTTTTCAGCGATTCTTCGTAGACGAGCTGGTTGTAGCCCTGCGCTGCCAGCGCCGCCTCCGCAGCCGGGGCCGCCGGTGTTGCAACCAGCGCGAGTGTTTTCCAATCCGCTGACAGCGCGAACGCCGAGGGGGTGACACCCTCCGGGCTGATGGCTGCAGGCGCGCTGCCATCCAGCGCGCAACGCCACACACGGACAGACTTGCTGCCCGCCATGCGTCCGATGACCGCGACAGCGCTGCCATCCGCGGACCAGACTGGCGCCAGCACTCCGCATTCGCCGCCCACGAGTTCCACGGCTGCACCACCGACCGCCGGCACAATGCTGAGGCGCCTGAACGCGGTGCCATCGCCTACGTCGAGGCCGCGCGGCGCGAGCGTGATCACAGCCACCTTGGAGCCATCCGGCGCCACCACCGCCTGAATGACGGTCTTCAGGCCCATCATGGTTTCAATGCTCATGGGCGCGGGCTGCGCCTGAGCGAACACCATCGAACACAGGACCGCCAGCATCATCAGACAACGCATGTGTATCTCCACTCGTGTTCCGGAATGTCAGTGCGCCTCGGGAAGCCGCGCGTGCTTCAAGGCTGGACCATGAGAGTCCATGTGATCGAACGCGCCGGGGCAACGCCCTTCTCCCACGGTCGCAAATAGAGGCTCTGGATGCGCGCGCTGCCTGGCTTCCGCGCAGCGAGGACGACTTCTTCGGTGCCGGAGCCTCCGAGGAGCCCGCTGTCGCCGGACTTCGAGCGTGTGCTCGCGATGGCGACGGATTCCACGCCATCCACCACCGTGTGCTGCCACTGGAACCCCGTGGAGGGGTTGCTCGGAAGCGAGAGTGCGAGGCGCGTTCCCGCGCGCGCCAGGATGAGCTGGCTGGCATCTCCGTGCGTGGCGACCACATCGCCGACAGCAGAACCAGAAGCGCAGGCGCCGAAGAAACACGCGGACAAGAGCAGGAGTGCGAAGCGTGCCATGATCACCTTCTGAAGCGCGCCGAGGCCATCTCGGAGCGACGCGGGCTGGGCTGGCAGCTCGGGCACCACCAGGTGCCGCGCTGCCCGAGGACTGCGCGTCTGATCGTATCCGGGCAGCCACGGCAGCGCTTGCCATGACGGCCATACACACGGAACTCGCTCTGGAAGTCGCCAGGCTTCCCCTCCGGTGTGCGATAGAAGGCATCAAAGCTCGATCCACTGCGCGAGATGGCTCGCTCCAGCACGTGGTGAATCACTTGAGCGAGCTTTGCACATTCCTTGTCAGCGAGCGAGCCTGCGCGCCGCAGCGGGTGGAGCTTCGCGCGATGCAGGCTTTCATCCACATAGATGTTGCCGAGCCCCGCGAGCACACTCTGATCCAGCAGCGTTGACTTGAGGGCCGTACGGCGTCCCCCGAGAAGTGTCGCGAGGGCGGCACCATCGAGCGCGGCGTGCCACGCGTCCGGCCCGAGCGTCTCAATGGCCTTCGCGCATGAGGACGCGATGCCGAGTCGCCCGAACTTGCGCACATCCAGAAACACCAGTTCCTCGTCGCCATCGAGATGAACGAGCACGCGATCCCACAGCCCCGTGGTGGCGCCGCACTCGCGCACGAGGAACCGACCCGTCATGCGGAGGTGCGCGTGAAAGACGCCCGCGTCCTTCTGGCCGCGCTGCAGGGGAAACAGCAACAACTTGCCGTGGCGTTGCGCGGTTCCGATGCGCGCACCTACGAGATGCTCAGCGAACCGCTCGCCGCCGGTCGCACCCAGTGTCCGTGACCAGAGCACCGTCACGCCGCGGATGAATCTCCCGGCAAGCGGCCGCGCCAGCTGGCTGCGCACCGTCTCCACTTCCGGGAGTTCGGGCACGTCACTTGCCGCCGGCAGGAAGCGCCACGGCGGCCGCGGGCTGCGGCTCGGGCAACTTCGGCGGCGGACGGTGGAACGTCGAAGCGCAAGCGGCGAGGGTCACGAGGAGAAGCATCAAGAGAAGGTTCTTCATCTGAAAGGCTCCGCTGCGATGGCTGTCGGGATGTGAAGGGCCGCTTACTTCTTCAGCCCCGCCAGGATCTCGCGCATGCGCGCTTGTGTCCCCGGGGAGAACCAGCATTCCACGAACTGCTGCCTCTCGGCAAGCCCGCTCCCGCGCATGGCCTCGATCACCGGCGCGCGCAACCATGCCTTGGTCAGCGAGAGTGCGCCCGGTTCACGATCGAGAAGTTCGCGGAGCAGGGCTTCCGTGGCCGGGATGACCTCGGCCGGGGCTGCGAGTTGATCCACCAACCCCGCGGCAAGCGCCTCTGCGGGGTTGTAGTTTCGCGCCTGCAAGGCCATGCGCGTGAGCTCACGAGGCGAGACCGCGGCCGCCAAGAGCCGCGTGACACCGAAGGGCAAGGCGACGCCAACGCGTGCCTCATTAAGACCGATCACCGCGCCACTGTCGGCCATGACGCGAAGATCCGCGCACAACGCGAGAATACAGCCGCCTGCGAGCGCAGACCCCGTGAGGGCCACGCCCACCGGTCGCGGAAAGGCATACAGCTCGGTCACCACCGTGTCGAAGAGCTCGAGGAACGCGAGCATGGCGTTGCGGTCGTAATCAACAAGCGCCACCAGATCGAGACCGGGAGAAAACAGCTTTGCATGCCCGGAGGTGAGCAGGAGGCCGTGCACCGCCGGGTCGCGGCCTAGCTCGCCGAGGGCTGCGCGCATCTCTGCCAGCACCGCGGCATCCAGCGCGTTGCCGCGAGCCTTGCTGATGTTGATCCGCGCAAGCCCTTGATGAAGCGTGACTTCGATGCCGGCCATGGAAAACTCCTGCAGGAGCGTAGCCGTCGGCAGGATGCTCTTCATGGGCTGCCGCGCCCGCTGTTCTGGATCCCCATGTGTGTTCATGCTCATCAACAATGGAAAATTCCGCAGAGACTGGCGCTTTTTGATCTTGCACGGCATGCTCTGTGCGTTCGTGGTTCCCACCCTTTGAACCCCGCCTCAAAGGAACGCAATGAACATCCCCATTTCCCCTCCGCTGATCCAGAAGGTTGTGCGACTGCACGCCCAGAGCGACGCCGTGTGGCGCGCGCTCACAGATCCTGACCAATTGGCCGCGTGGTTTCCCGATCGCGTCGAAGGCACACTCCACGTCGGCAGCGAAGGCGCCTGGGTCTTCGAGCGCTTCGGGTTGCGTGTCGGCTATCGCGTGACCGCTCGCGATGAAGGCCGTCGCCTCGCCATGGAGTTTCAGTGCGGGGCCATGCGCTCGGATCTCGAATTCCAGCTGCGCGCCGACGGTGATGGGTGCATCCTCGAAGTTCTCGATCGCACGGCGGAAACAGATCCGGAACAGCGCGAGGGCATCGCCTCCGGTTGGACACTCTCCCTCGCCCTGCTCGAGCACTGGCTCCGCCTCGCACCCGGCAATGCACGCAGCTCGTGGTTCGTGCTGCGCTTCGCGCAGTATCGCTACGACGACCTCGCCCACTGGTATCGCTCGGAACAGGGGCTGAAGCACTGGCTCACGAAGTCCGGCGCGCTCGGCCCGGTGGGCTCGCGTTTCGAACTGGTGCTCTTCGACGACACGCCTGTCCACGGCATCGTGCTGGCGCACACCGCCCACGAGACTCTGGTCACGTGGGATGAAGAATGCGCCGTGCTGGCTCTCAAAGCCTTCCAGTACGGAGAGGCCGGGCCGGCACTTGCCATCCAAGGCAGTGGCTGGGGCATGAGCCCCGAGCGGGCTGCGGAGCACGAGAGCCGCTTCGTGCAGGCCATGACGCGCCTTGTGAATTCCGTCGGCCACGACTGATCTGCCTGGAACTCCGTTGCGAGTGGAGCGGACCGTCGGCCACGCACTGGTGCTCCAGCCCCCTGCGTATCCCGAACATGAGGCCGCATTCAGGAGCGTCGGTGCCGCATGGCATGATCCACGTCGGAGGCGGGTCCATGGAAATCGTCATCACAGCCGTCGTTGCCTTGAGCGCTGGTGTTCTGCTCGGGATCTGGTTGAACGGCCGCGCGCATCGCGCAGCGGAGGTCCAGAGTGCGGGTGCCTTCGCACGCCTCGCAGCGGAGGCCCTGCAGAAGAACAGCGACCAGTTGGAGCGGCTCGCAGAGGCTCGCCTCGCCACGGCAACGCAACAGGTGGAATCGCAGTCCATCCAGCGCGAGGAGCGCATGAAAACCATCGTGGCCCCGCTGCGCGAGAAGCTCGACACGCTGCAGACAGCCACACAGAACCTCGAGAAGAACCGTGAAGGCGCCTATGCGGATCTGAAGGCAAAGCTCGAATCCCTGCAGCGCGCCACCCAGCAGCTCGACCAGGACAGCCGCGCCCTCTCGAACACGCTGCGCGGATCAGCCCAGGCACAGGGTCGCTGGGGCGAAATGGTGCTCCGCAACGTGGCGGAACTCGCGCACATGACCGAGCACTGCGATTTCGATGTGCAGGCAAGCGTCGAGGGTGGCCGCGCGGACATGCTGGTGCGCATCCCGGGCGGTGGTGTCATCCCCGTGGATGCGAAGGCCCCGTTGGATGCATTCAACGCCGCATGCAATGCCTTGGATCCGAAGGAACAAGAGGAGCACTTCAATCGCCACGCACTGTCACTGAAGAAACATGTGCAGGATCTCAAGCGCCGCGACTACGCGAAGGCCTTCGGCGGCCACACCGATATCACGGTGCTCTTCCTGCCCTCGGATGCGCTGCTCTCGGCTGCATGGCGCAGTGCACCGGAGTTGCAGGAGGATGCACTCAAGTCCGGCATTCTCATCACGACTCCCGTCACCCTCGTCGCTCTTCTCCGCACAGTCGCCCTGTACTGGAAGCAGCACCAGCTCAGTGAGAAGGCGAAGGAAATGGTGGATGAGGCCGTGGAATTGCACGACCGTCTGCGCATCTTCGCCGAACACCTTGAAGCCATGGGGCGCGGCCTCAACGGTGCCGTGAGTTCGTACAACAAAGCTGTCGGCAGCTACGAGAAACGGCTGCTCCCGAACGGTGTAGCCATCCAGAAGATGGCCGCACTGAATGCGAAGGTGCTGCCCGAACTCAACGAGATCGACGAACTACCGCGCTCCTTCGAGAACGACGCTCGTTGAAATGAACAAGGCAGGGACCGGAGCCCCTGCCTTGCTTGCCCGTGCTCAAAGAACGTGAAACGCCGCGCTCAGTATTCCTTTTCGTCGCTCGCTGGAGCGCCGACCCACGCCGGCTTGCCCGCATGGCGTGCGCCCTTCATGGGGCGCACGAATTCTCCGGCCTGTGAGGGCTTCACGCTGAGATCGCCGCCACCGGCATCGATCTTGAACGCGCTCGCCGCCTGCTGGAGATGCCCCGCACTCTCCTCGAGAGACTTGCTGGTGCCAGCGAGTTCCTCGGCCTGCGCCGCGTTGGTGCGCGTGGTCTGGTCCATCTGGGTGACGGTGTGGGCGACCTGCGCGATGCCCTTCGACTGTTCGTCGGAGACGCGCGCCACCTCGGCGATGAGGTCCGCCACGCGCTTCACGAAGCCTGCGCCATCGTCCACTTGACGGCTCGTGTCCTGGATGAGCTGCTTGATCTCGCGCGCCGCAGACGCGGAACGCTGAGCAAGATTGCGCACCTCGCTGGCCACCACGGCGAACCCGCGACCTTGCTCGCCGGTGCGCGCCGCTTCGATGGCGGCC
>SXUL01000084.1 GCA_005790545.1 Planctomycetia bacterium | reverse complement strand
GTCGCGAAGGCGCCAATGAAGATCATGTAAGCGGCGAAAGCGGCGCGGTGGCTGGCGAGTGACATGGGGTGCGGCGTCATGCCGCAGGCTGGGTGAGAGCGCGCGGCTTCACCCATGGCAGCGCGGAGGATTCCCCCGTTGCGGTGACGCGCCCATGGTGCGTGATCCCCGACACGACTGCAATCAAGCCGCAGCGCGCACATCGTCTTGACGCGCGTCGTGTGGCCCATAGCTTGCTTGGACACAGGTCGCCACAAGCCTCGCACCCGTGAGGTGCGGCAACTTTGCTTCCTTCATGGAGCCTGCAAGGATGAAACGACTGCTCTTCTTGACGCCGCTTGTGGTGCTCGCCGTGTTTGCGGCAGCAGCATGGCCGGATGAGGCGCTCACGCCACCAACCCCCGTGAGGATCCTGGTGCCCGCTGTGGAGAACGCTCCTCCGGCGCTGCTGCTCGCTGACTGGGCCGCGAGCCCCGAGGCCACTCGTGGCAAGAAATCCTATGCACGCTGGTGCATCGGCTGTCATGGCGATGAAGGTCTGGGCGATGGCAAGGCCTCGGACTGGATGTCTCCGAAGCCGCGCAATTTCCAGAAGGGCTTCTTCAAGTTCCGCACCACGCCATCCGGCGCATTGCCGACCTCTGAAGACGTGTTGAAGGTCATCACGCGCGGGCTGCCGGGCAGCGCGATGCCATCTTTCGAACTCGTTCCTGAGAAGGAGCGTCGTGATCTCGCCGCGTGGGTGCTCCACCTCGCGGGCTTCGGGATTGCGAGGCTCGAAGCGGAAGTGCTCCGCGACAACGAGAAGCTCACCCGCGCACAGATTCTCGCGCAGCACATGCCGGCCCTGAAGGGCGCGGTGGCCGCGCGTTTCGCCTCGGCGGTGCAGATCGTGCTCCCGCCCGAACCCGCTGCGGATGAAGCCTCGCTCACGCGCGGGCGCGCGCGCTATGCGAAGGAGTGCTCCGCTTGCCACGGCACGTCCGGCCTCGGCGATGGCACATCTTCCACAACGCTGCGTGATTGGCAGGGTGCGGCCATCCTCCCGCGCGACTTCAGCACCGGGAAGTTCCGCGCTGGCAGCACCAACGCGGATCTCTACGTGCGTCTGAAGACCGGGCTCATGGGCACACCCATGCCGTCCATCAATGGTTCTGATGCAGACCTCTGGGACCTCGTCCACGCCATCCGGAGCTTCGTCACGGCTCCCGCAGAAGGAGCCTCGCGATGACACCGACGCCAACCGCACCACCCGTGCTCTCCGACGGCCGCGACCTCGTCAACAAGGCGCTGGTGAAGTGGCACTTCGTGATGGCGGTGTGCTTCATGCTCACCTCCATGATCGGGGGCTTCCTCATCTCGTTGCAATTCCTCGATCTTTATCCCTTCGAGGGCATTCCGTGGCTCGCCTATGGGCGTGTGCGTCTGCTGCACACCAACGAGATCGCCTACGGCTTTCTGGTCAACGCATTCCTGGGCGCCATCTACTACGCCATTCCGCGTATGACCGGGCGGGCTGTCCTCTCCGACAAGCTGGGCTGGTTCATCCTCTGGGTGTGGCAGTTCACGGTGGTCGCGACGAGTGTCGGACAGCTGCTCGGCTACACGCAGGCTCTTGAGTGGGGCGAGACGCCGACCGGTTTCAAGCCGGGCACCTTCGAGCTCGAGTACATCCCCGTCGACTTCCTCATTGAAATCGGCGCAGTGCTGGTGGCCATCCAGTTCCTCACCTCCATCTTCAGGAGCATCAATCAGCGGCTGTACGTCTCGCTTTGGTACTTCAGCGCCGCGTTCATCTGGTTGATCCTCACCTATGTGATGGGCAACAACCTGCCGGAGTGGGTGCTGCCGGGCAGCTCGGGTGCCGCGACGGTCGGGTTGTTCATCCACGACCTCGTCGGGCTCTTCGTGACGCCCCTCGGCTGGGGTCTGATGTACTTCTTCGTACCGATCATCCTGAGAAAACCGGTCTGGAGCCACGCGCTTTCCACCATCGGTTTCTGGGCGCTCGCGTTCTTCTACCCGTTGAACGGCGTGCACCACTTCCTGCTGTCGTCGATCCCCATGTCCGTGCAATACGGCGCGGTGATCAGCACGATCGCGGTGGAAATCGTGGTCACCACGGTGGTGGTGAACTTCTTCATGACCATGCGCGGCAGTGGAAACGCATTGCGCACGAACCTGCCTATCCGCTGGTTCTACACTGGCATGATCTTCTACTTCACCACGTGTCTGCAGTGCGCGTTCCAGACCACCCTCACGGTGCAGGAGATCATCCACTTCACTGATTGGGTGCCGGGGCACGCCCACCTCGTCATGCTCGGTGTGTTTGCCATGTGGCTCATGGGCATCATCACCTGGATGTGGCCGCGCCTCACGGGACGCGAGTGGTACAGCCGCGCGCTCAACAGTTGGCATTACTGGCTCACCTCCCTTGGCGTCATCATCATGTTCATCGACCTCACGGCCGGCGGACTCGTGCACGGGTACATGTTCAAGGCCATGTCGCCCTGGATGGACATCGTGGAGTCGCTGAAGCCCTTCTGGGGTGTGCGCACCTTCGCAGGCGGGATGATCGTCACGGGGCAGCTCCTCTGGGCGTGGAACCTGTACAAGACTGCGCACGGCACGACACCCTATGACGCATCAGTCGACATCGTGAAGACGGAGGGCAACTGACATGGATCGCGTGAAACCCATCCTCTT
>SXUL01000083.1 GCA_005790545.1 Planctomycetia bacterium | reverse complement strand
CCCACGCCCTGCAAGATTGTCTCTCTGGTGCGGATCGACTGACATGTCGAAGAGTTGCCAGAGCGCAGAGGTCTCCGTGGGCAACCGCAGCAGCTTCCAGCGCGCCGTGCGCAGCATCAGATCCTTCGCAGCGATGACTTCGGCGTGGTATTCGGGACGCAGCACGAAGCTGTTCCTGAATGCAGGGTCCACCATGAGTGTGCTGCTCATGGCGCGGGCGCTTTTCACGCCCGCGGGGTGCAGTTTCTTCGGATGGAAGAGATAACAGGTCTCTGCAATAGCGGGGAAGCCCGTCTCTGTTGCGCTGCCCTCCATGAGCGGGGAGAGGTCCACGCCATCGGAGGCGCGGGGTCGGAAACCCGCCAGTGCGAGCAGTGTCGGATGCAGGTCGATGCTGCGCGCGAGTGCTGCGATGCGGCCTTGGTGCGCTCCGCCGGGGAAGCGCACGATGCACGGGATGCGCGTGGTCTGGTCGCCGCCGAAGAAATTCGTGCCGTGGCCGAGGCTCGTCCCCGGCTCGTACAGATCATCGCCGTGATCCGAGGTGACAATGAGAATGGTGTGCTCGAGGCGGCCGCTCTTCCTCAGGTCCTCCACCACACCACCAACGAAATCATCGAAGTCCCGTACGCAAGCATCGTAGAGGTCGTGCACTCGGCGTTGTTCAACCGGAGGCACTTCGGATGGGAAACCATCCTGGATGAAATCATCGATGTCGAACGCGAGTTCGGACTGATTGGGCCCTGTGTAGGAGGGATCACCGAAGCGCGCGAGATTCGTTGCCGAGGGCGCATAGGGGAGGTGCGTGTGCGAAGTGAAGAGTACGCCGAAGCACGGCTTGTCCGCGCGGTCTGCCGCCGAGAACTCCTCGTAAAGGCGCCGTTTCAGGACGTCCGGGCCCAGCCATGAGCTGACACGTTCCAGCATCGGGAACAGTGCCTCACCCAGCGGGTTGGCGAAATGCAGAGGAACGGTCCAGTGCGCTGCGAGAGCTGCCTCCGTCACGAACACGTCGAGATTCTGGATGTCGCTGGCGTGGTTCGCCGTGAAACCGTGATCCACAGCGCGGAAGCAGTTGCCGGCCCAGTTGCTCGATACCGCTGTGTGCCACCCGCCCTCGTTCAATTGTCGCGGGAGCGTCTCTCGATTGAGACTGACGGCTTCCGCCGCAGCGCGCGAGACGAACATGTAGCGCAGGCCATGGCGCGTCGGCAGGAGTCCGGTGAGGATGCTGGTCCATGATTCAAGGGTGCTGGCCGTCGAGACCATCATGTTCTCGAACAGCAGGCCTTCGCGCGCGAGTGCGTCAATGTGCGGCGAGGTTGCGCGCTGTGCGCCATAGCAGCCGAGCCGGTCGGCACGGAGCGAGTCAGAGGCGACGATGAGAATGTCCGGTTGTGTCCGCACCGATCGTGCTGGCGCTTCCGGCGTTGCCGAGCCGGAGGCTGCGAGAAGCAGCAGCGCCAGCGGGACCACGAGCAAGGTGCGAAACTGCGGTACTCGAGCGACGAGAATGGTGCTTCGCACCAGGAGTGCGGCAAACAAGGCCGCCAGCGACCAGAGCATGACGGGGCCGGCGATAGCAGCGGCGGATTGTTCCGGAAGGATGCGCGCGAGGGCGCGCACGAGCACCTCGCGTGCGTCGGGATGGAACAATGCGAGTGGTCCGAGGCTCGAGAAATGCACGAGCCCGTTGGCGGCGCTGATCCAGCAGAAACTCTTCAGGCACTTGCCATCGGCCAGCGCCTTGCGGCCCCGCACCAGCGGCCACGCGAGGAAGGCAAACGCCGGCGCAAGCAGGAGATAGCCGGGCAGGAGGCGGAGGTTTGCCCCGACCGCGAGCATGAGATGGTCTTGCTGCACCATCTCCGCGAAGACGTTGTCCATGGGCAGCGTGCCGACAACGAAGAGTGCGCAGCCCACAAGAAAGAACCCGAGCGCGAAGAGGAGTTGCAGCAGGAGATAGCGGCGCAGGTGCAGAGCCTCGGCGTGCATGGTGCAAAGGACATAGCGAGGAAGAGGCCAAGCGTCCAGCAGGCGGGTGGTAGCTTCGCGCCATGGCCGAACTCCGTTGGCGCACCGCTGGTGAATCTCATGGCAGTGCTCTCGTCGCCCTCGTCGAGGGACTGCCGCGTGGACTTGCGGTGGACATTGCGCAGCTCGACGCGGCGTTGGCGCGCCGCCAACGGGGCTACGGACGCGGACGGCGCATGCAGATCGAGGCGGACCATGTGGAGGTCCTCGCCGGGTTGAAGCGCGGCGTGACTCTCGGTTCGCCGGTGGCGCTGCTCGTGCGCAATCGTGACGAGCGCATCCATGAGTATCGGAGCTTCTCGCGCCCGAGGCCCGGGCATGCGGATCTCGCGGGTGCGTTGAAATATGGCACGCGTGACTGCGCGGACATCATGGAGCGTGCGAGCGCCCGAGAAACAGCCGCGCGGACCGCGGCGGGTGCCCTCGCCGCCCAGTTCCTCGCAGCGTGCGGCATCGAGGTGCTCGGCATGACAACGGCGGTGGGTGGCGTTGCGTTGCCCGCCGAGTCTGGCCTGCCGGGTGCGTTGCGTCGTCTGGTGGAGGCTGCGGCCCTTGGATCGGCCGCCAGCAATGAAGCAGCAGCCTTGGCTGCGGTAGATGCGGCACGCGCCGCAAGGGACACGCTTGGAGGCACGTTTCTGGTGGAGGCTTTCGGGGTCCCCGCCGGCATCGGCTCATGCATGCAGTGGGACCAGCGGCTCGATGGCCGCCTCGGGCAGGCCTTGCTCTCGATTCCAGGGATCAAGGGCGTTGAGATCGGTGCCGGCTTCGCCTGTGCCTCGCTCAGCGGCCGGGATTGTCACGACCCCATCACTTTGGACGACGCCGGCATCCAGCGGGCCGCGAACAGAGCTGGCGGCATCGAGGGCGGCATGAGCAACGGAGCGACCATCGTGCTCCGTGCAGCAATGAAGCCAATCCCCAGCATCCCACAAGGTCTTGCCAGCATTGATCTTGTGACAGGATCAGCCTCGACAGCTGACTTTGAGCGCTCGGATGTTTGTTCGGTGCCCGCGGCCAGCGTGGTGGGCGAAGCCATGGTCGCTCTCGAGCTCGCGCGTGCTTTGCTTGAGATCGCTCCCTCCGATCGGCTGGAGGATGTCAGTGCTTTTGTTGCCGGGCTCCGCACGCGGGATGCAACCTTCCCGCGCGGGCTCCCTCCGTCAGGTACGGGGGATTCTTCCCCATCCGACCGTTGATCCGGCTGGATGGCTTCGCTATACAGGCTCCCCGCGCGTCTCGGGTCCTTCCCGGCGAGCTGGCCAGTTCGACATCGATCGATCCACCCCGCGAACTCGTGGGCGGAGTTCATATTGACTCCGCGCGCGCGTTGCGTAGCATCCCGAACCCGCGTGGGCGGGGGTGCTCCGCCAGCGTAGCTCAATGGTAGAGCAGCGGTTTTGTAAACCGCAGGTTGACGGTTCGAGTCCGTTCGCTGGCTCTCGTCCCGGAAGACCGCCCTCGGCACGCGGAATGACAACGTGAGTGCTGGGGAGATACCGAAGCGGTCAAACGGGACAGACTGTAAATCTGTTGGCTTAACGCCTTCGAAGGTTCGAATCCTTCTCTCCCCAACGGGGAAGGCGCGAGCCACGACAGCGTGGTTTGTCGGTTCGCCGCGGGTGTAGCTCAGAGGAAGAGCCCCAGCCTACCAAGCTGGTTGCGAGGGTTAGATTCCCTTCACCCGCGTAGGTGGGTGAGTCCTTG
>SXUL01000082.1 GCA_005790545.1 Planctomycetia bacterium | reverse complement strand
TCTATCCCGATCTGCCGAAGGGCTACCAGATCTAGCAGTTCGACAAGCCCATCACCGCGGATGGCTTCCTCGACATTCCTTCCGGCAAGCGCGTGGGCATCGTCCGCGCCCACCTCGAGGAGGATGCAGGCAAGAGCAGCCATACGGAGAGCGGCTCTGGCAGTCTCGTCGATCTCAATCGCTGTGGCGTGCCGCTGCTCGAAATCGTGTCAGCACCGGACCTCCGCTCCAGTGCCGAAGCCATCGAGTATCTCGATGCGCTGAAACTCATTCTGCGTCACACCGGCGCTTCCGACTGCGACATGGAAAAAGGCTCGCTGCGCTGCGATGTCAACGTCTCCATTCGGCCCCCCGGAGCGACCACGTTCGGCCAGCGCGTGGAAATCAAGAACCTCAACAGCTTTCGCTCCGTGGGCCGCGCCATCGAGGCCGAAGCTCTGCGCCATCACCAGTTGCAGTTGGCAGGCGGTGTCGTGGAGGCGGAGACGCGCCTCTGGGATGACGCTGCGGGCGCAACGCGCCTCATGCGCAAGAAGGAATCCAGCCAGGATTACCGCTACTTTCCGGACCCGGATCTACCGCCCCATGCCATCAGCGAGGAGTGGATTGCACGCGTCCGCGCGAACATGCCCGAGTTGCCGGTGGCGCGGGCCGCGCGCTGGAAACAGGAGCATGGCCTCAGCGACTACGACGCCGGAGTGCTCGTCGAGGACACGGAGGTCGCGAGTTACTTCGAGGCGACCACGCGCCTCTGCGGCGATGCCAAGGCGGCTGCGAACTGGATCGGCGCCGACATGTTCGGGCTGATGAATGAGCTGCATTGCGGTCCAGAGGCCACGGGAATCACTCCTGAACGCCTGGCGGGCCTCATCGCCCTCCAGAAGAGTGGTGCCCTCAACGTGCCTTCAGCGCGCAAGGTCTTCGCAGCCATGCTCGGCAACGACAAGACCCCGGCCGACCTCGTCGCGGAACTCGGCCTCGGCCAGCTCTCGGACCGTGGCGCCCTCAAGGACATCGTGAAGAATGCGCTCGCCGCCAACCCGAAGGCCGTCGATGACCTGAAGGCCGGCAAACAGAAGGCCGCCGGCGCCATCGTGGGCTTTGTCATGAAGGAATCGAAGGGTCGCGCGAATCCGGGCCTCGTGAACGAACTGATCGCGGAGATCCTCCCGACGCTCTGAACAGCCGTCGTTTTGACGCCATCCGCATCGGCGTGCCAAGATCCCGTACCCGAAGTCGAAGGGGACCCATGCTCACGATCGCACCGCTTTCCTTGCTCATGTTCACCGCATTCGCTGTGCTCGCGCCCTCGCGTTTTGTTGCGCAGGATGCCGCTCGCGGAAACCCCGCCGAATTGGCGCGCCTCGAGCGCATCGAGGACCTCACCGAGGACCTCGCCAACGACTTGCTCGAACTCTCCATCGCGGTGAGGGACAGGAACGCTGGCGCCATGCAACGCCACTTCGCGGCGGAGATGGAATGTGTACCGCTCCCGTGCAGCGCCGAAGAACCAGCGTCCACGCAGAAGTGGCTCATGGTCCGGAAGTTCAAGGCCGCTGCTG
Source organism: Planctomycetia bacterium (assembly GCA_005790545.1). Lineage (GTDB taxonomy): Bacteria > Planctomycetota > SXUL01. The sequence continues at coordinate 2,427 of SXUL01000082.1, read as the reverse complement.
GCGGCGCCGCGGCGCGCAAGGGCAACGATTACCTTGCGGATTGGATGCAACTCCTCAGCGTCTTCAAGAGTATCGAGGATGTGCGCTTCAAGGCCAAGGAAGCTGACTTCGATGCCACGGAGCACGCCAGTGCTCGTACGGCCTTCAACATCATCGGCCGCAACCACAAAGGCGAGCGCGAATGGCTGAAGGGCTCCATCCGTATCAAGGCTGTCAAGAACGCCGGCCACTGGCAGTGGACCCGCTCTGAACCGCTGAGCGTGGAGTCGATGATTTCCAAGCAGGAACTTTTCTCCGAAGTTTCCGCGCCAGCGGGTATCAGCGTTCCACTCCCGGCCTACAAAGGTGGCTACGCCTGGTACGGCGCGGCCACAGCCGACCTCGACGGCGACGGATTCCTCGATGTCGTTTCCACGACGGGCGGGCGCACGCGGTTGTTCATGAGCGTGGGCGGCACGCACTTTGTGGACCGCACCACATCCGCCGGTCTGGATGCGCTCAACTCCGGTTTGCAACCGCTCTTCCTCGATGCTGATGGCGATGGCGATCTTGATCTGTTTCTCTCGGCCATCGGGCCACAGGTGCTCCTCGAAAACAGGCTCATCCCCGATGGCAAGCTCGCCTTCGAGGACATTTCGCTCAGCGCAGGAGTCGCTCGTGATGCCATCGGATTCTCGGCCATTGCAGCAGACTTCACAGGCGATGGCCGCCTCGACATCTACGTCTGCTCCTACAACCACTACGGCCGCGTCACTCCGAATGCCTGGGCCAAGGCCACCAATGGCACGCCGAATCTCCTCTTCGTTGCGAAGAAGGAAGGCGGCTTCGAGGAATGCGCGGCGCGCTTCAAGCTGGATGATCGCCGTTGGAGCTACGCGGCCGCTGCGGCGGATGTGAACCGCGATGGGCGCCTCGATCTTGCCGTCGCCAACGACTTCGGTGAGAAGGGACTCTTCATCAACAAGGGGGACCACTTCGAGGATGAAGCCGCAACGCGCGGCACAACCGATCCCGGCAACGGGATGGGCGTCGCGTGGGGTGACTTCGACAACGACGGCCATCTCGATCTGCATGCGTCGAACATGTCGAGCACGGCAGGCAACCGCATCCTCGGGCGCATCTTCGAGAAGAACCAGGGCGTCGGGCCGTTGTTGAAGAAACTCGCTGCCGGCAACAACCTGCTCAGGAATCGCGGTGATGGCACCTTTGAGGACGTGACCAGCGCCATTGGCGGATTCTCCGGCGGCTGGGCTTGGGGCGGCGGCTTCATCGACTTCGACAACGATGGCTGGAGTGACTTTTTCACGCCCAACGGATTCGTCTCGGGTCCGAGCATGAAGGACACTTGAAGCCACTTCTGGCGTCAGGTCGTGACGCAAACAAATGATCCGGGTGTGGAATCCGCGCTGCGCGCGGATCAAGCAAAGCTCATGAGCGATGAAGGCTTTTCCTTCAGTGGCTACGAGCGCGATCCGGTCTTCATGAACCTCGGTGGCAAGAAGGTCATGGACATATCCGGTGTGAGCGGCATTGATTCCGTCACTGACGGACGCGCCGCCTTGTTCGCGGACTTCGACAACGACGGCGACACGGACATCCTGATGACCACCATTCAGGGGCCGGGACATCTCTTGTTCCGCAACAATGTCGGCAGCTCGCAGCGACACATCCGCATCACGCTGCGCGGCAGCAGCAACCTCTCGGCTGTCGGTGCCGAAGTGCGCATGCAAGCTGGCGCTTTGTTGCTCACGCGTCTCAATGCCTGTGGCGAGGGCTATCTCTCGCAACACGATCCGCGACTTCTCTTCGGCCTCGGAAGCGCTGAGGCGGCGGATTGGATCGAGGTGCGCTGGCCAGACGGCAAGACCGATCGCCACAGCGGCCCGTTTGCGCAGGGCACCTCATGGCTCATCCAGCCTGGCAGCTTGCAGGCTCCTCAGCCCGTCCCTGAGAAGAGGAGCTGCCTGTTGGACCCGGAGACGCCGGACGCCGCAGTGCTCCGCACCCTCGGCCTCAAAGTCGGTGGTGTTCTGCCGCCCCTCCGCGTCAGCGGAAACGATGGCGTGGAAGTCCCGTTGACTTTCCAAGGACGCACGCTGGTCAACCTCTGGGCTTCCTGGTGCACGACCTGTGCGGTGGAGATGCCGGCACTGGAGGCGTTGCAACAAGACCTCACCAAGGCGGGCATCCACCTGCTCGGTCTCTCCATGGACAATCCCGTCGGAGGGCTCGGCGGGATCGCCAAGGAACGCAGACTCACTTTCCCGCTTCTGCATGTCGTCGATGCAGGCCCGACTCTCTATCCCGGCGGCGAGATCATCGTGCCCTTCACGCTGCTCGTGGACGCCAACGGTCGCATCGAGCGCGCGTGGCGCGGCTGGAACCACGATGTTGTTTCGGAGATCCGCGCACTTCTGCGCTGACGAC
>SXUL01000081.1 GCA_005790545.1 Planctomycetia bacterium | reverse complement strand
GCGTCGTCATGAACTCGCTCTTCCCCACCAAGCGTGTGCCAGAAGGCACAGGCCCCCAAGGTGCGAGCTGCGCCAAAGCGACTTCCGGTCCACGTTCACCCACGAAGTGCTCCTCGAAAGCGTTGGCGCAACCAGCAAGGAACATGCTGCTGGTGACCAACAGACAACCCGCCAACGACTTCATGCCGTGGGTCATGAGACCTCTCCTGACAGCTCGCGCCTGCGCGCCGTCACGCATCAGCATCAGGCACTTCGCGGGCGTTGTCAACACGAGGCGCTTGCAGAGCCCCAGAGTTTCCGGACCTTCCAGCGCCCACGCATCCAGATGAACATGTACATGCAAGCGCCGATCACATGCGCGCCCGCAACACACCACCAGATGTCCGCAGGCCCTGCACCGTCGCGTGCTCCGATCCATGCCGCCGACAGGACCAGAACCACACCGTGCAGCAGGAAGTCGATGAGCAGCGCGCTGCGCGTGCTGCCAGCACCGTTCAGCCCGCGCGCCAACACGATCGCGACGCCTCCAGCCGGCAGGAAGGGCAGCAACACCGAGAGGTACTGGCGCGCCGCCGCAAGTGCGGTCGGTTCGATGCCGGGCATGAGCCCCTTCAGAATCGGCGTCATGCAGAGCGCGAGCAGCACGGCAATGAGGCCCATGGCGAATGCCGCGGCCAACGCGAGCACCCATGTCCCGCGCGCCGCCCGCTGACTGTCGCCCGCAGCCCGGTTCTGCGCAACAAAGGGAGTCGCGGCGGCGCCGAAGCCAAGCGCGACAAAGACTGCGAGCATCTCAAGGCGCACGCAAAGTCCGACACCATCCAGAAACGCAGCGGCCGTGCCCTGGATGGTGGAGCGCGCGATGCGCAGCAGCACGAACACGGAGAGCACCCGCACGGCGAGTTGCAACGACGTCGGCAGCCCCTGTGCGAGCAGGCCCGAGAGATTCGAGAAACGGCCGCAGATCCAGCCCGCCCTGATGCGAACTCCTGCAACGCCGCGCACGAGGCTGAGGATGCCAAGCACCGCAAACACACCCTGTGCGGCCACCGTTGCATAACCAGCACCGGCGACGCCGAGATGCGGAAGCCCGGCGAGGCCGTGCACGAGCCCGAGGGCCAGCAGGAGATTCAAGACATTGGAACCCGCCAGCACGATGAGCGGCCAGCGCCCGCTGCCGAGCGCGCGCTGGATGGCGGTCACCTGCAGCATGAGGAACATGCCGCCCATGCCCCAGCCCATGATCGAGAGATAGGTGACGGCGTCTTCGGTCACTGCCGCATGGCCGGTGTCGAAGAAGGAGACGATGGAGCGCGCGCCGGCACCGAAGACCAGTGCCCCCACGACGGATGCGAGCACTGCGAGCCGCAACGATTCTTCGGCAAGCTCGCGCACGCGCGGAAGATCGCCCGCGCCCAGCGCGCGCGAAAGTCGTTCCACTGTGGCGGTGCTGATGCCGTCAAACACCAGAAACCCGAGCGGGAGAATGATGCCGCCGATGGTGACGCTGGCCACAGCTCCCGGCCCGAGACGTGCCACCACCAGCATGTCCACGAGATTGAACAGCCCGTGAGCCAGCATGCCCAGCGCGAGCGGAGCGCCGAGTCCGAGGCTCTGTCGCACGAGACCACCCTGCGTGAGGTTTCCCTTCAGGCGCTCGCCCACCGGCGGGCCTCCGCGAGAATGTCCGCAAGCGCACTCTCGATGGGTCGCGTGGGTGTCCAGCCCGTGGCCGCCTTGAGGCGTTGCGCATCGCCCACGAGGAACGGCGGGTCGTCGCTGCGCAGCCGTGAGGGGTCGAGTCCCACTTCGATGGGAACCGTCGCCATGCGCAACAGGCGCTTGAGCAACGCACCGATGGAGTGTCCCACGCCGGAGGCAATGTTGAAGCAATGCTCCGCCCCGTCGAAAGCGAGCAGGCGGATGTAAGCGTCCACCACATCCTCGACATGCAGGAAATCCCGCACCGCGGCGAGGTTGCCCGCAAGCAGCGTCGGAGGTGCGAGCCCGCGCTCGATCTGCGCGATCTGCCGCGCAAAGTGGGCGAGCGAAATCGACGGCTGCATTCCGGCACCCACGTGATTGAAGGGGCGCACGATCAGCACGCGCTGACCGTGTTCGCGTGCGCGCGTGGCGAGCGCTTCGGCCAGCAGTTTCTGCAAGGCATAGGGGTGCGTCGGGTCGGTGGCGGAGGTTTCCGTGAGGAGCGTGTCCTGCCGCGGACTGCCGTAGACCGTCGAGGAACTCACCACCAGCACACGTGCGCGCGGTGTGGTGCGCGCTGCCGCGTCGAGCACATGCAGCGTGCCGCAGACATTCACCGCGAAGCTCGCGCGCGGATCGGCGAGCACGGCCGGGAGATAGGTGCGTGCCGCAAGATGCACGATGGCTTCTGGCTGCGTGCGCTCAAGCGTCGCGAGGATGGATGCAGGGTCGGTCACGTCCACATCGCGGCCGGGTTCCGGCCCGCGCACGACTGAGACGCCACGACTCTCAAGAGCCGCGAGAAGATGGCGTCCCGCAAACCCGCGCGCTCCCGTGATCAGCACGCTCCGGGGCAGCGACATGGATCACTGGCGGCGGTTGCCGCCGTCCTTCAAGCGCCCGAGATCCGCGTCCACCATCATGTGCACGAGGCCTTCGAAGCTCACTTCAGGTACCCAGCCGAGGCGTTCCTTCGCGAGGGACGCGTCACCGAGAAGCGAATCCACTTCCGCGGGTCGAAGCAGCGCGGGATCGGTTTCCACGTAGTCCTTCCAGTCGAGGCCCACGCGAGCGAAAGCGATTTCGGAGAACTCGCGCACGGTGTGCTGCGTGCCACTCGCCACCACGTAGTCGCCGGGAGTGTCCTGCTGCAGCATCAGCCACATGGCGCGCACGTAGTCGCCGGCAAAGCCCCAGTCGCGCCGTGCATCGAGATTCCCGAGGCGCAGCTTCTGTTGCATCCCGAGGCGGATGCGCGCCACCGCATCCGAGATCTTGCGGCTGACGAACTCGCGCCCGCGCCGAGGGCCTTCATGATTGAAGAGGATGCCGCACGAGGCATGCAGCCCGTAGCTCTCGCGGTAGTTGACCGTGATCCAGTGCGCGTAAGCCTTCGCGACACCATAGGGACTGCGCGGATGGAAGGGCGTCGCCTCGCGCTGCGGCACCTCGCGCACGCGCCCGAACATCTCGGAAGACGAGGCTTGGTAGAAACGAATGCGCGGGTTCACGAAACGGACGGCATTCAGGAGCCGCGTCACACCAAGGGCCGTGAATTCGCCCGTGAGCACGGGCTGCTCCCATGAGGCCGGCACGAAGCTCATGGCGCCGAGGTTGTAGATCTCGTCCGGCTGGCTGCGCTCGATGGCCTTCACGAGGGAGCTCTCGTCAAGGAGGTCGCCCTGCTGGATCTCGACACGGTCGAGAAGATGCGCGATGCGTTCGCTTTGATCCACACTGGAGCGCCGCACCACGCCGGTGACGCGGTAGCCCTTCTCGAGCAGAAGATCCGCGAGATGCGAGCCATCCTGACCTGTGATGCCTGTGATGAGCGCGCTCTTCATGTCGCGCCGAGTCTATCCCGCGCGGACACTGGCGAGGCGGGCCACCCAGCACGCCCGCCCGTTCGGCTGCGGCGCCGAGCGTGCCGGGGTTGATCGGAACGCGATGCGTGGGACAATCCACGCGCCTCGGGGCGTATAGCTCAGTTGGCTAGAGTGCCACATTGACATTGTGGAGGTCGCTGGTTCGAGCCCAGCTACGCCCAAAGCCATGGCTCCGGAGGTCGCAAGACTTCCGGAGCCGTGTTGTTTCCGGG
>SXUL01000080.1 GCA_005790545.1 Planctomycetia bacterium | reverse complement strand
TCTCGTCCGCAGCCATTGGTACTTGTTCCTTGTTCATCAGGTAGGCGAGGAGGTCGCGCACATCTGCATCGGGCCAGCCTTGCAACTGGTCTTCGGGCATCATGCTGCTCTCGCTCTTCCAGAGATCCGGCGTGCCATCACTGCCCATCGCGATGTCCGTCCGGGCGATGACAAGCGCGGCCTCCTGCGTGAGGAGCTCAAGGTGCGTGGCGCTCTCGCTCTTCACCACGCCCGAGAGCAGGCGGCCATCCTGGAGGCGGACATTGGTGAGCACGTATTCGCGCGGCACTTCGCCCGAAGGATCGAGAATGTTGGTGAGGAGATACGTGATGTCCGCGCGATTGGCGCCAGTGATTTCCGGGCCGACGGAGCGGCCATCATCGAACAGGCGGTGGCAGTTGCGGCAAGTGTGTGCGAAGAGCGCGCGCCCGCGGGGGAGGTCAGCTCCTTCGAGAACAGAGAACCTGGTGCGCATGCTCGCGATGCGATCCGTGGCGCGCCCTTCCTTCCGCACCCGCCCCCAGACCTGTTCGAGCGCGGCATCGAGGGCGGCGTCGCCATGCAGCGCGATCTGGCGCCGAAGGGCGGCGTCGAGAGTCTCCTTCGGCAGGGTTCCGGCCGTGATGGCCTCGAGTGCCAAGCGCGCGCCATCCCTGCGGGTCATGAGTCCCGCGAGGCAACGGCTGCGCGCGGGTTCCTTCAGGTGCTGCGCAGCGCTGAGAAGAGCCGCAGCCACTTCGGCAGCAGGGTCTTTCGCGAGGGCGTCCGCGGCAAGAGCCGCAACATCATCGATCTTGAGGGCTGCGAGAAACAGCGGCCGATCAGTGACATCACCGCGGCGAGCGAGGGTATTCAGTGCCCGGGTGCGCGCCTGCAGATCAGCGGATGGGCTCAGAGCGATTTCACGCGCACGTGCCAGTGCCTCGGGCCGCCCCAGCAGCGATGCGATGTGTTCGGCACGTTCCTGCATTCTGGCGTCGCTGCTGGCGCTCGCGAGCAGCGCACCCAGTTCCGCGGAATCCGCGATGGCGACATGCTTGCCGAGTGCAGCGGTGATGGCGTCGAGAGCGGAGTTCATGCGTTCAGAATCTGTCACTGCAGCGAAGAGTGCGCGCTGAGTATCCGCTCCGCATTCGAGCATGCGGCGTGGAATCCAGCGCTGCAGCTCTGGAAGTCGGGAGCTGGAGAGGATGCGCAATGCAGAACTGGCTTCCGCAGGCAGCGTCGGCGCGAGGTTGCGCCAGAGAAGGAGTGCCGTGGTGAAGTCACCGGGCGTGGCTGTTCTGGCGAGGGTCTCCAGAGCAGGGAGGCGCGCCCTGCCGGGGACACGCAGCAACGCAGATGCGATCTCACGGCGCACTACCGCGTGTGATTCAGCGCTGGCGAGTTCCGTGAGCGCGCCGGGCAGCGCGCTCTCCGGCACGACCTCGCGCAGGAAGCGAACGCCGAAGGCGCGGACAGATGGGTCTGCGTCGGAGCAGGCCTGTTTGCACTCGTCGCTCCGCAGTGTGGCCGTCGCCATGCGCGCCCAGAGCGCGGGCAGACGCACTTGCGGGAGCGGGTCCGTGAGTCGCGCGGCGAGCGCTGCGTCATCAGCGCTCGTGAGCGTGCGGGTCGCGAGCACTTCGCGCGCCTTCCTTTGATGCCATGCGTTGGAGTGGCTGAGCAGCGCGATGAGTTCCAGATTGGAGCGGCGCGTGAGGTCCTCTGTCCATGGACGCATGGGTCCGTAGCGCAGGCGATAGATCCGACCGTTCGAGCGGTCCCAAATCTCGGGCTCGTTCCTGTGACAGGCTTGCCGGTCGTACCAATCGGTGAAGAGCACGCTGCCATCCGGAGCGTGGCGGAATGCGATGGCCCGGAAGAAGCGATCTTCGCTCAGCAGCAGATCCCGGCCATGACTGCCGTTGAACGTGTCACCCAGCGGGGAGAACGCATCCGCATTGATGCGGTTGCCATGGATGTTGTCCATGAGAGCACGGCCACGCCACTCGGCCGGGAATGAATCACCTTGGTAGATGAGGAGCCCGCAGTGCGCGTGCCCACCGCCCGCGCTGTCGGAAATCCCATTGCCTCCGTGCGGATTGCCTCCGACATAGTGCCGGTGATCCGCGATGGTGGGGATGTCCTCGTAGATCCATGGCTCGAAATGCGTGCCTGCCTGCCGCTCATAGCGACCTTCTGGCACGAGGTGCCAGAGATGCGGGATCACACAGGCGGACACGAACGCTTCGCCGTCGGCATCGAAGTCCACGCCCCAAGGGTTCGATGTGCCTTCAGCAAAGGTCTCGAACACGCGCCGCACCGGGTGCCAGCGCCACACGGCGGCGTTCATTGGCACGCGTTCGGCTTGTGGCGTACCTGGCTTCCCTACGCGACTGTGCGTGAACACGCCATGGCAACCGTAGAGCCAACCGTCGGGACCGAACGTGAAGGCGTTGAGAGTCTCGTGAGTGTCCTGAAAGCCGAATCCATCGAGGAGGACTTCGGGTTCAGCATCTGGCACGAGATCATCGTTCTTGTCGGGGATGAAGAGCAGGTACGGCGCGGCACCTACGAACACACCGCCGTGCCCCACCTCCAGCCCGCTCACGAGATTGAGCCTGTCCGCGAACACCGTCACTGTTTCGAAGCTCCCGTTCGCATCGCGATCTTCGAGCACGAGAATGCGGTCATGGCCTTCGCCCTCAGGCATGCGCCGCGGATAGGCATAGGCCTCGGCCACCCAGATGCGTGAGCGCGCGTCGATGGTCATGGCGATGGGCTGGTGGATCACCGGCTCCGCTGCGATGGCGTCCACATTGAAACCGTCGGGAACCACCATGCGCCGCGCGGCGATGGAGGCCGGGAAACCGGAGCGCTGCTCATCAGTGCCCGCGGGCGCGGCGCGTTCCCCGAATTCCGGGCGCGTGGCGTGCAAACGGAGATGATCAAAGTTGATGTGTGCCCAGTGGCCTTTCCGTTCATCCACAAGCACCACTTGCAACAGCGCACCCACGTGCTCCGTGAGGTCGTGCACGGCGGGGGCGAGTTCCTCGGTCTCATGCCCGCGCGAAGTCGCGAGCACGCGGCCATCGGAAATGCGGATCACATCCACGCGCGTCTCCGGCCATGCGCCTCCCGCGACAAGGAAACTGAGAAATGGCCTGTCGAGACGGAACACGGGTGAGGTGGCCCGCCCGGTGCCTGCGTCCTTCACGCGCCCCTCGTAGCCGCCCACCCACCACTCGCCGAGGTGGCCGCTGCGCATGTCTGGGCGGCGCGGTCGCACGCTGTCCCCACGAATGGGCTGTTCCTTGAAGGCATCGCCCGTGAGGGTCCAGCCCTGCATGTCGCCGCCTTCGAAATCGGCGTTGATGGGACGGCCGTCAGCGTCGGGCGGTGCGAGACCGAGGTTCGACCACTCCACGTGCGGCCGCGCTGCAGGATCGAAGTCGCCGATGGCGCGCGGTTGATGCTCCTGCCAGTAGTGGCGCGGTCCGACGTTGACCTTGCCCCGCACGACGCTGAAGCCGAGCTTGTTGGAGACCACGATGTCCGCGGCGCCGTCATGCTCCACGTCATCCACCGTCACCTGCGTGCCGACGCCTGTGACCTCGTCGATGACGTGCGGGATGAACTCCACATCGCCCGCCGGGCCGCGGAGAGTCTCGAACCAGAGCAAGGTGGCAGCGCCGCGGTCCGCCGCGTCGTGACCGCCGTGGGCGAAGGGCCGGTTGCCCGTGACCACATCCGGAATCCCGTCGCCTGAAAGATCCACCAGTGCCGCTGCGTGCAGTCCGCCGACGCAGCAACCAAAGCGGTTGTGGCGGCGTTCAGAGCCCATGAAACGGTGCGCCTCAAAACTGATGCTCCCGTCTTTCGTCCGCACTTGGCGGTGGAAGGTCATGCCGTAGCCGTGGGCATGGTCGGCCGAGACCACGTCAGCCAGCCCGTCGCCATCCGCATCGAAGACCAGCATCTGCGCGCCGCCGGCCTCCGCGAAGAGCTGATCGTGTCGCTGCCAACCGAGGGTCGTGTGCTGCGGAGGGTGCTGGAACCAGGCGTTTTTCAGCAGCACATCCTTCAGGCCGTCGCCGTTGATGTCACCGACACCGAGGCCGTGAGTGAAGCGTCCCCCGATGCCGGTCGGGGTGATGGCGGAGAAAGCCCAAGGCTTCTTCGCGTCGCCGTCGCGGTCACGCGCGATGAATCCGAGCGCGCCCTCGTGCATGGCCACGATCTCGCGTCGTCCATCGCCGTCCATGTCCTCGAAGGCGGGGGATTCGTTGTCCACGCCCTCGAACACGGTGTGAACGGGCCAGACCGTGTCCGTGATCTTGCCGGGGTTTTCGTGCCACCGCAGTTCGCGTCCCGGAAAGCCCACCACGAGGAGATCCTGATCCTTGTCGTTGTCGAGGTCCTCACTCCAGATGAAAAACGTCTCAGAGTAGACCTTCGGATCGAAGATCTTCGCCGTGCACCAGAGGTGTGCCTCCTCGAAAGCCGGCCCGCGCCACCAACGGTCCGCATTCACGGCGTCGAGAACGCCATCGCCATCGATGTCCACAAAGGCCGCACCTTCGGCACGGAACGCGGGGTCGAGCTTCTGAGTACTGAATGCGAGCACCCGCTCTTCTTGCGCGCAGAGGGGGAGAAGGAGGGCCGGAATCACGGCCACGATCCAGCGGATGTTCATGCACGGGTCCTCGCTGTCGATTCTAGATGCGCGTCGGCGCTGGCGCTCTGGACACCTTGGCGCCGCCGTGAAAAAATCATCGCCATATGGGGACGGGAAAGCGTCCCCGCGCGCGAAAGCACACCCGGGCGGGCGGTGAGTCGTGTGCGGGGACAGAAGAGCGTCCACCTCTGCAGCGGGAACTGCGTGGGGTGGCGCCAACGCGGCGCGTTCGCGATCCGGACGCGCTGCTGGAAGCGGTGTCGGCAACTCTTCGGGCTGCCGCCGTCGTGGCCGCGTTGCCGCCGCGAATTCCGGCCGTGCGCGCGATACTCACGGCTGCTCTCGCTGGCTCAGGTTCCGCTGCGCTGCTGCAGGCCCTCAAGCACGCACCCCTGCGCCGCCATGCGCGCGCGGACATCGCGCGCCGCTTGGATGAGGTCTTGGCGCTGGATGCGGCCACGGCGCGTCGCGCACGCCGCCGCTCCGGCAGCTTCTATACGCCACCCTTGCTGGTGGATGCGCTCCTCGAGGATGCGCTTGAGCCGTGTCTTCTCGGGGCCGTGACCATTGGAGAGCTTGCTGCACTGCGCATCGTCGATCCTGCTTCAGGCAGTGGCGCGTTTCTCATTCCGGCGGCGCGCCGATTCATCGCGCGCGCGCAAGCGTGCGGAGCGACCGAACAAGAAGCGCGTGCGCTGGTGGCCACTGCTTTCACGGCGGCAGATATTGACGAGTTGGCACTCATGGCTCTGCGTGTGCGTTTCAAGGACGAAGGCCTGCCGAGTCCGCTCTGCCTCCACGGCAACGCTCTCTGCGGCAGCGGGTTCACGGAGCCGAGCGCTGCACGAGGAACAACGCCGCGTCCAGCGGTCATCAACTGGCGCGCGGCGTGTCCCGAAGTGGCCGCACAGGGGGGCTTCGACCTCGTCCTCGGGAATCCGCCCTTCGCGAATGCCATCGAAGGTGGGCTTGCGTGTCTGGATGCTGAGGCACGCGCATTGCATTATCCGGATCTCCCGGCCAACGCGGATCTCGCGGCCGTGTTTCTGGCGCGGGCGTTGCAACTCGTGAGGCCGACCGGGCGCGTTGGATTCGTTCTTCCACGAAGTCTGCTTGTGGTGGATGGCGCGCGACCCGTGCGGGCGCGTGCCCTTGCGGCCCATGGTCTCGAACGTGTGCGTCTCCCCGAGCGCGCGGATCTCTTCAGTGGTGCCGACGTGCACGTCGCGCTCTTGACACTCGGGCCCGGTCGCGAGACTGCCGTGGAAACAGCGACCGGTGAAGCCAACGCGCGCTGGCATCAAGGTCGTATCAGCGACTCAGGATGGTGGGAGAGCATCGACAGCATCATTCATCCCGGCCAAGGCGGGGAGGTTGGAGCAGCGACCATTGACGAGTTCTTCGAGGTGCGCAGCAATTTCTTCGTGCAGGACTTCTACGCGCTGAAGCCTTGCGTTCGCGACATGGCAGGGGGTGAATTTCCACGCCTCATCACCACAGGTCTCATCGAACCGGGGTCCACGCTCTGGGGTACGCGCCCTTGCCGCTACGGCGGCCGCGACTATCTCCATCCACGTCTCGACACGACGGCGATGCCGGAGGCCTTGCGGCAGAAGGTGGACCTTCAGCGCGGGCCGAAGATCCTCGTGGCGGGGCTTGCTCGGCGCGTGGAAGCAGTGCTCGACGCGCACGGCGATCTCACGGGCGCGGTGCAGACCTTCCGCATCACGCCGAAGAAGGGCGGGCTCCGCGCACTCCGAGCTCTTGTGAGCTTCTTGAACGCTCCCGAAGCGACGGATTGGCTGCGGCGCCGTCTCGGGGGCAATGCGCTCTCCGGCGGAAACATCTCGCTGCGTGCGCCATTCCTGCGCACATTGCCGCTGCCGCAGGAATTGGTGCAACGTCTTCAGGCAATGACAGCGCGGGCCACTTCGCCTGACACATTGGTCAAACGGAAGTCCCGGCCTGCATAGCGGTGCGTCAGCTTGGTGTGGTCGAGACCGAGGAGATGAACCGGGTAACGGTTCAGAACGAGTGGCTGCTCACGGTGGAATTGAGGTGACCCCATTCTCTGGTCCAGTCGCAATGAGAGTCTGACGGGTTGTTGAGTGACGCCTCTGTGCCTCCGGAGGCGACGCGAAGCGGCGCCGGAGGGATCGGTCGGCAGAGGGTGCGGATCGATGGACAGCACGCCATCGAGTCTCGAGTAGCATTCAGATTGATGTCGAGAGACCCAGTGAACCTACCCACCGGCGGTGGGTAGGTTCAGAACAGCAAAGTCGGGCGGATCAGTCCAACAGCCAATTCACCAGACGATGACCGTGCGCGCGGGGGTGAGCGCGAGGTTCAGGCCGCCGAGATTCGGCCCCAACGGGTCCAGCACCGCCGCCTGCGCATGGAACGGCACCCCGTGCAGCAGCGGATTGTTGGGGATGGGTAACGGCCAAGTGAGGCTGCCCAGCGCGTTCGTTGTGCCGGGCAGGTAGGTCGTGCTGGCGAGAGTGTCTATGTACACCCCGCAGGCGTTGAGTGGGTTGATGTTCATCCCGAGAGAAACCGCAATCACAGCGGCCGCACTCGGAACAGCCCCGGACACACGCAGTGCATGCAGAGTATTTCCGACTGCCGCAATGCCGTGGTTGAGCAGGGGCGCGGCCAGTGTGCCGGGACAGCCGGTGCCGACGCTTGAACGATTGCGGAAATAGAATTGCAGCCCGATGACGGCGCCTCTGAACACATCCAGATCTCCATCGCCGTCAAAGTCGGACACATGAGATCCCTTGCCCATGCATCCGTAGGTGAAGGGGTTCACATTGAATTGAGGCGTAATCGTTGCAAAGAGGACGGGATCAAAGGCTCCACCACCCAAGCCGCGGGCGGTCAGCGTGCGCACTTGAGCGACACCGGCGCCTGTAGGAGGTGAGTTCCACTGGATGAAAGCCTGCTCAAGAAAAATGTCGCGGACCCCGTCGAGGTCCATGTCGTGCAAGCCGCAGGCGCTGGCCTCGCTCCCCCAGCCCGGAGATGGGGGATAGGCCGAGGGAATACTGAAGATAAAACTGAGAGAGAATGTCCTGTTGGCGTTGCCGTAGTAGAGAAGCTCCTGCCAGACGGGCGGGGTGGTGCTTCCTGACGGTGGAGCGCAATAGTAATTGATCAGGGCATCATCGCGACCGTCAGCATTGGCATCGCCTACCCACTTGACGGAGACCTGTGAGCAACCGCTCCCTACAGGAACATAAGGGAGTGTTGAATTGGCGAATGACGGCAAGCCGGTGAATGTTCCGTTGCCGACACCCCAGAGAGGAAGGCTACCGGTGTTGGTCACACTGTCGCTTGCCGTCATCAGCAGATCGAGATTGCCATCTCCGTCATAATCACCAGCGCCAGTCAGTGTCGCGCTCACAGGAAGCGTGTTGGCGGTGATGTATGTCCATGTTGGGTGCTGATTCCGCAGACTTACAAGAGCGCTCGGCGAGGAAGGCGATGTCGTGGTTGGCCGCATGACCACAATGTCGAGCACTCCATTGCCATCGAAATCAATGGGAAGAAGTGCTGCGGTCCATGAAGATGGAGGCAATGCAACAGGCAGCACTACGGCCGTGCTTACCGCTAAGGTCCCGTTGCCGAGCCCGGGGTAGAGCACGACCATCCCAGCGAGAGGGAAGAGCAATACAACATCCATGTTGCCATCCCCGGTGAGCTCGGCGGCAAAACCCTCTCGTGATCCATTATTGGAAACCCCAGGCAAACCACTTGGTGGACCTCCAGGGAATACCAGACTGGCTGTTGGAGGCGAACCAAGTCCGTTGATACCAGGATCCAGCAGAATCGAATACGATGGAATATTCCCGTCAAAATAGAAAATATCATCCGTGCCGTTGTTGTTGAAGTCGGCGCAGATGCTGTGCGCGCACAAGGCACCCGAGCTGAGAGTGCCGGCCCCTGCGATTTCCAGATACTGAGCTTGGGCTGGCAAGACGGCAGCGAGCAGTAGCAGCAGACCTGCCGCGCAGGCGTTCAAGTTTCGCACGACAAGACAAGGGCTGACGCAGCAGGTATTCATGGCATCGCTCAGTAGATGACCATGTTGCGTCCGACAACGCTGGGCGCACTGCCTGGTGCGCCTGGCACTTCAAGGGCGGTCACTTCCACTACTACTGGAGAAATCGTCCCCGCTGGTATGGTCGCCGTGTACTGCGTGATGACTGGAACGGTGGTGGAAAGCAGGGGCAAGGCGAAATTCGTGCTGACCAAAGTCACGGGCAGTTTTTGCCCGTTCCATGTGCATGTGATCGACTGCAACGGAGGCCCGATGATCGGATTGATGGAAGTGCAGGCAGTTCTGTTGTGCCAGACGGTGATGCTGATCAGAGTGCCAGGTCCGGGACGCGAGGTGCGCGGCGACACATGGATCAATGGCCGAGAGACATTGTCGATCTGGAACGGATTGGTGGCGCTGTTCCGAATGTCAATTGGTCGCTCCAGTTGGATGGTTGTTCCCGCAGAGACCGCCAAGCTGCTGAGCACTAAAGCGGGAGTTTGCCCTGTGCCCGTGTAGATAACCGGGATGGTGGTTGGAGTGGGGATGTTAACTGAGGCATTCAGGAATGCCTCGAACCACCATTCACCCAGAAACATGGTGCTGAAATTGGAGGCCGCGGGAGACTCCAAGTAGAGATTGTAGGCATAATACCCTCCCCATATCGCGGGAATTCCGTCAATGCGGAAATCTCCGGTGCACCGAGCGCCTGTTGAAGTGTCGAATACTCCGGTGATGGCGTAGATGTCAGGTCGCGCCGTTCCGGTGATTGTTCCAACAGCGGGTGCCGTTTGCGATGGGGTGAGCGGTATGGTGCCAGGTACGGGAGCTCTCACGACATAGGCGTTCATTCCGAAGACACCCGCGTTACCGGTGGCGCCGTCGATCACCTTCCCGGTGATGACCGCTGTTGTGTTGATCATGGGGAGCTTCGATCCCACGATGGTGTTGACAGGGTATATAGCAGAGAACGCAGCAAGGTCGTCCGGGCGCCAAGGATCATTGACTCTGTTCGAAGTCGGAGTAGTAGTGATAGTGGCGCTGTTTGTGTGGCTTGCGACCATAGCGGGCAAGTCGTAGCTGGAAGCGTACGCAATGCCAATGCTGGCTGGTGGTATCAGCGTTGCCAAGCCTCCTGCATGCAGATTCGTGTGATCGAGGCCCCAGAAGTGCCCGACTTCGTGAGCGAGACCCGTGTGAGCTTGATTTGTGCGACCAGTCCATTGGGAAGGACTACCAAGACCTACTTCGAAAATGACATCGCATTCGGAAATGACTCCTGTACCGGGGTCCACCAGCATGCTAGTCAGTCCGCCGGTCACTCCGCCCAAAGTGGCGGCTACAAAAGTGAATTCGTTCACGCCATTGCCAGTGGGACCACCGCAGCCTCCCGCTGGCCCGGTCCATGCCCAGATGAATTGTCCACTTCCGGCGATGATCGAGCCCACAAAAGCATAATAATCAGGCGTCACCATACCTGCGGGGTAGCTGGTGAGGCGCATTACCGGAGGAGTGTTGGCGGTGGGGAGTGCACTGACGCCATTCATGAGTGTCTCGATCTCGGTCGTGAACGTCGCCCATGTGTAGGTCGCCCCAGTTGGCAATGCGCCACCGAAAATGTCCATCCCTGCGGTCATGGTTGGAGGCATGCTGATGATGTGTGTGACTGGCGCTCCCCCCGTAGACCAGTGCCGTGTCACGAGTGGATGGATGCTGGCGGGATTGTTCGGATTCGGTGTAGTTGCCGGGTCTAACGCGGTAGGCGTATAAGGCGCAGCATTGGGGCAACCAACACCGGGGGGCGTTCCCGGTGGCGGCGCCGGCATAGCCATCACATACCAGAGCACATAGGGATCGTCGCCGTCGCAGGCGGTGTCTGCGCAGGAGTGTTTTTCGGAGTGTCCGCCGCAGGGCTCCACGATGTGAGCAAGGCCGGAAGGCAGCAGAGTGACTGAAGCCCCGGGAGAAGTGCGCAGGTGCTTGCCTGCATGCTTGTGCGCACAACGCAGTTCGTGCGTCGTGGGATCCATAGTGGTCGCGCAGGGAGTGAGAGCGCGGGAACCCGGCGGGAGGTGCGCCATGATGGCTTCAGAGAGAGTGGGGTGTGGGGAGCGAGTGCAAGCTTTCGATTCGTCGGTGGTGTCGCGCATCCACCCGCACAGCATAAAAGAAACGGTCAAAATCGAGAGACAGAGAGAGCGCGCGCTGCCGTTACGCCTTGAGTCCTTGAGTCCTTGAGTCCTTGAAGCATTTTTGCCTCCGTTTCGCCCGAAGGGCGCCTGGCACCTGAATCTCCTCGCAACCTACAGGCGGGTTCGAGGAACAAGCAGAAGTTTACATCAGCCCGTGAGGGGAGCGCCACCCCAATCCTCCAATGATCCGGAGGGCAAACAGGACAGAATCCGGCCGACTACCCACCGCTCGTCAAGAGCGTTGTTGTACGGGGTGAGGTGCCCCCGTTTTCTGGTCCAGTCGCTATGAGAGTCTGACGGGTTGTTGAGTGACGGCTCTGTGCCTCCGGAGGCGACGCGAAGCGGCGCCGGAGGAGGCACAGAGCGCAGCGTATGCGGCCGGTGACATGTAGTCCAGACTCGAATGTGGTCGGTGGTGGTTGTAGTCGCGAAGGTACGCCGCGAGATGCCGGGCTTCTGCCATCGTCTCGAATACTTCACGGTTGAGCAGCTCATCGCGCAGCTTGCCATTGAAGGTCTCGATGAGAGCATTCTCCCACGGCGCGCCCGGCGCAATGTACGCCGTCGCAATGCCCTCTTGCTCAAGCCACCCACGCACCGCCCGCGCAATGAATTCCGGTCCGTTGTCCGAACGGATGTTCTCCGGTGCACCACGCGCCTTGAGCTGCCTTGCCAACACGGCAATGACGTCCTCTGCCTTGAAATGCCGCCCCACATCCAGCGCCACACACTCGCGTGTGTGCTCATCCACGACATTCAGAAACTTCAGCCGACGACCATCCTCCGTCACGTCGAATTCGAAGTCCCACGTCCAGACATGATTCGGATGATGTGCACGAAGCCGCCCGGCAGCTGTTCTCGGATGACCCCAGCCGACGTTTCTTGTGCTGTTTCTTTGGCACTTTCAGCCCCTGCTCCCGCCAGATCCGCTGCACCCGCTTCAGGTTCACGAGCCAGCCTTCTCACGCGAGCAGTGCCTTGATGCGCCGATAGCCGTAACGCGGATGGCGTCGTGCGAATCCCAGGACCGCTTGCACGAGTTCCTGCTCATCATGACCTTCCATCGCCCGGTAACGCTGCGTCGAGCGGTGCTGCTCGACCACCTTGCACGCTCGACGCTCGGATGCAGCGAGTTGCGTGACAAGGTGGCGAGCTGCCTTCCGCTTGCGCTCCGGGCTCAGAAGTTTCCCCGGACGACCTCCTTCAGCATCGCGATGTCCAGCGTCTGGTCCGCCACGATCTTCTTCAGCCGACCATTCTCTTTTCGAGCTCACGAAGACGCTTCGCATCGGCCACCTTCACACCTGCAAACTTCCGTTTCCAGCGGTAGAAGGTGTGCTCGCTCACCTCAAGACGCTGCAGCACGACCGCGAGAGACTCGCCTCGGCCCAGTGCCATCTCCGCATCGCGGAGCTTTCTGATGATCTCTTCGGTTCCATGACGTTTGCGCTTCTTCACAAGAGATTCCTCGCCCCCAAAGGGGCTGAACTCTCTCATAACGCGTGGACCAGTTTGTGGGGGGCACCTCACATTCGCACAGTGGCTGGACTGAGTGAGGCACGTTACTGAGAAGAGACGCGTCTTCAGGCAATGACAGCGCGGGCCACTTCGCCTGACACATTGGTCAAACGGAAGTCCCGGCCTGCATAGCGGTGCGTCAGCTTGGTGTGGTCGAGACCGAGGAGATGCAAGATCGTGGCGTGCAGGTCTTGCACCGTGAGCTTGCCTTCCACTGCGGCGGCGCCGTATTCATCGGTGGCGCCGTGACGCAGCCCGCCTTTCACACCACCGCCCGCAAGCCAGAGCGTGAAGCCACGATGATTGTGATCGCGTCCATCGTCGCCTTGAGCGTAGGGCGTGCGTCCGAACTCGCCGCCCCAGACAACGAGAGTGTCCTTCAGCATGCCGCGTGCATCCAAGTCCGCGAGCAGCGCTGCGATGGGCTTGTCCACTCCACCTGCCGAGCGCGTGATGTCCGCGCGCAGATTGCGGTGATGATCCCAGCCGCCCTGTGTGAGCTGGATGAAGCGCACACCCTTCTCCGCGAAGCGGCGTGCGAGCAGGCACTGGCGCCCGAAGTTCGCGGTGTCACCGCCATCGGCGCCATAGGCTTCGCGCGTCTTCGCGGATTCCTTGGCGATGTCGAGGAGTTCCGGGACTTCGGTTTGCATGCGGAAGGCGAGTTCCGCGGCTTCAATGACACCCTCCGTGCCTGCGTCACTGCCGGTGCGCTTCAGACGCTCGCGGTTCAGTTCCTGCACGAAGTCGAGTTGCTCGCGCTGGCCCGTCGCGCTGAAGTGTTCGTTGTCGATATTCGGCACGGCTTCCGCGCCGCCGCCGCCACCCACAAGGCCTCCGCCGCGTGAAACGCCGATGCGTTGGCCCTGATAGATCGCCGGGAGGAAGGCGCTGCCGTAGAGCTGCGAACCGCCACCACCTGCGGGTGGGGAGAACGATACGAATCCCGGCAGATTGTGGTTCTTCGTGCCGAGTCCGTAGATCGTCCACGCACCTACACTCGGGCGCACGAACTGGAAGCTGCCTGTGTGCAGCATCAGGCTCGCTTGCGCATGCGCGGGCACATCCGTGGTCATGCCATTCAAGATGCAGAGCTTGTCCGCGTGCGTCGCGACGTTCGGGAAGAGTTCAGAGATCCACTGCCCGGACTGGCCGTGTTGAGCAAACTTGAAGGGCGAGCCGAGCCAGCGGCTGTTGCCGCGCCCGGCTGCGGTGGCTGCTTTGCCGTCATCTTCCGCGAGCTTCGGCTTCCAGTCGAAAGTGTCCACGTGGCTGGGCGCGCCGGCCATGTTGAGCCAGATCACGCGCTGCGCCTTGGCGGCGAAGTGCGGTGCCTTGGGTGCGAGAGGATCGGCATCCTGCATGCCGGGCAAGGCAAGTTCGTTGAGGCCACCCATGGCTCCCAGAGCAAGCAGGCCGAAGCCGCTGCCAAAGGTGCGCAGCACTTCGCGGCGCGACGTGGATGCGTCGGGAGGAACGCAGCAGGGGTCAATCGACATAGCGGAACTCCGCGGTGAGGAAGAGGCTCTGGCAGAGCGCGGCGAAGGCGTCAGGTTTCGCCACGGACGCCGCCGGAGTGCGGCGATCCCGCGTGCGGCGCGGGCGTTCACGGGGCGCTGGATTGTCTTGCTCGCGGCGGGCATCCACCTTGGCATTGGCCGCGACGAAGTCGCTCATGAAGCGCCGCGATGCGGCAAGCTCGTTGCTGCTGGGACGGCGACCGAGTGCGAACAGGAAAGCGTTCTGGATGCGTTCCTTCTCGTCGGTGGAACCCTGACTGACGCGCGTGGCGAAGGCCTGCGCTGCCTTCCACACAGCTTCGTTGTTCATGAGCAGCAACGCCTGCGAAGCGACGTTGGTCTCCTCGCGCTGGCCGGTGACGAAACTCGGGTCCGCGAAGTCGAACACGTCCAACTCATCGGCCACTTCGTCACGGAAGACCGGGAGGTAGACGCTGCGCACTGGACCGGGCAGGACGTTTGCGCGTCCGCCACGGCGCGTGACCGTGCGACCTTCGATGAAGGCAGCGGTGGACCCTTCAGGGCGCTTCAGGTCGAGAGCGCCGCTGCAAGCGAGCACCGCATCGCGGATGGCCTCGCCTTCGAGGCGACGGTGCGGCATGTGGGAAAGCCAGTTGTTGTCCGGGTCGGAGTCGTGCGCGCGGAGTGATTCCTTCGAGGACATGCGATAGGTGTGCGAGAGCACCAAGGTGCGGATGAGCGTCTTCACGGACCAGCCCTGCTTGACGAACTGCCTGGCGAGATGGTCGAGGAGCTCCGGGTGCGTGGGCGGAACGCCATTCACGCCGAAGTTGTCCGGCGTGGCGACGATGCCCTTGCCGAACAGGTGGCCGAAGATGCGGTTCACGGCCACGCGCGCGGTGAGCGGATTCTCCGCTGCAGCGACCCACTCCGCGAGTTCGAGGCGCCCGCTGCCGCGCGTGATGGCGGTGGGGTCGTTCTTCGAGAGCACCTGCACGAAGCCGCGCTGGATCTGCTGCCCCGGCTTCGTGGGCTCGCCGCGTTCGAGGATGCGCGCATCTTGCGAGCGCTCCTTGTCCACGACGCCCATGTAGAGCCGGTTCTTGTCCGTGGCGTGACCTTCCTTGTCGTAGCGCGTGGCCATGTCCGCCGCGATGGCGATCGTAGAGCGCGCTTGCAGCAGCTGCACTGCGCGGATGGGGTCGTTGCGCGGCTGCGCACCGGCGCTGTTCGCGTCGAGGAGCGAGCGCGCTTGCGTGGCTGCGGCCTCAAGCGCGCGACGCACGGCCTCCGGCTGATCGGGGCCGTTGCCAAAGCGGCTCGCTTCCGGCGCAAGGGTGAGCAACGCCGACGGATGGTTGTTGCCAAGCGTGCGATAGGTGCCGTAGTGCGTGTCCGTGCTGAGGAAGATGCCGGCGATGGCGTAGTAGTCCGCCTGCGGGATGGGATCAAATTTGTGATCGTGGCAGCGCGCGCACGCGACAGTGAGCCCGAGCATGGCCTGTGTGGTGGCGTCGATCTGTTCATCCACGAGGTCATACTGGAACTGCCGCCGATCGCGGTTGTTCATGCCCTTGCTGCCGAGTGCGAGGAAGCCCGTCGCGATCTGGTGTTCCGCAAGGTCATCGGGCGACGACGCGGGCAAGAGGTCTCCCGCGAGTTGCTCCTTCAAGAACTGATCCCAGGGCTTGTCCTTCTGGAATGAGTCGATGACGTAGTCGCGATAGCGCCAGGCGTGGGGATAGGCGAAGTTTGTTTCCTTGCCGCTGGATTCCGCGTAGCGCGCCACGTCGAGCCAGTGTCGGCCCCAGCGCTCTCCATACTGCGGAGCGGCGAGAAGGCGGTCCACTACCTTTGCGTGCGCGGCCGAGGAGGAGTCCTTCTCGAAGGCGAGGATCTCGTCCGGAGTGGGCGGGAGGCCCGTGAGATCGAAGGTCACTCTCCGCAACCACGTGAGCTTGTCCGCATCCTCGGCAGGAGCGAGTTGATGTGCTTGCATGGATGCGAGCAGGTGGCTGTCCACCTCGGTCCAGGCCCAGTCGCTCGCGCCGGAAACCTGAGGCGTGACTTCCACCGGCGCCCGAAAGGCCCAGTACTCCTTCGCCTTGGCGATGTCGATATCCCGTGCGCCCCAGAGTTTCCCCCCGGCCTCTCCACTCGCGCCCTTCGCGCTGACAGGGAAGGGTGCACCGCGCTGCACCCACTCGGTCAGCGTGGCGATGGCCGCATCGGGGAGCTTCTTCTTCGGCGGCATGGCGAGGTCCGGATCCTCGTAGCCGATGGCCGCAATGATGCGGCTCCGTCCGGGATCGCCGGGCACCAGCGAGGCTCCGCGGCTGCCGCCCGCGAGAATGGACTCGAAGTCATCGAGCGAGAGTCCGCCCTTCACCTTGCCGCCCGCCGTCGAGTGACAGGAGGTGCAATGTGTGGCGAGCACTGGGCGCACGTTCTTCTCGAACCAAGCGAGGCCTTCTGCTGTGGCAGGCTTCGGAGCCGCGGGCCCAACGGCGGGCGCGCTGGTTGGTCCTGCGCTCGCGAAGTCTGCGGCCGTCAACCAACCATCACGATCGCGATCGAGTTCGTTGAAGCGCTCTTCGATGGGGTATTCGATGACGCTCAGCTTGCCGTCCTTGTCCTTGTC
>SXUL01000079.1 GCA_005790545.1 Planctomycetia bacterium | reverse complement strand
GACCAAGCGCGGACTCTGCGCGGGCACACGCTCGCATATCTCGTGGACGCAGGTGGAAACCGGATCCGCCATCACGAGGAAGTATCCCTCGGTGATCTTGAAGGGGGATGAATCCACGGGTGAGTTTCACAGCGTGGCCGTGGCCGCGAACCGCCAGCAGGCGGATACAGGCACCAAGATGGTGCACCTCGGCCGCAACACGAAGAGCACAATCGTCTCCAAGGGCATCTCGGCGGGCCACGGTCAGAACACTTACCGCGGACTCGTGAAGGTCGGACGCAACGCGGAAAACGCGCGCAATCACAGCCAGTGCGATTCGCTTCTCATGAGCCCGACCTCAGGAGCACACACCTTCCCGGTCATCGAGGTCGCCACCCCCACTGCGGTGGTTGAGCATGAGGCCACCACCTCGCGCATCAGCGAGGACCAACTCTTCTACTGCCGCCAACGCGGCATCCCCGCGGACGAGGCCGTCGGCCTCATCGTGAACGGGTTCTGCAAATCCGTATTCAAGGAACTGCCCATGGAGTTCGCCGTAGAGGCGCAAAAACTCCTGCAGGTCTCACTCGAAGGCAGCGTCGGATGACAACAACGTCTGAACCACTTCTGGCCGTCCGGGATCTTCATGCGCGCGTCGTCGATGGCGCGGGCATTCTGCGCGGCATCTCGCTCACGGTGCAACAGGGCGAAGTGCACGCCATCATGGGACCGATCGGTTCCGGAAAAAGCACGCTGGCAGGCGTGCTCGCCGGCCGCGAGCGCTTCGCCGTCACGGCGGGCAGCGTCACCTTCGACGGCAGCGATCTGCTCGCGCTCGCACCGGAAGAGCGCGCTGCACGCGGGCTCTTTCTCGGCTTCCAGTATCCCGTCGAAATCCCCGGCATCACCAACGCGTACTTCCTCCGCACCGCCCTCAATTCCATCCGCAAGGCCAACAACAAGCCTGCACTGGATGCCATGGAGTTCCTGGAACTCCTGAAGGCACGCGCGCGCATGATGGAGATGGACCCCAAGTTCCTGAACCGTTCGGTGAACGAAGGCTTCAGCGGCGGCGAGAAAAAGAGGAACGAGATCCTGCAGATGGCCATCCTCGAACCGAAACTCGCCATCCTCGACGAGACGGATTCAGGGCTCGACATCGACGCGCTCAAGGTGGTGGCAGCGGGCGTGAATGCTCTGCGCTCTCCCGAACGCAGCGTGATCCTCGTCACGCACTACCAGCGCCTGCTGGATCACATCGTGCCGGACTTCATTCACGTTCTGGCGCACGGACGCATCGTCCGCAGCGGCGGGCGCGACCTCGCGCTTGAACTCGAACGTCACGGCTACGGCTGGATCGAAGCCGGCGGGAGCACCCCGGCGTGAACGCCAGTGCCACGGCAGGTTTCGCCGCGCAACGAGCGCTGATTCCGGCGCTCTACGGCGGCGGCATTCCCGCGCTGAGCGCGCTGCGCGAACGCGCGCATGCAGCCTTCCTCGAACGTGGCGTCCCCACTTCCGGGGAGGATGAGTGGCGCTATGCCGATCTCGAAGTGCTCACGCAAACACCGCATGAGGTGGCCCACGCAGTCGGCCTCGCGGGCTCGCGTGAACGAGCACTGCTCGAGTACCTGCTCGGCGGCTTTGCACCCGGTCGCATGGTGTTCGTGAACGGGGCCTACGCCCCGGCGGTCAGCGAGCCCGCGACGCACGCCGCGGGCATCACGTTTCAGCCTCTCGCGGCTGCGGCTGCGTTGCACGGCGAACTGGTGACACGTCATCTCGGCAAGAGCCTCGCGGCGGAACTCCATCCGCTGGCGGCACTCAACACCGCCTTGCACCGCGACGGATTGTTCCTGCATTGCGCCGGCACGCAGCGCCCCGAGGCGCCTTTCCACGGCGCCTTCCTTGCGGCGGGAGATGACAAGCCCCGCGCCATCCATCCGCGCGCGCTGGTCGTGCTGGAAGAGG
Organism: Planctomycetia bacterium; assembly: GCA_005790545.1. Lineage (GTDB taxonomy): Bacteria > Planctomycetota > SXUL01. The sequence goes on along the minus strand of SXUL01000079.1, from coordinate 12,007 downwards.
GTGCTGCAGCGACTCTCATCCTCTCGTTCCAAGGCTCGGGGCAGGTGTTCGTGAACCCGGCCGTGGAAGTGACGCTGGGGCGCGATGCCGTGCTGAACCTGATCCTGTTGCAGGAGGAATCATCCGCCACGACGCACACTCTCGCATTGCACGCGAGCCTTGCGTCGGGCGCACACTGCCACGTGCATGCGGCGAGTCTCGGAGGCCGCTTCGCCCGCACGGAAGTACATGCGCATCTCGCGGACCGCCACGCGGAATTCCAGCTCGATGCGCTGCTCATCGGCGGTCATGAACAGGCTCACGATCTGACGGCGCGCATTCACCACGACGCGCGGGACACCAAGAGTCGTCAGGCATTGAAGGCCGTGCTTGATGGCTCGAGTCGCGGCGCCTTCAGTGGCCGCGTGGAAGTTTCCCCCGGAGCCGATGGCACTCATGCCGAGCAATCCTGCAGAAGCCTGATCCTCTCCCCCGACGCCGCCATGAACACGCGCCCGGAGCTGGTCATTCACGCGGATGATGTGCGTTGCGCTCACGGCGCGACCTACGGCCAACTCGACCCCGAAGCACTCTTCTATCTCCGCTCGCGTGGCATCGATCTGCCGGAAGCCCGGCGGCTCCTCACCCGCGCTTTCGCCGACGAGATCATCGACCGCTTCCCCCTTGAAAGCGTCCGGCGTCACCTGCACGCGCGCGTGGATGGACGCATCGCACGGCCGGACGAGACAGGGGTGCCCGCATGAGCACGCGCCGACTCATCCCGGGCAGTGCGGAGCTGCGTGCGGAGTTCCCCATTCTCGCGCGCGAGGTGCACAAGCGTCCGCTGATCTATCTCGACAACGCGGCCACGAGCCAGAAGCCCGCGCCTGTGATCGCGAAGCTCGTCGAGTGCTACGAAAGGTGGAACGCGAACGTGCATCGCGGAGTGCACAAGCTCTCCGAAGAAGCCACCGAGCACTACGAAGGTGCGCGCGCGAAGATCGCACGGCACATCGGCGCCAGTGATCCGGCGGAAATCGTCTTTACGCGCGGGGCCACGGAGGCCATCAACCTCGTGGCCCAGACCTTCGGACGCACGCGCCTCGCCGCCGGTGACGAAGTCTTGATCACGGCCCTCGAACACCATTCGAACATTGTTCCGTGGCAGATGATCTGCCGCGAGCGCGGCGCCGTGCTGAAAGTCGTCCCCATCACGGACGCTGGTGATCTCGTCGCTGGTGCCTTCGAATCCCTGCTCACGCCGCGCACGCGGCTCGCAGCGTTCACGTGGGTGAGCAACGCGCTCGGCACTGTGAACCCTGTCGTTGAGATGACCGCCCTCGCGCGCGCGCGCGGCATCACCACGCTTGTCGATGCCTGTCAGGCCGTGCCGCACTTCGCGTTGAATGTGCGCAGCCTCGACGCGGATTTCCTCGTGTTTTCCGGCCACAAGGTCTACGGGCCGAATGGCAGTGGTGTCCTGCACGGCAAACGTGCGCTGCTCGAATCCCTGCCGCCGTGGCAGGGCGGTGGCGACATGATCGCGTCGGTCACCTTCGAAGAGAGCACCTGGAACCACGTGCCTCACAAGTTCGAAGCGGGCACACCTGACTATCCCGCCACCGTCGCCCTCGCCACGGCGCTGGACTGGTTGAGTGCGCTCGGCTGGGATGCCGTCGCCGCGCACGAGCACACACTTCTCGCAGCGGCGGAAGAGGCCCTCGGCGCCATCCAAGGCGTGCGCCTCATCGGCACACCGGCGCACCGGAGCGGCGTCCTTTCATTCACGCTGGATGGAGTGCATCCCCACGATCTCGGCACCGTGCTCGACCGCATGGGTGTCGCCATTCGCGCGGGCCACCACTGCGCACAGCCGGTCATGGACCGACTCGGAGTGCCCGCCACTGCACGCGCCAGTTTCTCGGTCTTCAACACCCTCGAAGATGTGGCGGCACTCGCTGCCGCAGTCCGCGAAACCAAGAGGCTCTTCGGCGCATGAACGATCTCGACGACCTCTACCAGGAGATGATCCTCGGCCACGCACGGCAACCGAGGAACTTCGGCGCCCTCGCACCTTGCGACCGCAGCGCCAAGGGGCATAACCCGCTCTGCGGGGACCGCGTCACGGTCTACCTGCGCATGGATGGCGAGCGTGTGCGCGAGATCCAATTTGACGGCGCCGGCTGCGCCATCTGCACGGCCAGCGCGAGTCTCATGACCGATGGAGTGAAGGGGCTTGCTCGCCCCGCCATCGAACGCGTCTTTCAGGACGTGCACGAGCTCGCCACGGGGAAATCGGACGGCAGCAAGGACCTCGGCAAACTCGCCGTGTTCAGCGGAGTCTCGGCCTTCCCCATGCGCGTGAAGTGCGCAACCCTGCCTTGGCACACCCTGCTGGCGGCGCTCGACTCCACGAGCGCACCTGTGACGACGGAGTGAAACCATGAACGAAACGCATCCTCACGATCACTCGCATCCCCATGTTCACGGCGCCGCAGATGCGCCCAAGGCGGAGAGTGCGGGCTCCACCCACGAACCGCTTCCGACGGACCTGCCAGCGCAACCAGATAGCCGCTTCACCGGGGGTGGCTTCCGCGGCACCACGCCGCCACCCATGCAGTGGGAAGCCATGAGTCCATCGAAGTGGACGCCGCCTGCGCCCCCCGCACCGAAGGAGCCGCTTGTCCCGATTGCACTCGGCCCCGTGGACGCTCAACTGCACGAGCGTGTGAACATGGTCCTGAAGACCGTCTACGACCCCGAGATCCCGGTGAACATCCAGGAGCTCGGGATGATCTATGAGGTGCGCGCAGACACCGCCGGCGAGGCCTATGTGCGCATGACCCTTACTTCTCCTGCATGCCCCGTTGCCGGCTCACTTCCCGGCGAAGTGGAGCGCAAGGTCGCCAGCGTGCACGGCGTGACGAAGGCTCAGGTGGAACTGGTGTGGGAACCCGCCTGGACCATGTCCATGATTTCTGAAGCCGCACGCCTGCAACTCAACCTGCCCGGCTGATCAACGCAGGCTCCGTCCGCAGTGCGCCGGTGTTCGCGTACGCATGCGCCAGACCGTCACGCGACCGCGAACCGCTTTCTCAAGGCTCAGCGCGGAGAGAGCGCGCGCCGGAGCATGCGCTGATGATGACGCAGCGTCGTGCGACGCATGACGCGCGCCGCGAGGGCCGCTGGAGAGAAGGTCCCGGGCGCAACGGCGGCCACGGCCGCGTCGAAGCCCGGCGTGAATCCGAGGGCGAGGCGGGAAAGCCTCGCCCGCGCAGCTCGAACAGCCTCGGTGAGGCCGTGTGCCTTGCGATGCAGCAGAAACGGCTCCAGTTCCGGCACGTGCACCACGCCACGGGCAAAGTCCTTCTCGAGATCGCGACTGATGTTCGCGAGTTGCAGGAAGGCGCTGGCCTCGGCGATGTGCACGCGGGCTTCCAGCGTGCGCCGGGTTGCATCACGGCGACCTCCGAGAAACAACTCCATGCAGAAGCGCAAGGGTGATCCGATCACCACGTCGCAGTAGTCGACGAGCGCACGGTCGTCAGGGAATGCCCCGGCGACGGAGCGCGTGGCATCGCAGCGCAACATGCCCAAGGCCATCTCTTCCACCAGGGCAAGGAGGAGCGCGCGCGCGCGCTCCGGGAGCGCAAGCGTGAGTTGATCCACGTCAGTTGCGCGCTCCAGAAGCAGAAGGTGCACATCATCACGCGCATCCTGCCTCTTCCATTGCAGAGGTGGCCTCAAAGGAGCGCCATGGCGCAGGCGTACAGCCATCCCCTCAAGTGCCGTGCGCCTCTCACCCGGATCGAGCGCGAGATCCTCCACCGTGTCCAACATGCGGCACTGCAGATAGGCGAGTGCCGCCGCTCGTGCGTGAGCGCGCGAAAGACAGAGAATCGAGAGTGCGAAACTCCGTGCCGCGTGCGGCAGAACGCGCCAGAGGAACCGCTCCGGGTCGCGTTCGACCCGCAACGCAGCAAGGTCGGGCCGACGCCGATTCGCGCCGAGGTCGTACAAGAGGATGCGCGGATGCGCGAGAAAAAGTGGCAGGCCGGAGAGCACGCGCCTTGAGCGTGCCAGAAGCGCTCAGCACCGCAAGGTGCCGTCAAAGCGGCGCCCGCACGCAACGAATCCGGAACGCTTTCCTCCGGGAGCGTTTCCAGCCGATGGGGGATCTGTTAGATCGGAAACCGCATGACGCCCGCCATCCTCCGCTCCCGACTCGAGTTTCTCGCGCGCAACCTCTGGTGGACCTGGCATCCCGAGGTGGCTGAGCTCTTCCGTGAACTCGATCCCACGCTGTGGAAGGACGTGCGTCACAAGCCGCTCGCGTTCCTTGCGCACATGGACGATGCGACACTCTCGGATCGCTCGCGCACCTTCGCTCTGGAAACACGCATTCTCCGCGCCGCACGCCAGATGGAGCAGGACCTCGGCGGAGAGGACACCTGGGGTGCAACGCACGCAGGCGTGCTCAACGTGCGGCCCGTGGCCTACTTCTCCGCGGAATTCGGACTGCACGAATCGCTGCCCATCTACTCGGGTGGGCTCGGTGTGCTCGCCGGTGATCACATGAAGGCGAGTTCCGACCTCGGCGTGCCGGTGGTCGGCGTGGGACTGCTCTACCGTCAGGGCTACTTCATCCAGCGTCTGGATGCCTCGGGCTGGCAGCACGAGGAGTTCGCGCCCTTGAACCCGGCCGAACTTCCGCTCGAAATGCTGCGCGACGCGAGCGGCGCACCGCTGCACATCACGGTGCAGGCCGGAGCGCATCCGGTGCATGCCGCCGTCTGGCGCGTGCGCGTCGGACGGAACTCCATCCTGCTCCTCGACACGGACATCCCCGGCAATCCTGAAGTCTGGCGTGAAATCACGCACCGGCTCTATTGGGGTGATCAATCCAGCCGCATCCGCCAGGAGCTGGTCCTCGGCGTGGGCGGGCTGCGCGCACTTGCTGCGGCAGGCATCCGCCCCGGCGTCCTGCACCTCAACGAGGGCCACAGCGCCTTTGCGCTGCTTGAGGCCATCCGCCAGGAACTCACCGACAACGGACTGACGTTTGAAGAGGCCCGCGACCGCGTCGCGGCCAAGGCTGTGTTCACGACGCACACGCCGGTGCCCGCAGGACATGACCGCTTCCCGGCAGAACTGCTCATGGAGCACTTCGAACCGATGCGGGCCGCCCTCGGCATCAGTCGCGAACGCTTCCTCGGACTCGGACGCGTGGACGAGTCCGACGACAACGAGACTTTCTGCATGACGGTGCTGGCGCTGAAGCTGTCGGCCCGCGCCAACGGCGTCTCCGCCCTGCACGGCGAAGTCTCGCGCGAGATGTGGCAGATGCTCTGGCCGGGACGGCGTGCGGCGGAAGTTCCCATCGGACACATCACCAACGGTGTGCACGTGCGCTCATGGATTGCGCGCGAAGTGCTCCAATTGGCCGAACACCGTCTGCCCGCGGGCTCTGCACGAGACGGCTCCGGTCATGCCCTCGAGGAAACTCTCGGCAGTATTTCCAGCGGCGCGCTCTGGGAAGTGCACTGCGTTCTGAAATCGCACCTCATCGGGTTCGTGCGCCGGCGCTTCATTGCCCAGGAACTCAGGCGCGGGGCTGATGCTGCCGCGACGGAAGCCCGCGCCGCGCGGCTCCTCGACCCCCACGCGCTGACCCTCGGATTCGCACGGCGCTTCGCCACCTACAAGCGCGCAACGCTGCTGCAACGCGACCGCGAGCGCCTGCTCCGCCTGCTCACGAACCCGGAGCGCCCGGTGCAGATGATCTTCGCGGGCAAGGCCCACCCGAAGGATCACGGCGGCAAGGAGCTCATTCGCGATGTGGTGGAGCTCAGTCGCGACCCGGCGCTCGAAGGGCGTGTGGTCTTCGTCGAGGACTACGACATGCACGTCGCACGCCTGCTCGTGCAGGGTGTCGATGTGTGGGTGAACAACCCCCGCCGACCGGAAGAAGCCTGCGGAACGAGCGGCATGAAGGCCGCTCTCAACGGCGCGCTGAATTGCTCGATCCCGGACGGCTGGTGGCTGGAAGCCTGCGATGGCAGGAACGGTTTCTCGATCAATGCCACAGGGCCCCACGCCGATCACGCCATGCAAGACGCACGTGATCACGAGGCGCTGCTCTCCACCATTGAGCGTGAAGTCGTGCCCCTCTTCTTCGACCGCGCTGCCGACGGAGCGCCGCAGCACTGGATCTCGCGCATCCGCCACTCACTGCTCACACTCGGCTGGCGTTTCAGCGCTGAACGCATGTTGACGGATTACGTGAAGCACATGTATCTGCCGGCCGCGCGCGGCGTCTCCAGCATGACCGTGTCGTAGTACCGTCCCGCATCAAAGCGCGCGGAACAACTTGAGGATCCGGCGGTATTCGTCGGACCAACTGGCAGCGTCACGAAAACCGTGGCTCTCCACGGGATAGAGCGCCACTTCCCAGTTCTCCTTGCGCAACTCGATGAGCCGCTGCTGCAAGCGGATGGTGTCCTGCACATGCACGTTGTCGTCGACGATGCCGTGGCAGATGAGCAGCCGCCCTTGCAGACCCGCCGCATGGTGAATGGGGCTCGAACGCTCGAATGCCGATGGATTCTCCAATGGCGTATCGAGAATGTTCGCGGTGTAGCCGTGGTTGTAGTGCGCCCAGTCCGTGACCGGGCGCAGTGCCGCACCTGCAGCGAACAGCGCGGGTTCACGGAAGAGCGCCATGAGCGTGATGAAACCGCCGTAACTCCCGCCGTAGATGCCGATGCGCGTGGCCTCCACGCGCTCATTCGTCACAAGCCAGCGCGCCGCATCGGCGAAGTCCTGAAGGTCGCGGCCACCCATGTGTCCGTGAATGGCCGTGCGCCAATCGCGGCCGTAGCCGGAACTGCCGCGGTAGTCGAGGTCGAGCACCACGAACCCGAGTTCACAGAGCAGATGATGGAACGCGAATTCCCTCTCGTAGCGACTCCACCAATCGTGCACGTTTTGCAGGTACCCCGCGCCATGGCAGAAGATCACCGCGGGACGCAGCTCTTCCCCTGCGGAAACCGGGCGGAAGATGCGCGCGGGCACATCCACGCCATCAGAAGCGCGCACGCGCACAATCTCCGGGCGCTGCCACGTGAAGCCTTTGAATGCCGGCGCTGGCGAATCGGTCACCGTGCGCCGTGCTCCCGTCGCTGTATCCAGCAGGCGGAGCTCCCATGGCTGATCCGGCTTCGAGAACACTTCCGCGAGGCACGTGCCCGCAGGCGCGCGGAGGATTCTCCGCCCGCCGCCTCCGGCACTGGCAAGCGTCATCTCGCCCGTATCCGCATCCACGCGCACCAGATCGCGTTCGTGCGGAGTGCGCGGTGTCGCGACACACCACAGAGTCCTGCCATCGGGGTCCGGTTCCCATTGCGCGACCTCGAAGCGTCCCGTGGTCAGCGCACGTGCACCGCGCCCGTCGGCTTCCACACGCCACAAGTGCATCCAGCCGGATTGTTCGCTGACGAAGATGCCACAGTCCTCGCGAATCCAGCGCGGCAGCAGATGCCGCGTGAGCACCCACGCACTGTCTTTCACCTCGTGAATCACTTCGAGGCGCGCATCAGCCGGATCCACTGCAGCGAGCATGGCCGTCGAGTCATCCCGGGTCGACAGTGAAAGCCACAACGTCCGACCTGAAGGAGAGAAGGATGCATCATCCGCCGCCCAGGCACCCTCCGGCAGCTTCACGGGCCTGATCGTGCGCTGAAGGATGTCGACGAGCTCCGCCGCGCGTTCTCCCTCTTCCTCACCGACCTTCGGACGCACGCTGCGCATGGAGGTGTAGCCGTCCGCACCCAGATAATCGGGCATCTCCGTCCTGCGGGCCGCGACAGGCGCCTTGTGAAGCAGCGCCAGCGCGTGCGTGCCGGTTGGGGAGGCCACGATGCGTTCGAGCTTCCAACCTGCAGGCGCTTCATAGCGGAAGATCCCCGTCGGCTTCGCCGCACGCGCTGCGCGTTCCCTCTTCTCTTCCTCCTCTCGCTGCCAACGTTCGTGCAGCACGCGGAAGAGCGCACGTTCATGACGCTGGTGCCACTCCGCCAGCGTGCGCGGGAGTGCGCTGGATTCCTTCTCAGCACCCTCTTCTGCGACTTTTCGCGGGCCATCACCCAGCACGAGAACTTGCTCAACGCCGCCGCTGCCGGCGCGCCAGAGTCCTGCCCCCATGCGGAAGAGAACCGCATCGCCAGCGACGGCGGTGACGAGCCCTGACACTGACTCCGCTGCACGGAACACCTGACGGTGCACGCCGGCGTGTGTGAGTTCGACCCAGCCATCCTTCACGCACACACGGGTCGCATGATCCGGCGACCAATGGACCGCCGGCTCCGGTTCTTCCTCGGCTGCCAGACGCCGCAGTGATCCATCCGCCACATTGCACTCGAACCAGCCCGTCTGCTTCTCGTTCCAGCGCTTCCAGCGGAACCACAGCCGTGCGCCGTCGGCCGAGAAATGCTGCGGCTGCGGCTCGGCTCCGAAGAAATCCTCCCCCAACATCGCGAGGTCGAGGTCGAAGTGGCGCATGGGCTCCGCGAGGCGCGCCCGCAGAGCGGACTCCAGTGCAATGGCCTCATCCGGCTGCGCTTGAGCACCGAGCAGCGACACGAGAATCAAGAGCACGCCGGGAACGAGGCTCCATGAGCGCATCGCGGTCAACTCCAGTGGGCAGGGCGGCGCGCAAGAGCACGCGCAACGCCGCGCGCAGCGAACTCTAGCCGCTGACGCGCGTGGCGACGGTCACGGCGGCGGCGCCGCGTGCCGAGACATCGAGTTCCATGATGCCCCCACCGGGCAGGATCACGCGCACCGGACCAGCACGCACACTACGGAACGAGATCCGTCCGGCGGCATCAGCCATGGCATTGCGGCGACGCAGGGTCGTCCTCGGGCCTGCAGGTGAATGAGCACATTCCTCAAGCACCACGTGGCGATTGCCCGTGGCACAAGCCGCCGCTTCAAGATCGAGGTCAAGCCCGGCATCGAGGCGGAACTCGAGTTGGCGCGCCCGGGTGGCATCGAAATCGAGCACACACGGGGCATGTCCCTCGGCCAGCACGACCAGATGCAGGGCACCGTGGTCTTGCGGCACTGCGGGCAGCACGAAGGAACCGTCAGCGCGCGTGCGCGTGCGCAGGGTCGCCCGCAGTACGGAAGCCTGCGAGAGATTGGAGCCGGCCACCGCGAGCAGTACGAGAGCATCCGCAACAGGTGCACCCGTTGCAGAATCCACGCGGCCGGTGCAGGTCTCCCGCGGCGTCATGGGCACGGTCTTCACATTCACGGTGCGCGATTCACCGACGGGCACGTCCACCGGCACGGAGACATCACCCGTGCGCGTTGCATATGCAGAATGGACGGCTTCGACCGTGATGAGAGCGTTGCCATCATCGAGATAGCGCGTCTCGCCATCGAGCCCGACTCCCGTGAGCAGGAAACGCCCATCCTCCGCACTCTCCGTGCTGCCACTGGTTGTGCGCACAATGGCACCCGACACGGGCTCGCCACTCACGGAATCCACGAGGCGGCCGAAGACAGCACGCGGTGCCGCTTGCATGCGGAAGACGGTCTGGTCCGTATCGCGCGGAAACTCGCGCCGGAACTCCGGATACCACGGCGCCTGGATGGTCACGTCCAGCGAGTGCTCGCCGATGCCACTGACCTCGAAGCGCCCGAACGCATCCGTCTCGCCCACGGAGCGCGTGAGTTCGCGCCTGTTCCAATCCACACCGGCCACGCGCACGACCGCGCCCGCGACGGGGGCCTTGGTGGTTGCATCGAGCACAGTGCCGCAATAGCTGCGTCCGCGGCGAAGCGCGATCACGAGGTCGTCGCCAGGGCGAGCCTCGATACTCGCACGTCCCACATAACCTTCGCGCTGCACGGAGACGCGATAGGTCACCGGCGAAAGGTCATGGAACACTGTTTCGCCCGTGGCACTGCTCTGCTCGGCAAGAGGCTCGAGAAGTCCGCGCACAAGTTGCAGACGCATGGAGTCGTCGCTCAGAACTTGCCGCGCTTCAAGAGTGACACGCGCCCCAGCCACAGGCACACCCGTGTCGTCGATGAGGAGCACGCGCACCGGTTCCGGCGTGGACGCACGGCGATCATGGGAGGCACTGCCAGTGCCATCCCGATCAGCCTGGCCATGAAGGGACGGATTCCGTCCCTGGCCCTGCGTCCAAGACAAATCACTCATGTTGGAACCTGGTGTGAACGAGTGCGACACATCGCAGGCCCACCCCCATTTGGTGAACAAGCGATCGTTCTCCGGCACCGGAACAGGTGTTCCGCTGAAGAAGACGCCCCCAGCATACAGCCGGCGCCTGCGAGAAGCCACGGAGTTTTGCGGGTTTTCCAGCTGTCCTGTGTGCGGGAGTGCATCGCGCGCGGACAGATGCAAGGTGTTTTGACGTAAGTGCCGCATCGACAGGGAGTCCCGTCGCCAGACCCCCGCCCGGCGTGACACGACTGATTTCCTGTATCGGCTTGCAGCTTTGCTGGAATTGAGCCCGGATCCTCGATTCGCCCGCCACCCCCGCGCCGCGAGTAAGCTCCGCACCGCCTGCGGGGAAGAGCACATGCACGAAGGCCAGCCCAGCCACGACCACGGTGAGTTGATCGAAGCGACCGATACGTTCCGCGCGCTGGCGCACGTCGATGGACGCGCAGCGCGCGACCTGCTCGCCGCTCGCGAACAGGCAGATCCCGCCGCGTTCTGGCTGGCGGAGTCCGCCTCACTCCAGTGGTTGCGCTCCCCCACGCGCAGCGCGGAGTGGGATTTCACGACGCCGCGCATCCGTTGGTTCGAGGACGGACTTCTCAACGTCAGCGCGAACTGCCTCGATCGTCATGTCGCGAACGGCCTCGGTGAGCGCACGGCGATCATCTGGGAAGGCGACGATCCACGCGAACAGCGCCGCATCAGTTACGCGGAACTGCTCGCCGAAGTGTGCCGCGCTGCCAATGCGCTCAAAGGTCTCGGAGTCGGACGCGGCGATCGTGTCTGCCTCTACATGCCGATGGTCCCCGAGGCGGCGGTTGCCATGCTTGCCTGCACGCGCATCGGGGCCGTGCACTCCGTGGTGTTCGGTGGGTTCTCGGCCGAGTCGCTCACGGACCGCATCAATGACAGCGCCTGCAAGGTGCTGATCACCGCAGATCAAGGCCTGCGCGGCGGCAAGGTCGTGCCCCTGAAGCAGATCGCGGACGTCGCACTGGCCCGCACACCGAGCATCGAGCACGTGCTCGTGGTGCGCCGCACGGGAGCGACGGTGCCGTTCGTCAACGGACGCGATCATTGGTGGCACGAACTGGTGAGTGGCGCGTCGAGCGCCTGCACACCAGAAGCCATGGGCGCCGAGGACCCGCTCTTCATCCTGTACACCTCGGGTTCGACGGGCAAACCGAAGGGCGTGCTCCACACGACTGCGGGCTATCTGCTCTGGGCCGCGTGGACGCACCGCATGGTCTTCGACTGGAAAGCCGACGACATCTACTGGTGCACCGCGGAGGTGGGCTGGGTGACGGGGCACACTTACATCGTGTATGGGCCCCTCGCCAACGGCGCCACCACACTCCTGTTCGAAGGCGTGCCCACTTTCCCGGATGCCGGGCGCTTCTGGGACGTGGTGGACCGGCACAAGGTGACGATCTTCTACACCGCACCCACTGCCATTCGCGGCATCGCGCAGCATGGCGATGGACCTGTTCTGAAGCGGAGTCGCGCTTCGCTGCGGCTGCTCGGCACCGTGGGTGAACCCATCAACCCGGAGACATGGCTCTGGTACCACCGCGTGGTTGGCGGCGGACGCTGCCCCATCGTGGATACGTGGTGGCAGACGGAGACGGGTGGGCACCTGATCACGCCGCTGCCCGGAGCGACGCCGACCAAGCCGGGCTCGGCGACGCTGCCCTTGCCGGGCATCTTCGCCGACATCGTGGATGAGACCGGGCAGGCGGTCGGCCGGGGCAAGGGCGGGAGTCTGGTCAGCTG
>SXUL01000078.1 GCA_005790545.1 Planctomycetia bacterium | reverse complement strand
GTGGCTGCCATGCAGAAGGCCGAGGGCCGCGTCCTCGAAGAGATCCTGCGCGCCCTTGAGGACCTCTCAGGTCGCACCTCGCACGACAACGCCACGCTCTGGCGTGAGTGGTGGTCCTCCGAAGGTTCGAAGCTCTCCGCCGCCATGGACGAACTGCGCGGCGACGATTTCTCGAAGAAGGGGCCCGCACTCGAAATCGTCGCGGGCGTCGGCTTCGCTGCGGGCGTGCGGCTGCTGCTGCGGCTTGAAGGCCTCGATGAAGGCCCTGCGGTGAAGGCCCCGGCTCCCGGTTCGCCCGAAGAAGCGCTCTCGCCCTCCTGCCGTGCCGCCATCGCGCGCATCCTGCAGCACATGCCACCGAAGATCCGGGCACGTGTGGCTTCGGAAACGCTGCTGCTGCCCTTCGCACGCGTGCGCACGGCGGAACGCCAGCACGCGCTCGCCGCCATTCTCGCGGGCGTCACCGATGACGCGGTCGCCGCGGAAATGACACGCCTCGCCGGCGCCAAGGCACTGCGCCTCGCAGACGGCACGGAGCTTCCGAAGGAGGCGCGCCTGCGGCTCCGCGAACTCGGCATCAGCGGGCTCGGATTGCAGAAGGCGGAGCTCGCCGCGCCGCAGTTGCGCGAGATTCTCGAAGGCGATGCGGAGGCGCCGCTGCGCATCCTCGCCGTGGCCTCGCTGCGCCAGCTCGCGGACAAGCGCTCCATCTCGCCGCTCATCACGGCCGCCGCGGATCGCACACCGGAAGTGGCCGCACCTGCGGATGCGGCACTCAAGGAGCTCACCGGTCGCGCGGAGAAAGATGCTGCGAGTTGGCGCCTCTGGTGGAACTCCGCCATCAAGGACTTCGAAGTGAAGAAGCCCGCCATCCTCGCGGCCGATGAGCCGGTGAAGGAAGCGAAGGGCACGGCCTTCTATGGCATCGAAAGCCGCTCACGCCGACTCATGTTCATTCTCGATCGCAGCGGCAGCATGATGGAGTCCGACGCTGGCAGCGGCACACGCTGGTCTGCAGCACAATCCGAAACCATTCAGTGCATCACCGCGCTGCCGGACAACGCGGCCTTCAACATCATCTTCTTCAGCCACGAGTTCGATGTCTGGAGCAAGGGCTTGATGCCCGCAACGAAGCAGAACAAGGCCGCCGCCAGCGCATGGGTGAAGGGTGTGGAGGCTGTCGGCGCCACGAACATCTTCGACCCCCTTGCGCGCGCATTCGAGCTCGCGGGTCGCGGCACGTTCGACAAGGCCTATGGCACCAGCTTCGACACCATCTATCTCATGTCGGACGGCCAGCCGAACCGTGGTCGCATCATCGACCCGGTCGAAATCATCAAGGAAGTGCAGCGCATGAACGCACTGAAGCTCATCAAGGTGCACACCATTGGCGTCGGGAAGAATCACGACCCTGTGCTCATGCGCCGCATCGCCGAAATCACTGGCGGCGATTACGTGGCCCGCTGACGTGCGCGATATGCAGGCTCCGCTCATCGACACACCGGCTGACCTCGCAGATCTTGCTCAACGACTGGAGGACGTGCCGTGGCTCGCCATCGACACGGAATCCAACAGTCTCCACGCTTGGCGTGAAAAGGTCTGTGTCCTGCAGATCGCATTGCCGGATGGCATCTTTCTCGTGGACACCGTGGCGCTCCGGGACCTCTCCTTGTTGCGCGATGCCTTCGAGAACCCGCGCACCATCAAGTATCTCCACGGTGCTGATTACGACGTGGTCTGTCTGAAGCGCGACTTCGGATTCGGACCGTGCAACATATTCGACACCATGCTGGCCTCGCAGATGCTGGGCTTCGAGAGCTTCGGCCTTGCGGCCATGTCCGCGACGCTGCTCGGAGTCATGCTCGACAAGTCGCACACTCGCTTCGACTGGGGCGCACGCCCGTTGCCGGAGGCGGTCGTTCCCTATCTCGTCAATGATGTGCTGCATCTGCCCGAACTTGGAGAGCGGCTGCGCGGTCTGGTTCTTGAGCGCGGTATCGAAGAGGAAGTGGGCATCGAATGCCGCCGTGTGGAAGCACTGCAGTGGAGCGGTCAAGCACGCGATGACCGCGAAGGCTGGCGCCAGATGAAGGGCGTGCGCGATCTCGGTCCCGTGGAGCAGGGTGTCATGCGCGAACTGTTCTTCTGGCGCGAAGCTCGCGCGGAAGCCATGGACCGACCCTCCTTCAAGGTGCTTGGCAATGATGTGCTGCATGAACTCGCACGCCGTCTTCCACGCGCGCGCCGCGAGATCTCAGGGATTCCCGGCCTCAATGAGCGCGTCCTTGAACGCCACGCGCACGCACTGCTCCAGTGTGTCGCACGTGGTGTCGAAAACCCGGCGGAGCCGTTGCCACGTCGTCCGCGGCGCACAGAAGAAGATCACTTGAGAGAAGAAGCGTCGGAGGCTTTGAGACAGTGGCGCCGCGGCGTGTTGCAAGCCACAGGCACGCCTTCACTCGTGGTGTTACCGAACCATGTCCTTGAACGACTGGCCGCCGAACGCCCGCAGACTTTCGCTGACCTCGCGGCCATTGCAACGCTCGGCACGCGCCGCATCCAAGCTCACGGCAGAGCGCTCATCGAGGTGTTGCGCCCGTTCGGTCCGGGTTCCGGAGCGGCGCTGTGACGGCGAACTGGATTCCCGGCTACACCACCAGCGGGCTCGCGCATCATCGTCTGGAGGATGCGCTGCG
>SXUL01000077.1 GCA_005790545.1 Planctomycetia bacterium | reverse complement strand
GTCGGTCTAGAGATAAATCTGACCGTCCGTGATGGAAATCACGTTGGTCGTGATGTAGGCCGTCACGTCTCCCTGCTGGATTTCCACGAGCGGGAGCGCCGTGAGGGAGCCACCACCGAGTTCCTTGCTGAGCTTCGCCGCACGCTCCAAGAGGCGGCTGTGCAGGTTGAAGATGTCGCCCGGGAAGGCCTCGCGTCCCGGCGGACGACGCAGGAGCAAGGACACCTGACGCCACGCAATGGCGTGCTTGTAAAGATCGTCGTAGATGACGAGCGCGTGCTTGCCCTTGTCGCGGAAGTACTCGCCGATGGCGCAACCCGCGAAGGGTGCCATGAACTGCATGGAAGCCTGCTCGGACGCCGGTGCATTCACGATCACCGTGTAATCCATCGCGCCGGCGGTTTCGAGCGCCTTCTGCACGGACTTCACCGTGCTCATCTTCTGGCCGATGGCCACATAGATGCAGACGACGTCCTGGCCCTTCTGGTTGATGATCGCGTCCACGCAGACGGCGGTCTTGCCGGTCTGACGGTCGCCGATGACCAGTTCGCGCTGGCCGCGACCAATCGGAATCATGGCGTCAATCGCCTTGATGCCCGTCTGCAACGGCTCGTGCACCGGCTGGCGCTGCACCACGTTGGGGGCACCCGTTTCGATGTTGGCGTAGCGCTCGGCCTTGAAGGGCGGACGGCCGTCCACCACGGCGCCCAGCGCGTTCACCACGCGCCCGACGACAGCCTCGCCCACCGGAACGCTGATGATGCGTCCCGTGGCCTTGACCGTATCGCCTTCCTTCACGAGGCGATCCTCGCCGAGAAGAATGGCGCCGACGTTGTCCTCTTCGAGGTTCAAGGCAATGCCGAAGACCCCGTTGGGGAACTCGAGCATCTCAGAGACCTTGCAGTCCTTGAGGCCGTGGATGCGGGCGACGCCGTCGCCCACCTGCAACACGGTGCCCACGGATTCCACGGAGACACCCGTGTCGAAGCTCGCAATCTGCTGCTTCAGGATCGAGGTGATTTCAGCCGGACTGATGGACATGTCACTTCCTCGCGGAATCCTGGTTGTTTCCCTGCGTGCTCCCGACAGCCACACCGCGCAATCCATTGCGAATGCGCCGGATGCGGGCCTCGGCCGAGCCATCGATGAGCCGTGAATCCACTGTGAGACGCACGCCGGCGATGAGCTCCGGTCGCACACCTTCTTCGAGATCGATCGTGCGGCCCGTGGCCGCAGACAACGCACCAACGAGTTGCTTGCGCTCGTCAGCGTTCAGCGCCGCAGCGGTCTCCACCTTCACTCCGAGCACGCCCGTGCGGCGTTGATGCACATCGAGGAAGGCGCGGAAGAAATCCCGCAGGGCTTCCTCGCGCGAGCGCGCCAGCATCAGGCGGACGGCATTCCGCACCAGCCTGTGCGCGGCTTCAAGGTCCGCCTTGATGGCGAGTTCCTTGTCGGCCGCGCTGCGACTCGGATCAAAGAGCGTCGCCCATGCGACAGGCCGGGCATCCAGACGCTGCTTGAGTGCCGCGAGATCGCCGAGAACCTGTTCTGATGCGCCTGCTTCATGTGCCGCGAGCCAGAGGGCTTCGGCGTATCTGCAGGCGAGGGCTGAAAGGCTCATGTGCTTCGAGACCCTTTCAGTTCACCGTGCGCTTCAAGGCGCCCAGCACTTCTTCGGAGTCCTTCAGGCAGTCCTCACGACGCACACTGCGACTGAGAACTCGCGTAGCCACATCGGCACTGAGGTCGGCGATGAGAGCCGAGAGCTCCGCGCTTGCACGCGCGCGCTCGGCATCAATCTCGGCCCGCGCACGCGCGATGAGCGCTGCGGCCTCGGTCTCCGCCTTGCGGGAGAGCTCCTGTTGCAGCTTCACGGAGCGCTCGCGCGCTTCGTCCAGCAACGCACGGGCATTGCTCTGCGCCGCGTCGAGCGCCGCTTGGTTCTGCTTCTGCAGCACCGCCGCATCCGCCAGCGCCTTCTCCGCAGCGGCGAGATCGCCACTGATCTTCGTCTCGCGTTCCTTCACGGTCTTCATGAGAGGACCGAAAGCGAACTTGCTGAGCACGAGATAGAGGGAGACAAAGATGATGGCTGTCCAGAAGAACAGCGACCAGTTCCCGAAGACCAGCGGATCGAACCCGCCGCCATGCTCCTCGAAAGCGAGGGACATTGGCGCCGCGTCCGGCGGAGACAGAATTGCTGCGAGGTTCATGAACTCCTCCGTGCCTGCGTCACACCGGGGAGGGGCACACGCCCGCTCCCCCGGATGCCGACGCGCGCGTGGTCAGTTGTTGCTGAGGAGGCAGACGATGAGCGCAAAGAAGGTGAAACCTTCGATGAGCGCCGCGGCGACGATCATGGCGCCGCGGATCGCACCACCAGCTTCGGGCTGACGTGCGATGCCTTCCATCGCACCCTTGGCCAGGAGGCCGATTCCGAGGGCGCCGCCGAAGGTCACGAGCCCGGCGCCGATGGCGACGAGGTTCATGGGTGCGGGAGCAGCGACTTCGGTCGCGGTCGCGAGATCGGCCGCGAAGGCGGGCGCGGCGACGAAGCCGGCCATGACCACCATCACGAGGGCGAAACGAACGATGTTGTTCAGGTTGAGCATTGCGAACTCACTCCAGACTAGAGGAAATGTCAGAGCGTCGGAATTCTGACCGCTCAGTGTTCCGGGTGGACCATTCCACCCACGAAGAGCACAGCGAGCAGCGTGAAGACATAGGCCTGCAGGAACGCCACGAGGAGTTCAAGACAGGAAACGAAGAGCGAGAGCCCCACCGCAGGAACGGCAACACCCCAACTCTTTGAGAGGAAGATGAGCCCGATGAAGGCTCCGATGACGAGGTGGCCCGCCAACATGTTGGCGAAGAGTCGCACCATCAGCACACCGTGCTTGATGAAGAATCCGACCAACTCGAGCACGAAGAGCAGCGGCACCAGCGCCTTCGGCAGCCCCGAGGGCACGAAGAGGTGCAGGAAGTGCGACTTCGCCGTCACGAGGCCCCCGACGAACGAAACGAGAATGACGATGCCAGCGAGGGCGGCCGTCACATCGAGACTGGACGTTGCCGTGCCACCGATGACCGGAATGGGGAGCATCCCGAGGAGGTTGGCCGTGAGGATGAAGAAGAAACAGGTGGCGAAGAAAGGAACGAATCCGTCGCCGTGACCACCAAATGCCGGCCGGACCAGTTCGTCGCGAATGAAGAGCAGAATGCTCTCGAAGGAGTTCCGGAGGAACCCGCGCGGCACCGCGGTGCGCTTGTCCACGAGAAGCGCCGCCACCACGAGCACAAGACCCGTGAGACCGACCATCGCCTGGAAGCGCGTGATTTCCAGATCACGACCAAAGGCGTGAATCGTCGTGAACGACGAATCGAGAGCGTGATGCAGCACGCTCATGATCGGGTTGCCGTCGTCGGAGGCGGCAGGAGTTGGATTAGCGAGAAGCATGGTCGCGGACATGGACTCAGCCGTGACTGGATTTCGGGTTGTTGCCAAGATGCCGGACGAGCGACGCTGCCTGACGCGTGGTGAAAACCATGAACGCGAGGGCGAGCGCCAGCAGGTACTCGTTCCGTGTCACCTGCCCTGCTGCGAGCAACGCTGCCGAAGCCGCTGCAAGGCACGCGAACTTAGTAAGGAGCGCGATGCCCCACAAGGCCAGAAAGCGCGGCAGCGCTTTCCCGAGCCCGCGGCGCACGATGAGGAAGGCCACGAAATCCGCGGCTGCCGTCACCCAAAACGCCGTGCGGCACGATGCCGCAGAGCCGGAATAGCCGAGGGCTTCAGCGGCCATCCCGGTGGCGTAGCCGAGGATGAGCGCGAGCCCGAGGCTCACGAGGCCGTGTCGCAAGAGCGGATTCATCCGCGAGAATCGTCCCTTTCCAGGCGTGCCAGAACCGCAAGCAGGTCGTACATGGCGAGCCCGACTCCAAGGAGAGCCGCCACCACCGTGCACCACGGCCCGCTCCCGAAGGACTGATCGAGCGCGTGCCCACCCCACGTCGCAAGCCCGACGATGGCGGCAAAACTGAAGCCGACCCCGGTGAGGGCATAGCTCTTGGACCATCCACGCGGTACGGGCATCGATGCTTTTCCGGAGGCAATCTATCAATGCATGCTGTCCGTGCCCGGCGACGCGCGGCGCGTTACATTGGCTCGTCCGCCAATCAAAGGGTCGCGGACTCACCATGGCCATCGAAACAACACTTCTCATCGTGAAGCCCGACGGCGTACAGCGCGGGCTTGCAGGACGCATTCTCACCCGCTTCGAGGACAAGGGCCTCCAACTCGTGGGCATGAAGCTCATGACCATTCCGCGCGCGCTCGCCGAGCGCCACTACGAAGCCCACAAGGAGCGCAAGTTCTATCCGGGCCTCGTGCGCTTCATGACCAGTTCTCCGGTCCTTGTTTTTGCGGTGCGCGGTGTGGATGCCATTGCCATCTGCAGGAAGCTCATGGGCGCCACTTTCGGGCCCAATGCCGAGCCCGGCACCATCCGCGGGGACTTCGGCGCCAGCCGCTCCTACAACCTCATCCACGGATCGGATTCGGTGGAATCTGCCACCCGCGAAATCGGCCTGTTCTTTGCCGAAGGCGAGGTGCAGACCTGGCAGCCGGCGATCCAGAGCTGGATCTACGACGCTTCCGAGGAACTCTGATCCCCGGAGCGCGACCGCCGTGTTGAGCGCCGCCGAACTCCTCCTGCTCGCCGAAGAGCTGGACGCGGCGCTCCGCGGTGGACGCCTGCAGAGGTTGCACGCCCGTTCGCCAACAGTCCTCGCGCTCGAGTTCCACGTGCCGAACGCCGGCGTGCGCGATGCGATCCTCGCCCTCGATGCGGTTTTCCCGCGCTTTGTTCTCGGTACCGCGCCAGGCACGAACCCGGAGAAGCCCCCGGAGTGGCTCACGCAACTCCGCGAGTGGCTCATCGGTGTGCGGGTCACAAGCATCGGCACGCTTCCGCGCCAGCGCATCCTGGAATTCTGTCTCACCGCTGCCGAGGACGGCATTCCAGCCACGAGGAAGCTCGTGCTCGAACTCTTCGGACGCACGCCGCGGCTCCTCGTGCTTGATGCCAGCGGGATCATCCGTGCGCGGCACGCGGGTGCCGTGGATCACGCGCCGCGGGCACGACTCGGTGAAGCGTGGACCCTGCCGGAACTGCGCGCTCCCTCCGCAGCGGAAGAAGCGCCCTTTCAATTCCTCCCCACGCCGCTCCCTCGTCCACTCTCGCCGGCCATCGAAGCCCATGCAAAAGCGGCCGTTGAGCAACAAGGCGGGGTCTCGCTCCGCACCACCATTCTCCAACTCGCCACGCGCAAACTCGCGAAGGACGAGCAGTACCGCGAGCGCCTGCAACGCACGGAGCGTGCCGCGAGCACCGCAACGGATGTGCGCGCCAAGGCCCTGCTGCTGCAGCAACTCCTCAGCTCCATCGCACCGGATGCGACTTCCGCCGACCTCGTGGATCCGATGCACCCGGAAGCGGCCGCTGTGCACTTCGACTTCGCCCCGCGTGTGGGACCGAAGGGGACCTTGCAGAAGCTCTTTCGTGAAGCCGAGCAGAAGGAAGCCACCTGGGCGCGCGCGAGTGCGGACCTCGGGTTGCTCGACGAGAAACTGGCGGCCGTGCGCGCCCTCGTGGTGGATGCAGGCAGCGATGCACTGGATATGGCGACGCTGCTGCAGCGCGCGCAACATTTGCATTGTGCGCCTGAAGCGACCAGCGCCTCCCCGCGCCAGCGTTCAGCGCCTGCGCCGCGCCTGCCATATCGCACCTTCCTGAGCCGCGATGGCCTCACAATCCTCGTCGGACGCACGGCTGCGGACAACGACACCCTGACCTTCGACGTGGCCAGCGGCAACAACGTCTGGATGCACGTGGCGGACCACCCGGGATCACATGTGGTGATCCGCTGCGAGCGCGAGGCTCCGGAGCAGACCCTGCTCGACGCTGCGGCCCTCGCCGCCCACTTCTCGCGCTGCGGAGACGGGGCAAGGCCCGCCGTGTCATGGACCCTCGTGAAACATGTTCGCAAGTTCAGCGGTGCGAAGCCTGGCCAAGTCCAGCTCGCGGACCGTCGGCAATTGAAGCTCCGCAGCGAGCCGGACCGCCTGCAACGCCTGCTCGCAAGCGAAGTGCGCCAGAAGGACGCCTGATCCACGCGCGGTTAGGATCCGTTTCCCTCGCCGGAGTGAAAGCGATGAACATCACCCGCTGGTTGGCTCTGTCCGCGTGCGTGCTCTTCACTGGCGCCTGTGCTCTCATCAGCTCAGACCCGGAGACGAAGCGTGTGGAAGGCCCGCAATTCGAAGCCGAAGATTACGCGCGCAACGCCAAGGAGTATTTCGATGCCGGCGACTGGGCGCGCGCCCGCGAGCAGTGGCAAAGACAGCTCGAAAAACAGCCAGGCGAATGGATGGCGGAGCTCGGCCTCGCCAGTGCCGATCATTGGATCGGAAGTGCGGCTCTCGACCGGGGCAATGGCCGCGAGGCCAGGCAACTTCTGACGCGGAGTCTGGAGGGCGCCTCGCGCCTGTGGGACGGAACTCTCGAGAAAGACACGCTTTCCGCCACGCCACTGCCGAAGGCCCAGTGGAAGGCCGCACTGTATGTTGCACTGAATCGCCGGGCGCTCGCCGACCTCGGAACACTCGAGGGCCGCGCACTCCGCGAAGAGGCGGCCCGCCGAGGCCGCCATGAGCCCACAACCGTGGAAATGCTCCAGCGCGCGGAACGCGCTGAATCCGAGTCCCGCAAGCTGCTGTCCGGTGCCAGCGAGCTCTTCGCCCGCCTGCGCCAGATGGAGCACCCTTCACCGGAAGTCATCCTGCAGACGGCGGAACTGCAACAGCGCACGGGCGACGTGGCTGCCGCGGAGGCGGGCTTCCGTGACTGGCTCGGACTCTCAGCAGCCTCGCTCACTCAATGGAAGGCTCAGTTCGACGCCACCAGTGCCGTCGATGACGCGAAACTCAGGAAGGCGCAACGCGAGGTCATTCGGGGCAAGATCCGGAGCGTGGAATCGAAACGAATCGCGGTGCTCGTGCGCCTCGGAAACATGGCCTTCGATCGCGGCGAGGAGATCCTCAAGCACGCGGGAGTGGTTCCCTCCGCTGAAGCCGCACGCGATGCCAAGCGCTGTTTCTCCCTCGCTGTGGACGACTTGAACGCGGCCTTCGCGACCGATGAGAACCGCATCGACCTCCTGCTGAAGACGGCGCAGTGCCAGGGGCGTCTCGAACAGTGGGAACTCGGACTCGCCAATCTGCAGCGCTACAAACAGGCCCGCGCCCAGCGCGGCGATGCCTTCGATCAGGACCTCGCCGCAGCCTCGCGTCTTGAGGCTGAGTTTGCGGCGAAGGGTCGCTTGCGTCGCAGCGCGAACGTGCCCTGATGCGGAAGACCGGCTCCTTCCCGCGGGAAGATCGCATACAGCGGCGTCAGGAGTTTCTCGCCGTGCGCGCGGCTCGCTCGCGCGTACGTGCGGGTGGCCTGCGGCTCGAATGGCTCGTGACCGCGAGCCCGCGTCACCGCGTGGGTTTCACCGTGACGAAGTTCCGGGGCAGCGCGCCACTGAGGAACCGCATCAAGCGTCTCCTGCGCGAAGCGTGGCGTCATGAACGTGAAGCCTTCCCGCACGGACGCGACTACGTTTTTGTGCCCGAGGACCCGGACGCGTTTCCCGGACTGGCGGTCGTGCGCGAGTTGATGCGCACGCTGGCCAAGCGCATCAGCGCGCGCTCATGAAGTGGATCTGCATGGCCCTGGTGCGCATCTGGCAGCGCTTCATCGCGCCGGCACTGCCACCGGCCTGCCGTTACCACCCATCCTGCAGCAGCTACACGCACATGGCGCTTGAGACGCACGGTGCGTGGAAAGGCTCACTGCTCGGGCTGCGGAGGATCTTGCGCTGTCGACCGGGGAAGCCACCGGGCTTTGACCCGGTGCCTCCCCCGGAGTCCGTCACTTGTTGGGGGCGGGTTCGCCCTTCTCCAGAGCCAACTGACGGGCCTTGAAGGCTGACTCGACCTTGCGGCGGTTGTCCGTCTCGCGGCGGGCCGCATCCTCGACCGAGCGCCGCATACGGAGCTCCTCGTTGTCCTTCTGGTTCTGCTCGAACTGCGGTGCATTGAGCGAGAACCAAGAGGCGAGCTTGAAATTGCGGTAGGACCATTCGTCCTGGGCCGGGCGCTCTTTCAGGCGATTCGACACGCTCGTGGTGCGGTCCGGACGCTGGAGCAACTCGGTCTCGGGCGGGGCCTCGCGCTTGTCCAGCATGACCACCGCGCCAATGCCACCGGCAGCTTCGTAGGCGGGCTCACTCACGCGCCCGATCTCGGCGCTTGCGAGCTTGTGCACCACAGTGGCCGTGCGGAACAGGCGGTTCTTCCGCTCCTCTGTCGAAAGGCCCTCACGCCACTGCGCCGGTGACGCCATCTGGCGGAAGCACGGCGGGATGGACTCCACCGCGAGATTCTTCTGTTGGGCCACGGACACCAAGGCCTCGCCTTCGTGCAGTGCGCGCTCGAGGACGAGCTTGTCATCGCGCTCGCGATCGAGCCGGGCTTCAATGAGCGCGATCTTGTCCTTGTGCTCGGCGTTGTCGCGCGAAAGCTTGTCGTCTTCGAGCGCCTTCGCGAGGGCAACGCCACGCTCTCCTTCGAGCTTCTCCTTCAATGCCTTCATGACAGGCAGTTCGTCCACGGCCTTGCCGACGGCTTCCTTGAACTCCTTGCCGCGCGCCGAGAGATCCTCGGTGATGCGGCGCTTCTTGATCTCCGTGATGACCTTCTCGCGGATGTCCTTCAGCTCGGGTTCGCGCTCCTTCCTGTGGGCCATGAGGCGATAGAGCGCCTGGAAGGAGCCTGGCTCATCAAAGCAACCAGCCACGAACTGCTGTGCATTGGTGGATTCGTAGGGCACGATGTCGCCCGCCTTCAGCTTGCCACTGGCGAGCCATTCGGCGCCGTTGCCGAAGACGAGTTGCTTGGCGCGCGGGGTTCCGAATTCGGGTTGCGTCTGGAACTTGTCTGCGTTGAGAGCCTTCTGCTCGGAGAAGTTGAGACCGTATTTCTTCGCCACGTCCGCGAGTGCGGCACCCGCCTTGGTCTCATCTGAAACCTTGGCGAGCAGACGCCCGAACGCGATTTCCTGCTTGATGCGTCCGCGCAGACGTTCGAGGTCCGACGGCTGGTCACCGGGAGTGAGGTCCTTCGGCTCGCGGTTCTCCGCCTTGGCCTTCTTGTCTTCATCCTCCTGCAGACGCGCCGTCGCTGCTGCTTCATCGGAAAGGAGCTTCGCCCACGACGCCTTGTGCAGTTCGAAACGCTTCGCGACTTCTTCGTCCGTGACCGCGAATTCCTTCAGCGCGTCAGCAAACTTCAATGCCTCTGCATCGAATGCCGCGAGACTCTTGTCCGCGTAGCGCACGTAGACCACTTCGAGGTCTGCTTCTGCGGGCAACTTGTTCGCGCCCTTCATCCACTGATTCTCTTCCCAGAAATCCACCAGGGCTTTCTTGTCCTTGTCCACTGTGTCGGGATCGAAGGCAATGTTCTCCGCCTTGATGGACTCGAACACGACGGCCCGGCCATGCAGCACTTCGTAGTCGGACTTGTAGGTGGTCCACAGCTTCTCGAAGGGCGTCCCGCCGGGATCCGCGAGATAGAGGAAACGGAAGCGCTGCGCTGCAACGAGGCCGCGATAGAAATCGAGGGTCGCGTCCGGGAAGCGCGCCTTCTCGTCGACGCGATAGAACATCGAGAGGAACTTGCGGGCTTCACCTTCGGTGGCCTGGATGCCGGCCTTCTCCGCAGCCGCCCGGAGCACGATGTAGTCGTAGATGAACTGGTCGAGGGTCTTGTCCCCCACCTGCAACATCATGGTGAAGATGTTCAAACGCTCGTCACCACCCACCTGATCGCGCACCGCCGCCCAGTCCGAGGCCATGATCACGCGCGGCGTTGTCTCGCCGGGAAGGGTGTAGCTCGCGAGTTGCTCGTCCTCTTGCGAGCCGCCAGAAAGCAGCGCGTCGATGGCTCCCCAAGCGCCCCACCCGAACAAGCCCACGAAGAGCACGGACAGGATGAGGACGCGATAGCGGTTCATGATCTCGAACATTGAGTTCTCCGCGCGGACAGTCTGCCGCGAGCGTGATAGAGGGCGATCTTAGGCTCCGGCCTTGCGGGAGCCAAGGAATGGTAGCCCCGCAAAGGGACTTACGCCTGTTCTGGCGCGGGACCCCGCCCCTGCTCCATCAGGAGTCGCTGCAGGTCCTTCGGGTCCGGCAGGTCTTTCACTGACTCGAGGCCGAAGTGCTTCAGAAACTGGCGCGTGGTGCCGTATTGGAACGGCGCTCCCGGGACATCCGCACGGCCGGTCACGCGGACAAGGCCGCGGTCCATCAGCGAACGCAGGTGATTCGCGCTGGCGGCGCCCCGGATGGCGTCCACTTCGGCGCGCGTTGCCGGCTGTTTGTAGGCAACCACTGCAAGGGTCTCGATGGCTGCAGGCGAGATCTTTTCCTCGCGCTCCACGCGCGCGATCCCCTGAACCCATGGAAAATACTCCTCCCGGGTCCGGAACTGCCAGCCGCCCGCCACTTCCACCAGTTGGATGCCCCGACCCGGCACTTCGCACTGCTGCTGCAGGGCCTGAAGAGCTGCCGTCAGCACAGGGGCCGGAATTTTTCCCTGAAAGGCTGCGGCAATGGCGCGCGCGGCAAGAGGTTCAGGGGCGGAAAAGAGAATGGCTTCGAGAGCGGGGACGAGTGACTCAGGAGTAACTGCGACTTCCTCGGCGCTCATGGCAGTGGCGCGAGGTTAGCCGTACGGCGGAGCTTGTAAAGCTCCTCGAGAAACATCAGCCCCCGCCGCCAGGCCGCGCCATCCAGCGCCGCGCCGGGTTCCGCAGCAAGAGCCTGAGCCAGCGCATCCTCCCGGTTCTTGCAGGCTGCGGGTGTCCGTGCATGGAGGAAGAGAATCTGGAAGCGCCCATCGCGCGTCGGAAGGACGGCGGTGAACTGTCCGGCGGCAAGACCGGCGACACCAGAACGCGCTCCCGGACTGAGCAGTTCCCAAGGGAGCCGAGGCAGCCGCCCGCCCTGCGCGCGGCTTTCATGCTCGGATGCTTCACGTGCGAGGGCCGCGAACTCTGCTCCCGCGCACAGCTTGGCAAGGAGTTCCTCCGCCTTGGCCGCATTGGCCGCAATGATGAGCGACACATCCACTTGAACCGAGAGCAGCGTGCGCGTGCAAATGGCCCGCTGCAAGATCAGCTCGACCTCGCCATCTCGTTCGAGAATGCCGACAAGTACCGCGAAGGAGCGCTGCTGGCGCTCGCGGCACCAACGCTCCACGTCCGCACCCGCTCCGCGCTCGAGTTCTGCTTCCTCGCGCAGACGCTGCCGGACACGTTTGCTGACGCGCGCGCGATCGGCAGCGCTCAGCACGATGGAGAGAGCCGCCTGCTCACGCCGCGCAAGTTCCTCCAGCAGCGCGCCGCGATACGCCGATTCCGCAGCAGCCGGCTCGTGCGCCAGAAGCCAACGCCAGCCTGCCTCCACAGGAATGCTGCCACCGTCGAGGGTTGCGAGCAAAGGCTGCAGTTGTCCGGGCTGGACGGACGCCTCGGACAATGGAACCAACGCCTCCCCATCCTGCGTCTGCGTGTGAGCAACACACCCGGCGAGCAGGACGGGCGCGAGCCAGCCTGCACGCAGCACGCGCCGAAGGCACGAACGGTTCACTTGTAGAGCACGCCCTTGTCCGTCTTGTGCCCATGACAACGCGGGCAAGTCACCGGAATGACCTCGCCCTGCGCACCGCCGAACTTGATGGTGCCCGTGGCTCCGCAACGATCGCAGTCGAGCTTCCTCTCGCCTGCGACCTTCAACTGCCGTCCGTTCTCGGCGTAGTAGGCCTTCATCCAGTCGCCACGCGCGCCGGAATCGGAGAGTTTCATCCACCACTCATCCGCCGTTGCCGGCTTCGGGAACTTGGGCATGGTGGGCTGCTGACCTCCGCCGCTCGAGCGCTGCTGCTGCGCGAGACTGCGCGCGAGAGCTTGTTGCAACGCCTGCTCGCGCTCTTGTGCCCCGGGCGCACGCCCGAGGACGATGAACGAGCCGCTCACATAGCTGGCTGCATAGGGCGCATGCACCACGCGCTCCTCGAACATCTTCTGCACTTCGTTCTTGGCGTCGAGACCGTGCTTCGCAGCGATGTCTCCGATGATGAGGTTGTGAAGATTGCTGCGCAGGTCCCGCTGCGCATCGCGCAGCGTCAGTTCCTCATCACGGCTCATCTTGCCGATGCGCGCGTTCATGAACTCGAAGTACTCGCGCCGCACGACCTGGCGGTAGTGCTCCCAACGCCGCTTGATCACGAATTCCCTTGTCATTTCTGCTTGCGCCTTGAGCATGGGCGCAAGCCCCGCAGTGCCGAGAATGTCATCGAGCATGGCGAGGCTCGCAGGGTAACGGTTGTAGTACGCCTCCTGTTTGGCAGCGCGGATGGCATTGCGCACCCGCGAATCCTTCGCCAACTCCTCCATACGCGCGAGGAGCTTCGTGACCTGTTCCGCCTGGAATTCGCCATCCACCTGCCTCACTGCGAGCAGATGGCGGATTGCCGCATCAGGTTCCTCGACGGCCACCGCAAAACGCGCGAGATCCCAATTCCCTTGCAGGTCGTCTGCCGTCGGCCCGCCGTCCTTGACGCGACGCTGATAGAGCTGCTCCGGGGTGAACGCTGCGAGGGCCGGGACCTCGGAAACCTCGAGAAAGCGCACCGTGCTCTTCTTGAAGGCCATCTCCTTGCCGCCGATCCACAGCGTGATCTCGTCCGGCGGATTCTGCACATCGAAGTCAGCCACAGGCACCCCGAGATGTTCGCCGCCATCCAGCGTGACGAGCCGCAGCCCCTGCTCGGGAGGCACCAGCCCCGAGTCGTCGCTCTCCAACTGAAAGCGCACACGCAGAGCCTTCCTGTCCTCGGCACGGATCAGATCCCACGGAATCCAGAACTCACCTCCGGTCTCGAGGAGATGCACTTTCACGCCGCGTTCATTCGCCTCCATGCACTTCACCTGCAAGTAGCGCCCGTCGGTGAGCGTGATTTCGTCAGCATGCAGGAATCCCGAAAGCACAAACAGAAAAGCACAACACGTGAGCAGCCACTGGCGCATGTCAACGTCCTCCGGCGCGCATCAGCGCGTCATTGTCCGCCCGCGGGATCACGGGCAGATATCCAAGATCAAAACTGCGTTCATCGTCGCCGCGAACAGGAAGCAATTCGATACGGCAGAGCAGGCCTCGCCCGATGGGGTCGCGGGGAATGGGCGTCGTGTGCACGCGGTAGCGCCAACGGGCATCTCCGGGCACATCGAAGACAGCGCCGTCGAGACTGCCGCGGTTGTTCCGCGTGTCTGCCAGACGCGCCGCAAGATCCGCCTCCACTGCGGAGAGCACGGTTGGAATGTGCAACGAAGCATCGACACGCTCAGCCGCACGGCGCTGGAGTTGCAGTGCGGTGTTGAAGAGGGCGAGAATGCCCGTCATCCCCACCACGAGGATGCCCATGGCAAGCAGGACCTCGATGAGCGAGAAGCCTCGTTGCCTGCTCATCGGTTCTCATCCTCGACCCAGAAGGATCTGCGCGCCGGAATCGCGAGCGTCGAGCGGAAGATCCGGCCTGCATAGACCGGTGTGCCAGGCCCGGCCAACGCAGCGCGCGAGCGTCGTCCGCCGCGGCGCACACTGGCATCGGAAGACCCGCGCGCACCGAGTCGCACCCACTCGCCGCCGATCTTCACGCACTGGTCGGCATCGGTCTCCGATGGCAGCTGACGTGTGGTCGTGAACCCGGCCACTTCGTCCGTCTCGCCGAGTCTGGTCCGCAGCCAGGCCTCCGGGCGGTCTCGGCGCGCGACCTGGAGAATGATGCGTACCGCGCGGGGATAGATGTCGTCTTCCGGCACCGCTAGGGATCCGGCACGGGCCAGCGGGAAGACCCTCGCAGCCATGAGACCGCGCGTGGAATCCCAGTTGGGCAGGGCGCGAGTGGCATCAGCCTTGCCTTCGAGCACCAGTTCTTCATCCCAATCCATGCTCGCCTGGGAGAGGCACAACATCCAGCATCCGAGAATGTCGGTGGCGACAGGTTGCATGCGCGCGCGCACCCAGGTCGCGTCGCGAGCGCCCTCCGCGGCGGCGTCGAAGAACCCGCCCTCCGCAAAGGCGGGTGCACTGACTCCTCGCCAGAGTGTCATGAATCCGGTGCCGTCGTCGCCCACATCCGGCAACAACGCCCATGCCACTTCCATGAGCCCGCTGGCTGGCGGAATCTCGCCACGCGCACCGGGGCCAGGGTCGGCACCGCTGTAGCGTCCCGAGAGGCTCGTACTCGTGCCGGATTTCCGGAGCACGCCGTGCTCAGCTTCACCATGCGGCACCGAGCGCACAAGGCGCAGCAGAAACCCGCCGCCCGAGCCTGTGAACGCATCGGCCTCCAGCAGCAAGCGCCCATCGGGGCCGGGGTGAACGGCCACAAGATCTTCTTCGATCCGCTCGATGATGTGCTGCGCGTTGGTGTACAGATCCCCGCGCGCATCACCACGGCGATACATCTCGAAGGAGTTGGCGACGAGCTGCATCACGAATGCGCCGAGTGCTGCAAGGAGGCCCATGGCCACCAGCAGTTCGAGCACCGTAAAACCACGCTCCCGCCCTTGCTTCATCGGAGTTCCTCGCGACTCGCGACGCGGGTTTCATCCATGTAGTTGACACGCAGGCTGTGCAACTCCACGGAGGACTTCCAGTCGTGGACGCTGAGCGTGCTGTTGAAGGCCCCAGGCAGGTAGCGGAACAGCACGCGGACATCGAGACCGCGGCCACTCCTTCGGATCACGCCCGGGTTCTCGAGCGTGCCTTCATCGAAGAGGAACAGACCTGGTGTTGCCGCTGGATCGGCCGTCCACGGGATGGCTGGATCGGTCCGCGCGAGCACCTGAAGATCAACGTGCTCCACGGTCTTCCGCTCGTCGAACACGATGTCCCTGAAGAATGCGCCCGGCAGATCCAGTGAGAATCCGTAATAAGTCTGTTCACCAGAATCCTGCCGTGCAGCGTAGCGGTCCCAGTGGCGGAATGGCATCTCGAGCACGAGCGCTCCCTGCGCATGTCCCGCAGGCTGCGTACCAAAGCGGCCCCGCAACAAACCCGCTTCAGGCTCGTTCGCAGCATTGAGTGCCCAGGGCATGGTGAGCCCGTTCGGCCCCAGTTGCGAGTAGTGCACCATCTCGTCTTCGATGAGCACCGTGCCTCCATCAGAGTAGAAGCCGCGCGCGGAGCTGACCGGGAGTTCAGCCGCGGCCGCATCCACCGCTCCGGAGAGTTGCCCCACGTTGATGAAGTCGAGGTAGACGACCTCCTCACCCCAACCATGGGCGGCCGGCATCGTCTGCATGAAACCGCGCTGGCAGTCGAGCAGCGCCGGCTCGCCGTCAGCGCCCTGTCCCACGCGGCGGAACGCGATGATTTCCTCGCCGATCTGTACGAGGCCCGCATCGTTCCGTGGCAGTCCCTGCAGTTGTTCGTCGAAGTGAATCTTCCGCCCGTCCGGGAGAATGTAGAACTGCGGCTGCGGCCCGACGTTGTCCGGATTGCAGATCACCCAACGCACATTCGCGAGCGGAATCTCGTCCGTCACGGCGTCGATGCCGGTTGCACCACTCTGCGCAGCCGGCGCGGCTGGACTGCCCGCCGCGGCCGGGATGAAATCCATGCGCGAGTGATTCCAGAGGACGTAGCGCTGCGCGGAGAAGGAGGTCACGCGAAGTTCATCCACGTAGCCATCCGGCGCGCCTGTCCCTCCGTCCATGTCGCCACCGGCAAAGGCCCGCGCGTTGGCTCCGAAATCCGGCAACTCGCCGCTCGGGAACTTGAGCAGGCGACAGTACTGCGTCCGCGTCTGGACTTCGCCGCTGCCCGGCGCGCCGCGCTGACGGAACACGCGACCGGTGCTCTCCGAGAGCGCCATCCAGCCATGCACCGGATAGTTCCGGCGGGACTGCATGCTCACCTGATTGCCCGCGGGCCCGAAGTTCCATGTGTACAACTGATCAACGCCGGACCACGCCACCTTCGCGAGCATGCGGTCGCGGCCATTCATGTCCTCGATCGTGACGGAGTCGCCCCAACCAGCCACGGACAGATCATTGCCGGCCACCGGCGCCTCTGGATTCGTCGGCGTCCAATTCTGATTGACAATCACGTTGCGCGAACCGTGGCTCGGACTTCTGAAGCACGGAACCACCTCTGATCCGTCTGCGTGCTGACCGGTGGACATGGTTGCCGTCTGACCCTGCAGGCGGAACGGCATGGCCAGTTGGAGGTTGTTGTGCGAACCAAAGATGCCCCCTGCGGGTGAAAGGTGCGCGCCGCGCAGGATGAGCCCGGCACCGTAGAGGTAGCGCGCTTCATCCATGATGAGGTGGCCTTGCGGATCTACATGGTGGTAGCGGATCCACTCCACTTCGTGCGCATCAAGGTTCGTGAAGTTCACCTGCGCGAGCTGCACGAATTCGGGGTCCGTATGCCACGCGGAGCTCACGCCTGTGCCGCCGCCACCACCCGCCACGATCTTGGGCTGGGCATAGCCGGACACATCCGTGAGCGCGATGCTGATCGGGAACACGCAGGAAAGTGTGCTCATGGCCTGCACGGGGCCGGTTCCGGCGAGGGCCACCGGATGAATGCGTCGCGTCACACCGAATCCGGGAATGCCATTGCCGCCCTGGAGCGGCAAGCCCGCAAGATTCGGGTTCACGGAATTGCCAGCATCCGTGAGTCCGACGAGCTGATTGCCCACGCGTGCGGAGTAGCGCGCCACCTCGAGCCCGCCTGCCGGAGCGCCGGTCACCGGGACATCCTGCGAGACGATGAGCACGTAGCCGCCCGCTTCGGGGAAACAGGAGAAATCCGCGCCACCGCCGGATTCCGCCATGAGTGTCAGCATGCCGCCGCCCTGCGCAGCAGGGTCATGCACCTGCAGCGGAATCGGAATGGGAACGCCGCCCGGTCCCTGGATGGTGAGATTCACCGTGGCGTTGGGCTGGAAAGTGGCGACACGCATGGGCCCCAGATTCCCGCGCAGGTTTCCACCACCGCGCGGGATGGCGACTCCATTCCCGCGATCCGCGGTCATGGGCATGGTGCTGTAGCCGAAGAGTTGGACGGGCTCGCCGCTCGCATGCTCAAGAGCTTTCGAGCCACGCTGCGCGCGGCCCCAAGGTTGGCCAGCGAGTTGCACCACGGTGAAATCCTCACCGGTGCGTTCGAAGGCGATCACTTCGCTGCCCACCATGGCGACACCGCGCGCAGGCCAGCCGTCGGCCTTCTCCACGGTGAAGTTGGTGTCATCGGCATCGAATCCGGCGACGAGATGCGTCTTGTACTTCGGTGTGCCGCGGCGGTAGCCATCCGCAAACAACATCAGGTCATCAGGGCGCGCACCGCGGTACGCGAGGCCAAGGTGGTACCAGGTGCGACCGCGCCAGAAGCCGGCGTCTTGCGGCAGCCAACGCACTTCCAGTTCCTCGGTCAGGGGATCCGCAGGATCATCGATGGTGCGATCAGAGAGGCGACCGACGAGTGAGCCATCCGATTCGCGCACGAGCTGAATGCGCGCATCGTTCGGATCCGAACCGACGTAATCGAAGAGCACATGGCGCCCACCACTGTTGCCACCGAAGCGATACCAGAGGTCGAAGCGTGCGGGATAGATCGTGCTGCGCCCCATGAGTGCGCCGTTGCCAACTTGCGGAGTGCTGCCACCGCGCCCGCCGCCCGGCCGTCCACCCACCTGCACTTGCACGGAGACCGATTGCCCGCCACCAGAACTCACGGTCTGGCGCGGACGCTGACCGCCACCCACCTGCGTGCTCTGCGCTCCGCCGCCATAGCCGCCGACGGGATCGCGCGGATCCATCTCGAAGGGGCCGCGCTCAAGACGCCAGCCATCGGCGTCAATGCGCGCGAGCGACACACCGGGTTCGTCAATATGAAAACCGGGCCCGTCGAAATGCTTGTTGTAGCCGGAGCTCATCATGCGCCCTGGCGCGAGCTTCACGAATCCCGCTTCGGGATCGAGAGAGGGGAACACACCTTCAGAGAAGTCCGCGTCGTCCTTCTCGGGCCGCTCGCGGTTCGCCTGCGCCATGGGCAAGCCATCGCCGAAGTTCCAGAGCATTCTGAGCATGCGGCTCACGGGCTGCTCCGTCGCGGACATCCAGCGTTCGACGGGATACGGGAAGGTGACGATCCAGCGCCCCGAGCGCGCGCGCACCACGGTGTCCTCGAAATCGTGCTGCGAATCGATGAGATGCGAGAGCGTCCCGCGGGGCGCCACGTGCACACGCTGGCGGATCTCCGTGCGCGCGAGTTCACGCCCACCGCCATCGTTCACCACCGAGGAGACATCCATGGTGTAGTGATCGAACGACTCGAAACAGAAAGGCTGCGTGGACGCCCACAGGATGGGGTCGCCCGCGTCCACCGCGTTGCGGAACACCGCCTCCGCCATGATGGGGGTGAAGATGAAGGGCCAGCTTTCCACCAGCCCGTCGAGGAGAGAGCGGAATTCCTTCAGCCCCGCGACGGGCCGCGCGGATTCAATGGCCTTGGCCACAATTTCCGCCGCCTCGCTGGTGACTCGACCGGAACTGCCACGCGGCCGCCCGAAGTACGAGAGCTGGATGCCCTCCATGAGGCGGAGCAGCACCGCGTGCGGTGCCGCATTGATGTTCACCGGATGACGCAGGAGCGGCTGCACTGTCGCGCGGCCGAGTTCGTAGCTGCCCTTCGTCGGTTCCGCGAGCGTGATGGTCCCCGAGGCGCCACCCTGCTGCCGCGCCGAGATCACGTAGCCGTACTCGGTCTGCGCTCCATCGCTCACGCGCACGAGCGAGCCCGCGTTCATGCCGGCGATGCTGGAGACGCGCAACGGAAAACCGTTCGAACCCGCGGTGGTGGGATCGATGGCGTCAAGGACCGACACCTTCTCGCCGAAAGCACCCGACTGCGGGCGTCGCCCGCCGAGAGAGAATTGGTCCGAGAGCTTGTCGGCTTCGTTGTCCGTGAGTGCATCGCGCCCGAACAACACGATTTCCTTCACATAGGCGGGGCTCATCGGCTCACGCCACGCACCCGCAGCGCGCGGGCTCTTGAAGGGCAGCATGGCGATCTCGCGGCAGCGATCGTCAATGACGACTTCGTCCGAGCTGTGATTGCCGGGGCGCCGACCGCCTTCGAGACCACGTGAAAGTTCCGTGAGCAGGTTGCCCACGCGCTTCCTGTAGCCGATCACTTCGCCATCCAGATTCACGAACCCGCCGTCTTCGCGCAGAAACGATCCGTCCTCCACGCGCATTTCGGTGTCCGTGGCGGTCATGTCCTTCCCGAGCACCGTGCGCCCGAGAGTCGCGGACAGCAGGAACGGCGTGGCGGAGAACAAGCTCGGCCAAGCTTGATCGTCGCGCACGCGCAGATCCACAATGGCTCCGCGAGAATCCTTGTGATGAAAAAGGAGCGCGCCGCTCGCGTCCACCGCGGGCGCACCCTTCTCGTCGAGAAGATCCACAGGCACTTCCGATTCGTCAGCGGTGTCCGTCGAGGGCGTGTCAAAGGCGCGCCCGCCCTGACTACTCGCTCCCTGAGCACGCGTTGCCTCCTCGGCAGCATGCCCTGCCTCAAGCACATAGGCGCCGTAGCGCAACGTCGCTTCAGCGCGTGCGCGGGCCTCGGCTCGCGCCAGCGGCGCGACACTCGCGCTTTCTTCATGGCGGGCAATCTCGAGGAACGGTACAGCCAGAACCATCAGCCCGAGCAGCGCCGTCAGAACGAGAATCAGCGCCACTCCGCGCTCAGCACGCCTTGGCGAGGTGCGTTTCATCGGATGACTCCCGCGGGATCGAGGGTGAGCGATGTGGTCGTGCCTTCGGCCGTGACCAGCCCGATACGCAGCATGGCCTGGTGGAAGCGCGGATCGAGGCGCCCTTCAGCATCAAAGGTGATCGTGAGCGGCACTTGAAGATCGAAGATCACCGAGCCCTCAATGGTGCTCGATTCCTGCTCTTCCGTCGTGACGAGGCGCACTTCGTCCAGAGCGCCCTCGAAGCCGCCGCCGCCAAGAGTCGTGCGCACGAGTTCCGGCTCCCCGCCGTCGCGCGCGAGACAGAGAATGCCTGCGGGATCGTCGGCACTGGCGAGATCCTTTCTCGCTTCCACGACCCGATGCACGGCAATCCAGGCCGAGGTCCCGTCGAACCCTGCTTCCACACGAGTCCAGCGACCCGAGGGCACCGCATCCTTCGGCGTCGCGAGCTTCACCACTTCCTGACGCCCTTCAATCTCGAGTTGCAACGTCAGCGACCCATCCGCCTCGCGCGTGAACTGAAACGCCGTGCCATGGCGGGCAAGCACCCCCACGCCACCCTCGGCCGCTGCTTCCACATCCATCACGATGCGAAACCCGCCATGCGGAGCGAACTGTTCGAGGGCGGGGAACACCACAGCCGACTTGGACTTGAGGCGCACGCAGTCGCGCACCGTACCGCCAGCAGCCAGCGACGCCTGCACGAGTTCGGCCTGATGGCCGCGACCCGCCGCGGTCTTCAGTTGCCCACCGTCGTCAAAGTGCAATGTGGCGGCGTCCCGGGCAAGCTTCAAGACCATCACGGCCGGATCACCAGGATGCAGCGTGAGGCTCGCAGGCGAGCCGCGCTCACGCGCATTCACGCGCGCCGCGCCCAGGGCCGCCTTGCAGCGCCGCTGTGCCAATTCCAGCACATTGCCGCGCCCGGCCTTCGCGAGCGCCGCGACACTGAGCCCCGCGAGGACAGAGAGAATCGCCATCACGGCGAGCAACTCGACGAGACTGAACCCGGAGCGATGACGAGGTTGCGGAATCATTGGTGATCGAAGTTGGTGATGTCGTCCTCGGTGTTGAACTTGAGATCCGGCCCGGCACTGACGAGCTGGAACTTGTCGCGCTGGTAGTAGCCCTTGGTCTTCGCGTTGCGCCACGGGAGCGCCTTCACGAGATCCTCGACACCACTGATACGGCCGAGGTCCTGCGCATCCACGCTGCCGTAATCCCGGTGGTGGAAGTACGCAAGCGGCGTGCCCCAGATATCCAACACCTCATACAGCGCCTTGTCCTCCGGGCCGAAACTCGTGAGCACGGCCTGCGTACGGTCATCGTCGATGTTCTCGAGTTTGATGCCCTTGTAGCCCTCGATGTCGAAGAGGCTGTCTCTCCCCTTGCGGTTCAGGCAGAGGATGACGGATTCATTGCCGCAGTTGTCGAGATTCACCCGTGGCCCGACACCCGGGAATTCGTCCGCATTCAGCACTGTAGGCGGGTAGTCGCCATTCTTTGCATCTGTGGCGTAGCTCTGCAGCGCCGCATCAAGCTGCATGATGACGTTTTCCATGAGCGAACGGTCGCCACTCCGCAGCATCTGGGGCAGCCCGAGAACGGCGAGACCGCCGAGCACCGCCAGGATGGACATCACCACCAGCAGTTCGACCAGCGAGAAACCTTGGTGTGTTCGCATGTCACTTCTTCCAGGTCACGAGAGTGAAGTTGTCCGCGCCCACATCCACAGGGCGATCCACGCCCGCCTGGGTGAACACTCCAAGTTCGAGATTGCCTGGTCGACGCGCGAGGCCTGGTACTTCGATGTCCGCCATGGCCGGCTGATTGTCGAGCAGCACCCGCCAGACCGACTTCTGCGCATCAACCAGTTGCAGGCCAATCTGTCCGCGTGCGGACTCCGGCCACTTCGTGCCCGTTGGAGTCCACTCCGAAGCCTTGCCTTGCACCACGCGGCGCCACACCAGATCACCCTCAGGACTCACCGCCACCTGCAGCCCCACGTGAGCATGGTGACCGCCATCACGACGCATGAGCCCCGGGAACGGATCTGGCTCACGCGAGGACTTGTTGAACGCCATCACGTACAGCCCGGCCAGTACACCGGCCACCGGTTTCGCTTCGAGATCCACGGCAACGGAATACACCTGTCTGGTCAGGCGTTCCTGCCAGATGCTGGTCGGTTGGTCCGTGACACCCTTCTGTTCCTTCGCGCGCAGGACCACGCGGCCGTCGTCGATGGCCACATTGACTCCGCTGCCCTTGGCGTAACCCGTGCCCACGTCCTTCTGCCACGCGCGTTGAAGTTGCCCACCACTGCGGCCGAAGGCATCGGTCCACACTTCCTTGTTCAGATTCTCCTCGATGACCACCAGCGAACCTGCGGCCCACGGTGACAATTCGGCCACCTTCTGCTCCCCGAGCACGCGCAGACGCCTGAGTGCTTCTTCGGTTTGTGCACGGGCATAGTGATACGCCGCGGTCACAGCCTGCATGAAGGGCACTCGCCCGGCCTCGGTGGTGAGTCGACGCACGGCGTCGTCCGCCTCGGCAAAGCGCCGACGCTTCACCGCTGCGAGCAACTGCCTTCCGGCGAGGTCTGGATAGGCCGCATCCGCCGCAGCGGCGCGCGCGTAGAAACGCGCCGCCTCCGTCCACCCCCCGAGACGCAGGTGGCAATCGCCGAGCGCCGCGAAGAGGTCCGCATCGCCGGGCCTCTTCGCGAGCACGGCGAGGTATTCGTCGCGCGCGGCGTTGAAATCACCCAGGAGGAACAGCGCACGAGCTCGTTGAGAGCGCGCATCCAGTGAGCCGGGATCAGCCAGCAGAGCCGCGTCCGCCTGACCGAGCGCGCCGGTGAGGTTGCCGGCCTTTTCCTCCAGAGCGGAAAGTCCCGCAAGGGCCTTGGCCGCGAGCAGAGGATCGAGTTCCGCGGCCGTCTGGAATTGAACGCGCGCCTCCGCGAACGCGCCCTTCCTGAAGAGGATGACCGCATCGAGGAGCGCGAGACGTCCGTCGTACGGATTGGCTGCGCGACCGCGATCGACAAGCGTCTTCGCGGCATCCACGCCACCACCCAGCAGCGCCAGCACAGCGCTGCCGGCCAGCGCCGCCGGTTGGCGTGCATCCACATCGAGTGCCTTCTCGAAACTCGAACGGGCGGCACCTTCCTCCCCCAGAAGAAGCTGCGCTTCACCCTGAATGACAAGCGCGTCGATCATGCCGCTCTTGGCAAGACCTGTGCCCGTCTCAGCCGAGCGGGCCGCGAGCAGCGCCGCGCGGGCGTCGCTCTCGCGCAGCGCGATACGCGCAAGCCCGAGATGAGCGAGCGCACAGGCGGCGTCTTTCTCGAGCGCCTTCCTGAACGCGGCGCGCGCTTCAGGAAGCAGTCCCAGCCTGAGCGAAAGCTGTCCATCTCTCGCGAGAAGACCTGCATCCTCGGGGAATTGGGTGAGCCCGCGCAGCAAGGCTGCACGCTCGCCTTCATAGCGCAGGAGCTTCTGTTCGCAGTCGACTTCCAGCGTCAGAGTGCGCAGGCTCTTCAAGCCTCGCGTATGCACTGCGCTCACGTGCTTTGCCGCAGCTTCGAACTCGCCAGCATCAAAAAGCTCGCGTGCGAGTCCTTCTTGGGCGGCGAGATCGTCCTCCTTCAGCTCACGCCGCCGGAGGTGGTACTTGTTGAGCGGCGTGGCGGCGAAATCGATGCGCGCAACCTGAGAACCGGAAAGCACATGGCGCGTGACGGGTTTGCCGACACCGCGGTCCTCCTTGAACACGATCTGCAGTGCGTCCAACTGGCGTCTGCGGTCGTCTTCGCCGAGCGCTGCATTGCCACGCAACGCATCGATCTTGCGTTTCGTGTCGTAGCGATCCAGCTTGCGGTCCAGCATCTCGACGCTGCCCCAGACCTGCTCCCCCGAGATCCACTGCAGCATGTCCATGGCCGCGCGGCGGTCTTGCTGCGCTCTGCCCGCGTCGGCCGCGAGGCGCTCGCGTTTCAGGCGTTCTTCCGTGCTGAGGCGCAGACGTTCGGCGAAGCTCAACGGCCCCGGCACACTGACCGTGTCGAGTTCCGCAGCAGCATCGCTCGCACTGCCAGCCGCGGCGCCGGCACCTGTACCGGCAGGCGCACCACTGCCTGCGCGCTTGGCAGGCACAGGAGCTGCGGCGCTGTCCTTCGTGTTCATGAAGCGCGCACGGTCTTCGAGACTTCCGCCGACCACTGGCAGCATGGCCAGCCCGGGATGGAGCAGCGCGGGCAATGGCGGCGTGCTCATCTCGAGTGGAGGGAGATTCTCCGTCTCGCGCGGCGCCTGGAACACGTTGCGATGGGCTTCAGACCATGCGACCTCGTCCGCAGCGAGGAAGGCGCCCTCGAGTGCGGTCGCCTGCTCTGCGTCCGGTGCGGCCGCAGCGCGGCCGGGACGACGGAGCACGGGTGTGTCTCCACCGGCAGCCCAGAAGGAAAAAAGCATGAGGATGAGCGCGAGTCCGAGGAACGTGCGTCCGGTGGTCATGCTCACTTCTCCCCTTGCGCAGTGGTTCCGAGATCGAGAGCAGCCAACACCAACGTCGCTTGAGTGCGGCCGAGGTCGAGCGGGTCCATGCCGCGCGGTGCGCGCGGCCCCGCCTGCGGCGGGAGATCCAGGCTCCGTTCCGTGCCCGAAAGGAGCACGAGAGCCCGTCCATCCGCGGGACGTGCGATGGCCTCGCGCAAAGCGCCGACGGCCTTCGGATGTCCCACGAGCACGAAGGTCACTGCGACACGCTGCGTCGCACCCGCGGCGAGCTTGCCCTTCGGAACCGGTGCGATGTCGATGCGGTCCACGCGTGCGATGCCGCCTTCAAGCACTTCGTTGTTGATGGCGAGCACCTTCTCGAGCATCTGCTGCACCACGTCGAGGCCGCGGAGGTACCAGTCCACCTCCCGGCGCGTGGCAGGGAAGGCGTCCGGCAGGCCGAGGCGCGCATCCACATCGATGTTGGCAAGGGCACAACGCTCGAGCTCGTTTCTGCGCACGGCATCGACCATGCGGTTGTAGTGCACGTCTCCGTCAGCGATGGACGCGTCGAGGAGCAGCCCTTTGGGCGCCACGCGCTGCATGCGCTTCTCCAGAGCGGTGACCTTGTCCGCGAGCGCCTCGCGCGAGCGCCGAACTGTGTCGAGGGTCGCGGCGTCCACGCTGTAACGGGCCGCATCGGCCTTGTGCTGCGCGAGCTGGCGCTGCCCGGTGAGGATCGCATCGCCGTAGTGCCCGGTGATGTACATGTGGGCCGCAAGAAAGACGAACATGCCCAGGGCGGCCACGGCAATGCTGCGTTTGTGTTCCTGAAGGAATTCGCCCATGGCTCAGTTGCCTCCCGCGGCATCGGCCACCGCTTCCGCCGTGGCGGGGAACAAGTCCGCTTCGATCGTGAACCCGAGTTTCTTCGCACCCGCGCCGGAGGGCGCGCTCTGCTTGATGATGCGCACGCGCGCACCAGGCTGGCGCGCGCGGATGCCGTCCAGCATCTGCTGCAACGCGGTCTCGAACTGGACATCCACCGACATGACCTCGCCACTGATGGTGAGAAGAGTCTTCACCTCCTTGCCGAGCTTCGGGTCGTTCGGGTCCTTCGCGAAAGGACCACGTCGCGCATCCACCTGTTCGATCCACACACCGTCCGGCGCTGACTGCTGCACGAGCAGTGCACCGAGAGCAAAGGCGCACGCCGTCTCGGTCTCGCCCACGAGCAGCTTCTGCCGCGCATTGAGGCGCGCCACCTCCGCCAGCTCCTTCCGGTACTCCTCATCACGCCGACGTGCCGCCTGCGCTTTCACGCGCGCGGAGCTCACCTGCGAGGTGATGTCCGCTGCACGTCCCATGT
The DNA here is from genome assembly GCA_005790545.1 of Planctomycetia bacterium. Taxonomy (GTDB): domain Bacteria; phylum Planctomycetota; genus SXUL01. Next base: position 89,237 of record SXUL01000077.1, on the reverse strand, counting down.
GATCCCACCACGTCCAGCCGAGAAAGCCGACGAGGATCACGGCTGCCACCCAGCGCCAAACTCCATCCGCGCCGAACTTGCGGGCCTTCTGCACCGCGGCGGGCACGAGATCCACCGTGAAAGCCTGCTTCGCGCCCTCAGCAGCAGCGAGACCGAGAGCGATCACGAAGCGGCCCGGATCGCGCTCGAATTCCTGACGTTCGTCCTCGGGGAGCTTCGCGGTATCGAGCCCGCTGGCCGGCTGAAAGCGGCTGCAAGGGATGGAGAGTGCGGATTCAAGGTAAGCCGCGAGACCCTTCAGCGCCGCACCGCCACCGCTGATACAGAGTCGCGCCGGCTTCAATTGCGGATCGCCGCTCTGGGCGCGCGCAAACGCGAGACTCGACTGCAGCATCGATGCGAGCTGACCGGCGGGTCCGAGCATGGCGTTCGAGACCTTTTCGGCCTTGCCACTCGCATAGCTCCCGCGGGCCTTGGGGTCGATATTGCCGAGTTCGGCTTTCAGATCCGTGGCCGCCTCGCGGCCGACGCCCATCACTCCTGCCACTGCGTCGGAGAAGATGCCGCCGCCGGCGCTCAGATTGCGAGCAAAGAGCAACTCGCCGTCTTTCAACAACACGACTTCCGTGTTGCGCTCGCCGATGTCCGCGAGCATCACGACCTCACCTTCGTGAAGTGCACCGGCTGTCATCCAGGCATTGAAGAGAGCCACGCTGCCCGGCATGGCACTCTTCGGTTCGCCCGCGCCACGCCGCACGGCAGCGAAGCGCGCGTCGAGAAAATGCTCGCGCGCCACCGCAACCAGCACCATTTCCTGATCGCCCTTGCCCCCGCCGACGATGTTGTAGTCCGCGGCCAGAGGCGAGCCCGCCTGATGTGCCATCTCTTTCACTTCGAGATCAAGCAGCAGGCGCATGCGCCAGGGCGCAACAGGCGGGACCTGCGTGTAGCGGATGATCACGTCCTTTCCGCTGACGCTGAAACGCGCTCCCGAGGCCTTGCCCACACAGGCGAGATCTGCTGTGGCAGCCAGCACGGCTTCCTCGTCATCTCCTGCAACGGAGATTTCCACCGCCCGCAGAAGCTCGAGCACGGGGCCTTTCCGCTCCACCACCAGCGCGCGCAGTGTGCGCGTACCAAGATCGAATCCGATGCCGCGTGCCATCAGCGGCCTCCCTTTCCATCGAGTTGCTTCAGCAACTGCGTCGCCTCGTCAGCAGAATCCGTTCCGGGGAAGCGCTCCATCACGGCCGCCAGAAACGCCCGGGCCAGCGTGTCGCGCCCCAGTTCCACATAGTCGCGGCCGCGCGCAAGGAGCCGCTCGCTCGCGAGAGCACTGCCCGCGGAGCTTGCCGCTGTCGCCGAGTCCGCGAGACGCTTCTCGAGTGCCTTCAAGGATTCGCCTGCCGCGTGACCGTCGTGCTTCTTCACCTCTGCCGCGACGCGCGCGAGCAGTGCCGGAGCACTCTTCCAGTTCCTGAAGAAGAGAAGGTCATCGACTTCACCCGTCAGCGTTTCGAGGACCTTGCGGCCGGTTTCTGAATGCTCCGCGACCAGCTGGGTGCACTCGCGCACCACGTCCTCGTCGAAAGGGAAGCGCTCGAGGATGGTGAGCGCACGTTCCACTGCGCGCCCGCTCAAACCTGCACGCGCCGCTTCGCGCGCCTCGTTCCTGAGCGCCGTGGCCGCAGCACGCTCGGCATCGAAACGCACTTCAGCGTCTACGCGCAACGCGGATGCCGTCACACGAGCCGTGAAGAGGCCCGGAGCATTCGCGCCCGGGTGCCAAGTGCAGACAAGACGCTGGGCATTGCCATCCGCGTCAAGGAACCTGAGCCGCACGCGATTGCCGCCCTGACCCAAGACGACCGCCGTGGCAGGTGTGGACGCCACCGCCTCGGCTACGCGGCGTCCTTTCTCTCCGTCTTGCAGGATGAGCGCGGTTTCGCCCTGCGGCGTCTGAATCCGGAACTCCAGCGCCCCTGCAGCGGCATCTCCTGCGAACCGCGCCGTGAACCCTGCTGCGGCCGCCTCGAGCGTCACCCCCACACCCGACCCGGTCGTTGCGGGCGCCGCTGCGGGCCGAAGACTCATGCCATCCACGATGCGCGCACCGAGGCGCGTGATCCGGATGCCGCCCGTGCTGCTCTGCCGCGCCGAGAACTCGTCGGCCTTGAGGGGCGCCTTGGCTTCAGCTCCCGTGATGACCTGCACATCATCGAAGAGTGCTTCACCTGCTCCAATGAGGCCTACGACGACCTGAGCTGTCGCCGCACCCTCGGGCACAACGAGATCGCCCTCGATCAGGCCCGAGCCGGCGTCCGCAACGATCCACTCATCCGCGAACGCACCTGCGAGCGCCTGCTTCTCGGCCTTGGGTTCGGCGCTGAAGCGCGCTCCGAGTGCGACGCGGCCCTCGCCAGCAACGCGCGCCACCATGTGCCACGCTGTCCCGCCAGTAACCGGCAGGAGTTCGCGACACCCGACCAGACTGGTACCGACTGCAGCGCTTCTCGCGACCGACAATTGGTGCGTCTTCCCTGCAGATGTGCTTTCGATTTCCGCCGGATCAAGCGGGTTCACTCGCTCCCACAGCGGTGGGTCGTCATCCATGCCTGATTCGAAGCTCCAAGCTGCCTCGGAGAGCAGGTTGGCTCCGCGCCGGACGACAGGTCCGCCTGCATCGCCGCCAGCATGTTCCGTGAAGATGAAGAACCAGACCCCGGCGCCCGCGACACCCAGTACCGCCAGAACGGAGATGAGCGTCCATACCTTCTCGCCCGCCGGCGCAGCCGCTTTCAGTTCGAACGCCGCATCGCCGTTCCACGCATCCTCCCCGCCGCCAGGGGGCGCCGCGGCCGCAGCCAGAGCGGCCGGTTCCGGTTCTGCCACCGGGAGCACGACGTCCTGCGGGTCGCCCTTGCCGTAGATGACAAGGCTGTCTCCGAAACGCAACTCGGCACCGTGAGCGAGTTCCTGCTCGACGACACGCGCGCCATCCACAAAAGTCCCGTTGCTGCTGCCGAGGTCACGCACCACAACGCGCGAGCCCTCGCGCACAACTTCCGCGTGGTCACCGCTCACGCTCGCACGCTTGATGATCAGAGCGTGACGCGCATTGCGGCCTACCGTCAGCCGGCCGACTGGCAGTTGCAGGACTTCTCCACGCCGCCCTTCGAACCCAAGCACGAGAAAGTGCTTCTCTTCGAGGGAAAGGTCGTCCTCGCCCCATGCTCCTGCTTCCTCGATAGCCGGCGCCTCTGGGCCTCCCGTCATGAAACGGAGCTTCACAGAACCCGCGGTGATCTCGTCCCCATCAGCCAGTTCGAAGCGGGAGACCTTGCGTCCGTTGACCTGCGTGCCGTTGCTGGATCCGAGATCTTCCACAAACCACGCGCCACCATCGAAGCTGAACTTGCAATGGCTGCGCGAGACGCCGTTGCCATCGAGGAAGATCGCGCATTGAGCGGTACGACCGAGGATGTCCCCGTCTTTGAGGACGAAGTCCCGGACCTCCTCGCCAGTCGAGAGGACGAGTTTGGGCATGATGTGGGCGTTCCGATCGAAGGTACTGGATGGAGGCAGTCGGCCGCGGAGGGGTGCGGCGCCAGCACTTCCTTCGCAAACAGCTTACCGGATCGGCTTCAGAATAGGGAGCGGCACAACCCTATGACTCTCAATACCTTGTCCGAGCTTGGCCCTGCCTCGGGAATGCAAGGCCAGCCTTGACACATGGCAACTCAGTTACCAGGCTCCGGGGTCGTCTTGATGCCCATCCGGCGCAGCATCTTGCGGAGTCCCAAGCGACTGAGCCCGAGTGCCCGCGCGGCCGCTGAGAGATTCCCGGCGGACGCGTCCACAGCTCGTTGCACCAGGCGTGCTTCAAGTTCCTCCACCGCCGAGCGCAGCGAACGCGTTGCGCCACCAAGCGCCGCTTCGACTTCGGAGCGCACAGGCTGCTGGCGAGTGCGCAAAGCTCCCAGTCTTGAAAGCACCGCGCGGAGTTCAACCAGGTTCCCGGACCACTCATGCGCCGCGAAGAGGCGTCGAGCCTCAGTGCCGAGGACCATGTCGGGTGCCACCTCGGGGAGGATCTGATCAACAAGGACCTGCAAGTCCTCGGGTCGTTCCTGCAGCGAAGGCAGGCTGATGGCGAGACCCTCCAGACGGAAGCGCAGGTCGGCCCGCAATTTTCCTGCCGCCACGAGCGCATCCAGCGAAACCTGCGTGGCCGTCATCATGCGCAGATGCGCGCTGCGGGCCTTCGTCTCACCGACCCGCCTGTACTCACCGGATTCCACCAAGCGCAGCAGCACCGCTTGTGCCGCCAACGGCAGATCCTGCAAACCATCGAGGAACAGAGTCCCCTTCTCTGCCGCGCCAACCAGCCCCGGCGTCGCTGTCTCTGCGCCGCTGAAACTGCCACGGGCGTGCCCGAAGAGTTCCGATTCCACCAACCCCTCCGGGAGCGCCGCGCAAAGCAGGCTGACAAAAGGCTCGCGGGCACGCGAACTGTGTGCATGCACAGCGCGGGCGAGGAACTCCTTGCCCGAACCAGGCGGGCCGACGAAGACCACGGCAAGATCTGATGCAGCCGCACGATCCGCCAGACGCAAGGCCGTTCGCATGGCCCTCCCGCCTGCCGGAATGCGCCGGAAATCATGCCGTAGCGGCTCTTCGCCGAGAGCGCGATCCAAGCGCTGTGAGAGCTCCACGGCCGCAGCGCGCGTGCGCTCCACATCCTCCTCAAGATCAAACACGCGGTTCTCGGCCGTGGCGAGCTTCTCGCCGGCCACGAGGGCCATGCCCGCCAGCTCCGTGAACAGCGGCACAAGGGCGAGATCGCGATGATCGAAGCCGCCACGGGCGCGCCGACTGTCGAGCCAGAGAGCCGCGAAGCTCCCCGGGCGCTGGATCGGAACACACAGGATGGCTCTGAGCTGCAATGCGTGCACCGAGTGCAACGCGCCGAGTTCCTCATCGAGACTGGCATCTTCCACAAGCAGGGGCACACCGGCGGACTGCACGCGCGCGAGAATGCCGCGCGAAAACACCACATCCTCGCGCGCCAGATCCAGTTCGCCCGCTCCACGCGCGATTTCAACCACAGGCCCATCTTCATTCTGGAGGATGAGGAATCCTCGCTCCGCGCCGAGCAGCGCGATGGCTGCGTCGAGAATGGCGTGCAAGGACTCCCGGGATCTCTCGCCGCGGAGCAGCGGCCCCAGCATCTCCAACATGCGCCGGAGCCTGGTCGGTTCAGGCCCCCCGCCGACACTCACAGGCCGCGCCTTCTCCAGCAGCAATTCGACCGTCTTCAGGCCCGGATCATCTGCCTCCGGGCTCGGGTCCATGCGCTCGAAGGTGATGCACGCATTCCCGCAAGTGATCTCTTCGCCAGGCCGCAGCACGGATTTGACGATGCGATCGCCCTCGATGAACGTGCCATTGCGGCTGTTGAGATCACGCACGAAGAGGCGGGCACCTGTGCGTTCCAATTGGCAGTGCGTGCGCGAGAGACCCGGGTCGCTCACGACCACCACGCAACTTGAAGCCCGACCAATCGTGATGGTGTCGCGTTCGGTGCGCAGCACGCGATCGAGTCCGCCATGCCGGACACGCAGCGTGATGAGCATGGGCTCAGTGCCCTCCGTCCACGAGCTGCTGCAGGAGTTCCCGCTCCTGCTTGAAGTCCGGCGCGAAGTCCCCGCCAGTGAGCGCGAGGAAGTGCTGTGCGCGGCGCTTGGCCTCCTTCGCATTGCCTGCGGCGGCCTGCAGGCGCGCAGCCTCGAACAATGCCTCAAGCTGGTCCGGATCGAAGCGCAGCACGTTTTCGAAAGCCGCGAGCGCCGCAGCGCCGTCGCCGCATGCACGTTCGGTGCGCGCCAACAAAAGTGAGGCTTCAGGGAGCGCACCATGCACGCGGACTGCCTGCCGGGCAAGTTCGCGGGCCGCGACCGCGTTGCCTGATTTCAGCTCGGCCTTGCCGCGGGTGAGGATCGCGGTCGCCGCGGCCAGTTTCTCCGCCTGCTCCGTCCCGAGCACATGCCGACGCGCCAGAGCCAGTTCGATCCAGTCGCCACCGAGTTCGAGTGCACGCCGGAAGTCAGCAAGCACTTGATCGCGGATGATCTGCTCACGCTCTGACCGTTCGGCTTCCGGGGTGACCGCCAGCGTGGACTTGAGGTCTGCGAGAGCGCCCAGACCTCGCGCCTGCAGAAAGCGCGCCATTCCACGCCGCGCGTCACTCAATTCCGGCCCGAGTTCGAGCGCTCGCCTCAAGGATGCTTCAGCCGTTTCCCAACGCCCGAGACTCATGAGCGCATCGCCGCGGAGAGCCTCACCCTCTGCCACATCCGGCAGGAGTTGCAGTGCTTCTTCAGCGGCGCGCAGTGCGCGTGCATGGTCCCCGGCTCCTTGTGATTGCCGCCCTTGGGCCAAAAGCAACTCCGCGAGCAGGGTGCGCAGATCTTCAGCCCGCGGATCCACGCGCAGACCGAGCCTGAGGATCGCGACCGCGCGGCGGTTCTCACCCACGGACATGAGTTCGCGCGCGGCACGCGCGAACAACTGCAGGTCGCGCACATTTCTTTCCAGTGCCTGCAGGAGATCCCGGAGCGAGCCCTGCCGGTCACCGCCGAGGGCACGCAGATCAGATGAGAGCAGCAGCGGCTCTGCGCGGCCGGGAAAACGTCGCGCCAGATCGAGTTGGACTTCCTGGGCCGCCGTGAGGTGTTGCGGCAGCCACTCCGCCGCAACAAGTCCGCTTCCGCGAGCGAGCAGAGCAGGCGCGGATACCTCGGCATCAGGGCTCTCGGCCGCACGCGCCAGGAGCTTCAGGGCCTCTTCAACCCGGGCGCGAAGCTCCGGCGTGCGCGCGTCTCCAACGCCTCCCGCAAGCGTCCGCAGCGCAGAGCGCAGAAGGATGCGTCCTGCGAGCAGGCAGTCCTCCGCCGCTGTCTGCCTCTGCAACAGACACACGGCGGCGCTCTCGGCCAGCGCCTCTTCACCAGCGCTGAGCAGCACCTCCACCTCACGCCGCCGCAGGGCTTGAACACTCAGGCCGGCGGCTCTCCACGCGGGGCTCTCCTCTGGTGTGGACGCGAGAACATGCGCGAGATGGGTCGCGGCTTCGGGCGCACGTCCGCTGCGAAGGAGGCACTCTGCGAGGAGCGCTTCTGCCCGGAGCGCAAGACTCCGCGCATCCGCCGCCTGTGCGAGTCTGAACGCGAGCCGGAGGTCTGCCTCACGCGCGTTGTCCGCGGCATTTGCGCCGGGAGCAACTGGAAGTACCGCACGCGCAAGTGGATACCAGGCATCCCGCGGCTCGTGTTCCGCACCGTCATGCAGTGCTGCGTGGACGTCTGCGAAGGAACGCGCATGGAGGAACGCCATGCCACCCAGCACCAACACCAACGGGAGGAACCCGGTCAGGATGAACCGCGGGCTCCTTCCAGCAGCGACGAGCCCCGCGAGCAGACCGAGGCCTGGCAGCAAGAACACTCCCTGACGTGAAGCAAACCCCTGGCTGTCCCCGCCAAGGCCCAGCATGAGCGGCAACAACGCCGTGCCGATGAATGCACCGGCCGCAGCCACTGCCGGCGCGCGACGACGCAGCAGAAAGACCAGAACGGCACACGCACCCAGAAACGTGCTGCCGATCCAGATCACCCAACCATCCGCCGAAACCGTCCCGTGCAGCACGAGCGGCCAAGGCAGAACGAGGTCCCGCAGATGCCGCGAGGCCCGCACGCAGTCCACTGCCGATGGAGCCCCCGCTTCCAGCCCACCTCCTCTGTGTGCCTCACCCGCAGACGCATGCAACCACAGAAGCGCGGCCGCGAGGACACCCAGCGCCAGAATCGGCCACCAGCGCGACGCCCTCACCGCGCCCCGCCCGCGCGCGGCCAGCAACCATGCGAGAGCGCCAGCCATGAACGGCAGCGCGAGCGCGAGTGGTTGAAGCAGCATGGCGAGTGCGCCGCAAAAGATGGCCGCCAGCCACCCTCCACCACTGCTCTGCCAGCAGCGGGCAAGGCCGGCGAGACAGGTGAAACTCAAAAGCAGCGCGACCAGCTCGGGACGAAGCTCGATCCACGCGGCATGTTCGGTCAGCAGCGGATGCGCGAGCACCAGCGCAGTGCCGGCAAGACAGGACCAGCCGTCTCCGTAGCAGCGCCAGAGCAACAGCCAGAGTGCAAGCCCGGCCAGGACCGCACAAAGGAGCGAGAGCCCGTGTGCGAAATCAGGCTCTGCACCCGCCGCTGCATCAGGCCAGTAGACGAGCAGGCGTGCGGCACGCGGCAGATCACTCACGCCCTGCGGGACCAACGGGTGCAGATCACCCGCTGCAAGCGCGGCGAAATCCGCGCTCTGCAACGCGGATCCTTCGAGGGCGAAGTGCCCGAAGTGCCATGTGCTGCCGGCTGTCGCGACCAACGCGCCGAGGCAGACCAGCGCCGCGACATACCAAGGGAGCTTCCGGACCTCCGTCACGACAGAACGCTCCGATTCACGCTGGCGAGGCTCCCGACGCCTCCACCCGCTCCACCACCGCCAGAAGATCCCAGAAATTGTGCACCACGTCATCCGGCACCGTCCGCCCCCGACAGTCCTGATGGCGGCCGTCACGTCGATTCCAGACGGTGTGCATGCCCGCCGCCTTGGCGGCATCCACGTCATTCACAGGGTGATCGCCGACATACATGCAGCGCTCGGGGCTGACTCCGGCCCGTTCGCAAGCACGCAAGAAGAGCTTCGGATTCGGTTTGTTGATGCCTGCCTCTTCGGAAATGAGGATGGCTTGCGAGTCGATGCAAGGGAGAACGCGCAGGCGGATGAGCTTCTCCATCTGCTTGAGGGTGAGTCCGGACGAAATGATGCCGAGCTTGTAGCCCCTCCGCGCGAGGATCTGCAGCACCTCGGTCACATCATCATGCGCAGAGAGCTCACGGAATTTGGTCTCGTGATAGGCCACCACTGCGGCCGCAACGATCAGGGCGTGGTTCAGCCCGGCCAGATCCTCGGCAGGCAGCCGCGCGAGAAGGCGTTCGAAGTGATGTTCGTAATTCGATGTGAACTCCGCAATGACCTCGCGCAACTCGCGCAGGAGTTCTTCCCGTGGCGTGCGCACCCCGGCCTCGATCATGGCATCGATCGAATTCTCGCGCGCCCGGGCCGCGAAGGCCGAGGTGCTGAAGAGCGTGTCATCAATGTCGAAGAAGATGGCTTCCAGCATGTCAGTTCATGCAAACGGCCCGTGTCCGCCGGAGCGTTCACGGGCCGTCGCGATCCAGCGCAAGCGGACGAGCGTCAGTTGACCAGCAGTGCTTCCTGCTCGGTCAGGTCAAGAATCTTCACATGGAGCACGATGATGAGATCGCGGATCTCGTCAGAGCGGCCCTTGCGGCTGAAGAAGAAGGAGAGGATCGGGATGTCCGAGAGGATTGGCACCTCGGAACGGAAATCCTGGCTCTTCGCGTAAGTGAGCCCGCCGATGACGACGTACCCACCATCCGGCACCCGCACATTGGTCTGTGCGCGGTTGAACGAGATCTCCGGCACTTCGATGTTCACCGGCACGGTATTGCCGGAGAGAGGCGCCTGGAACACGCGGATAGGACGCGTGAGCGTCGCCACCGCCGGCTGGACCTCGAGCTCGACATACTTGCGATCGTGAGAAACGGTCGGGCGCACGTCGAGAGTCAGTCCATCCTGCACCACGTCGATGATCGGGTCAGCGATGTAGGCCGTTTGGGCCACTTCCACGTCATAGTCCCGCACGTACGAGACCTGATTCACGAGAGTCAGATTCGCGCGCTGGTTGTTGTAGATGGTCAAGCGGGGTGCGTTCACAACGCTGGCATCCAGGGTCTTCTCGACCGCACGCATGAGCATGTTCAGGTTGAGGTCGTCGATGAGCGAGAGCGAGATGCTCGCGCCGCCACGGGAGGTCAACATCCCGCCCAATGCACGCGTGAAGATGTTCTCCGTGCGCGCGCGCAGGTCGCCGTTGCCGCCGATGTTGTAGAAAGCGCCGGCCGTCGGGCTGAGGCTCGCCGCACCGGGAAGTCCGGGACCACCGTTGTCGTTACCCGCTGAGGCGTTGTAGGGAGCGCCGTTGGTGACGTCATCCAGCAGCGCGAGAGCACCCGGATTGGTGCCGCCACCGCCGCGGAAGTCCGTGCCCACGTCGAGGAGCGCACCCTTGCTGATGCTGATGAAGCGCGCTTCCACGTGCACGCTCACCTTGGTGAAGCGGCGCAGATCCGCGAGGAATGATTCCACCTGCTTGTGCACCGCGGGGGTTGCCGTGGCAACGATTTGTCCCGAGCCAGGCTGCAGATTGAATCCGGGCACCTCGCCCCACAGGCCGCGTCCCACGTTCTCACGGATGAGATCGAGCAATCGGTCGAGGGTGGTATCCGTAGTCTTTTCGAGGTCTGCGCCCCAGATCGCTTCCTTCGCCGCTTCGCCGGTGCCGGAGTTGCGGAGTGCAAGATCAGGCGCCTTGAAGTGCGGCAGTGCCACCGTGAGGTCGCGCACCTCGTAGATGCGCGGGTAGGTCTTGCCGTGAGCCTTCTCCTTCGTCGTGATGTAGAGCACATCATCGCGGAAAGTCGAGGCAAGGCCGAGATTGTCCAGGACGGTCTTCAGAACCACCCCGAGTTTCTGATTCACAAGCGTCAGGCTGACGGGCTCTTCACCCTTGGCCGTCATCGCTTCTGCGTCGACGACGATGTTGATGCCCTGCGTCGTACGCAGGTTGCGGATCACGTCCTGGAACGGCGCCGGTTCGGCACCGTAATCGACGCTCACGGATTCGTTCTCAAGCTTGGACTTGATGAACTTCACCGCATCGCTGTCCTCGGCGGCGGCATCCACCGCGTCACCGCGGCGGCGCTTCCGGCCCAGTTCCTCCCACTTGTCCGCATCCATCATCTGGAGGAGTTGGGTGTAGGGAATCTGCGCTTCGCGCACCTGCTCCAGCCAGCGCGCGTATTCCTCGCGGCGCTGCTCATAGAACGACGCGCGCCACGAAGCGTGGCGTGCACGCTCGCAGACATCAAGAAGTTCGCGGGCCTTGGTCACGCGCGGGTCCTTGTTCAGGACCTTGCGAGCGAGGAGTTCGGCGTTGTCGAAGTCCTGGCGACGGAAGCTCTCGACGGCCTCCACCAGCATGATGCGAAGCTGCTCAGCCTCGCGAGCCAGGCGGCGTTCCTCTTCCTTGCGCATGGCGTCATACGCCTCGGCGTAGGCAGAGTTCTCGCTCTTCTTCTTGGCTGCCGTGAGTTCGGCGCCAACGGCGGCGAGCATGTCCTGCACCTTGCCGTTCATATCGCCGAAATCCGTCTGGTAGGGATCGAATTCGATGATGAGCTTGGCGTTCTCAAGCTCGATGCGGGCCGCATCGAGTTCGCCGCGCTGGTGGGCCTGCGCAGCCTTGCTCCAGGCGTCATTCACGAGCGCCAACTGCTGCTGGCGAATGAGCGCACGCTTGTTCGTGATGTAGGTGCCCATCTCCTCCAGGGTGTCCACGCTGTGGCCCTGCAGGGAGCGGACTTCGCGCAGCATCTCGAGAGCCTTGGTGTCGGTCGCCCGCACCTGCAGCGCCTGCAAAAGGCTCGCTTCAGCTTTCTCGAAATCGCTGCCGGCCACGAACTGGCGAGCGGCGGCGAGATAGCTGTCGACGAGGAGATCCTGTTTCTGCTGCGCCAGCTGACGCTCCTGCTGTTCGCGTGCGAAAGCAGCGTCCTGCTCGCCCGCAGCGGGCTCTGCAGCCGTCACCTCGATGGCAACCGCCGGAACTTGCTCGGCCGCGGCAGCGGCTTCGTTCGTCTCCACGGGCTGGGCGCACGACCAAAGGAGGGCTCCAGCAAAGAGGAGCGAAAAGGGCGGCAACTTGTTGAGCTCACAACCTTGATTCACGAGAGCTTCTCCAGAGACGGTCGAGAGTCCACGAACCGGCTGCCGCAGAGGTGTCAGCGCCGATCGCATTCCCCGGGCACCGGCCGTTCCAACGCGGCTGTCGGGACCCACCCCCCAGCGGGGGCGCGGGATTGTAAGCAGAGCCACGCGAGACCGTCAACCAACCAAACCGACTGGAAAAATGACCTGGCGATCCGCACGGAACTCGCTGGACGGCAGAGAGTTCTAGCGTGGCTGGGCGCCCATCTTTTGCAGCCGCGATACGTCCGCAGCAAGGCGTTCATCCTCAGGCATCCGCTCCAAAGCCGTCATATAGTCGGAGAGGGCGCCGTTCCTGTCCCCAGCGCGCTCGCGAGCGCGACCTCGCAGGGCGTGGGTCAAGCCACCCGCGGAACCGCGCTGGATGCGGCGGGACGCCATCTCCTCGACAGCCATGAGGTCCTTCTTGTCACCAGTGAACGAATGCCGTTCGATCAACACCCGCAATGAGGCATCCAAAGAGCGTGGGTCATGGAAACGGCGTTCATGCTCGGCGTAGAGCTCCAATGCCCGTGCCGCAAAAACACCGCGCGTCGGGGCCGCGAGTTGCGTGAGGCGTGAGGCCATGTCCGCGGAGCGGGCGGTCCAGAACAACAGCGCCGGGTTGTCGGGTTCCCGCAACAAGACCGGTTCGAGCTTCGCAAGCGCCTTGGCGGGTTCGCCGGCCCGCAAGTCGGAGCGAGCCGTGTCGAGGAGTGCAAGCGTCGGGAACCTCTCACCTGCTGCCGGGAGCACAGATTCTTCCTCCGCGAGCGGGAGTCCCTGCCCCGGAACGCGCGCGCCCATATAGGGAGCGTGGGAGCTTGGTTCGGGAACGCGCTCCGCCGCCTTGCCTCCCTTCACCCTCGCGCGCCAGCGCGCCCACTCCGCGGCGAGAAGCGCGGCTTCCTCCGGGCGTTGGCTGCTGAGATCGGCGGACTCCTTCGCATCGGACGCCCACGCGAACACGCGCCGCTTCGCCGCGGACTCCTCCATTTTCAGGGTCGCATTCCGGAACGCGCGTTCCGGTGCGTAGCGATGCTGGAACCAAGGATAAAGCGTTTCTGCACTGCTGCGCCAGTCTGCGGAGGCTTGTGGCAACAGGAGGCTCCGACCATCCGCGGGTTGAGCAGGCAAGCCTGCGACAGCACGCACGGTGGGGGCCACGTCTTCGAGACGCGCCGGCGGGAATGCAGCCCGGGCACTCGTCACGCCCTCCGGCAACAGCATGAGGAATGGCACACGCAGCGTTGCCTCGTGCACGAGATGACCGTGGGTCTCCTCGCCGTGCTCGCCGAGCCCTTCGCCGTGGTCCGAGAGCACCAGGATCAGCGTGCGTCTGCGGTCCTCACCGAGGGCCTGCACGACGCGCCCGATGGCACCGTCCACGGCCATGATCTCGGAGAGGTAGTCCTGATGCGGCCCGGCCGGCAGAGCGCTCCCCTCGGCGCGCCGCTGCCACGGCTGGTGCGGATCGAAGTAGTGCACGAAGAGAAACCACGGCTTCCCTTCCCGGCGCGCGAGCCAATCCAGCGCACGCTCCGTTGTGGCGTCGCAGTCTCGTTCACGGAAGCGCAACTCCTCGTCCGCCACGAGTTCGCGTTCCGGCGCCTCGTAGACGCGGAACCCTGAATCGATCCCCGTGGCACGCTCAAGCGGTTGTCCAGAGACGAAGGCCGCCGTGTCGTAGCCCGCCGCGCGCAATTCCTCCGCGATGAGGGGGTATCCCCGCTCCCCCGCCGCGGGGAGCGTGAAGGAATCATTCTCGGCCACCCCCGTAGCGTCCGGGAGCAGGCCGGAGAAGAGCGTGGTGTGCGCCGGCAATGTGAGTGGTACGCAGCTCGTCGCTTCTTGCGGCCCTGCCGCGTCACGCGCGAGCCGGTCCAATGCGGGTGTAGGTGATGTGCCGTTCGCCGTGCGACACCCCAGCCAGCCACAATGATCGGCTCGGCAGGTATCGATGCTGATGACGAGCACATGCGGCGGCACTGGATCGTCCGCGCAGGAAACCAGCAACAGCACGAGAAGAGCAAGAGCACCCAGCATCGCGGCGATGCTATCAGCGGCGCACCGGCGTGAAGCGGACATCCCTGAAGCCCGCGCTCACAAGTTCGTTCATCACGGCCACCACGGCGGCGTGGGCGACGGCACCTTCCACTTCAATGCGCGCCCGTGGCGGCTGATTCGCGGCTCGGAGCTCGTGAAGCCAGGACCTGAAGCGCGGGAGGAGATCCGGAGGCTCCGTCGCCAGATTGAACTCGCGAGCACCGTCCTCTGACGCGGACATGCCTGTGATGCTCCCGAAGGTGCTCTTCGCACCGCGACGCTGGAGCGCGACCGGAAACGCAGCCACTTCAGCCTCTGGAGCATGAAGCACGAGACGCAGAGGTTCCTCTGGCAGAGCAACGACGGCCGCGGCGCCGCCGCGCTCTGCGGGCAACTCGATACCGATGCGTCCCTCCGTCGCCCGGAAGCGCAGCGTACAGAGGAAGAAGATGAGCAGCAGGAACACCACGTCGATGAGCGGCGTGATGGAGACTTCTGGAGCACCTTCTTGGAGGCGGCGCACAAGCAGGCCGAGATGGGGGCGCGTCATCGTGCTCCGCGTCCTTCCAGCACGGCCACCTCGATGTGGCGAATGAGGGGGCTTTGGTCCTTCTCGCTGGGGCCGCCGCGCACACCTGCCAGATCCATGATCGCGCTCACCCAGGAAAACAACTGCACGCGATCGCAACGAATGCGCAGGTGGCGTGCGGAAGGTCTGAGGCCGATGCCGGCAAGCACAGGTTGGGTGAGATCCGGGAACTTCACCGGATCGCTCCTCCGCCGCAGGGCCACACGCAGCGCTTCAAGGCTCTCCACCTGCCGCCCTTCCAGAAGGATGGGCGGACGCTCCGGATCCAGCGCGGGCGTGCCCGCCGGTGGGTGGGCAAGATCGATCACGTCCACGCTGATGAGCGCTTTCAGATCCTCTTCCTTGTCCGGCGTAGCTGCGTCCGCTTGCGGCAGTTGCAGTTCCAGCGTGCCCGAGGAAGCGAGATCCGTGGTGACCATGAAGAAAATCATCAGCAGAAAAACGCAGTCGATCATCGGGGTCATATTCGGCCCCGGAAGGAAAGCGGGTGGCGCGATGGCACGCATCAAGGGGCGTCCGTGTCGACCACTTCGAGGAGTTCCTCGGCAGTGCGACCGGCATCCAGCACATGTTCGGTAATGCGATCGCGGAAGAAGTACCAGCCGACCGTGAGCGGCACAGCCACAGAGAGGCCGAGCAGCGTGGTGACGAGAGCCTCCTTGATGCCACCCGCGAGGTCGGCCGGCGCCGGATTCGCCATGTGCTCGATCACCCCGAAGCTCCACAGCATGCCGCTCACCGTGCCAAGCAACCCGAGCAGCGGCGCGAGATTCGCGATCAAGGCCACCCAGCCGATGCGCGCGTGCAGGCGCACACTCTCTTCCTCAAGGCGTTCACTGGCGGCGCTTTCCATGGCCGCGCGCCCATGATTCCTGCGCGCGAGCGCAGCCCCCACCGCGACGGAGACGAGGCCGCGCCGCCCGCTGCATGCATCACGCGCCTCCTGCACCTGCCCCGCGGCCAAGAGCTCCCGCAAGCGCTCCGCTTCATCCTGCGGCAGCAGTTTCTTGCGTGCCAGCGCGAGGCTGTGCTCGAGCATGAGTCCGAGCCCGAGCACCGAACAGGCAATGATCACCCATCCGAAGAACCCGCCCGCTCGCAGAATGAGCATGACGAGCCCCTCGCGTTCCGGGGTCGGTTCGAGCATGCCGGTGAGGAGAGCAACGGAATCTGTGCCAGCAAGACAACAGGGCATCTCGAACTCCTTCAGTAGCGGCCGGCAAGCAGGCGACGGGCCGTAGCGGCCACCACCGGATCTTCACCGAGGAGCGACAGTTCGCAAAGTTGCGCTCGTGCTCCCGCGAGACGGAGTTCGTCGCCCGCCATGCCGACGACCCAGCGCGCCCGGGCGAGTGCCAGCCGCAGCACGGGAGTTGCAGGCCCCTCGAATTGCCGCCAAGAAAGCGTCCCGATGGCCTCCTCTGGCTGGTCCTGCTCGAGAAGGCGCTCCGCTTCCAGGACATCCAGCATGGCGAGCGCTTCCGCTGTGCGCAGCGTGACGAGCCGCTTGTGCGACCGCATTTCGCTCGCAAGGTCACGAGCCTGACGCTGCGCCTCGACGAAGAGTTCAAGGCGCCGCCGGTCCTCCCAACGCTCCGTCTCCGCAGCCAAGAGCAGTGGCTTCAGCCTCCGGGAAGCCTCAGCGTGCGCACCTGCGAGACGCAGAGCTCGTGAGCATGCAAGGACCAGCGCGGAGCGCTCCTCCTCATCGAGCTCGCGGAGAGCGACAGCCTGTTCGACAGACAGCACCTCCGCAGCCGCGCGTTGCGCGGAGCCCTCCAGCATCCAGTGTGCGAGGCGCCAGTGAAGAAGATCAAGCGCGAGCGGTCCCTTCTCCGTCGGAAACGAACGCGCTGCGATCCGCTCGAGAAGGTCGCCGCGCCCCAGCGCCAGTGCAAGGCGGCCGATGAGGTGCAGCCGCTCCAGCGGAAGGTCCATGCTGCGGACCGCGAAATCCGCTGGCACTGCGTGCTCAAGAGCACTCTCGAGACGCCCCTCACGGAAACGCGCGAACGCCGTGCGCCAAGCGGCATCGGCGCTGCCTGGAAGTGCGGCGAGCACCGTTCCACGCGCGATGGAGCGCGCGGGACTTCCCCCCACAAACAGGAATGCGCGTGAGTGCGTCCACTCCACGCGTCCCGCAACGAGTCCCCCTTCAGCCAGCAGAAACAAATCCTGCGCTGCCAGCGGCAGAGCGATGCACAACAGCAGAGCCAGCGCTTTCATGGCAGCCGCGCCTTCAGCCAGATGAAGGCCTGTTCCCATGCTCCCTCATCAAAACGTCCACCGGTGAGTATGGCGAGACGTGAGAGTTCCTTCCCCACACACTCCACCGCCGACGCATCCCGGACGGAGGAGAGCAACATGAAGTGAAGGTGGTACCAGCGGGCCTCCCATGCGAGAGGACTGTCGGGATCAGTTCCTGCCAGCAGCGCGGCCCAGAGGTTCGCTGCCCGTTCCTGCGCGCCCTGCGCGTGAGTCACCACGAATCCGGTTGCGGGACGAATCAGGATGCCCCCTGTGAAGAGCGCTTCTGCCCGGCGGCGGCGCAGAAGAAACCCGGGGCTTTCCGGGCCGAGACGCGCATGCCAACGCACCGCATCAATGAAAACTGTCGCCACCTCGGCTTCGGAGGAACACCCGCTTGCGCACTCCATGCTCGCAATGAATGCGGCCTCTGCGAGTTCAGGAGATCCCGCCGACTCATCCTGAGGCAGGCAGAGGCGCGCAGCAACCACTTCCCGCTCAGCCACAAGCTGCACGATGAGTCGCGCCTGAAAATCAGCCGCCGCTCCTGTGGCAATGGCCGGCAGCGCCAGCTTCAGGAGTTCCGTGCGTGCTCCATCGCGCTCCTCCGCCGGCGCCGCCATGAAAAGCTCCAGCGCCAGCGTCGCGAGGCTCCGCTGTCCCGCGAGCAGAACCACTCGCTCCGCACCCTCGCGTTCGAGGCTGCGGAAGAGCCGCGCCGCGAGGTCCAAGTTCTTCGCTGCGAGAGCCGCATCGCAGCGTGTGGCGAGGTCGGCGAGAACATCCCGCTTGGTGTCCGCCGCAACGTTCAATGCGGCATCCAATCCGAGTCCGCGCGAGAGATCCTCCGCCAGCAGACGCATGCGGGGACCGGTCCAAGCCGAGAGTGAACGAGCAAAACGCGTGAGTTTTCTCGCCTCCTCCGGCTCCGATGCCCGCAGCACCTCGGCCGCCAACAAGGCGTGCCGTGCCGAGGAGTCCGGGTCGCCCGCCGCGAGAAACAGCTCGGCCAGCCACCGATCGAGTCGAAGTCGGTGAGCCGCATCCGTCGTCGCGTGCCGCGCTCGACCGAGCAATGCAAGGACAGGCTCACGGAGCGCTGGCCAGTGCAGAGAATCCTGCGCAAGGACCTTCTGCAACGCGGCATCTGGCAGCGTCGAGTCCTCCCGTTCCAAGACCCGGCGCAACGCGAGAGCACGCACGCCTTCATGGCCAAGGGCGGCGCAGAAACACTGCCCCGCCACGGGTTCGTCGGCAACGAGCAGGGCCGCGTCGCCCGCCGCCATCAGGAGTTCTCCGCGCCAAATCCCGGCTGGTGCTGCGAGAACTCTCGCTGCCGCATGACGTGCCTCCGCCACAAGAGCTGGCGCGCGCATTCCAGCGCTCAGCAAGACGAGAGTCGCCCGTTCTGCGAGCCCCATGGTTGTGCTGTTCGCGGTGGCATTCAGCTCCAGAAGCTGCAACACTTCGCGCGCTGCCGTGAATGCGGACTCCACGCGGCCACTCGCCAGATCCGTGCGCGCCAGCAGCAGCAACCCATCGAGGTAGATGCGCCGGAATGCGCTCCCCGCTTCCGGAAGATCCAGCAAGAGTCCCTCAATGCGCGCCACGAGCTCGGAAGGCGGGAGACCTCGGCCCTCCTCAAGATCCTGCACGCGCATGCCCAGCAGGCACAGTCGCAGTTCCGCCACGCTCGCCGACTTCCGCGCTTCGCGCCGCGCATCGGTGGCATTGGGCACGCGCGCGAGGCGTGCTTCGAGTGCGAACACGGATTCCTGCAGTTCACGTGCATCCCTGCGGGCAAGAACTCGCGTCGATTCTCCCGCGAGGATCGATTCCGCAGCACGGAGCCGTGCCTCCGCATCCAGGCGCCACACCAAGGCCTCGACCAGCAGAAAACGCACCCCCTCGACCGGATCTTGCGCTTGCACTCCTTCGGAACTGCGCGGAAGGAGCGCGCTCAAGCGCTGGAGTGCACCGTCATCACCGCGCCGACTCGCGCGCGAGGCCAATTCGAAAAGCACCTCGGCTGCCGCCACGCGCTCTGTCGCAGGCATGCGTCCGTCCAGAAGAACAGACTCGGCCACGCCGTACGCGAGGTCCGAGTACCCGTGCTGACAGAGAGCACGCGCAAACGCAGCCGCATCCTGGGCCAGCAAGGCCCCGGCAACGATGAAGAGTGTGAGGCAGGCTCTCAGCACCCACACATGATAGGCAGCTCACCGAAAACGACAGAAGCCCGCGCGGCGGGATGCCGCGCGGGCTTCAGCTTCCGCGAAGGGAATCAGCCGTTGCCGGCGGGTTCCATCTCCTCGAGGATGATGATCTGCACGCGCAGCATGATGATGAGGTCCTTCATCACCGTGGACTTGCCCTTGTGGGAGAAGAAGAAGCTGAGGATCGGGATGTCGGAGAGCACCGGCAGCCCCGAAGTCATGTCTTGCTCGACGTAGTACTTGAGACCGCCGAGAAGGATCGTGCCGCCGTCAGGCACCACAACCGTCGTCTTGAGCGACTCCTTGCGCAGTTCGGGCATGTCGATAAGCACCGGCGTTCCGATGGCGAGCGGCGAGGAGAACTGACGCATGGGGCGCACGAGAGTCGCCACGGTCGGGCGCAGCTCGAGGGTCACGAAGCGGCGGTCGTTGCTGACGATGGGGCGCACGTCGAGAACGACGCCTTCGCGCACGATGTCCACCACCGGGTCGGCGACGACGGATGCCTGAGCGATCTCGACGTCGTAGTCCTTGATGTAGGCCTCTTGGCGCGTCACTTCGAGGTTTGCGCGCTGCGTGTTGTAGACGAGCAGCGTGGGTGCGTTCACCGTGTTGACACGGTCGTACTTCTGGACCGCGCGCAGGATTGCCTCGAGCTGGGCATCGTCGAGGTAGGTCCACTGGAGCGACATGCCACCGCTGCCATCAATGGTGGACGAATCGCCGAGGGCCTGATCGAAGAGGTTCTGGGTGCGGCCGCGCACGTCGCCGTTGCCGCCACCGAACTGGTAGAAGGCGCCGGATGAGGTGTCGGTGCCGATGGGAAGGTTCGTCCCCGTCAGACCGAAATCATCGAAGGTCCGATTCGGTCCGAGACCGGGAACGCCCTGTCCGCCGGTGTTGTCACCGAGGCCACGCAGATCCACACCCACGTCCTGGAGGAAGTTGTTCTCCACAGCGAGGAAGCGGCTCTCGATCTGAACCTGAATGCCCGAGTACTTGCGGAGATCCGCAAGGAACGCACGGATCAGGCGCTGATTCTCCGGCGTTTGGCGCACCACCAGCGTGCCCGACTTGTCCACAATGGTGTTCTCGGCGTCTTCCGTCCAAGAGGTCGGGTCCACCGATGCCTGGATGAGTTCGCGCAGGCGATCCACTTCCACCACTCGGTTCTCGTCCGTGGCATCCGCTTCTTCCTCGCCACCCGCGGACTGAGTGAATCCGGAGGGGTTGAGGTTGAGCTCGATGCCCGGGAAGTTGTTCACCTTCGCGGTGAGGTCGCGCACGTCATAGAACTCGCTGACCTTGCGCTTCCTGAGCTGTTCCTTGGTGGTGATCTTCACCATGCCGTCCTCGATGAGGAACTCGAGGGTGAGGGCGTTGGTCATGTGGCGGAGCGTCGCCCAAGCGGAAATGTCATCGAGCTTGAGGTTGAGGATGCGCTCGGCGCGCGGCATGGCTTCGTCCACCGCGCCGGTGATCACGAAGTTCACGCCGGTGTTGTTGCGGAGGAAACGCACGGCGTCGTCGATGTTCTTGTCCGTCCAGTCAACGCTCGAGAGCATCGTGCCTTCGAGGGTCGCCTTCACAGCCTGATCCGCTTCGGTTGCAGACTCCGACTCGCGGGAAAGGCTGATGGGGCCGCGCGCAGAGATCTCGCGCCAGCGGGCCGCATCCGGGAAGGTCGCGACCTTCGTGAACGGCATGGCGAGACTCTTCACCTCGTCGAGGGCGCGCTGCCACTCCGCACGGTGGCGCGTGATGTTGTCCATGTCCGCCTTCGAGTGGCGGGCAGCGGCCGCAGCGGCCTTCAGTTCGTGGGCGGCCTTGAAGGCCGGATCGCGGTCCAGGAGATCGTCGCAGAACTTCTCGCAGTCTTCGAAGCGTTCGCGCTCGAACGCTGCCGTCGCTTCGTCCCAGAGTCTGCGCATCTGCACTTCGAGCTTCTTGCGTTCTTCAGCATCGCGGGCCTGATTGATGCTCTCGATTTCCTTCAGGCGGGCAGCTTCGCCTTCACGGCGGGCAGCTTCTGCTGCGCCTTCGGCGGCTGCGACCATGCCGCGGAGCTGATCCGCATTGGGCACACCGTCGAGGGCGGGGTTCGCCGAGACGATGACCAGGGCATTCCGGAGGTGCTGCACCGCATCGCCGTGCTGTCCGGCCTCGGCCGCAACCTTGGCACGCCCGAGCGCTTCCTGCACGACCATCCCAGCCTGCTGACGGCGAACGAGAGCTTCGTTCCACACGTCGCGCGCGGCCGGGACGGCTGCCGTGCCAGGCTCACCGATCAAGCCGGAGACCCGGCTCCACAGATCCTGCGCTTCCTTGTTGGAAGGATCCGCGCGCAGCGCTGAGGCAAACGACTGCAGCGCATCGCGGGCACGACCGGCTTCCAGCAGGCTCTTGCCCGAGGCGATGTGATCGGCTGCGATGGCACGTGCCCGCTCCGCGAGCGCGCGTTGGCGCGCCGCGAGATCCTGCAGGCTCGGTTCCTGATCCTGGGGTGCCGCCGCCTCAACGGGCGCACCCACATTCACCACCACTTCAGGTGCCGTCGTGCTGCTGGCTGCAACCGCTTCCGGTGCGACCGTGGTCTCAACGGGTGCAGCTGCGGTGGGTTCATCTGCCGGAGTGGTGCACGCAGCAACCACACAGGTCAGGACGAGAAGGAACCACACCATGCCGCTCTGCTTGTTCACGAGCACTCGCATCGAGATCTCCCTTTCCGAAGCACCGGCAGCCGCAAAACGGCAATGCGCGGGCGCGAACTTCTACCAGAAATGATTCCGGAACAGCAGGGCACAAAGCCCCATGCTCCGAGACTCCTCATTCCGGCTTCACAGCACTTGCAGTTCCAGCCCGGCAAACACCAGCTCAAGTCGTGGAGCGGGCACGAGTTCCGGGTGGTCCATCTTTTCCAGGGGGCCTGAGTATAGGCCAGCAGCCGGAGGCTGCAATCCCCTCCGCAAGCTCACGGAAACCAGACCTTCTCGGTGCCACCGGTCTCGGTTCTGAGCACGATTTCGAAGCGCCGCGTTCGGACCTCGGTCACCACGGGTTCACGGCGGGGCTCTCCCCCCTCGAGAATCACGCGTCCCTCGCGGTCAAAAACCACGCGCAGTGCTTCCTGGCGGCGGGTTGAGTCCTCCGCGCGGATCGACTCGAGTCGGCAACCTGTGACAAAGCCCTGGCCTCCCCCGGCGACCTCCACGGCCTCGCCGGGATTCACATCCACTTCGCGCGCTTCAAAGGCCGTGCCGGTCCAGGCCTCGATCCGGAACCGGACTGTCGCTGCGCTCGCTTCAAGAATGCTCCAACGCACGCGGGCCAACGCCATGCTGCGCACCGGGCTCGAAGGCACGGAGAGCCCGAGCGCCGCAGCAAGCACTGGATCACCCGGCTTCGCCGCCACGCGCCACTGGTATTCGACGCCGGCAGGTGCCGGATCGACGTAGTGAAGCGTCGCAGCAGGCAATTCGGCGATCGTTGTGTAGGCCTCACCCGGGCGAGCGCGCAGCAGGACCCACGTGCCTGCAGGCACGTTGCCCCCACGCCCCGCCGTCCACCGCAACGCGACATTCCCGAACCCGGCCTCGGCCACAAGGTCCACCGGCGCTGAGATGGCTGCAAGATTGCCACCGCTCCTTGCAGCCGCGAGCCATGTGGCGGGATATGCGCGGAATGGGGGGCTCACCGCTTGGGCAGTGGGCTCATGGGAGGCTCTCAGGGAAGCGCGCGCAGCGTCTCCGCGCGCAAAGTAGAGCTGTCCGTCGAAACTCCCGGCAGCGAGCGCGGCCCGACGCGCATGCAGTCCGGCATCGAGACGTGCATCCAATGCCGCGGCGCTTCCCGCGCTGTCGTCCAGCATGCCGAAAAAGCTCAGCGCCAACAGCACGAGAGCCACCACGACTGCAAGAAGATCCAGTGCTCCGAGCATGCGCCCCGAATGATCGAGGCGTGCTTCCGCGCGCGAGTGCAGGTGTTCTTCCTTCATGGAAGGTCTCCTGCAGGTCGCTCCACGACCAAACGCACGTCCAGATGAACGCCGAGTTCCTCTCTGCCGTCGGCTGCGGCCGCCTCGGCCTTGATGCTCGTGAGCCTCAGCCGGAGTGGTTGACCTGGTTGCAACAGCTTCTCGCAGACGGACAACACGTCCGCATCCCTGCACCGGAAAAACAGCCTCAGCTCCGTGCCATCCCACTGCGCCTGCGGCGTCCTTGGCAGCTCACGAAACTCGAGCGGAGCGCGCGGAACCGCCCCCTTCTCCGCGGCAGCCAGCAAGAAAATGCGCTGCAGTTGCATACGACGCTGCGCGGCAGCGAAAAGCCCGGCATCCCATTCCTCAGGCATTTCCGTCGCTGCTGCCAGCGGCCATGAGGAAGGGCGCGGCGGTTCAATCCCGGTCTTCTCCGTGATGGCCCGCCGCAGTTCATCATTGTCGAACGCCCAGGCACTGGCGCACTCTGCGCGTCCCGGATTCTTGCCCGCAAGACGCGCACTGGGAGCCTCCAGCGCGCCTTGCTGGGCGCGCGCAAAGGCCTCGAGCTCGCGTGCCTCCTCTTCGAGGCGAGACTTCACGGCGCGGACTTCCACTTCGAACGGCGCGCCCACGAGGGTCTGATTGCTGCTCGTGACCGACTCGAGCGCGAGACGTGCATCCTGCACGCGATCGTCGAGATCGTCGCGACTGCTCAGGAAGACGAAGATCCACAGCGACGCAACGGCAAGCGCGGCGCACCCGGCAAGCAGAAGAGCGGTCACCGTCCGCGGAGTCATGGGCTGCGCGGCCGCCTGATTTCCAGCGTGCCCGCGAGGTGGTGGAGCGGGACGCGCAATGGCCCGGCGGCAGGAACCACCGGCGCACGGGCCACGGGTTCGGACGCTTCCCAGCAGAGTCCGGGCCGGACTGCACTGACCGGGCCCTCCCCGTCTGCACAGGAAGCCAGTGCCTCTGCAAGACGCTGATGGGCATCTTCCTTCGCACCCTCGGCAACCAGCACCACGTGACCGATCAACCCCTCTTCCGCATCAAATGCCGCCACCGAGACGCCGGCTGCGGCCGCCTTCGCGGCGACGTGCTTCAACACCTGCAGGGGACGTGCACGCTCGCCGTCCACGCGCGCAAAGGCCTCCATCTTCCTCAGCGGCGCCTCGACATCCACTGCGCGGAGCACACTGGCGCGCTCGCGCGCCTCGGGCGGCGCCACCCGCAGCGCTTCCGTCGCCGCCGCGAGCTGGCGCTCCGCAGAGCGCAGACGCACGGTCTCCACCACGATGGTGCAGCAGATGAGCAACGTCGCGGCGATCCACCAGCGCTTGCGCAAGCCGAGGTCGCGCTCGGGACGCGCGGGAAAGAGCCGCACACTCACGTCCGCGATGCCGGCCCCTTGGAGGGCGAGCCCGGTCGCCCGGGCCAGCGCCGCGAAATTCTCCTGCAGGCCTGCGCTCACGACGTCATCGTCCACACGCACGTGCCGGAAGCCGCGCGGGACCTCGACACTGACGCCGCAACGTTCGCGGACGGTCGCCTCGAGGTCCGGCACGCAACGGTGGGAGTGGAAGAGCACGATGCGGCGCAACTTGAATCCGGGTCGGGCGGCGGCAAAGAACTTGAGCACGCGTTCAGCTTCCGCCACGAGTTGCCGCGCGGACTCGCCCGCGATGCCGGCAAGTCGAGGTTCGGTGTCCCCGGCGCCGCTGGCTGCACGCACCGCCTCGGGATGTCCAAGACCGAGTTCGTCACGCAGACGTGCCACGTGGTCGGCGCCGCCGGTGGGGACAACGCGGAACCACGTCCGCCCCTTGTGGTGCACGAGCACATGCAGCCCTACATAGTCGCAGTCGATGACGGCCGTGCCCTCGTCCAGCAGACGCTCGAAAGCGCAGATGTTGTGCAGGGCGACGGGACGCAACTGAATGCCATCGATGGGCAATCCGGCTCGTTCGTACTTCCTGATGCGATCGTCCACGATGCTGCGACGCACGGCGTAGTAGGTCGCGTCGACGGCACCGTCTTCTGTCATGTCCGCGAGGCGGTGGTCCCAGTAGACCTCCTCCAGCGGGTACGGGATGTTGCGCTCGGCCTCTTGCTGCAACACGAAAGGAATCGTGCTGTCGGTCGCCTTCGGCAGGCGCGCGTGGCGATTGAAGCCCGCCTCACCGCGCAACGACACCCACACCCGCGAGTAGCGCAATTCCTTGCCGTGCGCGAACTGCGCCAAAGCCCTCTGCATGGGCGCAAGCCGCGCACTGGAGGCGACATTCTCCACATCCGTGGTGAAGTCGAGCGCGTCCCACGCAACGATGCGCGGGACACCATCAGCATCCAGCGCAAGCCGCACTCCGCGAAGTGCGACCGAGGTGACATCGATGCCCCAGATGGGATGCTGCATGCGGCGCAGACGACGAGCGTGCTGCGGGACCGATGTTATGGGGCGCGCGCGCCGAGGGTCAAGCGCGCGAAGGCGCGTCGAGCAGAGACTTCGCTCGTTTGAGGTCTTCCCACGCGGCGCGCTTCATGTCCGGACTGCGGAGCAGATAGGCCGGGTGATACGTGACCACCAGCTCCGCGCGCCCGCAGCGGTGACGTTCGCCACGCATGCGGGCGAGCGGGCCTTCGCGCTGCAGCAAACTGCGCGTTGCATGGGCACCGAGCGTCACGATCACGTCGGGATCCACGCTCTCGATCTGGCGCATCAGAAACGCGCGGCAAGCGGCCATTTCCGCTGGTGCAGGATCGCGATTCTCTGGCGGACGGCACTTGAGCACATTGGCGATGAACACCTGCTCACGCGCGAGGCCAATGGCGGCGATCATCTTCGTCAGCAACTGCCCGGCCGCTCCGACAAAAGGAAGCCCCTGGCTGTCTTCTTCTGCGCCGGGCGCCTCGCCCACGAAGAAGAGCCGCGCTTGCGCACTGCCCTGTCCCGGAACGGAGCGCGTCCTGCAGGCGCCGAGGCTGCAGGCGCGACACGCCTCCACCTCGCGTGCGATGGCGTCCAGTGCCGCCTCAGCAGCCCTCGGAGTCGTCACGGGATTGGCGGCAGGCTCCGCTGCCCCGCGCGGAATCTCCCGCGCCGCGGCGCCCCTCGTTCCCCGCGGGAAATCGAGGCCGAACGCCTCAGCATCCAGCAGCGCGGCATCGAGCCATGGCGGACGCTCCGAATTCACGACGCCCTCACTGCAACAGCCGGGAAGCTTGCCAATGCGTCAGGTCCAGCGCAGCGCGGCCCGGGGCCCCACTCAGTCGCGCGTGATCCGGACGATTCCGACAGAACCTGCAGCATGACCGCGATGCTAGCCTCGGCGCCCGACGAGGCGAGCGGCCATGCTGGTGACGGTGCTCATTCCCTGCCGCAACGATGCAGACTCTCTTCCGCGCTTGATGGAGGAACTGGCCTCTCTCGCCGGGCTGCTCGCGCCGGAACACTTCCCGGAACTGCTGCTCGTGGATGGCGGCAGCAACGATGGCACTGTGCCTCTCGCCATTGCCTGGTGTGAACGCGCGTCCGTGCCAGCACGGCTCATCGCCCTCGACACGCCGGGTAACTTCGCCGAGATCTTGCGGGAGTCTGCAGCGCTCATCGCGGGGGACATCGTGCTCGTGCTCGACCCGTCCTGCGCCTGCCCGGCGGCGGACCTCGTGCGCCTCGTACGGGCCCTTGGTGATGAGGTCGGTCTGGCGGTCGCGGCACAACACTCCGTCCCGTTGAGCCTCACGCAGCGCATCCTCGACCGTGTGAACCGACAGATCCTGCGCTGGCGCACGCGCGCGTTGCTGCCTGCGGACGCATGTGTCGGTGCCGGACCGCGTGCCTGGCGCCAAGCCGATTTTCGCGCCAGCCTCGTCGAAGCGTCGTCTTCTGCGGGACGCGGTGTCATGTTCGTGCGGGCGCTCCTCCGCGGCGTCCGTTGCAGCGCGCTGCCGCTGACACTGACGCCGCGCAGATCCGCGCTCGCAGCGCGGACCCCGGAGTTCCTCGTCACGTGCGCTGCGGCTTTGGGAACTCGTCCCTCGCGTTCAGTAGCTGACGTTGGCTGAAGGCCACGAGCTCGCGAGGTTCGCCAGTGTGCTCATGCTTCCGGCTGTCGCCGGAGCAGCGCCGAAGAAGAGCGCGAACGGCGACGGCTGATGGAGGCGGCTCCAACCCTGTGGCACCAAGGTCACAAGCACGTTGGCCGCCACACTTGCGGGCACAGTGCGTTGCCAGACCAGCAAGAAATCCGCACCCGGGGCCGCATAGCCGAGGCCCAGATCGTGACCGGGAGCGGAATGCCTGTCTTCATCTGCCGCGAGTGCAGCACGGAACTTGCCGGTGCTCGTGGTGACCCCGGTCACGGTGTTGCGCACCCAGCCTTCGTACTTCCAGTTGAACGGGAGTTCCGGCAACGTGAGCGAGGGCAAGCGCGTGGCGCGGTCCACGAACCAGAGCCCGTAGCTGTCGTCGCCGGGCGTGCCTGCCAGCCGCGTCGGAGCCGCGAGAATGCAGGTGCCCGCCGCAGCGCCGAAGTTTGCGAGGCCGAGACCGGCCGTGCCTTGGACGGTGAGGTTCGCGCTGCCCGCACTGACGGCACCGGCGTACAGCGGCGCACCATTGGGCAAACCGAAAGCCGGTCCCCCCTGAGCCTCGAACGTGATGAAGGCTGTGGTGGCACTGCCGAGATCCGGGAAGGCGGCTCCGAGACCGGTGTTGAATGCCGTGAGCACAACATTGCCTGGAGCGCCCACGATCAACCCGGTCGCGACCGAGCGCATCACGCCGGCATCACGGACAAGGCGCGCCACCAGCACAGGCTCGCTCAGCGGCGGCAGTGCGGCCCACAGCACATACTCGCCGCGCTGCGCGCCGCCCTGCTCGCGAAACCCGTCGCCACTGAGGGTCACGTCAGCAGCGGTTGCCGCCAAAGCAAGTGAGGGCAGCGCCACCTGCACGAGGTTGATGTCCGCAGCCGTCACCCCGCCAACGACGGCAGACGCAGGAATGGCCGTGCTCAGAATGGTGAGCGGGAATGGTCCCTCGGCATTGTCCTCCGCAGGCTCGATGGTGACGAACACTTCGTGTGCGCCATCAGACAGAGAGACGGGATTCCCGACGGCGCTGAATGCCGTGATGAAATCCGCGCCCGGGAAGGCGAAGCCAGGGTTCGCCACGCCACGAGTCGGCGAGGCGAGCGCATCGGCATCCCGGCCGACCGCGCCTGCAAACGTCCCGAGGCTCCGCCCGGCCAACGCGGGTGCGCCTGGCGCACCGTCCGTCGTCCACGCTTCATAGCGCCAGCCGTCCTGGCGCAGAGGCAGGTCGGCGAGACCCGGCGTCGCTCCCGCGACATCGCCGACGAACCAGAGCCCCTGCTCGGGATGCGCGTTGCCATCGCTCGGACTCGCCTTCAGCACCGCAGCGGACGCTGCCTGATGTGCTCCAAGCGTCCAGTTGGTGCCGCCATGGGCAATGCCCGCCATGGTGAGTGCACAAGCAGGACCGGTGAAATCGCCCGCCATCACCACACAATTGGTGGGCACGCCGCGGACAGCATCGGGCGCCTCGATGGTGATGAAAAAACCGCTGGCCGTCGTGATCAGCGGAAAGGCACCGCCGAGGCCGGTGCTCGCCGGACCAAAAGTGGCCCCTGTCACCGGGCCGAGCGCGGCGCCCGACAGAAGACGCACGGTCGCTGGTGCGGTGCTGGCATCGATGTTGAAGCGGCCCACGCTGACGGGCAGCCCATTCACGATGGCCCAGCCTTCGTACGCACCCATGCGCGTCGGCAATGGCGGCAGCCCCGTGAGCGAGAGCGTGAACTCGATGCGGCCGGGGGAAGCTTCTCCACCACACGCAGCAAGGGTCAACAGCAAGCCACAGAACATGGACAAACGCAGCGTTCGCATGAGATGCACTCTCCCGTGGGCCAATCGCCGGCGCATCCTACTGCGCGGAGCCCGCAAGGCCCGGGAGGCTCAAGCCTCCCCGCGGACCGCGCGCGTGGCTGGATGTTTGTCCTGCGGAAATGCGCGCCCGCGCCCTGCGCTCAGCACCCCCGCTTCGCCCAGCACAAGATAGCGGTCGGCGAAGGCGGGGACTGGACCGGGGTCGTGCAGCACCAACACAGCGGCCATGCCACGCCTCCCGCACTCCGCCCGCACGATCGCGAGCATGTCCCGCTGGGCGCTGGGGTCGAGGGCAGCCGTCGGTTCGTCGGCGAGCAGGAGCATGGGGTCTGTCACAAGCGCCCGTGCGAGGGCCGCGCGCTGCCGCTGTCCCGCGCTCAACGCTCCCGGCAGAGTCAGCGCACTCGTGAGCGCGAGCCCCACATCTTGGAGGCGTCGCTCGGCCACGCCACGCGCCAATTCCGGCGCATCACCCAGCAGATGTTGACGTGCCGCTGCCACGCTCTCGACCACGGGTCGCAACGGATTCAACGCACCGCGGGCATCCTGCCACACGCGCCGGATGCGCCCGGATGCCGCCAACATGCTCTCCCTGTGCACCGCGCCAGTGGAAGGCGCGAGACTTCCTTCCATGACCCGGAGCAGCGTCGTTTTGCCGATTCCGGAGGGCCCGAGCACGACGAGCACCTCCCCGGCTTCCACACGGAAGGAAACGCCGCTGAGCACATGTCGCGCGCCGAACACGACGCTCACTCCATCCAGAACGAGCAGACTCATGGCAATCCTCCCTTGCAGTCTGCGGCCACAAATACCGCCGTGGCCGGGTGCCTCGGCTGCAAGAGCAGCTCTTCGAGTTCAGCCGACTCGACCACGCCGCCCTCGTTCAAGAAATGCGCACAGCCCCCGAGCGCCCGGGCGAAGAAGAGATCATGAGTGGCCACGATGACGCCGCTGCCGCGCGCAGCGAGTGCCTTCAGTTCCGCTGCGACACCGCGCGCGCGCAGGCGGTCCTGCGCACTGGTGGGCTCGTCGAGCAGCAACCACGCCGGTTCCATGCCCACCACCGCCGCAAGTTGCACACGCTGAGCAAGTCCGACCGAAAGCGCCCCCGCGCGTGCACCCCAGAACGTTGTGGGGACGGCGAATGCCTCGAGCAGCGCTTCCGCGCTGCGTGAGGCGCGCCGAGGAAGAACCTCGCGCACGAGATCGATGGCTCGCTGACGCGGATCCATGCTTGCCGCCGGGTCCTGTGGCAGCAGCACGGCCTGACCAGGAGGTGCCAACGGCAGCCTTGCCGTTCCGGAAAAAACCACGCCACCCGGGGGCGCTTCGTTCATCAGCGCATGCAAGAGTGTGGTCTTCCCGGAACCCGAGGCGCCCAACACGAGTGACACGGTTCCGGGTTTGAGTTCGAGCTCGACACTGTCCAGCAGGCGCCGCGGTGCGCGCCCGGGAATCCGCACGGCGGCCGCAAGACCACTGATGCGCAACGGTGCGGTCATGCGGCATCCTCCTGCGGCGCGTGCTGCAACCTGCGCGCGCTGAGCAGGGCCACGCCGCTGATGCCAGTGATGAGCACGATGCTGAGCACCAGCAATGGAGTCACGAACGGCAGGTCTTCCTGACCGAGACGAAGCAGCGCTCCGAGCGAGAGCGCCGGTGCCGGGACACCGAATCCCAACCATGCGAGCCCGCTCTCAATGGCTATGACGATAGCGATGCCGAGCGCCGCCTGCGCCGCCAATAGTCCGTGAAGATGCGGGAGCATTTCCTCGAGAAAGAGCCACCACCACGACGCGCCGTCAGCGCGCGCCGCGGCACACCAGGGTTCACGCTGCAAACGCTCGACCTCGCCAAGCACGATTCTGTGCACCGCAGGCCAGCGAAACAGGACCAGCAGGACGAGCACGAAGACGAAGGAGGGAAAGAAGAGGCTCTGCAAGACCAGCACAGCGAGCAACGCGGGAAAGGCATCGAGAGCCTGCAACGCACTGCTGAGCATGGCCGAGACCGGATTGCGGACGAGGGCGGCCGCCGCGCCAGTGAATGCGCCCAGAAGGGTGGCGGCGAGAGTGACCAGCGCCGCACACAAAAGACTGTCGCGTGTGCCGTGCAGCAGCAGAGCGAAGAGATCCCGCCCGTGGCGATCCACACCGAGAACATGGCGTGCCAGCTGAGACTCACCGAAGCTGCGCTCGACGCTCTGGGGTGAGAATGGTGCAAAGGCCCCCAGCACCACGTCCGCATCGGCCACAGCTGCGACATGTTCTTCCGGAGCAACAAGCGCAGCGAGCACGCCAACAAAAATGGCGAGCAGCGCGCCTTTCCAGCGCCGGAATCCGGCGAGGAGCAGAGCCAGCCAGAGCGCGAGGCCGAGAAAGTCGCGCGGACTCGCTGCGACCAGTGCGGGCATGAGCGGAGCCTCGCCCCGCGCGAAGAGCGGCAGCTCATTGCAGAGCAGCGGCGCGCAAGCCACGGGAAGCAAGACCCCAGCCAGCAGCAACAGCGTTGGCGACGAGCGGCGCGGTTTCATGCACCCACTCCCCCGGCATTGCGCCGTGGATTGAGGACGAGGAGCAGCAACTCCGCGAGCCACCAACTCGCCAGTGTCGCCGCGCTGCCGAGCGTGATGGAAGCCATGGCGAGCGGCAAATCACCGCGCAAAGTGGCATCCGCAGCCGCCGCTCCCATGCCCTGAACGCCGAACATGCTCTCCACCACGAGACTGCCGCTCACGAGGAGAGGCAGCGCCGAAGCTGTCAGCGTGACCACCGGTCCGAGCGCCGGCAAGAGCAGATGCGCCGTGAAGAGTCTGAAGCCACGCACACCCCGCATGCGCAGCGCGAACACCCATGGCTCGGCGAAGACTTCCGCGAGGCGCACGCGCAGGTGCGCCGCGAAATAGAAGACTCCGCCAGTGGCGAGCACCAGAGCCGCGAGCATCTCGCTGCCCCGGGCCGGATCGAGCATTGCAAGCGCAAGCACGGCGAGCACGGTTTCCGGAAGCGCGAGCGCGAGGGCCGTGACTCCGTCCAGTGCGCAACGCATGCCGCGCCCACCACGCAGTCCGAGGAAAGCAAGCGGGAGCGCCAAGGTGACGATCAGCACGAGAGCCAGCGCGCCCGTACGCAAGCTGGCAGGCAGGCGCTCACGGAGCACCTCAGCCACTGGGCGATGGTGACGCGTTGAATCACCCAGGTCCCCACGCCACGCAGCCAGGAGCCATGCTCCGCAGCGGCTCCCGCTCACGCCGCGCAAGAACTGCGCCCACGTGTCGGCCTCCGTGAACTCGTCTCCGTGTCGCCGCCACCAGCGCTCCATGAAGGCCACGCGCTCGGTTCCGCGCGGCGGGTGCACTGCTGCGAGTTCGCTCGCGAGCGTCCAGTTGGCTGCCCGATTGCGCGCCGTGGATTGAGATGCGGCAGCGGCAAGGGGCGCGAGACTGGCTGCACCGGCCGCCCGGAGCAGCAACAACTGCGATTCAGTCACGCTGTCGGCCGCAAGGGCGTCGGCTGCACCACGCACCTGTTCGCGGCGGAGAGACAGATCATCTGCAACGCCCACGGAGCGCAAGGCCTCGCGCTGCCTCAGACGCAGGGCGCTGCACACGCTCAACACTTGGGGCGATCCAGCAAGCTCCAACGAGGACTGCTCCAGCCCCAGAGCACCAAGCATCCCGACGGAGCGCAGGGCCTGCACCAGTCCGACGTCCTCCGCTGTGGGTGCGATGGGTTCGCCTTCCACAACCCTTTGCATCAACGCGATCGTCGCTGCGGGATCAGCGCGCCCCGGCCTGCGCTCGAGTTCAGCGGCAAGCCGCTGCCAAGCACGACGCACTGTGCGCTCCGCCGTCGGAGGGTCGTCGGCAAAGAGCAACGGGCGATCCAGACCAAGAGACTCGCTCACAAGCTGCTGGTCCTCCGTCGTCCAGTTGGCCCGTCGCAGCACCAGCGGTCCATCCTCCACACTGGATTGCGCGAGGGACCCGAGCGCTGCGAAGGCCAGCACGACAACCAGCAACAGCACCGTCACGGCAGCGAGAAAGCGCACGAGCAACCGCGCAGGCGCCTTCATCGCGGCGGCGACTTCTCGAAGAGAGTGCGCAACACGAAATCCCGGTACCAGATGCCGAGATCGTGCACCTTCACATTGGCGAAGCGTCGCGGCACCGCGACACATGAAGCCGACGTGTAGAGGAACGCGCAGGGTTCGAGTTCCGCGAGACGGCGATGGAGTCCCCGCCGGGCGAGACCACGCTCGGATCGCGTCGGAGCCGAGCGGGCGCGCTCCAGCAGCTTGTCTACCTCGGCGTCCACGAGGCCGGAGAGGTTGGCCGCAGGCGTGTCCGCCACGCGCGAGTGGAAGTCCGCTGTGAAGTCGTACTCCACCGGCGGGCGCAGCGAGTTCAGGAACAGTGCGGCCTCATGGCGCTTCGCTTGCACCTCCTCCACCAGCGTGCCGAACGCGATCTTTCTGAGGCGCACCTCAAAGCCGATGCCGCGCGCCGCCTCGGCGAAATCCATGGCTGGGGCCTCTGCCCAAGCTGCGCCCTGTGGATAAATGAGCGTGAGCCCGGCGCGTCGGCCCTCGAATTCGAGCCAACCGTCACGACCCTCGCGGCAGCCAGCGGCGAGCAACTCGGAACGCGCGCGCTGCGGGTCGAAGGCCACGACCGGAACGCTGTGATCGTAATCCGAGTCCGTCACCCACATGGGGCCGCTCACAGGCTGGCCCTTGCCGGCGCAGATGGTGCGCACGAGATGCTCGCGCGCGAAAAGTCGGCTCAGGGCGCGCCGCATCTCCACCTTGCCGAGAATGGGATGCGCCTTCTCATGCGCAGTAGCGTCACGGAGATTCCAGAGCACCATGGCCTGATTGGGCAGAAAGTAGAAGGTGAGCCAGTGATGCTGCTGCAACTCCGCGGCGGCCGAGAACTGCTCGAAGTGTTCCGCGCGCACCGTATCGATGTCGATTGTGCCACGCATGAGTGCAAGGCGGCGTGCTTCCTCCGGGAGGTAACGGAACTCCACGCGCTCGACATACTGCGGGCCCGTCGGATGAGCACGCGTCCTGTACTCCTGCCGGAGTTCGAGCACGAGCTTCTCAGTGGTCCACTCGGCGACGCGGTAGGGCCCCATGCTCGAATGCTGGCGCAGCGTGTTCAGCGCTGCCGCGTCGGCCGGGATCTCCGCTGCGGGCATGACCGTGAACTGCAAGCCGAAATGCAGGGGCGCCAGCGCCGTGTCCTCGCTGAACTGGACTTCCAATACGCGCTCATTCACGGCTCGCACGTCGGTCACGCCATCCAGTTGGGCACGCCGCGTGTCCGCGCGCACTTCGGGATTGCGGATGGTCTCGAAGCTCTTCTCGTAGTCGCGAGCCGTGAGTGGCTCTCCACCTTCCCACGTGAGGTCGGCGCGCAGCGTGAAGCGCCAGCCTCGTCCTCCCTCGACCCGCACGGGCAATGACTCCGCAGCGCAGGGCTCGACGCCCAGCGCGCCGTCCACGCGATCGGCCGTCTCCTGCAGGAGGAACGGCACGAGGAAGAACTTGTGCAGCGCCCGATCCTCCTCGGAACTCCAGGTCAGGTTGCAGAGCGTCGTGGGCGCGCGCGTGCGTCCGATGACGAGGTGGCCACCCACCCAGGCCGGCTCGAAGGCGCGCAATCGCAATTCGACGAATCGGTCACGATCCGGATTGGCCGCGTCGTGAGCAGCGGGCGCCTGCTGCGGCTTCGCAGTTGGCGCGTCGGGGCTGCAAGCGCTGAGCAATGCGAGCGCCGCTAGGCAGATGAAAGTGGATGCCCCGGGCACGATGGCGCGCATGGAGGATGATGCGCGCGAGCTTATCACCATGGGCACCGTCGCGGCCGATGCTCCCGCGCTGTACCATCGCCGTGCGCCGCGAACATGAGCCCGCGCCCTTGCGGCAAGCGCGCAGCCAACGATGACGGGAGCGCGCCGACTTTCACCTCTCCTCCTTCTCGCGCTCGTCGCGTGCGCGCGCAGTCCTCGTGCTGACGTGGTGGTCGGCAACGGCCCGGACCTGAAGAGCCTCGACCCCGCCCTCGCACAAGCCGTCTCGGACGCGCGCGTGCTCGCGTCGCTCTTCGAAGGGCTCGTGACACCCGATCCGGAACGGGGAATCCCGGCCCCGGGCATGGCGGAACGCTGGGAGCGCGTCGGGCTCAGTTGGCGCTTCTTCCTCCGCGCCGGTCTTGTCTGGAGTGATGGACGAGCGCTCACCGCGGAGGATCTGCGCTGGAGCCTCTTGCGCTACCTCGACCCGGCGACCGGGGCGCCGCTCGGGGATTTCCTGGATAGCGTGCGCGGAGCCCGCGCGGCGCGGCGTGGCGCGCTGCCCCTCTCAGCCGTCGCCATCAGCGCCGACAACGCGACGACGCTCAGCTTCGAACTGGAATCCAACGACCCCTGCTTCCTGCAGCAGCTCGCCCAATTCCCTCTCTACCCGGTACCGCGCCACGTCGTGGAGCGTCACGGCAGCGCCTGGACCTCCGCCAGACATTTCGTGAGCAACGGTCCCTTCGTGCTCGAGGAGCGTCGTCTGAAGGACCGCGTGCGCGTGTGCAGAAACCCGCGCTGGCATGGCGCCGCCCGCGTCCGCTCGGAACGCATCGACTGGCTCGCGCTCTCCAACCCCGCCACCCTGCTCAACCTCTACATGGCGGATGCCATTGACATCAGCATGGATGTGCCGCTCTCCAGCGTGCCAACGCTGCTTGCGCACCCGGAACTGCCACCCGGATCCGAATTGCGGCGCGCGCCGCGACTAGCCGGCTATTTCCTGCGCCTGAATGTGCGCGCTCCGGGTTTCGAGGATGCCCGCGTGCGGCGCGCCCTGAGCCTGATGGTGGATCGCAACGAATTGACCGCCGCCGTGCTCCGCGGCGGCGAAATCCCCGCGCCTGATTTCACCCCGCCCGGCGTGCACTGCGGAGCTCTGACCTTCAAGGGGCCCGAACTTCCGGCGGCGACCGAGGAGGAGATCCTCGCGTTGCTCCAGCAAGGACTGGCGGCCCTCGGCCGCAAGGAACTGCCGCTGCTTGAGCTGCTTGTCTCCACCGATCCTCTCGACGGAGTCGTGGCAGACTGGCTGCAACAGCGCTTCCGCCATTTCGGACTCGCGGTCCGCATCCTCGCTCTCGACGGCCAGAGCCTGCGTGCACGCATGACCAGCGGGGAATACACCCTCGCTCGCAGCACGTGGATTGCCGATTTCGACGACGCATCCAACTTCCTCGAAGTCTTCGCTGGCGAGGCCACGGCCAATCGCACGGGCTGGAAGCTCGCGGCCTACGACAGTCATCTCGCCGCCGCGCGCAGCGCCACCACGGATGAAGAGCGTGCGCTGGAATTGCACGCGGCGGAGAGCTTGCTGCTCGCAGAGAGCCCGCTGATCCCGCTCTTTCATCTCGTGAGCAGGACGCTTGTGAATCCGCGCGTGCGCGGTTTCTCTGAGAACCCTCTCGAATGGATGAACCCCGCGCATCTTGA
This sequence comes from Planctomycetia bacterium, assembly GCA_005790545.1. Lineage (GTDB taxonomy): Bacteria > Planctomycetota > SXUL01. Next base: position 52,793 of record SXUL01000077.1, on the reverse strand, counting down.
GGTGCAGCGCTGATGGACATTCTGTCGGCGCTCTTCCTCTTCGTGCTGCTGCCTGTGGCACTTTTCGTTGCGGCAGGACGGGCCACACGCAAGGGCTCGCGGCGCAGCGCTGCAGCCCTGCGACGGGTGGCCTGGTTGCCGCTCATCGTGCTCACGGTGCATGGGCTCGCCTTCCTGCTGGTGCATGCCGTGCCGGGCGGCCCCTTTGATGCTGAACGCCCGCTCGCGCCCGCGACGCGCCAGGCACTCGAAGCGCGCTTCGGACTCGACCAGCCTCTCGCCCGGCAGTGGGTCGCGGCCGTGGCCGGGCTCGCACGCTGCGACTTCGGGCCCTCCCTGGCGCATCGTGATCACAGCGTCGCAGATGTGATCCAGGAAGGTCTGCCGGCCTCGCTCCTCCTCGGAGCCACCGCCATCTTCTGGATGCTGCTGCTTGGTGTGCCTCTCGGTGTCCTCGCCGCCGCGCGCGCGGGCGGATGCGTGGATCGCGGGCTCGGCATCCTGATCGCACTGATCCAAGCCCTGCCGGGGTTCGTGCTGGCAGCCTTGCTGCTGCTCCCTTTCGTTCTCTGGTGGAAGCTCCTTCCTGCGGCAGGCCTTGAGACGCCAGCAGCCTTGCTGTTGCCATCCCTCGCCCTCGGCCTGCCTTTCGCCGCGCAAGTCGCGCGCCTCGTGCGCACGGCCATGCTGGAAGCGCTCGCCTCTGAATGGCCGCGCACGCTGCGCGCAGCCGGTCTGCCCGAGCGATTGATTCTGAGGAGCGCACTGCGGCTCGCCCTCGTGCCGGTCGTGGCCTTCCTTGGTCAGGCCGCCGCCGGCGTGCTTACCGGCTCGCTCGTGATCGAGCAGATGTTCGCCATTCCGGGCCTCGGTGCGCACTTCGTCGAGAGCGCCCTCAACCGCGACTTCACACTCGCACTCGGACTCGTCACGCTCTACACGGCCATGGCCGCACTCTGCAATTGGGCGGCGGACCTCGTCCTGCCCTTGCTTGACCCGAGAACGGAGGGCACTTGAAACTTGCCGCGACCCTCGCCGCTCTGCTCTGCCTCGGCACCGTGGCGGTTCCTCTTCTGCCGCTGGCCGATCCTGCACGCGTACATCCCGAACTCGCCCTTGAAGCGCCTTCCGTCACGCCTCTGTTCCATGAGGGAAGCGCACTCGCGGCGGTGGGGTTTGCCGCGCGCCTGCGCGCGACGATCTTCGGTGCACGCGAACTGTCACCCCTCTGTGGCCGTGACGCCCTCGGTCGCTGCGTGCTGTCGCGCACCCTCTTCGGCGCCCAAGAATCGCTCCTTGTCGCCCTCGTGGCCAGCGTCGCGGCGCTTTGCATCGGAGTCCTCGTGGGATCGAGCGCCGGCTTCCTCGGTGGCCGCGTGGACATGCTGCTCATGCGCGGCACCGACATCTTCGGCGCACTCCCTCTCATCTTCATGGTGATCTTCGCCGTGGGCTTGCTGCGCACATGGCGGACCGCGCATCCCGACACGCTGCTCGACCCGTCGCTTGCTCTGCTCGGCATCACCGCCGCTGTTTCATGGATTCCTGCAGCACGCATTGTGCGCGCCGATGTCCTGCGACTCCGCGGTGCGACCTTCGTGGAAGCTGCGCGCCTCGCCGGTGCGCGCGAAAGCACGATCCTGCGGGTGCACATCGTCCCGAACAGCCTGCCCGTTGCCATCTCGGCGTGGACCCTGACTGTCCCGCGCGTGCTGATGCTGGAGTCTTTTCTCTCGTTCCTCGGACTCGGCGTCGAAGCGCCGGGGGTGAGCTGGGGCGTCCTGCTGCGTCAGGGACACGATGCGCTCACCGCCGTGCACATGAGCTGGTGGCTCATTCTCGTTCCCGCTCTCGCGCTCACGGGCACACTGCTCTTCTTCAACCACGCCGGTGAAGCCCTGAGGAAACGCCTCGCCCCACGTCAGGGAGAGACGGCATGAGCGCACTCCTCGACGTCGCGGACCTGCAGGTGACACTGCTCGGCGCACGCGGGCCTTTGACGGTCGTACGCGGCGTCAGTCTCTTTCTCGAACCTGCCAGCACCCTCGCACTCGTGGGTGAATCCGGCAGCGGGAAATCCATGACAGCCCTCGCCTGTCTCGGCCTCACACCGCGCGCGCGTGTGGAAGGCCGTGTCCTCATCGACGGCATGGACGTGCTCGCAGATGGCGGGCGCGGAGCGACGCACATCCGGGGCTCGCGTGCGGGCATGGTCTTTCAGGATCCGCAAAGTGCGCTGCATCCCGCGACGCGCGTGGGTGCGGCTGTGGCCGCCGTGGTGCGGCATCACCGGCGCTGTACCCGGAAGGAGGCGGAGCAGCGCAGCCTTGAGCTCTTCGCCGAGGTGGGCCTCGATGACGCGCCGCGCCGTGCGCGGGCCTTTCCACATGAACTTTCCGGCGGACTGCGCCAGCGCGTAGCCATCGCGCTGGCTCTGGCCGCGGACCCGAAGCTCCTCATCGCCGACGAGCCCACCACGGCCCTCGATGTGACCGTGCAAGCCAAGGTGCTCGCGCTGCTCCGCGAACTCTGCCGGACGCGCGGCCTCGGACTGCTGCTCATCTCCCACGATCTCGGCGTCGTGGCGGCAGCTGCTGATCGGGTGGCGGTGATGTATGCGGGCCGCGTAGTGGAGGAAGGCCCGGTCGAGGCGGTGCTGCAATCCCCGCGCCACCCGTATACGAGAGCGCTGCGAACGGCGGTGCCGCGCGTCACTGCTCCACCACGCACCGCGCCGGGTTGCATTCCAGGACAACCACCACTGGCCGGAGCCTTGCCGCCCGGTTGCCCGTTCCACCCGCGCTGCCCGCGCGCTATCGACACATGTTCCCGGGCCGAACCTGTGCTCTCGGAATGCAGCCGAGGATGGAGTGCCGCATGTCCGGTCACGGAGCGTGATACATGAGTGCGCTGCTCACACTGCAACGCGCAAGTGTCCGTTTCGCGACAGGTGTCCAGGCCTTGCGTGAGGTGGATTATGAAGTGCGTCCGGGCGAAGCCCTCCTGCTGGTGGGCGAGTCCGGTTCAGGGAAATCCACGCTGCTGCGCACGCTCTCCGCTCTGCAACCGTTGGACAGCGGCACTCTCCTGTGGCACTTCGAGCAACCCTCGTTCGAACCTGCCCGCGCCTCTCCAGCGCTGGTCCGCGCACAGCGCCGACACTTCGGCATGGTGTTCCAGGATGCGCTCGCTGCCTTCGATCCGCGGCTGGACTTCGGTGCGGCCTTGAGCGAACCGCTCCGCCTCCAGGGCAAGCCCGCGACCACCGGGGTGCTCGAGTCCGCCTTCCGCGAAGTCGGCCTCGCGCCGGAGCTCCTCGCGCGCCGGCCGCACGAACTGAGTGGCGGACAGCGCCAGCGCGCGGCGCTCGCGCGGGCCTTCATCACGGGACCAGAGTTGCTGCTGCTGGATGAAGCGGTCTCCGCACTCGACGTGTCGTTGCGCGCACAGGTGCTCGGGCTCCTGCTCGCGATGCAGCGCCAACGCGGCATCGCGCTCGCCTTCGTCACACACGATCTCGCTGTGGCGCGCACGCTGGCTCACCGCATCATCGTGCTGCTGCAGGGACGCATCGTTGAAGACTCACCAGCAGATCTGTTTTTCGAAGGCCCGCTCCACCCCTATGCCCGGGAACTTCTCTCGCGCGTGTTGCCACCTGAGCCACGTGCCGCACGCGCGGCCGTGCAGAGCATCCCGCACGAGGAACCTCTCGCCAGCAGCGGCTGCGCCTATGCAACGCGTTGCTCGGTCGCCGTTGCCGCTTGCAGAGCGAGCGTGCCTCTGCTCACGACGCGCGCTGAGCGCTCGGCTGCGTGTTTTCTCGTCTAACGAGCCTCGCCGCCGGTGAGCTTGCGCTCCAGCGCGGCAAAGGGCCCGCCCCCACCGAGCGCCGCCGGAGAGATGGCCTTCATGACGGCCAGCGCGGCGCGGAGATCTTCGCTTGAACCGCGTTCCCGCAACAACTCGACGCGCGCCTGAGCTATCGCCAGCCGGTATGGCGCGAGAGCTGCCGCCGCATGGAGATCGGCGAGAGCCAGAGCCGCGGCACCGCTGAGCGCATGGTGAAGCGCACGCTGGAAATAGCGCTCAGCCTGCACGGCGGCACCTGCTCCCGGGATGTCGGCCGCGAGCGCACGCGCCGCTTCGGCAGGGCGCCCGAGCTTCAAGAGCGCCTCCGCCGCGATGGGCGCAAGAGCCTCACGGCGCGGCTCGCGCGTCGCGAGAGCCAGCGCATCCCGCCACTTGCCGTGCCTGAGAAAACTGCGCGCGCGACCTTCGTCATCGGCTGCAGGTGAAGCCGGGTCACCGCGCTCCAGAGGGCCAGTGAGATAACGGGCCGTCGCGGCATCTCCAGGGCGCGACCACAGACGCGTGATGAAGGGCGGCCCCGCAGGATCGATGGCATCGTGTCCGATGAACGCTTGCACGCCGAAGTTCAGAAGCTCGCGTTGCGCCGCCTCCGCCGCGAACGGATCCATGAATTCTCCGAGACACTCGAGACTTGCAGGCAGGCGCGGCAGGCCTTCTTGAAGCTGGCGCCTGAGATCCGCCACCGGCTCGCATTCCAGAGCGAGTCGCCAGCGAGCCCGCGACATGCGCACGAGGGGGCTGGCACAGAGGCGGCAGCGCCGTGCATCCTCGCGGTGCTCGCGCAAACAGGACAGGCAGGTCAACAGCCCGTCGTCGCGCTCAAAGAGTTCGAGTTCGGGGTCGAGGATCGGCTGCGGGTGCGCTGCGGGGATGAGCGCAGCCACGGCCAGAGCCGTGCCGCACAGCGGACAGCGTCGTGCTTCGCGACGAAGATCTGCCGCACACTTCGGACAACGCCGCATGGCCCCCATTATGCTGCGGACCGTGAAGAGAACGAGCTTCCGCACCGCACTCCTGTTGGCCATGCCCGCACTCGCCGTCTGGGTGGTGTGGTGGCCATGCCTCTCCGGGGGGTTCATCCGCGACGACATCCCCTACGTTGTCGAGAACCCGGCGGTGGTGTCGCCGACGCCCATCGCGGAAGTACTGCTGGGGTCTTTCCCTGCGCAGGCCGACCTCGGTCTGTGGCGCCCCTTGACCACACTCTCGCTCCGCGCGGACCAGTGCCTCGCCGCCATGCTCGGCCGGGAGATTCCCGACCCGCTCGTGCCGCACATCACGAATCTCCTGCTTGTTGCGCTCGCCGCGCTGCTCCTCGCAGAACTTGCGAAGAGCCTCGGATGGTCGCGCCTCGAAGCCTCCGTCGCGGGCACGTTCTTCGCGGTTGCGGCCGTGCGCGCGGAGTCCGTGTGCTGGATCAGCGGACGCGCGGAGTGCCTGCTGGTGGTCGCAGCCCTGACCACGCTCGTGGCGAGCGCACGCTCCACGCGGCTCTGGTGCTCCGTTGGCGCAGCCGGACTGGGAACGGCGCTCTGCATCCTCGCGAAGGAGCAGGGTTTCATGCTCCCGCTGCTCCTCTGGTTCCTCCCCGGATCGCGACGGGAGAAACTCATCCGCACGGGGTTTGCTCTGGCGGTGGCTGGACTCTGCCTCGCCCTGCGTTGGCACGTGCTCGGTGCTTTCGGGCCTGCGGGGGTGCTGTGTGTCTTGCGCGAACATGGACTCGTCGAGCGCGCGCTCTTCGCCTTCCAGTGGCTCGGCGACTATGGCGCGCTGGTGCTGTGGCCCTTCCGCCTCAACAACGACTACGACCCACCGGCACCGGAACCGCTCTTTCTCTCCCTGTTGGCAGCAGTGTTCACTCTCAAACTGCTGCTGCGGGCGACCCGCCGCTCGGATGCGCACCGACTGGCGGCCCTGCTCTTTCTGTTGCCCCTGCTCCCTGTCCTCAATCTCTTCACCCGCACCGGCGAGACCTTTGCCGAACGGTTCCTCGCGCTTCCTCTCGCCGGAGCTGCATTGCTGTTGGTGCCGCGAGCCACGACGCGGCGCTGGCAGCTCGCCCTGCCCCTGCTGCTGATCCTCATGCAAGCTCCTCTCGCTCTGCGACAGGCCTTTGCGTGGCGGAGCGAAGCGGCACTGGTCGAGGCCATGTCCGAACAAGGTGCCTCCGAAGCCTCCATTGCACGTCGCCGGGCCTACATCGAGCGCCGTGAGACCGTGCTCCTCGGCGCGGATGTTGAGACTTCAACACATTTCCTGCGCTCGGCGACCGCGCACCTCGAAACAGCCCACGCACGCGTCCCGTTCGATCGGGAAACCACGCTGGACCTCGCCAAACTGATCAAACAGGCTGCAGCACAATTCGCTCCTCCGGCGCGCCCAGTAGAGCTCGCCCGGGCTGAAGCACTGGTGCGAGAAGTCCTCGCGGCAGAACCGGATCTGGCCCACGCTCATGCGGTGTTGGGTGAAATCCTCGCGGAAGAGCAACGCCCTGCGGAAGCCCGCACCGCCTTCGCACGTGCGCTCGAGTTGGCCCCCGCAGATACGCAAGCCCTCGAGTGGTGGCTGAGCCTCGTGCCCGCTGCAGATCATTCAGCCAGGCAACGACAGATCCGGGAGACCTCTGCGGCGCTGCACGGCCTCGCAGCGCAGCGTCCGTTCGATCCCCTGCCGTCCCTCGCGTTGGCAAGGGTGCTCCAGGAATGGGACCCCTCTGCAGCGCGCGTTCATGCCGAGGAGGCCTTGCGCCGCGCACGTGCCCCGCTCGCGCGGGCCGCTGCGGCGGCAGCCAGCGCGAGCATTCTCGCGCGCCTCGGCGAACATGGTGCCGCGAAGGCGCTCCTCCAACGCATACACGACGAACTCCTCGACGCCAACGCGAACCCGCGCGCAGATTCCCGCGTGCAACGCCTTGATGCCCTGCGGCAAGTCACAACGCTTCTGGGCCGCCACGACGAAGCGCTCCGCTGGTTGGACGAGCGCATCCGCTGGACGACGGACAAAAAGGAACGCAGCGGACTCGAATCTGAACGCCGGATGCTGCGCGCGCGCTGAGCGCGGCCCGCGTTCAGGAGTGCCGCGCGACCGCGTCGATTTCCACTCTTGCGCCCTTCGGCAGCGCCGCCACCTGCACGGTGCTTCGAGCCGGTCGGTGTTCTCCGAAGAACTCGCCATAGAGCCCGTTCACGAGGCCGAAGTCCTTGAGATCCACCACGTAGACCGTGCACCGGATCACGTCCGCACGCGTGACACCAGCGGCCGAGAGCACCGCATCGAGGTTTGCGAGCACGCGTCGCGTTTCCGCTTCCGTGCCACCGGCGACAAGTTCACCGGTCACCGGATCAAGCCCGATCTGACCGCTGGTCCAGACTTCATGGCCTGCGATCAGCGCCTGCGAGTAGGGCCCGATGGCCTTGGGTGCCTTGTCCGTCGAGACTGCTTGCAACTTCGTCATGCGCCCCCCGCCTTCAGTTTCTGCACCAATGCGGCCGCCACTGCGGGCGTCAGCCAGCGCGACAGATCTCCGCCCGCGAGGGCGATCTCGCGCATCAAGCGGCTGGACACATGCGCGTGAGCGCGCGCCGGATAGAGGACCACCGTGTCGATGTCCGGAGCGAGTTCGCGGTTGGTGGCTGCCATGTCGGATTCGCCCTCGAAGTCCGCGACATTGCGTACCCCGCGCACAAGCACGCGCAGGCCCTGGCGGCGGCAGAAATCGGTCGCGAGGCCATCGCAGATCGCAACTTCAACGGCGCTGCCGAAGGGTTCGAGCGCAAGCCGCAGGAACGCGACACGCTCCTCGGGTGTGAACAGAGGGGTCTTGCCGGCATTCCGGCCGACACCGACCACGATGTGCCCGAAGATCCGCGCTGACCGCGCGACGAGATCCAGATGCCCGATGGTCGGGGGATCGAATGATCCGATGAAGCAGGCGCCTTGTCGCATGGAGGTGCGGACTCCGCTGGCGTGGCTAAGATCGCGCCGTGACGCTCGACGCCACTGGTTCCGGGGACCGCGTGCGATACTACATCACCACCGCCATCGATTACGTGAACTCACGTCCGCATCTCGGGACGGCCTATGAAAAGATCACCGCTGATGTGATCGCGCGCTTTCAGCGCGGCTTGGGCCACGAGGTGCTGTTTCTCATGGGCAACGACGAGCACAGCCAGAAGGTGGCGGCCGCCGGGCGGAAAGCGGGTCTGACGCCCAGTGCCTGGTGCGACCAGATGGCGGAGGTGTTCCAGTCCGCATGGCGCGCCCTCGAAATCGTTCCGGACGACTTCATCCGCACGTCCGAACCGCGACATCGCGCGGCCGTGCAGGAGATGGCCCAGCGCATCCGCGACAACGGCGATTTCTATGAAGGCACCTACGAAGGCTGGTACTGCGTCGGCTGCGAAGCCTTCAAGCGCGCCGAAGACCTGCAAGACGGGCTCTGTATCGAGCATCCAGCACGCAAACCCGAGTGGCTGAAGGAGAAGAACTGGTTCTTCAAGCTCTCACGCTGGACGGAAGCGTTGAAGGACCACTACGCCGCACACCCGGGCTTCGTGCAACCGGAAACACGCAAGAACGAACTCCTCGCACTGCTGGAGCGCGGACTCGAGGACATCTCCGTCAGCAGGCAGGGCACGGACTGGGGCATTCCCTTTCCCTTTGATCCCTCGGTGGTGGTCTACGTCTGGTTCGATGCACTCATCAATTACGTATCCGCCACGGGATTCCCGGGCGATCCAGCGCGCCATGCTGCGTGGTGGCCGGCCAATCTCCACCTCATCGGCAAGGACATCACGCGCTTTCACGGCGTGGTGTGGCCAGCCATGCTCATGAGCGCCGGCCTGCCTCTGCCCAAGACCGTTTTCGGGCACGGCTTCGTGAACATGTCCGGCGGACGCATGAGCAAGGATGCCGGCAGAACCACCGATCCGGTGGAACTCGCGGAGCGTTTCGGGGCGGGCTCCCTGCGCTGGTATGTGTGCGCTGAAGCCGTATTCGGTGGCGATCTGGACTGGTCCGAGGAGCGCTTCATCGCACGCACCAACACGGACCTTGCGAACGGTCTCGGGAACCTCGCTGCGCGCACAACGGGCATGCTCACACGCTGGCGCGAAGGGCGCGTGGCCGCAGCCCCGGACTCGGAATTCCTCCGCCGCTGCGACGCCGCTGTGGATGCGTACTGCGCCTGCATGCAGGCGCTCGATTTGAAGGGCGCCACCGCGGTGGCCGCCGCCGTGGTGCAGGATGCCAACGCACACGTGGACAGGACGCAGCCCTTCGCCATGGCGAAGGACCCGGCTCGCGCCGCGGAACTGGATGCCGTGCTCGCGGAACTCGCGAACGCGGTGCTCATCGCGTGCCGACTGCACGCGCCCTTCCTGCCCGCCAAGATGAACGAGTTGCACCTCCTGCTCACAGGCAGCGAGGTGGACCCGGCCAGCATGATCCGCACCGCGCGTGGAGCCCGCATCCCGGCCGGACGCGTGCTGCAGAAGATGCCCCCGCTCTTCCCGCGCATCGAGCCGCCGGCGAACTGAAATGGCACTCCCCCGCGGGTTGTTCGCGAAGCTCCTCGGCATCTTCCTGCTGGTGGGCCTCGTGCCGCTCGCGGTCGTGAGCATCGTCACGTGGCAGCGCACGCGCGCGGACATGACAGAGACTGCGGTCAGTTACTGGTTGCTGCGCACGGCCAAGGACACTGCAGAAATCCTCGACGCACAGGTGGAGGAAATGCGCAGCCTCGTGCGCTCGTGGTCGGACGATGACTCGCTACCGGAGGAACTCGCGCGAGCCGCCACGTCCGAAGATGCCCGACTGCGCTTGCGCCGCTTCCTCGACAACCGCCGCCGCGGCCGCAACGACGTGGAGGCTCTACTCCTCGTCACACCGGATGGAACGGTGCTCGCGCAAAGCAGCACGCTGCCGGGCGGCGCGCAGGATTCAAACCGGCGCCTCGTGGGGCGGAAACTCGCGGAGTTCCTCGCGCCTGATGAACGCGGCTGGATCGAACGCGCACTCAGCCCCACTCCGCAAGCACTCGCAGCTCCGCAGGTGCCCCTCTCGCGCCACGATTGGCATCACTCCCCGCTCATCCGCGCCGCGCGCGAAGTCTCGGGCTCCGTTCCGAAACCGCCACGCGTGGAAGACTGCCAGCTCGGCTTCGCAGGCTCCGTGCTGGCCGAGGATCGCGCACAAACGGCCGGTGCGCTGGTGGCCATCTTCGGCTGGGGCCGCATCCAGGGGACGCTGGACGCCGTGAAGCGACGGCTGACCGAATCGGATGCGGGTGGCAACGCCCCGCGCTACAGCACGTCCTACCCGTTCATGTTCGCCGCGGATCGCGAGACCATCATTGCGCACCAGAACAGGAGCAATCTCGGCACCAGCCTGATCAGCAACCACAACCTCCCCGAGCTCAAGGAAGCCGTCGGCCGCGGCCGCGCCGGGTTCTTCGCGTACGAATACCCGAAGGGCACGGAGAAGATCTCCGGCTACGCGCACCTGAAAGGGCCTGAGTCCGGCGGCTTCGGCTGGATCGTGGGCGTGGGCATCGACAACAAGGAGATCTTTCGCGAGGTGAACAGCCTCGGATCTTTCCTGCTGCTCATGGCGGCCGCCACAGCCACGCTCGTGCTCGTCATGGCGGCCGTGTTCTCTCATCGCATCATCGAGCCCATCCGGCAGCTCGTGGCCCACACGCAGCGCATTGCCGCGGGTGATCTCGCGGCGTCCATCGAACTCCGCCGCAAGGATGAACTCGCGCAACTTGCGACTGCCTTCAATCGCATGACAGCGGATCTTGAACGGTCGCGCGTGCAGTTGGTCGAGGCGGAGAAGAGCGCTGCTTGGCGCGAGATGGCCCGTCAGGTGGCTCACGAGATCAAGAACCCGCTCACGCCCATCCAACTCGGCGCCCAGCAACTCGGGCAGGCGGTGAAGGACCGGCATCCGCAGCTCGAAGCCCTCGTGCAGTCGAACGTCGCGGCCATTCTCGATCAGTGCGAACACCTCCGGCGCATTGCGGCGGATTTCGGTGCCTTTGCCGGCGCGGCCCGCCGCGCTGTGACGCGCGAGGACCTCGCGGAGGTTCTCACGAGCACCATTCAGCCTTATCTCGGCGGACGCACGGGAGCGATCACCTGCACCTTTGTGAGCGAGCTCCCGGCGCAGACGACAGCGCTTGTCGAAGTGCGTGAAATCCGGCGCCTGTTCTTGAACCTCATGAACAACGCACTCGAAGCCATCGGCCCGCGCGCCGGAACCGTGCGTGTCAAGGCGTGGCGTGAAGGTTCCATGGCCCACATCACCGTCGCGGATTCAGGCATGGGTATGGATGAGTCCGTGCGCGCCCGACTCTTCGAACCCTATTTTTCCACGCGCTCGGGTGGCACCGGCCTCGGACTCGCGCTCTGCCGACGCATCGTCGAAGACCACGGCGGCACCATCCGCTGCACGAGCACGGAAGGCGCAGGGGCCACGTTCGAGATCGAGCTCCCCCTCGCATCCTGAGTCCGTTTTTCACTCCTGCGCCAGGGCGGCGCGCCGGAACGAACGCAACGCCCCTGTGCTCCGGGGGACATGCTCCTCGCTCTCGCACTGGGTCTCATCGCCTGCCGCGCCCTCGACGCGCTGCTCCCTCCGCTCGTCGTGACGCCCTTCCTGCTGGCCTGCGCACCGCTCGCGGCCCTCTTTCTCCCGTGGCGGCATGCCCTCAGCGCCACCCTCGGGGTGGCACTGGCCTCGGCCGTTCCGGTGCCGGTCCCGCTGGCGGAGGATGCGGAACCCTTCCCCGTGGCGCTGCACGGCTTCATCGGCTCGGCACCGGCCGAGATCGATCTCTTCGGCAGCCATGTGCGCGTCGAAGATGGCCCGGAACTCGCATGGAGCAGCCATGCACCGGCTCCTCCCGCCGGCAGCGAAGTCATCGTGCGCGGCAGACTGGACGGCACCGGCCGACGCATCCACCTGCTCTCGGATCCACAGGCGCACGGCGCAGAGGTGGCTTCTGCTCCGCGCTGGCGTTCGGCACTCGCTGAACGGATCGGCCGCGGTCAGTCAGCGCACACGCAGGCGCTTCTCGGCGCTCTGCTTCTCGGCGAAGGCCGGATGGACCGGGATTTCCAGGAGCTCTGGAGACAGACCGGCACCTGGCACCTTGTCGCGATCAGCGGCATGCACCTCGTCATTCTGCTCGGGATGCTGCGCTTCCTGACGGGACCACGCCCTCTCCTGCTGCTGCCGGTCGTCATCGGCTATGCGCTGCTGTGCGGACTCGGCCCGCCCTTGCAGCGGGCGATGATCACTAGCTGTCTGGTGCTCGCGGCACCGCTCACCGGTCGCGCTGCGCGAGCGCCACGGAATTTCGTGCTCGCCCTCGCGGCCGTTCTGCTCTTCTGGCCGGAGAGTGCCCGGCATCCGGGCTTCTGGCTCACCTTTGCCGCGACAGGCGGCATCCTTTTCGGCGCCATTCCGCGCAACACGCGGCCGCCCGGCCACACGCTCTCGGCGCGCATCCACGCGCACCTCCTCTCCGACCTTCGGCTCTCCATCGCCGCGAGCACCGCCAGTGCACCAGTGCTCGCCGTGTGTTTCCATCAGATCACACCGGGTTCCATCCTCGGCACCATGCTCCTCGCCCCCGGCATCTTCGTCTTGTTGGCGGGAGGGCTCCTGAAGATGGTGTGCCCCGGCTTGCCTTTCCTTCCAGAGTTGCTGGAAACGGTGGTCGCGTTCACCACTTGGCTGCTCGAATGGCTCGCCACGGTGCCAGCCTCAGCGTTGTCCGTCGCGCCACCGTCCGCCTGCACGTGGTCTCTCATTGCGGTCGCACTCGCCTGCTTCCTGTGCGGACGCGGATGGCCGAGTCTGCTCGCCGCCACGGTGGTCATCCACGGAGCGCTGCTGGCTCAGCCCGCTCCGGGGCCACGGCTCGTCCTGGTGAAGAGCACTCCTCCCTTGCTCGTGCTGGCAGACGGAACGGCAGGCGAGGTGCTCTCGGGGCATGCGCATGAAATCCACCGCGCTCTGCTCCGTGGAGCCAACGTGCATGAACTCGTTTCCGGATCTCTGCAACAACGCACTCTCGTGCGCCTGATCCAGAACACGGCCGCGTGTGAGCAAGCCATCGCATCCGGCGCGGACGCATTGCTCTGGCGGGGCAACCCCGCGCGCCTTGCGGCCGCAACTCTGGCGGCGGCCGCTGGGGTTCCCCTGCAATGCGCACGGCGCGGATCGCCGCGGATCTTTCCGCAGCCGTCCGCGCCGTAAGTGTGAAGCGAAGCTCGAGATCAGCGCTTGCTGAACTGGAACGCGCGACGGGCGCCGCGGCGACCGTACTTCTTGCGTTCCTTCATGCGTGCGTCGCGCGTGAGCAGCCCGTTGCTGCGCATGGCAGGCTTGTGGGCATCGAGGTCGAGCACGACCAAAGCGCGCGCGATGCCCATGGCAACCGCGCCGGCCTGACCGGTGAGTCCGCCGCCCTTCACGTTGACGTGCACATCGAAAGTGTTGCGCTTGTCCACCACCACGAGCGGCGATTCCGCCTTGCGGCGCCACTCCTCGGAGGGGAAGTACTCGCCCACTTCGCGTTCATTGACGAGGAACACGCCCTTGCCCGGACGGATGCGCACTTGCGCAACGGAAGTTTTGCGGCGGCCGGTGGCGGTGGTGTAGGTGGTGCTCAAGGGAGATTCTCGTTCAGGAGAGCGTGATGGTCACTGGCTGCTGCGCCCCGTGCGGATGATCCGTCGCGGCGTACACCTTCAGTTTCGAAAACATCGCACGGCCGAGTTTGGTCTTCGGCAGCATGCGCCGCACGGCGAGCTCGATGATCTCCGTGGGATGCTTGGCCTGCACCTCCTTGTAGGGCCGGCGCACGAGGCCGCCGATCCAGGTGGTGTGGTGGATGTATTCCTTCTGTTCAGCCTTGCGGCCGGTCACCTTCACCAGACTCGCCTCCGTGATCACGACGAAGTCGCCGGTGTCCACGTGGGGGGTGTAGGTCGGCTTGTGCTTGCCCATGAGGATTTGGGCAACGCGAGCGGCGAGGCGCCCAAGGACCTGATCCTTGGCGCTGATGTGCAACCACTTGCGATCCGCGGTGGCAGCGTTGGCGTGAGTCGTGCAGTTCATGACGAGGTCCAGAAGTGGCTCGCGGGGTCGCGGGGTGCGGTGACCGTGGAGCCGGAGGAGGCGCACTGTATCAATGCGCGTCGGCCCCTCAAATCCCTCTCCAGAAACCCCACAAAATGCCCGTTCAGGGCAGCGGGACCATCCAATAGCACCCGGCATCCCGTTCCACGAGCCAGTCTTCAGGGACATCCCCCCGCTGCATGCCGTTGAGCGCGAGCAAGAGGTGCCGCGGCATCTCCCGGCCATAGCGCCCCTGCAACTTGCGGAAAGCCCCCTCAACACCCGGTGGAAAGAGCTCCAGCTCTGATGTCGGCAGGAGCATCTCGCCAGCAGGCGCAAAGCGGGCGACGACCTGCCCTCCCTCCACCAGCAAGGCCCCTGTGATGCGCGCCTCCGCAAAGAGGCCCTCCCCCGCGTTGCGCTGGCAACGGAATCCCCTGCCTTCTGCGACGACGGACCACGGCGCGGAAAGGACATCGTCAAGGCGCGCGAGAGTCTTGCCCTCATGCCGGTCGAGTTTCAGCCACCATGCTGCGCGGTGCATGTCTTCACGGAGAGCCGCGCCATGACTGGAGGCTGCCGAGACCAGCATGGGCTCGCTCGCATCCGGGAAGACCACGAGCCTTTCTTCTGCGCTCATGGACGCATAGGCCACGAAACGCCGGAGCAACACTTCCGCACCGGCACGTGCCTCTCCCAGCATGAGCCCGGTCGACTGTGTGTAGACCTGATTGTCGCGGAGAAAGATGGACTTCAGAACGCGGTAGCCGCCGAAGGCGACGACCAGCACGACGAAGGTCACGCTGGCGAGGTAGACGCGCGGAGCCTTGTGCGCGTCGAGCAGCAGCGGCAACAGAAACGCCGCGAGGAAGGCCGCGTGGTATGCGAGCGTGAACCAGAGCACGGCACTGAGATCGAGTTCCTGCCAGCCGAGCGGTGCCACCGTTCCGAGGAACTCGCGGTCAGCGATGCTGAACTCGGGCTTCTTCCAAGAGTAGAACACGGGCAGAGCAGTTGCCGGCCCCTGCACACGGAGGATGCCGCCGGTTCCGGTCCATTTCTCCTCCGCACGCACGGCGTCTTCGATGATGACCAAGGCACCACAGGCCGCAGCCGTTTGCAGAGCAGCCTGCGCACGCTGGCCAAGTCTTCCGAAGCATGACTCGCTGAGAACCACCACGTCCGGCGCTTCGAGCGCTGCAGGTCCGAGTGCAAGGGCGCGCTGATCCACCCACGCACCTTCGACCGGGGTTTCCGCGACACGCACGCGCACTGGCTGGCGCGCATCCTGCACCCGCCAAGGAGGAGCCAGATCTTCCGTTGCACCCGCATGAGTGACACGCCCCCATGCACTTGGATCGGTCACCGTGACGAGAAGCTGGTGACTCACGCCATCCGCCGGAATGCTGACCGCCGAGCCGCCCGTGTTCAGAATCCAGGCGGATTCACCGCGTGGCGCCACGACTTCAACGGCCACGCGCACACCGGCGCGCACGGGAAACGAGCCAAGCTGTCGCCATGTGAAAGGCTCGCTCGCGGGCAGCACCATCAGGGCGCACGCGCAAGCCAACAGCGTGGGCCGAGCGACCCGGCGTGGAAGAATCGCAACGGCCCAGACAGAAGCCGCAGCCAATGCGAAGGGCACCAGTTCCGGAACTTCGCGGCGCAACGCGATGCGCGCCACCCAATCGAGAGGCGAGACTGTCGCGAGTACGGCCGCGAACCGGTCTGCTCTTGCGGCCGTGGCAAGAAGCCCCAACACCGGCAGCATCAACAACAATCCGCAGAGACTCGTCGCCAGCCCGCGCACACCGCGTGTGCCAACCCCGAGGCGCTGGAATGCGAGCGGGAGAGCCGTGACGGTAGCGATGAGGAGCCCGAGACGCAGAAGCCCAGAGGCGGAAACCGCGGAGATGTAGGCGGAAAAGACCAGCGGCACCGCTGCGAAGAGCAGCGAGTCGATGAGCAGCCAGAGAGCGACGCTGCGTGCTTCGGGTTCCCCGCGAGCCAGCACGCCCGGCAGTACGAAGAGCGGGAACAAGAGCAGCAAGGTCGCGAAGGCGAACAGGGCTCGCTCGCGCGGGAGGATCTCGAGCAGCGCCCTGCCATCGTCCCGCGTGATGACAAGCGTGAGCATCAACGCTGTGGACAGCGCAGCAAATGCGACGATCCAGCGCGTGATGACGCGGTTCATGATGACGATGCTAGCGGGCGCAACTCAGCGGCGAACCTGCACGTCCACGCCGCCGGGATAGGTGAGATCCACAGTGGAAAGCCCGACCAAGCCAGGCCAGCGCTGCATGGCGAGGCGGAGCTGGTCCAGTTTGTGGCGCACTTCGTCTGGCGGAGCCGCTGCATCACGTCCCGGGGCGATGCCCCAGCGGATCGGAATGGCCAGATCCGTGACGAGCGTGAGATCCGCTGAGCCTGGTTTCCGGGCCCCCGCGCCTCCGACTTTCACGGAGCGCACGCGCAAGGTCTCGAGGGCCGGGTGATCGCCCGCGGCACGGAGCGTCGTGATGAGATCCACAGCCTCACACCAGGCCGCGTGACGCACAGGATCGAGACGCACGCCTGGCGCGGGCGCAGGAGCTGCCGAAGCCTGCACCAGAGGCAGCGAACTCTCTGGCAACTTCGAGTTCTGCTCGAGCACCACACACTCAGCATCGACCGCGATGCGGTTTCTGCCCTGTTCCAGCAACGCGACCGGCATGCGCATCTCGAGATCGAGGCGGATCGCATTCGGGAATCCGCGCTCGATCTTCACCACCGAACGCACCCACGGATTGCGCAATGCGCGCTCCGCCGCAGAGAGCGGGAGCTCGTTGTCAAATACGCTCCGCGCTTCCAGCGCGAGAGGCCGGTCGAGTCCGGTGCTCCGGACGCCGCCGGGAATCCACGCCGGCACCGCTGCCACTGCGATGGCGGCAGAATTGACGCGATAGCGCTCCGACCGCCCGGCGGCGTTCGTCGTGAGCAAGGTGAGCCCCAGCAACGCGACAAACACCATGAGCGGCGCCGCAACGCGACGCTGCCAAGCGTCCGTGGATGGGCGACGATTCACCAGAGCCTTGCCCGGTTCAGCCGACCTTGGTCTGGCCTTGCGGAGCTTGAGCGAACTTCTTCTGGTTCTGCTCCTTCACCGCGCGCCAGCTCACATCGAAATCCTCGATGAACATGCCGAAGGTCTCGACCATGCTCTTCAGTTGTTCACGATCGAGCGTCACCGAGCTGTCGTTGCGCGCCAACTCGAGCTCATGATTCAAGAGATTCACCGTAACGCGCACTGCATGCAGCCGACGATCCACGAACTTGCCCATGTCCATCTTGGAACCCTCCAGCTCCCGAAGGAGCGCGCACTCGCGCGCGATGGAGGCCGGTGCCACACCGACTCTCCTTCGCGACCGTCCGCGCGGAGTCTATGGCTGTGGTTCCGCACATGCAACAAGGAATGGGGGACGGATTCACCAGCGCCCCCAGATGAGGCGTTGCGTCCGTCAGGGGAACGTCAATCCGGGCCAGACCCGGACCTCACGCTCAAGGCGGATGCCGGCTCCACGCGCGACCTCGGCTTCGCAGAGTTCCATCAGCTTGAGAATGTCCAGCGCCCGCGCCTCGCCGAGGTTCTCGATGAAGTTTCCGTGCCTCGGAGAGATGCGGGCCATGCCTTCCTGACGCCCCTTCAGGCCAGCCGCCTCGATGAGCTTTCCGGCTGACTGGCCCACCGGGTTCTTGAACATGCAGCCGAAGTTCCATGCTTGCGTCGGTTGCGCAGCGTTTTTCTCCTTGAGGATGCTGCCCGCTCTCCGCTTCAAGGCCGCACGATCTGCGCTGGGCTTCAACCGCCAGGCCACGCGCGTCACGGCCGCACCCTCGGGCAGGCACGTCGTGCGGTAGGCAAAGTGCAGGTCCCCATTCGAGAGTCGTGCCAGATCTCCAGATGGCAACGCCACTTCCACCCAACTAACGACATCCGCCATGGCGCCGTAGCGGCCGCCCGCATTCATGGCGAGGGCACCGCCGATCTGCCCGGGGATGCCCGTGAGCACCTCGGCACCGGCGAGCCCCTCGTCAGTCGCATGATTCACTGCCCGTTGCAAGGCGACGCCCGCCCCGAAGATCAACTCGTCCCCGAGCATCGCGACGGTCTGCAGGCCGGACATATGCACCACCACAGGCCCGACCTCCCCGTCCGCAACGAGGAGATTGCTGCCACCACCAAGAATGCGCCAGGAAGTCGCAGCGGCAGCCAGATCCCGCAGGAGTCGCGCAGTGGAGTCCGCGTCGCGCGGCCGGACAAGCCAGCGCGCGACCCCTCCCACATGCACGGTGGTGAGGTCGCGGAGCGAGGTCCCCCGCTCCGCGGCGTATTCCTGAACCCAGTCTGGATCCACCACCGGCTCAGCCACCTCCGACCCCGTCAGGGCAGGCGGAGCTTCATGCCCACGACCAACTTGTCGGGGCTCTTCAGCTTGTCGCGGTTGGCGTCGTAGATCTTGCGCCACGCATTCTCCGAGCCGTAGCGCGAGCGGGCGATGGAACCGAGGCTGTCCTTGGAGCGCACCACATGCACCGCGGCGCTGCTGACTGGCGCCACGGCCCCCGTGCCACTGGAGACACTGCTTGGTCTCGACACTGCGGCCGCTTCCGTCGTCGCCTTGCTCTTGAGCGTGGGCGGACGCGGCAGCTTCAGTTCGGTGCCGACCTTCATGCGCCGGGGGTTCAGCCCCGGGTTCGCCGCGAGGATCTCGGAAGCGGCCGAGGCGCGGCCGTAGAGGCGCTTCGCGATCACGTCGAGCGTTTCGCCGTTCGCGATGCGATGGGAAAGCGGTGCGGCCATGTCGAGCGTGGGCCCCACCACTTCCGCGCTGGCGGGCTTGGGCGGCATCTGGAGTTGCGTGGCCGTCTTCCCATCCAGCACATCCTGCATGCCAAACGGTGCCGCGCCGTTCGGATCGAGTGGATCTGTCGTCGCCGGGTCCGGCGTCTTCAGTTCGGCGGTTTCCACCACCGGTGTTCCGGGGCTCGAAAGCAGGGTCAGGGAAAGCAGCACGGCGATCACGACAGTGACCACCAGGACCGCGATTTTTTCATGTGTCATGAGCGGAGTCTCCTTCGTCTTGTGAGTGAGCAGGTTTCCTTCCGGACCCGGGGCGGACTGGAGTTGGTTCGTCGGCAAGAGCCGACGTGCGCGATGTGAATGGAGTGCGAGATCGACGTGACCCCGCGGCCCGGAAGGACATCCTGTGTGTGATTCACGCGGCCGCTCCTTCAGGGAGCGCGCCTGTTGCATTGACCGGACTTGCGGCGAGTGCGTTCTCGCGCGCCACCGAAAGAATGAGCCCGATGGCGAGACCGAGCATCAGCAGTGACGAGCCGCCAAACGAAAGGAAAGGGATGCTCATGCCCTTCGGCGGAATAGACCCGGTGACCACGCTGATGTTGATGCAGGCCTGCAGCGCGATCATGAAGGTGGCCCCGAAGGCCACACTGAAACTCCCGCGCTCCTTCGCTGCGAGCGCGATGCGGAATCCACTCCAGCTCAGCGCGAGAAAGAGGCCGATGACGCAGAGCGCCCCGAAGAATCCGGTCTGTTCCGCCACAGCCACCATGGCGAAGTCGTTGTGGATCTCGGGCACGAAGAGCTGGCTTCTCCCCTGCCCGATGCCCGTACCGAGTGCACCACCTTCGGAGAAAAAGATCAGGCCCTGCTGGACCTGGTAGCTGCCCTCGCCGAGATAACTCTCGATACGCCCGCGCACGTACTCCCACTTGCTGCCCATGAATGCGACGAGCAGCGGTATGCCGATCCCGATCAGAACCATGAAGTTCCTGATGGCGGCACCGTTGATGACCATCATCACGGACGCGAGCGCCAGGAGCAGCACCGTCTGGCCGAGGTCCGGTTCGAGCAACACGAGTCCGCAAGTAACCGCGACGTACCCGAGCGCCGGCATGAGGCCCTGACGCACCGTTCCGAAGGTCTGCCCCTTCTTCTCGGCAAAGTGCGTCACGAAGAGCACGAGCGCCAGCTTGGCCAGTTCGCTCGGTTGCATGTTCACTGGCCCGAGATCGATCCAGCGCGTCGCACCACCGCGCTTGGGCATGCCGGGAATGAGCAGAACCGCGAGCAGGATCCAGGTCGCGTAGAGGCCCCAAGGTGCGAGCCGGATGGCGCGCTTGTGGCCATACCAGTACGCACCCCAGGCCAACCCTCCTGCGGCAACCACGTAGACGACCTGGCGCAGCGCACGCTGAAATGCGACGGGCGCCCGCGGCGAATCCACCGCCACCTGAATGAGCACGCCGATGATGGCGAGTGCCAATGCCGAGAGCACGAGCGTCGCCATGCGTGCGTCGTGCTGTGCGCGAGTGGGCTCAGTCATGGAGTCCTTCCAGCAGACGTTCGAGAGCCATACCACGGGATGCCTTCAAGAGCACGGTTCCGCCGCGTGCAACGAGCATCCGGAACGCACTGGCCGCGCTGGCTGTATCCGGACAGATGGTGATGGCACGCGCAGGGAGGCCGGCCGCATGTGCACTCTCCGCGACGATGGGCGCGAAAGCTCCGATGAGGAGCGCTTCTTCGACGGAAGCTGCCGCAAGCTGCACACCGAGTACGCGATGGGCAGCCTCCGCACCGGCACCCAGTTCGCGCATGTCTCCGAGCACTGCGCGGCGCGGCAGAGGACGGCGCGCGAGATCCGCGAGCGCTGCTCCCATGGAGAGCGGGTTCGCGTTGTAGCAGTCAAGAATGAGAGAGGTTTCTCCGACCTGACGCATTTCGCCGCGCAGCTTGTGCGCGCGCACGCGCGGCGCTGCCGCAGCGAGGTGCTCTGCGGGCACGCCGAGATGCAGCGCGATCCGGAGCGCCATCCAGAGTGCCCTCTGCAACACAGCCGTTTCGAGGTTGTGCGCGATGCGCGTCCCGTCCTCGAGGACGAAACTCTGCGCGTCACTCCCCGGCCCGGGCCGGTGCTCGGCGCTTGCACTGACCATGCCCGTGCGCACGATGTGGAACCCGTGCGGCAGCTCCGCTGCACAGAGGCGTTCGTCATCCGCATTCACGAAAACCGTCGCACCCGCGGGCAAGGCCCGCACCAGGTCGAGCTTCTCGTTCAGGACGCCTTCGACACTGCCGAGGCCTTGGAGATGCGCCGGCCCGATCGCAGTGAGCGCCGCGAGCGTCGGACGCGCGATGGCTGAGAGCGCCGCGATTTCGCCGCGGGCGTTGGTGCCGAGTTCCAGCACCATGCAGCGCGCGTCCGGGTGTGCTCCGAGAATCGTCCGGGGCAATCCCTCGGCGTTATTGTGCGAAGCCTCCGGGAAGGTGGCGTTCCAATCTGCCGGGATGAGCGTGCGCAGGAATTCCTTGAGCGTGGTCTTGCCCGCGGAGCCCGTGATCCCCAGCACCGGCCCCTCGAAACGCAGGCGCGCGAGGCCGGCGATGCGACCCAGCGCATCCAGAGGATTCGCCACGCGCAGGATGCGCAGGTGCTCCAGAGCTGCGGGCCCGGCGACAACCAGCACGGCCCCCGCGGCAACAGCCTGCATGGCGAAGGTGGCGCCGTCATGCTGCGACCCCGACAGCGCGACAAAGGCACTGCCCGGTCGCACAGCGCGACTGTCCGTCGTCCAGTGCAACACAGTCTCGCACTCACCCGCAGGAAGGCCCAAGAGCGAGCGCACATCCGCCGTGGTCAGGTGTGTCATCGTGGCTGTGCTCATGCTGCGCCTGTGAGCCCGCTGAGGAACCACTCCTGGATCGCTGCGCGGTCCGCCGCGTGCTCCTCGCCGCTCATCACGAGCAACGCATCTCCGGGACGCGCCTCCGACAACGCTTCGCACAGCGCCTCGCGGCGTGAGTCGCCAGCAAGCCCGCGCTGCGTGCTCACCAAGAGCACGCGTCCCTTCGTGAAGGGCTGGATTTCGACCAGTGCACGCGCGAGTGATTCCCGTCGGCGACCGCGCCCTTGCCAGACATCGAAGGCCCCGGGCAGCGCGAGACGCCAGAGCGCTTCCGGGCCGCTCACCTTGTCGGCGAGGGCAGCCGCTGCCGCAGCGGGTGCCGTTCCATGCACGACCGCATGCGCGAACGCCAGTGCGGCGACGGCTGCGGAGCCATGATCGATGGTCGAGAGCGCAAAGGTTGCACGACCGAGCGGGGATACGCATTCCAGCGTCTGTCCCTGACGGTCACGCCGCAGCACGCGCCAGGTGATGTCGGCCGTCGCGCTCTGTCCTGCCGTCACCACAAGCGCCCGCGTGGACTGCGCGCACTCCAGGGTTGCCGGGTCATCCGCATCCATGACCACCACCGCTTCCTCGGGCAAGCGTGTGAGCAGTGCCAGGAGCGTCGCCTGTTCTTCGCTCGCCGGGATCGTCCCCGCAGCGACCACGAGTGAGGCAATGCGGATGCCTTCAAGTCGACCACGGCGGAGGTCTTCGGCACGACATTCGAGCACAACGCTCCTGCGCGCCGAGCGGATATGCGCAAGCAGGCGACGCTGCAGGCTTTCGGAGCCGGGACTGCGCACACTGGCGAGCTTCTCGGCAACGACACCCGCAGCCGCGTCCGTCTCCACACGCGCGATGGCCTGCTGCAAAGCGCGACGCCCGGGACCTCCCGCTGTCACCGTCACGGCGATCTTCCGTGAGGGCTCCGCCGCGAACCGGCTCGCCAGATGGCCGAGAAGCCGCAGCGCATCCTGCACGCGGAACCAAGGCACTGTGCATGAATCCGGCGACTGCTCCTCGCTCGCGATGGCCGCGGCGCCGCGGGAAATGGCTTCTTCCACGACCGCCGCGCCACCGTCCGTGGCGACGAAGAGCATGCCCCGCCGCACGGATGCCAGACGGGCCGTGACACCACTCAGACTCAATTCCCCGGCCGGCAGCAGCGGTGCAAGTTCATTCAGGGTCAGCGTGGCTGGCGCCGCGATGCGACAAGCTTTCATGGCTTGGCCGCCTTGGCGCTGCGCCCTGCGTCCGCCGGAATGCGGAGGTAGTCGAGCGTGCGTTCGATGATGTCACGTGCGGGTGGGCCGCTGACGGTTCCACCCGTGTAGGTTCCGGGACCGCGGTTCTTCACATGGTGGTGCAGCACCACCACCACGATCTCGGGGTCCTGCGGGCCGACCGGAGCCATGGTGCAGATGAGCGGGTTGTAGAGCTCGCTCTGACCGATCTTGGGCGTCCCGGTCTTGGCAGCGATGGCGTACTTCGCACTGCGTGCCGACTTGCCCGTGCCGGACTCCATGACTTCTTCAAGGGCGCTGCGAACCGCGAGAGCCACCTCGCGATCCAGCACGCGCACATGCCGCGAACTCTCATCGAGGTCCATGAGCACGCGTTCGCCATGCGGATGGATGGCGCGCACGAGCGTGGGCTCGATGTACTCGCCGCCGCGCGCAAAGACGAGGAAGGCGCGCGCCATCATCAGGGGCGACATCATCATCTCGTAACCCTGCGGGAAGGACGTGGGTGTGTAGAGCGCGTGAGCCTTGGCCTTCTCTGTATGCCGGTTGTTCGGCATGGAAGGAAATCCGAGCTTGATGCGCCCGGACATGTGAAAGGCCTTGAGTGCGGCCAGTTCGCCGTCGAGCCCGAGCTTCTCGTAGCCGATGCGGACCGCACCCACATTGCTCGACTTGACGAGAATGTCGCGCACCGTGAGCGGCGCGGGATTCGCGTGGTACTCGCGCACGAGACGCGGGCCGAAGTTGTGCACGCCGTCGGCGCCGCCGCAATCGAAGCGCGTGTCCATCTTGACGAGGCCCTGCTGCAAGGCCCACGCCACAAAGAGCGGCTTGATGGTCGAGCCCGGTTCGTAGAGATCGAGGAACGCTCCCAGATTGAGCTTGGTCGAGTCCTTGGGGCCGATGGTCAGAGGATCAGCACTGGGCCAGGTGCAGGCCGCCAGCACCTCACCGGTGCGCGCGGAAAGAACCACCGCGCTGCCCTTCTCCGCCTTGCAGGCAGGGACGGAATGCGCCAGAACATCCATGCAGATGCGCTGAATCTCTGCATCGAGTGTGAGCTCGACTTGCCCACCGGGAACGGGCGTTGCCTCTTCGACCCAGCGCGGCAGAAACTCGCGCCCCGCTGCATCCTTTTCCACCGGCAGTGCGCCGGAGGTGCCTGACAACAGGCGATCCAACTGGAACTCGATGCCCGTCCGCCCGGCCACACGCCCGGGGCGATCTTTCGGGTGTTCGCCCACCAAGCCCACCACCTGCGCTGTCACAGCACCGTAGGGGAACGAACGCCGTTCGTGATGCTCGAAGCGGACGCCCTTCACACCCACGAGCGCCTTTTCCAGCGTGCGCTGCTCGGTGGGGTTGAGCCCGCGCACCAAAGGCAACCAGCGGGTCGGCTGCTTCTTCAGCGCCCCTTTCGAGAGCGTCATGAGCAGCGCTTTCGCTGTCAGGTTCTTCCGGGTTCCCTGCAAGGTGCTCGCAACGGTGCCGGCCAGCGCCGTGCAGCGTGCGGCCTGCTCGGCAGGAGTCTTCGCACCCCGCAGGAGTTCGACGGCGTCCACGACCAGATCAAAGTCGAACCAGGTGGACGCAAGCAGACGCCCCTCGCGATCGCGCACTTCGGCGCGCACCGGGACTTCGGGGAGCGCCGTGCCCACACGCTCTTTTGCACGGAAGCGCTGCCGCTCACCGCGCTCTTCGAGCTTCTCCGCGGGCCGGAGTTGCACCATGAACAAGCGCACGAGCAACACGGAGAACATCGCCGCGATGATGAGCACGAGCAGCGTCGCGCTGCGGCGGTCCCCGCCAAAGGTCTCTGGAGCGCTTTGCATCAGTTGCCCAAGGGGCCTGCCCCGTCCGTCGCAGGCGCGACGCGTTCCACATGTCCACCATGACCCGGAGCCTTGCGGCCACGGGTTGCACTGCGCTCAAGCAACCCGCTGGCCGAGAAGGCCTGCTCGCGACGCGCCTCCATCCAGCGCACCTCGTTCTCGAGACGCGCAACCCTCTCGAGGTGCTGACGAGCCGCGTAACTGGAACGCAGTGACTCGTTCCTGCGCACCAGCGTGATCAGCGCGAGGATGAAGACGAGCAGCAGCGCCATGACGCGCCCGACCGGATGCCTGCCGAGACTGCCGAGGTTCATGCCGCCCGCTCCAGATCAGCCTTGACCGCAAATCTCAGCTTGGCGCTGCGTGCCCGGGGATTGCGCTGAACTTCTGCCTCGCTGGCGACCTCGGGTTTCTTCGCAACGTGTGCAAAGACCCCCTCGCGGTGCTGCGCGCGGAACCAGTCCTTCACGATGCGGTCCTCGAGCGAATGAAAGCTGATGACCACCATGCGCCCGCCAGCGTGGAGCGCCTCTGTGGCCAGAGGCAGCGTGCGTTCAAGCACGCCGAGTTCGTCATTGACGGCAATGCGCAGGGCCTGAAAGACCCGCGTCGCCGGATGGATGGGCGCACGCCCGAGCTGGCGCGCCGGTGCCAGCTCCGCGATGAACTCCGCGAGCTCACCGGTGGTCTTCGGCACTCCATTCCGCGGCAGGGCCTTCAAGGCGTGCGCGATGCGCCGCGCCTGCGGCTCTTCTCCATAGCGGAAGAAGATGCGCGCGAGATCCGGCTCCGCCGTGCGCTGGATGAGCTCCCGGGCGGTCAGTCCGTCTCCGGGTGTCATGCGCATGTCGAGAGGCCCGGAAGCCCTGAAGGAAAACCCGCGTGCTGCTTCGTCGAGTTGCAGCGAAGAGACTCCGAGGTCCATGAGCACGCCATGAACCGCCGGAACCCCGAGTTCCTGCAGCATCGCACGGAAAGAATCACTCCGGCACGCACGCAATATCGCGCGCGCGCCGTACGGAGCGAGAACTTCCCGTGCGACCCGCAAGATGGCGGGATCACGGTCACAACCGATGAGCCTTCCCTCCGGCCCGAGTGTCCCCAACACCCGTTCCGCATGCCCACCGGCGCCAACCGTGAGATCGAGAATGGTTTCCCCTGACGCGGGGGCGAGGTGCCCCAGCACCTCGTCCACCAGCACCGGTTCGTGAACCCGGGAAATAGCCACCGCTCGTTCCGCCCTGACCCCGTCCCCAACCGGATCGCCTTGTGCGCGGCCATCCGGTGCCCACCGAGGGATCACTTGGTGGGACTGTTGCCCTCTCGCGCCAGGCTTGCGGCCCGGCGTTGCAATCTCAGTTCCTGTTCCTCTTCCGCGAACACAGCCTCCAGCGCGTCGGCAATGCCGGACGCCTGGACCTCTGCCGACACCCGCGCGAACACTTCGTTCGCCCAGATCTCGAGCCGCGCTGCCTGGGAGATCAGGCGCACCTCGCGCTGGATCTCCACTTGAGCGAGCATCTCGGAAGGGATGGTGATGCGCCCTTGTGCGTCGGCCGTCACCGGCTCGAAACGCCCAAGAACGAAGTTCCTCACGCGGCGAGATTGGCGCGTTTCGCCAAGTCCACCGAGTCTGTCCAGGAACGCCTGATGCTGCGCCGCGGTGTGCACGTAGATGCACGGGTCCTCAATGCTCCCGATCATGAAATCGCCGACTTCACCGGTGCTCTGCAGGCGGAATGGAGCAGGCAACGCCAAGCGGTTCTTGGCGTCCACGGTGAGGACATTGGGCCAGCGACCTTGAAACATCGGGGAGCTTCGGAGATGCCCTGCGGCAGGGCTTGGATTCAACGTTGGAGCCATCCGGTGGGAAACATCCCCACTTGGCCCCACTCTTATAAGCCCGCCACAGCGCGCCGTCCACACGGAATCTCATTTTTTTTCGAAAGCTGCAGCAGGCGGAACCCCTTGCGCTACAGAGCACAGATATGGCGTACGTACATCTGTCCGAGCATGTCAGCATCTGGTTCAACTGCGCCCTATCCGGTACATCCCGCCCCGTGATCCACATCCTCAATGAAGCGGGGCATCCCTGGACCGGCACTCTTCTGGCGCGACTCAGGGATCGTGACGTTCAGCGCGATCGCGCCGGCTTTCGCAACACGCTGCACGAGCTCGGAAGATTGGTGGGCCAGAGCGTTGGCGCAACGCTACCTGCCGCGCGCCGTGCGATCACGACGCCGCTCGGTCAAGCCGAGGAACTCGTCTTCACGGAGGCTCCCGTTCTCGCCACCGTGCTGCGCGCAGGCCTGCCTTTTTTCGAGGGCATGCTTGAGGTGCTGCCTCACGCCGACTCGATGTTCTTCGGCGCTGCACGCAAGGAAGGCGCCGCACGCGCTGCGGATGGATCACTCCCGATCGACTGCGGCTATGCCTCGTGGATGCCCGTGCAGGGGCGCACGCTCATCTGGGCTGATCCCATGCTTGCCACCGGTTCGACGCTGCTGCATCTGCATCGCAGCTTGCTCGCGCATTCAGGAGCACCTCGGCGCGTGATCGTCGCGGGCGTGATTGCCTGGCGCCCCACCCTCGCGAAGCTCGAACGTGAATTGGGCGCGGACGTCTGGTCCGCAGCTGCGGACGACACGCTCGATGAACGCGGCTACATCGTCCCGGGCCTCGGCGACGCCGGCGATCTCAGCTACGGCGTGCGCGGAGGTTGAGCGCTTCCATCCTTCGCGGCGTCACCTTCGAGATCGAAGATGCGCCCGAGATCGGCCTCGATGGACTGAAACGAGTCCGCATCGAGCCCCGGATCCTCGACACACCACTCGCGTTCCTCGCGGCGGAATGCGAGATGTAATTGCTCGCGGCCATCCACGGAACTGCGGCCCTTTTCTTCGAGGAGTTTCTTCCGCAGCAGCAACAACGCCGCGATCCAGCGCAGGCGCTTGGCCATAGCATCGTCGCGCCCGTCGAGACGGCGAAAAAGTTCCGCGAGATAGGCAAGATCGAGACGGCGACGCGATTGCCCCTTCGCCAGGGTGCGCTTCCAGAACGAGAACGCAGGTGGTTCGCGCTCTTCAAAACACGGAGCACACCACTCCCTGCGCGTGAAGGACTCCGCTCCCAGTTCGAGCGTGGTGACAACATCGCCGTTGCGCAGCCCCTTGCCGCAGCCGGAGCAGCATTCCTCGGCACGTTTGAGCAGACGCTCCCACTCCGTCGTCATGGCGCTTCCTTTCCGCGCGGCCAGCGCGCGGGATCAGCTCCGTGATCACGCCCGGCCAGTTGGCGCGCGGACCAGTGACCAGCGCGAGAAAGCTCCATCTCACCCGCCAGCAAGGATCGCTGCCATGCATCCAACACATGCGGCAGCAGCACTGCGGCTGAGGACTTGAGCTGACCCGCGAGCTTGAACGCGAAACGGCGGACAGATGGATCGCGATCCTGAAGACAGGCCCGGCAAACCGCAGCAGATTCGGCAGCCGCGATGCGCGCCAGTCCGTCGAGCGCTTCGATGCGGACGGCGAAGGAGGACTCTCCTGCCGCCACCTCCTCCAAGAACACACGCGCTTCGGCAGCATCCAGGAGCTTGAGCGCCCCCAGAATGGCTCGCTGACCTGGCTCGTCCGCTCCGCGCGCTGCGTTGATGAGCGGTGCAGCACTCGCCGGTCCGAAGAAAGCGAGGGTCTCCGCGGCGAGATTGCGCAGCACCTGATCGCCCCGATGACTCGCGAGCGCCTCTACAAAGAGAGCTGTGGCAGGCTCGCGATGCTCGAGGAGTTCCTTCCGGCAGCGGTGAAACAGAGAGCCTTCACCGGCATCGCGGGCGCGCATCATCGTCCGGATCAGGTTCTCGACGAGAAGCGCCCTGGCCGCAGGGCCGCGGCGACACCATTCCTCGCGCCGTTCCGGCCAGCCAGCTTGCTGCTCGAGGAACGACTTCCAGAGCGCGCCCAGTTCACGCATCTCTGCGGAGGGCGCCACAGCTTCGGGCTTGTCAGCCGCTTCACGCGCGTGCTTGCCGCGCGCCGCTTCGAGTTGGTCGAAAAGACTCGAGCCTGTGGATGACGGAACCGCCACGGGACGATCCCTCTCCCCTGCCTCGGCGCAGGAGCCGACAAGCAACACCGCACAAACAGAACTCATCAGGAAAGCGCGCGACATCATCCGCCTCGGCCGGGACGCCAAACTATCACCCGCGCGAGAGCGCGTCCAACGCGCCGCCGTTGACGCGACAAGCAGAAGGCCGGTATCGTCGCCGCGCGTGGCAAAGGCTGCCTGATGGCGGCTGGCGGCAGCCACGCTGCGCGCGGCCAAGCGTCCGGGGAAGAGCATGCAGTCCAGCGACTTCGTTCATCTGCACGTGCACACGCACTACTCGCTTCTGGACGGCAACTGTCAACTCGAGGATCTCCTCGACACGACGCGCGCCGCGGGCATGAACGCCCTCGCACTCACAGACCACGGCAACATGTTCGGGGCCGTGCATTTCTTCAAGGCGGCGCGCGAACGCGGCATCAAGCCGCTGCTCGGCATGGAGGCCTACATCGCGGAAGGCAGCCGACGGGAGAAGAAGCGCATCCTGACGGAGGACGGCCACAGGAAGAACACCTACCACGCCACGTTGATCGCACGCGACGAAGAAGGCTTCGCCAACCTCGTGCGGCTTGCGTCCACGGCTTATGTGGACGGTTTCTACTACAAGCCGCGCATCGACCGCGACTGCATGAAGGAGTTCTCGCGCGGACTCGTGTGCCTCTCGGGCTGCCTCGCCGGAGAAGTGAACCGGCAGATTCTCGCAGGCCGCATGGAGGACGCCGAGCGCATCATCCGCGAGTATCAGGAGATCTTTGGCAGCGAGAACTACTACCTTGAGGTCATGAATCACGGCATGGAGATGGAGGATCGTTCGCGCGCAGCACTGAAGGTTCTCGCAGGCAACACCGGGGCCAGACTCGTCGCCACCAATGATGTCCACTATGTCCGCGCGGATGATTGGAGAGCGCAGGACATCGCGCTCTGTATCGGCACGCGCAGCACGGAATCCGACCCCGATCGCTTCCGCATGGCCACGCACCAACTGCATTTCAAGGACGGGGCCGCCATGGCGGAGCTCTTCCAGGACATGCCGGAAGCCATCGCAGCCACGCGCGAAATCGCGGACCGCTGCAACTTCGAGATGAAGCTTGGCGGGCGACACTTGCCGAGCTTCCCCGTGCAGGATGGTTGCACGCAGCGGGATCTGTTCCGTCGCCTGTGCAACGAAGGCGTCGCCCGGCTCTACCCTGCCATGACTCCGGCCATCACGGCGCGTCTCGAGATGGAGATGGATGTCATCGAGCGCATGGGGTTCATCGACTACTTCCTTATCGTGTGGGACTTCATTCGTCACGCACGCGAACAGGGCATTCCCGTCGGCCCCGGACGAGGATCTGCCGCCGGCTCGATCGTCTCCTACTCCCTCGGCATCACGCGCATCGACCCGCTGCGATACGACCTCCTGTTCGAGCGCTTTCTGAACAGCGAACGCGTGTCCATGCCGGACATCGATATCGACTTCTGCAGGGATCGTCGCGCCGATGTGCTCGCCTATGTCCAGCAGAAATACGGGCGCGATCGCGTCGCGCAGATCATCTCCTTCGGCACCATGAAGGCGCGCGGTGTGATCCGCGACGTAGGGCGTGCGCTCGACCTGCCTCTCGCGCTCATCGACCGCATTGCGGCGAAGATCCCGAACGGCCCGAAGGACAGCCTCGCAGAGACTCTCGAACGCGACGCCGAGGTGCAGGCGCTACGCGCCGAAAACGACTCCACACAACGCCTCTTCGAGCTCGCGCTGAAACTTGAAGGTGCTGCGCGACATGCGTCCATCCACGCAGCAGGCGTCGTCATCTCTGATCGCCCGCTCGCCGAACGCGTACCGCTCTACAAGTCGGATGAAGACATCACCACGCAGTGGAGCATGGATGCTCTCGAGGATGTCGGCCTCCTGAAGATGGACTTCCTCGGGTTGCGCACGCTCACCATTCTCGAAGAGGCGCGCCGCAACGTGCAGCTCACCAAGGGCCAGTCCGTGGATCTCGACCAGTTGCCGCTGGACGATCGCGCGACCTTCGAGCTGCTTGCCGCGGGCAAGGCGAGCGGCGTGTTCCAGCTTGAATCGGAAGGCATGATCGGGCTGCTCCAACGGGTGAAGCCCGATCGCTTCGAGGATCTGATTGCGCTCCTTGCGCTCTACCGGCCCGGCCCGCTCGAATCCGGCATGGTGGATCTGTATGTGAATCGCAAGCGCGGCAAGGAGCCGGTCTCCGATCTGCATCCGAAGCTGAAGGGCATGCTGGACGACAGTCTGGGCGTGATCCTCTATCAAGAACAGGTCATGCGCATCGCCAACGTGCTGGCCGGCTTCTCGCTCAATGAGGCCGACAACCTGCGCAAGGCCATGGGCAAGAAGAAGCCCGAGATCCTCGCCAAGTTCAAACAGCGCTTCACGGACGGCGCAGCAGCAAACGGTGTTGCTGTCGCCGATGCGACGGACATCTTCGACAAGATCGAGAAGTTCGCAGGCTACGGATTCAACAAGTCGCACTCGGCGGCCTACGCACTCATCACCTTCCAGACGGCCTGGTTCAAGGCCAATCATCCGCTCGAATTCATGGCCGCGCTGCTCACCTGCGAAATGGCGGACATCGAGAAGACCGTCGAGTACGTCGAGGAGTGCAGGAAACTGGGGCTTTCCGTACTGCCGCCTGACGTGAATCGTTCAGGGCCGCGCTTCCTCCCCGAAGCAGGCAGTGTGCGTTACGCGCTGGCCGCTCTGAAAGGTGTCGGCGCGGCGGCGTCTGCGTCCATCGAGGCGGCCGCACGCGGCAAGCCCTTCCAGTCCCTGCATGACTTCTGCGACCGCACCGACACACGGCTGGTCAATCGCGGCGTGCTGCAAGCCCTCGTCGATGCAGGAGCCATGGATGCGCTCCCCGGCAACCGGGCCCAGAAATCCGCCATGCTCGATGAAGCACTCGCCGCCGGGAGTGCCGCCGAGCGCGACCGCCTGAGCGGGCAGTGCGCCCTTTTCGGCGGCGACGATCTCGAGCGCGCCGCGCCCGCAACGGCTCAGGCGATGCCTGCGTTGCCCGAGTTTCCGGATCAGGAGCGCCTGCAACGCGAGAAAGGCGTGCTCGGTTTCTATCTCACGGGCCATCCCCTCACGCGGGTGCAGAGGGAGCTCAAGCGCTTCTCGAGTACCAGTGTCAGCGAACTCGCGCGGTTGGAAGACCGCGTTCCAGCGGTACTGGGCGGGATCGTGCAGGGCATTGAAGTGCGGACACTGAGGCAAGGCCCGAAAGCCGGCTCCAAATTCGCCATCGTCCGCTTCGAAGACCTGAGCGGCAGCGTGGAATGCTCACTGTTCGCAGATCAGTATCTGAAGCTCATCAATCTCGTTTCCGTGGACAAGATCCTCTTTTTCCGGGGCACCGTGGACCGGCGTCGCGAGAAGCCGTCGCTGCGGGTCGATGACGTGATCACCTTCGAAGATGCACCGCTCAAGCTGGCCCGCCGCATCACGCTCGAACTCGACGGCGAAGGCGACATGGATATGTCCATCCCGGCGCTGCACCAGATCCTGCGCCGCAACCACGGCTCCGTCACGGTGTTCTTTGCGCTGCGGACCCCGGCTGGTCTAGTCACCGTGCAAGCCGGCGATGAGTTCCGCGTGGCCCTGTCGGACGAGCTCCGCCAGGCGCTGGTGCGTCTCCTCGGTCCGGACGCCGTGCGCTTCGGCTGATCAACACACCTGCAGCGCGGGTACGCCTCGTGCGGAGCAGCGTGACGCTGTCTGTGTCAACGAAGCGACCCGGCCGCAGGGACCGGGTCGTCGATGGGCCTGGAGGCCGGAAAAGATCAATCCTTCGCGGGCTCCTCGGCGGCAACCGCCGCAGGACGCGGAAGATCAACGAGCTCAAGGATTGCCTGTGAAGCGTCATCCCCGAGACGATTCTTCGCGAGCCGCACGATGCGCGTGTAGCCGCCCTTCCTGTCCTTGAAGTGCGGCCCGATCACGTCAAAGAGCTTCTTCACGGTTGTCTTGTGCGGCAAGCGCGAAAGCACCAGACGCTGATGCGCCTGTGTGTTCTCGCGTGCGATCGTGATGAGCTTCTCGGCGAACGGCTTCGCGAACTTCGCCTTCTCGGCGGTGGTGACGATGCGGTGGTTGGTGAAGAGCGCGAGCGCGAGATTGCGACGCAACGCCTCGCGGTGCGCGGTATCCCGGTTGAGCTTGCGACCAAGTTTCCTGTGTCTCATGGCTTCATTCCTTGCGCCTTGCGGCGCCAGATTCACACAGTCTTCAGGCTCAGGCCCAGACTTGCCAGCTTTGCCTGGATCTCGGTGAGGCTCGTCCGCCCGAGGTTGCGCACCTCAAGCAACTCCTGCTCCGACTTGTCGAGAAGGTCGCCGACCGTCAGCACCTTCTCCGACTCCAGACAGTTGCTGGCACGGTTGCTGAGTCCGAGCTCGGCGATGGGCCTCACGAGCAGGCTTGCATCCAGTGCCGTTCCCGAAGACTCGTTCGACTCCGTCGCGGGGACTTCGGCGCCAAGAGCACCGTAGCTGCACAACGGATTGAGGAACTTGCGGTAGATCTTGCTGGCTTCCGCCAGCGCATCCTCGGGACGCAGCGTACCGTCGGTGGTGACCTCAAGGACCAACTTGTCGTAGTCCGTGAGCTTGCCCACGCGGGTGTCCTGGATGGCGTACTTCACGCGCTTCACAGGGCTGAAATCGCTGTCGACCCAGACCTTGCCGATCTCCTGTTCGACGTCCTTCACGCCCTTGCGGGCGCCGGCGTCCGAGTGGCGACCACCACCGGCCTCGTTTTCCTCGGCGGTGCTGTAGCCGCGACCACGACAGGCTTCGAGTTCCATCTCGAAGTCCATGCCCTTGACGAGCGTGCAAATGTGCAGGTCAGGGTTCACGATCTCGGCACCACCGTCGCAGATGATGTCGCCAGCCGTCACAGGTCCCTTCGTCTTCTTGCGGATCTGCATCTTCACCGTGCCATCCCCGGGGATGCGCACGAGGATCTGCTTCACCTGCAGGACGATGTCCACAACGTCTTCGATGACGCCGTCAACAGCCTGGAATTCGTGGACCGCACCATTCAAGCGGAACCACCTCACCGCTGTACCCTCGATGCTCGAGAGCAGCACGCGGCGCAGGCCGTTGCCGATGGTGTGTCCAAAACCGCGCTCGAACGGCTCCACGGTGAAGCGGCCGAACGTCGGACTCAACGACTCCCGATCCACGATGACGCGGCTCGGCAGTTCCAGATTCCTCCAGCGGATGCGCATGGGTCGCTCTCCTCCAGGTTTACTTCGATGCACCTTCGACGATCAGCTGAGCGCGGATGTCGAAGGGATACTCGTCGCGTGCGGGCAGGTTCAGCACCTTCACCGCCAGGTTCGTTTCGTCCCGCTCGAGCCAACCGGGCACCTGCTGGTAACCCTTGGTGGTTTCGAGCACATTTTTGATGAGCGTGCGTGCCTTCTCGCGCTGCGTGAAGGTGATCACATCACCTGCGTTCACCAGCATGCTCGGCCGGTCGGCGCGATGCCCGTTGAGCATCACGAGGCCGTGCACGATGATCTGACGCGAGCTCGCAGGGCCATGGCCGAAGCCGGCCACGCGCAACACGTGATCGAGCCGACGTTGCACGAGGTCGATGAGCACCGTGCCCGTGTTGCCGCGCTGGCGCTGGGCCCGCGCGAAGACCACACGGAACTGGCGCTCAAGGAGGCCCGCCATGCGCTTGAGGCGCTGCTTCTCGCGCAGCTGCATGCCGTATTCCGACATTTTCTTCGCGCGCTTGGTGCCCTGGATTCCGGGCGGTTGCGTGTCACCGCGGCGCGAGATCGCGCACTTGGCGCCATGGCAGCGTCCACCCTTCAGGAAGAGCTTGATGCCTTCCCGGCGGCAGAGCCTGCATTTCGGTCCGATGTTGCGAGCCATTCCTCACTCCTCTGGCGGATTGCATCCGCCCGGATTTCCTGTTCCTCGATCCAACCTCAGATGCGACGGCGCTTGCGCGGACGGCAACCGTTGTGCGGCACCGGCGTCACATCCTCGATGGCCTTGATTTCAATGCCCATGTTGCGGAGGGCGCGCACTGCGGACTCGCGGCCTGAGCCGACGCCGGTGATGCGGATCTCCACTTCCTTCAGACCATGGCGCGATGCACCTTCGGCTGCCTTCTCCGCCGCACGTTGTGCGGCGTAAGGCGTGCTCTTGCGGGAGCCCTTGTAGCCAATGGTGCCGGCACTGGCTGTGCAGAGCACAGCGCCCTGCATGTCCGTGATGGTCACGATGGTGT
This sequence comes from Planctomycetia bacterium, assembly GCA_005790545.1. Taxonomy (GTDB): domain Bacteria; phylum Planctomycetota; genus SXUL01. The sequence goes on along the minus strand of SXUL01000077.1, from coordinate 17,604 downwards.
TGTTGAAGCTCGCCTTGATGTGCACGATGCCCTTCGAGACGGACTTCTTGACCTTCTTCTTGGCGCCCTTGGCCTCGGTGCTTGCTGCACCTTCCTGGGCCGCCGGTGTTTCGGTGTTCTCGCTCATGGGTTCACCTCAGCGCATCGCCTTCACCGACTTCTTGCCGGCGACGGTTTTCTTCTTGCCCTTGCGCGTGCGCGCGTTGCTCTGCGTCTGCTGACCACGCACCGGCAGCCCCTTGATGTGGCGGATGCCTCTGTACGAGCGCGTGTTCTTCAGCCGCTGAATGTTCTGCATGATCTGCCGACGCAGACCACCTTCGACGACGTATTTGCGGTCGATGAGGGCGTTGATGCGCGCCACTTCTTCTTCCGTAAATTCCTTCATCTTCTTTTCAGGCGAGATGCCGGCCTCGGCCAGGATGTCGAGCGCCAGCTTCGGGCCGATGCCGAAGAGGTAGCGCAGCGAGATCTTCGCCATCTTGTTCTGTGGAAGGTCCACACCGGAAATGCGTGCCATGCGCGTGCCCTTTCAGCCCTGACGCTGCTTGTGACGGGGATCGGCTTTGCAGATCACCCGCAAAACACCACTGCGACGGATCAACTTGCACTCCGCGCAGATCTTCTTGACGGAAGCCCGGACTTTCATGATGTGCTCCTCGGAGTCACGTTCCAGATGCGGTCTTTGGCGTTGCGGCGCGTGAGCACTTCGGGGCCGTCATCCGTGATGGCGACGGTGTCCTCGAAATGCGCGCTGCAGCGACCATCCTTTGTCACCACGGTCCAGCCATCGGACTTCGTGCGCGTTTCCGCCGTGCCCAGATTGAACATGGGTTCAATGGCGATCACGAGTCCTGGACGCAGGACCATGTCGTTCCGCAACAGCGCTGGCGTCACGAGATTCGGAACCTGAGGTTCCTCGTGCAATGCCGTGCCGATGCCGTGTCCGACATATTGTTCGACGACGCCGTATTGACGGCGGCGACCCTCGGCTTCGACGGCGCGCGCGATATGCGAGAGCCGGTGACCGACCTGGCAGGCATTGATGCCCGCATCGAGGCCGTCCGCGGTGGCCTGCGCCAGTTCCGTGCGCTCGGTGTTGAGTGCTCCAACGGCGTAGCTGCGCGCAGCATCCGCGTGCCAGCCCTGATGGATGACCCCGACGTCCACCGTGAGCAGATCACCATCGCGCAGCACGCGCTCGCTCGGGATGCCGTGCACCACTTCCTCGTTGACCGAGGCGCAGATGCTCGCGGGATAGCCCATGTAACCCTTGAAGCTCGCGCGATTGCCGCTGTCGCGGATGAGGGTGTCCACCTGCGCATCCACTTCGCCCGTGGACACACCGGGCTTCACGATGCGCTCGCAGAGTTCGAAAATGCGCACGATGACGTCGCCCGCGGCGCGCATCTTGGCGATTTCACCCTTAGACTTGAAGGTCACCATCGCTCAGGCCTCCGCCCTTGCAGGGACCGCGAGCGCCAGCGCGCGCTCGACCTCGGCGATGGGACGCCCCGCATTGATGACATGCAACGTGTCAGAGCCCTGCCAACGTGCGAGCAACGGTGTGGTCTTGGCGCGATACTCGAGAAGGCGCGCACCCACCGTCTCCGCGTTGTCGTCGCTGCGCACACTGAGTCCGTTGCGGCCGCAGTGATCGCAAACACCCTGGGTACGCGGTGGAGCGAAGGTCCTGTGGAACGCAGCGCCACATCCCGAGCAACTGAGCCTGCCGGCGATGCGCTCGACGAGCACTTCGTCCTCGGCGTCGAAGAAAAGCACGTGATCGATGCGGCGTCCGAGACGGCGCAGCATGCCTTCGAGAGCATCCGCCTGGGGAAGAGTGCGCGGGAAACCATCGAGCAGCGAGCCAGCCGCAGCCTCATCCTCTTCGAGGCGAAGCCGGACCATGTCGCAAACGATTTCATCGGGCACCAGCAGCCCGCGATCCATGAAGCCTCGGGCCACGAGCCCCACTGGCGTCTGCTCCTTCAGGTTCTTGCGGAACAGATCGCCTGTGCTGACGTGCGGAATCCCGTGACGCGCCGCCAGTGCGGCCGCCTGCGTGCCCTTGCCGGCACCCGGGGGTCCGAAGAGAAGGATGTCGAGCGTTCGGCTCAACCCCTCGCCCCTCTCCGCGAACTCGCCGCGGACATGAAGCCCTCATACTGACGCGAGAGCAGCCCCGCGTTGAGCTGATCCACAAGGTCGAGAGTCACGCCCACGACAATGAGGATGCCCGTGCCACCGAGGAACTGCGCGACGAAGCGATCGACGCCCATACCCTGACTCGCGACGGTCGGAATGACCGCGAGAGCCGCGAGGAATGCGGCACCGACGAGCGTCACGTGAATCATGATGCGATTCAGGAAGTCCGCGGTCTGCTTGCCCGGGCGCTGCCCCGGGACGAACACCCCGTACTCCTGGAGATTCTTCGCCATCTCGGCCGGTTGGAACATCAACGATGTCCAGAAGTAGGCGAAGAACACGATGAGCAGGAGCTCGATCGTGATCCACCACCAACCGCCGTACGCAATGAAGTCGAAGCTGCCGCCGCTGACTGCGGTGGAGATGGTCGTGGGCAACGTGAGCACCGCCGAGGCGAAGATCACGGGCATCACATTGGCCTGGTTGAGTTTGATCGGCAGGAACTGCTTGCCGCCACCCACCATGCGATTGCCACGCATCTGCTTGGCCTGTTGGATCGGCACGCGCCGCTGCGCCTTGGTCATGTAGATCACGCCGATGACAACGGCGAAGTAGACCACAGCGAGGACAGAGGCCGTGAGAATGTAGGTGCGGTCCTTGCCGGCCTGATCGAGGATGCGGAAGAAGGCGGTCGGGATGTCGGAGACAATGTTCGCCGTGATGATGAGCGAAACGCCGTTGCCGATACCGTGAGCAGTAATCTGCTCACCGATCCACATCAGGAAGATGGTCCCGGCAGTGATGCCGACGACCGTGGTGAAGATGAACCCGAAGCCCCACTCCGGAATCACACCATCGGCTTCATTTGCGATGCCGCGGAAGAAGCTGAAGGTGATCGCGAGTGCCTGGGCCACGCAGATCGGCACCGTGAAGAGGCGTGAGTACTGGTTGATCTTTCTCTGTCCTGCCGCGCCCTCCTTCGAGAGCGCTTCCAGACTCGGCAACACCTTCACGAGCAACGAGAAGATGATTGAGGACGTGATGTAGGGCAGGATGCCCAGCGACATGAACACGGGCATGTTCACGTTGGCTCCCGCCAACGCGTTCATGAGACCGACGAACGGCGTCACGCCGCTGTCGGTCTGCTTCTCCAACCAACCCTGCAGCGCGGCGTGATTCACACCTGGCAGCAGGAGCTGATTGCCGAAGCGGTACACGAAGAGCAGACCCAGGGTGACCAGGATCCGCGACCTCAGTGACTCGACCCGGAACAGGTTGCTGAGCTGGCGCAGCATCAGACCTTGCTCCCGAGCTTCTCGGCCGAGCCGCCGGCAGCCGTGATGGCTTCCATGGCCTTCGCCGAGAACGCGTGCGCCTTGACCGTGACGGCCCGATCCACGGAACCATTGGCGAGGACCTTCAGGAGCTTCGCGCCCTTGGTGATGAGTCCCCGCTCCTTCAGGGCCGCGAGATCAACCGTGCTTCCGGCGTCGAAGTTTGCGAGCACCGAGAGGTTGATGACGTCGTAGTCGGTCCTGAATTTGGCGTTGGAGAATCCACGCTTCGGAAGGCGGCGATAGAGCGGAGTCTGGCCGCCTTCATGGCCGCGCTTGGCGCTGTAGCCGGAGCGTGACTGCTGGCCCTTGGTGCCCTTGCCCGCGGTCTTGCCCTTGCAGGAGCCGATGCCGCCCCCGCTGCGCAGGCGGTGCTTCCTCGGGATCGCGGCCTTTCTCACGTCGTGCAGGTTCATGTTGGTTCCTTGCCGCATGCCCTCAGGGCAGCGTCACTCCGCGCAGGGCCTCGACCTGCTCGCGCGTGCGCAACTGATGAAGCGCATCGAGAGTGGCCTTGATCAGGTTGACGGGATTGCCGCTGCCGAAGCTCTTCGTCAGCACGTCACCCACACCAGCGCAGGTCAACACAGCGCGCGCAACGGCGCCAGCGATGACGCCGGTTCCGGGAGGCGCGGGCAGGATCACGATGTGACCTGCACCGAAGCGACCGCGCACCTTGTGCGGGATGGTCGCGCCCACCATGGGAATGGTGAACATGTTCTTGCGCGCTTCCTTGTTGGCCTTGTCCACGGCCGACGGGACGTCGTTCGCTTTGGCGAAGCCGACACCGGCGCGGCCGGCACGATCTCCCACCACCACCAAGGCGGAGAAGGAGAAGCGCTTGCCGCCCTTCACCACCTTGCAATTGCGGTTGATGTGCACGGTGACCTCGGCAAGTCCGTCATCACGGCCGCCGAAGCCTCCGCCACCCTGTGTGTTCCTCGTGGGTCTTTGCTGCATTTCAGCACTCCAGCCCGGCCTTGCGGGCGGCCTCGGCCAGCGCCTTCACGCGGCCATGGAAACGGAATCCGTTGCGATCAAAGACAGCCTTGGTGATGCCGGCGGCCTTCGCGCGCTCAGCGAGCATGCGCCCAACGCGCTCGGCATCGCCACACTTGCCGCCCTCTTCCTGCGTGCGCAGATCGCGATCGAGCGATCCCGCGGCAGCGAGCGTCCGGCCCGTGTCGTCATTGATGAGCTGCGCGTAGATCTGCGCGAGACTGCGGTAGACGGAGAGCCGCGGACGTTCCGCGGAACCCGCAACGCTGTGGCGGATGTGGCGCTTCCTGCGAAGACGCCGCACAGCCTTGAGCTTCTGCATGTTCTTAGCCATGGCGTTCTCCTCAGGCCTTGCCGCCGACGGCCTTGCCGACCTTGCGGATGATGCGTTCGCCGGCGTAGCGGATGCCCTTGCCCTGGTAGGGCTCCGGCGGCCTCACGGCCCGCACTTCCGCGGCAAACTGGCCCACTTTCTGCTTGTCCACACCCTGGATGTTGATGATGGTGTTCTTGGGGGTCGCCACCGTCACGCCTGCCGGAGCAAGCATCACGCGGTCCGCGTTGAAACCGATCTTCAGCACCAACTTGCCCGGGCCTTGCGCCGCTGCGCTGTAGCCCACGCCTTCAATCTCCAGCGTGCGGGTGTAGCCGTCGGCCACACCAACCACCGCTGCAGCGATGTTCGCCCGCGTCGTGCCGTGCATGGCGCGCACCGGGCGCGCTTCGCTGGCGCGCGACACCGTGACAGCGTCAGCGGCTGCGCTCACGTCGATGCCATCAGTGAGAGGCATCGCGCACTCGCCCTTCGGGCCCTTGATCTTGACGCTGCGGCCCGTCACCGTGACGGTGACGCCCTTTGGCAGCGCAACGCTCTTTTTACCGAGTCGTGACATGGCTGCGTCTCCTCCTCACCAGACCTCGGCCAGGACTTCACCGCCCACGCGCTGTGTGCGCGCCTCGTGATCCGAGAGGATCCCGCGGCTGGTGCTGAGAATGGCGGTCCCGAGACCGTCCAGCACCTTGGGCATGTCCTCGACACCGCGATAGACGCGGCGTCCAGGACGGGAAACGCGCTGCAGGCGCGAAATGACGTGCTCACCGTCGGGGCCGTACTTCAAGAAGACGCGGAGCGTCCCCCTGCAGCCGTCCTCGAGCAGGCGCCACTCCCGGATGTAACCATTCCGGTGCAGCACCTCGGCAATGCCGCGTTTCAGATTTGACGCAGGAATATCCACTGACTCCAACCGGATCGCGTTGGCATTCCGGATGCGGGTCAGCATGTCCGCGATGGGATCGCTCATCGACATGGGTCAGCCTCGCTCACCAACTGGCCTTGCGCACGCCGGGGAGTTCCCCCTTGTGCGCGAGATTGCGGAAACAAATGCGGCACAGCATGAAGTTGCTGTAAACCGCGCGGGGACGACCGCACACGCTGCAACGACGGCGGAGCCGTGTTGCGAACTTGGGCTTTCGATTCGACTTTTCTACCTGGGCCTTGGTTGCCATGTGCAGTCTCTCAGCGTTTGAAGGGCATCCCGAGTTCCTGCAGCAGCTCGAGAGACATCTCGTCGCTGCCACCGGAAATCACCATCGTGATGTCCATGCCCTGGGTGAACTCGACTTTGTCGAGCGGCAATTCCGGGAAGAGGCTCTGCTCCGCAAGCCCCATGCTGAAGTTGCCCCGTCCATCGAAGGAGTTCCTCGGAATGCCGCGGAAGTCGCGGATACGAGGGATCACCACCGAAACAAGACGGTCGAGGAATTCGTACATGCGCGCACCGCGCAGATCGACCTTGGCTCCGATGGCCTGGCCTTCGCGCAGCTTGAAATTCGCTTCCGAGCGACGCGCCACCGTGACCTTCGGCTTCTGGCCGGTGATGGCGGTGATGTGCTCGATTGCCTGATCAAGACGCTTTCTGTTCTCGATCGCCTTGCCGACGCCCATGTTCACCGTGATCTTGCGCAGACACGGCACCTGGTGGACGTTCGGAAGCTTGAAGTGCTCACGCAACTTCAGGCGCAGTGATTCCGCGTAGCGCTGGCGCAAACGCGGCTGGACGGATGTGGTCACCATCGTTCAGTCCTCCGGCCGCTCAGCGGCGGCCTCCACGCGTGTGAGCGAGCACCTGCCCGCTCTTCCGCGCCGCACGGGTCTTCTCGCGACCCTCTCCCTTGAAGCTCACGCGCACACCCTTGCCGTCCTTCTCGCTCCACGGCATGACCTTGCATGCGGGGAACGGTGCGGGACGTTGGGTGCGGCCACCTTCGTTGGGATTGCGCGGGTTGCGTTTGAGATGGCGGGTGATGACGTTGACGCCCTCCACCACCACCTTGCCCTTGGCGGCCAGTACACGCAGCACGCGGCCGCGCTTGCCCCGGTCCTTGCCGGAGATGACCACCACTTCATCGTTCACGCAGATGCGTTTGGCCATGTCACACCACCTCCGCGGCGAGGGACACGATCTTCATGAAGTTCTTCTGGCGCAGTTCGCGCGCAACCGCGCCGAAGATGCGTGTGCCACGCGGCTCGTTGGCGGCGTCGATGAGCACGATCGCATTGCGGTCGAAGCGGACGTATGAGCCGTCCTCACGGCGCACAGGGCGCTTCGTGCGCACGATCACACCCTTCACGACTTCGCCCTGCTTCACGCTGCCATTGGGAATGGCTTTCTTCACCGCGCAGACGATGATGTCGCCGATGGTCGCGTAGCGACGCTTTGAACCGCCGAGCACGCGGATGCACATGACATCCTTCGCGCCGGTGTTGTCAGCCACCGCAAGGTGGGATTGTTCCTGGATCATGAATCAGCCCTCCGCCTCGGGCAACACGGCAACACTCGGCGTGGAGGCCGGGATGCGGGCCTTGGCGACGATGCGCACCAAGCGGAAGCACTTGGTCTTCGACAGACGCCGCGTCTCTGCGATCTCCACGCGATCACCAAGTCCGGCCTCGGAGTTCTCGTCGTGGGCCTTGTAGATGGAACTGCGCTTCATGTACTTCTTGTAGAGCGGATGCATCACCATGCGCTCGACGCGCACGCTGATGGTCTTCGCATTCTTCGTGCCGGTCACCGTTCCGACCAGCGCACGACGCGCATTGCGTTCCTGCTTGTCTGCACTCATGTCACTTCGCCTCCTGCCGGCGACGCGACTGCTCGGTGAGCAGGCGCGCGATTTCGCGGCGGATCTGGCCGATGCGGGCAGGGTTTTGCAGTGCCTCGGTGGCACTCTTCACCGTCAACCCGAACAGCTCTCCCTTGAGCTTGTCCACGCGCACCGTGAGGTCCGCGCTGTCGATCGTCTTCAATTCGGCGCTCTTCATGTCCGCGCCTCCTCAGATCTTGTGACGGCGCGCGACAAAGCGGCAGCGCACCGGCATCTTGTGGGCAGTGCGGAGAAGGGCGCGACGCGCGACATCCTCAGTAACACCGCTGATTTCGTAGAGCATGGTTCCGGGCTTCACCGTGGCGCACCAGTATTCGATTTCGCCCTTGCCCGTTCCCATGCGCACTTCGGCCGGCTTCGCCGTGACCGACTTGTGCGGGAAAATGCGGATGAAGAGACGTCCGCTGCCGCCGAGCGCATGGCTGGAGGCAATACGGCCCGCCTCGATCTGGCGCGCGTCGATCCACGCACGTTCGAGGGACTGCAAACCGTAGTCGCCGAAGGCAACGAAATTGCCCTTCTGGGCTTCGCCCTTCACGCGGCCGCGGTGCTGCTTCCTGTACTTGACCCTTTTCGGCATCAACATGGTCGTAGTCCTCGCTCAGCGCGTGGGGCGGAATCCAGTGCGACGCTGGCGATCATCGCCAGGCTCGCGTTCCTTCAACTTCTCACCGTACCGGCCACGGTAGATCCAGCACTTGATGCCGATGTGCCCCATCGGCGTGACGGCTTCAGTGAATCCGTAGTTGATGTCCGCGCTGATGGTGGTGAGTGGAATCGAGCCCTTCGAGAGGTGCTCGGTCTTCGCAATCTCCGCACCACCCAAGCGGCCGGACAACCGGACGCGCACGCCGCGGGCACCCGCGGAGATGGCCGTCTGGACCGCCTTCTTCAGAACACGGCGGAACGGCTGACGCTTTTCGATCTGTTCCCGCACGGACTCGGAAAGCAACTGCCCATCGAGTTCCGGGCGCTGCACTTCCTGGATCACCACGTCCAGCTTCTTGTTCACGTCCTTCAGGATCTGCTGCAGCTCGGCGCGGATCTCGTCAAGCTTCTGGCCTTTCCGTCCGAGCAGAATGCCCGGGCGGGCGGTGAACATGATCACCTTGGTGCTGTCGCCCGAACGCTCGATGTCAAGCCGCGTGATGCCCGCCGAGAAGTAAGCCTTCTTCAAGTGCTTCCGGATGAGCTGATCCTCACGGATCAACTGAGCACGATCCTTCTTGGGGCACATCCAGCGCGAACGCCAGCGCTCCGTCAGACCGATGCGGAAACCGAGTGGGTGGATCTTCTGTCCCATGGATCAGGACTCCTTCCCTGCAGCGCGCGCACGGCGTTCGCGGCGCCGCTCCGGCGCGGCCTCCGCCGTCTCGAGCACCACGGTCAGATGACACGAACGCTTGCGAATCGGACACGCGCGGCCGCGCGGACCTGGACGCCAGCGGAGGCGACCCTGCTTCAGCGGGCCGCCATCAGCGAGCGCCGTCTTGACGCGCAACTGAGAGGCTTCGACGCCTCCGACCTGTCCCGCGTTGGCGATTGCCGAGCGGATGAGTTTCTTGAGCATGGGTGCCGCACGACGCGGAATGAACTCGAGCGTTTCGAGGGCCGCGTTCACGGGCATCCCGCGCACGAGAGCAGCAACCGCGCGAGCCTTGCTGGCTGACATGGGTGCGTAGCGATGAACAACCTTGAATTCCATGGTGGTTCCTCAGGGGGCCGTGACGGCCTTGTTCTGTCCGTGGCCGCGGAACGTGCGCGTGAGCGTGAACTCACCCAGCTTGTGTCCCACCATTTCCTCGGTGACGAAGACTTTGATGAAGGCCTTGCCGTTGTGAACACTGAAGGTGAGCCCGACGAAGTCAGGCGTGATGGTGCACGAACGGGCCCAGGTCTTGATGGGTTCCGCAGAGGCACGCGCACGTGCCTTGTTCACCTTGGCGAGCACCTTGGCGTCCACAAACGGACCTTTTTTCGTTGAACGGCTCATCGGATCACCTCTTCTTGCGGCGGCGGATGATGAACTTGTTGTTCACGTTCTTGGGCTTGCGCGTGATGCCACCCTTGGCTGGCTTGCCCCACGGGCTCACCGGATGGCGACCACCCGAGCGACGGCCTTCGCCGCCACCCATCGGGTGCGCGACCGGGTTCATGGCAGAACCACGGCTTTGCGGGCGAATGCCCTTCAGTCGATTACGACCGGCCTTGCCGATGCTCACGTGCTGGTGATCCGCGTTGCCCACCGTTCCCACGGTGGCACGGCACGTCCCGAGCACGCGGCGCGTTTCGCCGGACGGCAGCACCACGGTGACGTACTCGCCTTCGCGCGCGAGCAGACGAGCCACCATGCCGGCCGAGCGTGCAATCGCACCGCCCTTGCCAGGCCGCAATTCGATGTTGTGGATTTCCATGCCGAGCGGCACTTCACCGAGCGGCAGGGCATTGCCCACCACTGGCTCCACACCGTGGCCGGACAGGACTTCCTGCCCCATCCGGAGTCCGTTCGGGGCAAGGATGTAACGCTTCTCGCCATCCTTGTAGTGCAGGAGGGCGATGTTCGCCGAGCGATTCGGATCGTATTCAATGCCCGCCACGACGCCTGCGATGCCATCCTTGTCACGACGGAAGTCGATGACGCGGTACATGCGCTTGACGCCACCACCGCGATGCCGCGAGGTGATGTGGCCATGCTTGTTGCGCCCGCCAGTGCCGCGCTTCGGAGCGAGCAGGGACTTCTCGGGCTCGGACTTGGTGAGGTCATTGCGCCAGATGACCACGCTTCCAAAGCGTCGTCCGGGCGAAGTAGGTCTGAATTTCCTGATGGCCATGGCTGGTGTTGTCCTCAGATCAGATCGATCTTGAAGCCCTCGGCCAGCTTGACGATGGCCTTCTTGGTGTCGCTGTTCTGCGTGACATGCGTGCCGCGGCGGCTCACAAGCCCCTTCAGCACGGCGGTATTCACGCCCATCACCTTGACGTTGAAGAGTTTCTCCACCGCCTGGCGGATCTGGATCTTGTTGGCACCTTTGGCCACTTCGAACGTGTACTCGCGGCGTTTTTCCGCGCGGTGCATGTTCTTCTCGGTGACGATGGGCCGACGCACGACGTGATGAGCATCAAGCATGGCTGTGCACCTCGCGCAGCGCTGCAAGGCCTGCGTCCGTGACGAGAAGTGTCTTGTGTGCCAGCACTTCGCGGGCGTTGAGGTCCTTCGCAGCCGTGACGGTCACGCCGGGAAGGTTGCGGGCACTGAGAATGAGTGCTTGCGTCGGCGCGGCATCCACGATGAGGCACGTACGCGCGGCACCGATGCCCGCGAGCACGGCCTTGAGCGCCTTCGTCGAGGGCTTGGCAAGCGCTGTCAAATCAGCGAACACCGCCTCGCCGTCAGCAAACTTGGATGCGAGCGCGCCGCGCAGAGCGACCCGCAGGGCCTGCTTCGGCATCTGGTACGAGTAATCGCGCGGGTGCGGCCCCTTCGCCGTTCCACCGCCACGACACTGCACAACCTGCGGGTGACGGACGCGTGCGCGACCTGTGCCCTTCTGACTGAACAGCGGCTTCTTGGCGCGGGCGATGAAGGCGCGCGTGAGCGTCGAGTGAGTACCCGTGCGCTTGTTCGCCTCGTACATGATGACGGCCGCGTGCATGGTGCGCTTCAGCACCTTGTCGCCAAGGAAGGCGACATCCACGCTCGTCTCGCTCTTGGCGCCGGATTTCCAGGCAGGAATCTGCATGGCGCTCATCCCTTCTTGCCCGCAACGGCGGGCTTCTTCTTGGCGCTGCGAATCATCACCAGGCCACCCACGTGACCGGGCACGGCACCCTTCACGAAGATCAGATTGCGCTCTGCATCCACCCCGAGCACCTCGAGGTTCTGCATGGTCTGGCGCGTGGCGCCGTATTGACCAGCCATCTTCTTGCCGCGGAACACGCGCGCCGGCTCCGAGTGCATACCGATCGAACCCGGACGGCGCTGGCACATGTGTCCGTGCGTCGCGGGGCGGCCCTTGAAGCCATGGCGCTTCATGACGCCTGTCGTGCCACGGCCCTTGATCATGCCGGCCACGTCAACGAACTGGCCCTTCTCGAACACCGTGCACTTCACTTCAGCGCCAAGCGCCAGCCCTGCGGAACCGTCCAGGCGCGATTCGCGCAGGAAGCGGCTTGCGGCCACGCCGGCTTTCTTGAAGTGCCCGCGCTCAGGCTTGGTGAGCACCTTCTCGCGTACGGGCTCGTACGCGAGTTGCACGGCGCAGTAGCCGTCGTTCTCGACTGTCTTGACCTGTGTGACCGTGCAGGGACCGGCTTCCAGGATGGTCACCGGCAGGCAGCGCCCGTCGTCGGTGAACACCTGAGCCATGCGCCCTTTGCGTCCGAGGATGAAATGAGCCATATCTCACTCTTCTCCAGCAACCGCTTCCGGTCGCCAAAGGCGATGGGCAACAACCCACCGCGGTCCCGGAACCGCCCGCAGGCGATTCCCGACCTGAAGCCGAAGCCTCAGGCCTTGATTCTGATGTCCACTCCTGCCGGGAGATTGAGCTTCGCGAGCAGATCCACCGTCTTCTTCGTGGGATGCGTGAGATAAATCACGCGCCGGTGGGTACGGATCTCGAACTGCTCCCGCGACTTCTTGTCCACGTGCGGGCTGCGCAGCACGGTGAAGCGCTCGATACGCGTCGGCAAGGGAACCGGTCCCGCAACCACGGCTTCTGACTGCCGGGCCACGTTCACGATCTCCTGCGCGGACGCATCCAGCGCCTCGTGGTCGTAGGATTCCAGACGGATCTTGATGCTCTCAGCGGCCATAGGCCCCTCGCTCATTCACACGCGACACGATCCCGAACGCGACCAACTCTGCATTCACGGTTGCGGACTCACCGGTCTTGCGACCGAGGTCTCCGCAGTGCGTGTCTCCCCTGCCGTGGCGGCATCCTCGTTTCCGTGATGCTGCAGCAACCGCAAGCGGTTGCACCGGTGCTCGATCAGGCCTGGCCGAGCGCGGGGTCTGCAAAGCCCCCGGGGTCACCGGGAGCGTTTCGGGAGAGCGAATTTGGCAGAACTCGAGAGGGTTTCAAGGGTACGCGTGGAGTTTTGCAGCCCGCGAGGCTCTGCTGGGGAGGTCCAAACGGCCCGCAGCGTGAGACTTTCCACCCGCGCTACCCCACATCAGGCTCTGTTGATCAGGCCCCATGATGCTACATAACTATTTGCGGCGTATTGAGTAATAGCGTATTTCGCCATGACATTGTCCGCGTTGGCTGGGGCCACCCCCCCGTTTGGCCGCACCAACGCTCGCTGTCCCGCGGAGGATCAAAGAATCTCGCCGGCTTCCAGGCGGGCCATGACCTGTGCCGAGACCGGTGCGTAAAGCCTCGGCTCCATGCTGTAGGCCGCCCGACCCTGCGACATGGAGCGCACAGCTGTGGCGTACCCGAAGACCTCCGCCAGAGGAACATCGGCCTCGATGATGCAAGGGTTCGTGCTGGTATCCAGATTCTGGATCTGGGCCCGTCGCGCGTTGAGGTCCCCGATGACACCGCTCATGTATTCCGGCGGGGTGGTGACCTCGAGGCGCATGATCGGCTCGATCACTTCCACACCGGCCGCCTTGGCTGCGTCCTGAAAGGCCATGGATGCGCAGATGTTGAAAGCCACTTCGTTGCTGTCCACATCGTGAAAGGCGCCGCCCAAGAGCGTCGCCCGCACGTCGATGACTTCATAGCCGTAGTCGAGTCCACTGCGCGCCGCACCGCGCACACCGCTCTCCACCGACGGGAGAAACTCCCGCGGGATGACGCCCTGAGCGGAGAGATTTGCCCAGGTGAAACCGCTGCCGGGCTTGCCCGGCTCGACGCGCAACTGCACTTCAGCGAAGAGCCCCTTGCCGCCGGTTTGGCGCGCGAAGCGATGCGTCACTGTGGCCGCACTCTTCAAGCGCTGGCGATACGCGACCCGTGGCTGACCGACGCTCGCGTTCACGCCAAAATCGCGGGTCATGCGATTCGTGATCACTTCAAGGTGCAATTCGCCCATGCCGTAGATCACGAGCTGGCCGGTTTCATCATCCTGCTGAAAGCGGAACGTCGGATCTTCGCGTGCGATGCGTGCAAGCACCTCGGCGAGCCGGTCCTTGTCTGCCACGGTGCGTGGCTCGATGCGCCGCGAAATGACGCACTCGGGAAAGCTGGGCCTCTCGAGGGAAAGCAGCTTGCCCTTGCCGCAAATCGTGTCGCCCGTGACTGCGGTCCGGAGCCCCACCACGGCGACGATGTTGCCGGCGTCGGCGCTCTCCTGCGCCTCGCGGCTTGCCGCGTGCATCAGGTAGACATGCGAGACACGCTCTACCTTCTGGGTGCGCGCGTTGTAGACCTGCGCCCCCGATTCGAGGCGCCCCTGATAGACGCGCACGAACGTGAGGTCTCCGTGCTTGTCACTGATGATCTTGAATGCAAGCCCGACGAACTGCCCCTTCGGGTCAGCCTGCACCGGCGACATGGATCCGTCTTCCTTGCCACCGATGACATGCGCTTCGACAGCGGGCATGTCAACAGGCGACGGGAGATAGCGCACCACGGCATCGAGAATCAGTTGCACACCCTTGTTGCGCAGTGCCGTGCCGCACAAGACCGGCGTGATGCGCAGCGCGAGAACACTGCGTCTGAGCCCCCCCACGAGTTCTTCGCGAGTGAGCGCGACACCATTCAGGAACTTCTCGGTCAGCGCATCATCCCCATCGGAGGCAACTTCTTCGAGGCGCTGCCGCGCGTCTGCGGCTTCGAGCGCCTCTTCCTCTGTGAGCGGGCGCCGCGTCATCTCGACGCCCTGGCTCGCTTCATCCCAGTGCACGGCCTCCATGGCAACGAGGTCAAAGACACCGCAGAAGTCCTTCTCGCTGCCGATGGGCAGGGTGAACGGCACCGGCACGCAACCCGGGAGACGCTTGCGCATGCTTTCGACCGCACGTGCGAAATCGGCGCCAACGCGATCAAGCTTGTTCACGAAGGCGACGCGGGGAATGCGATACCGACTGGCCTGGCGCCACACCGTCTCACTCTGCGCCTCCACGCCTGCGACGCCGCAGAACACCCCCACAGCCCCGTCGAGCACACGCAGACTGCGTTCGACTTCAGCGGTGAAATCCACGTGCCCGGGAGTATCGATGAGATTGATGCGATGGCCGTCCCACTCGCAGGTCGTTGCGGCGGCAGTGATGGTGATGCCGCGCTGCTGCTCCTCTTCGAGATAGTCCATGGTGGCCGTGCCTTCATGCACTTCACCAAGCTGGTGCTCGCGCCCCGTGTAGAAGAGGATTCGCTCCGAGACCGTGGTCTTGCCCGCATCGATGTGGGCGATGATCCCGATGTTGCGAATGGCGCTGATGCTGACCGCTTTCATGGTCCAGATCCTGAAAGACGCCGCGGCCGGATGCTCCGGCCCACGGCGCCTTGTGCTGCACAAACGTCGCTGAAGCTTCCAGTGGGCGCAGGATGCGCCACCGGAAACTTCACCAGGCGAAGTGCGCGTTCATCTTGTTCGCATCGGCCATCTTGTGCGTGTTCTCACGCTTGGTGATGGCTGTGCCTTCCTTGCGCGCGGCGGCCATGATCTCCTCCGCGAGGCGCTGGGACATGGGCCGACCGCTGCGCGAGCGGCAGGCTTCGAGGATCCAGCGGAAAGCCAGCGCCTGCTGACGATTGCGCTTCACCTCAATGGGCACCTGATAGTTGGCACCACCCACGCGCTTGCTGCGCACTTCGACCAGCGGCTTCACGTTGTTCACAGCAGCCGTGAAGATCTCTGCCGAAGGCTGATCGGTCACTTTCTTCTCGATGATGTCGAGGCATTCGTAGAAGGCATTGCGCGCGGCGTTCTTCTTGCCGCTGTACATGAGGGTGTTGATGAACTTGGCAACGAGCAGGCTGCCGGTCCGTGGATCGGGCTTCAGGAAGCGCTCGGTGGAGATGTACTTGCGTGGCATCGGTCAGTTCCTGCTCACTTGGCCTTCGGGCGCTTGGCACCGTACTTCGAACGACTGCGACGGCGATCTTCGACGCCTGCTGCGTCAAGGGTGCCGCGGATGATGTGGTAGCGCACGCCGGGAAGGTCGCGCACGCGGCCGCCACGCACGAGCACGATCGAGTGCTCCTGCAGGTTGTGGCCTTCGCCCGGAATGTAGACCGTGGTCTCCTTGCCGTTGCTCAGGCGCACGCGCGCAATCTTGCGCAACGCCGAGTTCGGCTTCTTCGGGGTCATGGTCTTCACTTGCTGGCAAACCCCGCGCTTCTGGGGGCACTTATCCAGAATGGGCGACTTGCTGCGGCGGATCTTTTCGCCGCGGCCCTTCCGGACAAGTTGATTGATGGTCGGCATGCTTGTGCTCTTCCTTGCCCCGCGGCCGGAGGCCGAAGGGCGTTGATCCTAGCGAAAAGGTCGGCACGCCCACAAGACGCGCCGACTCCGCGGCCGGTTCAGCCGGCCGCAGTCTCCTGTCCGAGCGCCTCCATTTCCGCCTCTTCGAAGCGGTGCAGGATCAGCGTGCGGTGGTAGTCCTGGAAGCCCGTCCCCGCAGGGATGAGGTGTCCGAGGATGACGTTTTCCTTGAGGCCCACGAGCGTATCCACCTTGCCGCCGATGGCGGCCTCGGTGAGAACCTTCGTGGTCTCTTGGAACGACGCGGCGGAGATGAAGGACTCGCTCTGCAGCGCGGCCTTCGTGATTCCGAGCAGCAGCTGCTCGAAGGTGGGCGGCTTGCCTTCCGCACGCGCAACACGCGTGTGTTCCGCGCGGAAGCGGTGACGGTCGACCACGATGCCCGGGAGGAAGTCGGAGTCGCCGGCATCCACCACACGCACCTTGCGCAGCATCTGGGAGATGATGATCTCGATGTGCTTGTCATCGATCGTCACACCCTGACTGCGGTAAACCGTCTGCACCTCGTTCAGGAGGTAGTTGTAGACCTCGTCGAGGCCGCTGATGCGCAAGATGTCGTGCGGCACCATCGGACCTTCACAGAGAGCATCGCCGGCATGCACGCGGTCGCCCTTGTGCACGCGCAGGTACTTGCCGTGCGGCACGAGGTGCGCACGCTCGGTTCCATCCTCGCCCTTCACGATGATGCTGCGCTTGCCCTTCTTGCGCTCGCCCAGTTCCACGGTGCCGTCGATTTCGGCGATCACCGCGGGATCCTTCGGAGTACGTGCTTCGAAGATCTCGGTGACGCGCGGCAGACCGCCCGTGATGTCCTGGGTACCGACGACTTCGCGGGCCCGCTTTGCGAGCACTGTTCCAGCGCGGATCATCTGGCCCTCGCGGACTTCGATGTTCGAACGCTCGGGGACGTGGTACTGCTGGATCTTCGTGCCGTCCTCAGCCTTGATCACGATCTGCGGGTGCAGGGCGCCCTTGTGCTCCATCACCGCCATGCGGCGCTTCTTGGATCCAGGCTCCAGTTCCCAGCGCATGGTCTCGCCTTCGACGATGTCCTCGAAGCCGACGACACCATCCACGTCCGCGAGCACCGGCACGTTGTGCGGATCCCATTCGCAAACCCGTACACCCTTCTTGGCCGCGGCCGCATCGATCTCGGTGCCTTCCGGCACGAGCATCGTGGCGCCCAATGGCACTTCGAAGGAATCGAGATCGCGTTGACGGTTGTTGAGCAACACCACGAGACCGTTGCGGTTGAGCACCACGGTCTGGCCCTGCTCGTTCACCACCGTGCGCAATCCGCGCCAGCTGACAACGCCGGCCTTGCGGATCACGATCTCCTTCTCCTGCACCGCGCGCGACGCCGTGCCACCGATGTGGAACGTACGCACTGGTCGACCAGCGCCTCGATCAGCCCGGCGCAGACATGCTCGCCCTTGGCCGGCTCGGCCGAGGGATGCTCGGACAGGTCCGCGGCGGTGACGATCCACGACACCTGCGGCAGCGCGCCGGCGGCGACGTC
>SXUL01000076.1 GCA_005790545.1 Planctomycetia bacterium | reverse complement strand
TCGATGCCGACCTTCGCCGCCATGCGCGTGATCATGCGCCCGTAGTGCGCTGAAGCTTCATCCGTCGCAGGCGCGAAGACGGCGAGGCGTGGCGCTGCACCAAGTGCGCGGACTGCGGCCTCGACCTCGCATTGCAGCGCGGCAGCAGCCTCACGTCCGCCGAGTTCCCGGGCGCTCATGACGCGCGAGTCTACTCGGCCTTGGGCGCGCGGGCCTTGCGCGCCGTGAACACCGTGTAGTCACCGACCAGCTTCGCTTCGACTTCGAGAAAGTGGGCGCTGACGATTTCCGCGTGCCGCGCCGCATCGCGGGCGACGAGCATCAGCCGGCCTTCCGTGTGCAGCAATCCCGCGGCGCGGGCGGTAAACGAGTTGGCGATGCGGCCGTCGCCGTAGTAAGGCGGATTGGCCGTGGCGAGCCGGTATGGCAAGGCCGGCAAGTCTTCGAGATCGCCGCGCAGCAGCGCTTGTGCGCCGCTGAGCCCGTGCGTGGAGAGGTTTTCTGTGGCGCAGGCGATGGCGCGGGTGTCCGAATCCACGAGCACGAGCCCCGCGCCGTCATCCTGGGCCAGAGCGATGCCGAGCGTGCCCGGTCCGCAGCCGAGGTCGAGGATCGGCCCGTCCGTCCGTTCGGACGCGACTTCGAGCAGGGCCTTGGTGCCGCGGTCGAGGCGGCCGTGGGAGAACACTCCGGGGCACGTGGCGAGGGACAGTGTGCGTCCCGCGTGCGTGACGCGGAGCGCATGGCGGCGGTCCTTCTTGCGCGCGATGGTGGACTTCCGCTCCGCGCGCATGACCGCGCCCGGCCCGTCGCTCGGCATGATGCAGCGCGCGTTGCGGAACACGTGTTCGACCGCTTCCTCCAGCCACGTGTGCTTGCCATCCGTGCCGGCGAGGAGTTGGCCTCCCGGCAGCAGCGCGTCGTGCGCTTCCTCGATCAGTTCTCGTGCCACGAGGCTGTCAGCGCCGGCTTCGAAGGACATGGCGATGAGTGCAAAAGGGCCCACGGGCAGCGTTGGGCCCAGCACACTCTCCACCCGGGCTGCGTTGCTCGCGAGGTTTCGGTGCGCCAGTCCCGCGACGAAGGCATCGTGATGGTGCTCTGTCACGGAGACTTCCGGCCAGAGCCGGCGTGCAGCGATGGCGATGGCTGCGGTGCGGTCCCGGCTGACCAAAAACGGCCCGGGGGAAGTCGCTGGCAGGGCCTCGATGAGGAGTTTCGTGGCGCGCGCGAGGCCGCGTCCGCTCACGAAGTGGAGCCGGCCGTCACGGAGGACATCCTCACGTGCGTTGGCGTTTCCGATCCGGATGAGGTTGGGGTCGTCAGTCATGGTGCGGGGATATGATGCCCACCGTAGCGCCCAGAGGTCGGCCGCGCACGGGCGTGCGCGAACGATCGCTGGCGGAGGCCGAGGCGTGTCCAGCGAACTGCCAGTCTTCTTCAGGCGAATCCTCGTGCTTGGGGCTCATGCAGAGCCGGGGCTGAGCATCATCGAAGCCTTGCTGGCCGAAGGCCACAGCGTGGTGGCGTGGGTCGATCCAGCAGCGGTGCGTCAGCCATGGGATGAAACCCGCGTGCAAGTCGTTTCCGCGCCGCTCCCGGAACCGGACGCTCCGCTGCCGTCGTTGCCGCACTGCGATGTGTGCGTTCTGGCCAACGCGCTGGGACCCGGTGATGGACCAAGCGAAGAGCTGTGTCACATCGCCGAGCGCCGCTATCGCGTGGCAGAGCGGCTGGTCCAGCACGTGGGCGCCGAACGGTTCATTCTCATTTCGAGCATCGAAGCGGCTGGGCCGCTTGCGGCTCTGGATGGCGAGCGGTTTGAATCGCACGCACCCGCGCCGGCCAGCCATGTCGGTGGTGCCCTGCAGGCCGTCGAGACGCACAGCCTCTACCTCGCGCGGGAGCGCGGTGTCGCCACGGTGATTCTCAGAGCGGGCCATCTCTATGGCGGCGGAGATCCGGGCTTCCTGCTGCCGGCCCTCGACCTGCTGCGGCACCCGGATGCAGAACAGGTGCGCCTGGAGTGGGCGAACCACCGCTACCACCCGGCGCATCTTGCCGATCTCGCGCAAGCTGTTGCACGCGCCGTGCAGCGTGGGAACGGCATCTATCACATCACCGGCGAAGAGCAGCCGACTGTCGGAGACGTGCTGCGGACGCTCGAGCGCGTGGCGAGAAAGCGGGGGCTGGAGGTGTCTCCGCTCAAGCCGCCGCTCTTTGCGGCAGCGGCTTCCGAACGCGCTCACTACCGCTATCCGGCCGACCGCGCGCGCGGCGAACTCGGTTGGCGTCCGCGCTGGAGCCTTGAAGCCGGCGTGCAGGATCTGGCGACGCGGACTCCGGTGGACAGGCAGTTTGCCACACGTCGGACACAGGTGGGCGGCGGCGTCGAGGACTGGACCGACGATGCAAGCCTGACAACAACGCTTTCCCGGCCCGTCCGCTCCTTCCTCTTGCGCAGTCTGCAGGAAGAGCGCGCGCGACGAGTTCTCGAGCTCGGCAGCGGCGAGGGCACGCTCGCGCTCTGGATGGCATCTGCGTTGAATGTCCGAGTCACAGGTACGGACATCGCGGCGCCGGCGGTTGCGCGCGCGAAGGCGGCGGCTGTCGCGCGCGGGCTTGCGGAGCGTGTGCACTTCGAGTGCTGCGATCCCGCGACGTTTACCAGTCCGGAGGCGTTCGATGCCATCTGCATCGTGGACCCTGCGGGACGGCTCTCGCTCAGCCCCGCCGAAGTGCAGGGGTTGGTGGAGCGCCTGCTGAAACCGGGCGGACTCTTCATCGTTGCCAGACCGCACTGCCTCGAAGGGCATCACCCGCGTCTCTCGCGTGTGATGAGCGCCTGCTTCGGTTCATGGCTGCGTCATGCCTTCGACGAGAAATCGTGGCGGCGAGCCATCGCGCGCGACCGGACGCGCGGCTTCTCCGTGGCCAGGAAGGATGGGACGCACCGCGCACGGCGACATCAGGAGGCCCTGCTGCAGTTGGCTCCGGCGCGCGAGGAGTACGCCCATTTCCTCGCGCCGTTCGTTGCGAATGCGTTTGTCGTGCATCAGCGCTGGCGCTGGGTGCGCGGACTTGTGCGCCTTCTGCTGCCCGTGCTGGTGCTGCTCGACGGATGGTTGTGTCGCTTCCCGCTCCCGAAAAGCTGGGCCGCGCTCGGGCTCCGCGCGTGGGTCACCCCGGCTCTGCCGCCTGCCGCGCGGGGGCTCACTCCATCCGCTTGATGGAGGCTTCAGCCTCCGCATCTCCCGGCACGAGGTGCAGCACCACGCGCCATGCGTGCTTGGCCTTGCCGATGTCACCGAGGCGGGCCGCAGCGCGGGCGAGCATGCGATGGGCTTCTGCGTGTCCGGGCTCCATGGCGATGGCTCGCTCGGCGAGGTTCTGAGCTTCCGCCGTCCTTCCGGTCGCGAAACATGCGTCTGCTTCGCGCACCAGCGCGATGGCTTCGGCGGGGATGGACGTGGCCGGAGCAGGGAAGGTGGCCGTGCGGCCTTGGGTGCCAAGCCACGTGGCCATGCCGATGAACGCGACCGCAAAAAGCACGAGCAGCACCAGCACCATGGTGCCAGTGCTGCTGCGTTGCGGCATGGGACTCGCTGTCACTGGCCGCTGAAGGCGCGCTGCATGTGGACAAAGTCCACCACATCGAGATCGCCGTCCTGATCGACATCGTGCCGGCTGTTCGCGTCATCGGGCATGTATGTCGGGACCGGCCCCGTGAAACCGATGCGCATGTAGAACCAATCCACCATGTCGACATCGTTGTCGCCGTCGTGGTCGAACTCCGCGCGACCGAGGCTGTCGAGGAAGTTCACCACCAGCGCTTGCTGCGCGAAGGAGAGCGCGTTCCACGCGAGCCGTGAAGCGCTTGCCTCGCCGAAGTGGTCTTGCACGGAGAGATCGATGTTGCCCGCGAAATCCTGGCCGGTGGCGCGACCGTCGTGCAGCAGCGCCGGACGCGCGCGCACACCCCAGAGTGGGGCCGTACGCATTTCGTTCTCGGTGCCGGCACCTTGGACGATGCCATCGCCGAGGCTGCCCATGTCATGGAGGAGGAAATCGCCGTAGGGGCGGAAGGTCTTGTTGGAGAGGGCCGCTTCAGCCACCGTGCCGGAGGTGAAGCTCGGGGTGTGGCAGCTGCCACAGCCGATGCTCATGAAGATGGCTTCGCCTCCCATGCCGTTCCGCGGCGTCTGTGGCGGAGCCGCGAGAAAACGCTGGAAGTCCGCCATGCGGTCGATCTTGTGAAACCCTTGTGCGTCGGGCCCGTCCTCTGGATCAGCGACGAGATCCCATTGCGCGAGCAATACGGCATTCCCGTTCGGTGCTTGTTCCGTGGTGACGAAGCGGTTGGTCAGCCCCATCTCCATCAGTGCGGCATCTGCTGAAAATGTCAGAGCCGTTGCCACCTGCGCCTTCCAGCCAAACCGTCCTGCGTGCAACGGTGCTCCCGCAGGATCTTCGAAAGCTCCCACCATGTGCACGATGCCGCTCACGCCTGCGGGAGGATTGATGGCGTTGGCGATGATGGCCGCGTCGGGAATGGCCTGCACGAGCCCCATGCCAAATGCTGGCGGCGTGATGCGATTGATGACCACGTTCGCCGCTGCGGGCACGACCTCGAGGCAGGCTGGATTGATGGCCTGGCTTTGCAGCAGTGAACCACCCAGCGCGCCCAGCGGATTGAACGGCATGCCACCCGTCGCGGCGATGCCGAAGCGCGTCACCTCGATGGTTCCAGCGCCGCCAGCATCCGGGATGCCGTGGCAACCACCGCAGGACTGCTGGTTGAAGCAGGGGCCAAGCCCCTCTCCTGGCAGGATCTGCGTGTTGAAGACCACGCGCCCGGCGTCGAAGCGGGCGAGCTGCGATGCGGTGAGCCCGAGGACGGGCTTGCCGGCACGCGGCTGGAGCTGGACCTGGGCTTGCAGTGTGAGGGCAAGCGAAAGGATCAAGAGGAATGCATGGTGGATGCGCATGGCGAAAACCCCGGGGCCGACCATGGCCGACCCCGCATGAAACAACTCAAGGTTGGATGGTGAGCGTGAGCAGGTTGGAACTGCCCCAGTTGATGGCGTTCACCGGCGGGCAGGGTTGCCCGTTCGGCTGCGTCATGGTTGCGAGCGACCAGAACGACTGGATCTTGAATGTGATGCCCGCGAGAGCGGGAACATTGGGAAGTCCGATGCCGAGCATGCCCTTGCCGTCCGCGTTGCTGAGCATGGGCAAGAGCAGCGTCGCGGGATCGAGCGGGTTCACGTACATCGTGACGCCGACTCCGAGGGGGTCGAAGCCCGCAGGGTTGGCGACGGTGTGGATGGCCACGTAGCCCACACTGTTCGGCGGCAGGCGCCAGCCTGTGAGCGCGAAGTCCGGCGTGTTGATCTTCGGCTTCTTGTTGGCGCCCATGCCGAGCGTGCCCTTGCAGCTCGGCGTGCCGTTGCCGCTGTACTCCAGGCCGACGGGCTTGTTGATCATCACGTGCGTGGTGGTGCAGCGTCCAGTGACGACATCCGTCCAGCCGTCTCCATCGAGGTCGAACGGAGCCACGTTGTGCGTGCCGGTCATGTTCGTTCCCGCAGCGAAGCCCACCGCGCCCACCCAAGTGGCTCCCGCGGCTGCCTGCGTTTCTTCGCGCAACGTGTTGGTCGGGGCATTGCCCACGTTGTGATAGATGTGCAGGCGCCGGCCACAGCCACTGATGTCCACATCCACGTCCACGATGAACACATCGCGCCAACCGTCGTTGTCGAGATCGACGATGGCCGACTGCGCTCCGAAGCCGTCGTCAGCACCCGCGAGGAACGAGAAGGTGTAGGACGCGCTCCAGCTCACCTGGCCGAGCGGGTCGTTGCCGAGGTTGAAGCGGAAGCGATCGGCCGCGTCATCGGTGACCACGATGTCAGGCCGGTTGTCGTTGTTCAGGTCGCCAGGCGAAACGAAATAGGGCGCGTTGGTGTGGGCAATCTGGAGCAGGTCGAACACACCTTGTGCCGGAAGGTCGTAGATGCACGACACGTTCTGGGGCGCCTGCAACGCGGTGTTCTTGAGTACGTCGTTGAGGCCGTCGCCATTGAGGTCGAGAATGTGTGATGAGGCCGCAAATGCCGAAAGCAGCATGCTGGCGCTCATGCGCGACCGCAGCGAGTCCGTGAAGAAGCCGGGATTGGCGGCGCCCTGATTCACCCAGAGTCGGTCATTCGTGTCGATGCCCGCGGGTTCGGCGCTGCCGCCACCCGAGTCGTAGTCACCGAGATAGATGTCCGCGTAGCCGTCGCCGGTCACGTCGCCGGCTGCCACGGAGCAGAAGCGTCCTGCCACAGGGTTGGCGGTGTTGGCCGTGCCGTTGGTGTTGATGGTGTAGAGCTGCGGGCTGCGATCAGGATTGAACATGAACCCGAGCCACTGGCCGCTCGCGTTGTTGCCGCGGTTCGTGTAGATGCGCGGGTGTGAGATGTGTTTTGGATCGCCGTCACTGATGGTGACCGCGGTGACGAAGTCCAGCCAACCGTCGTTGTCGAAGTCGGCTACAGCCACGTCGCGATCGTTGGTCGCCGTGTTGAAGCCCTGATCTCCTGCGATGGTGGCGTTGCTCGCGAACAGCGTGGTGCGATCCACCAGAATGCCGTCAAGAGCGTGGCCTTCTTTCAGGCCTTCATTCATGAAGAGCACATTCACGCGCTTGCCGGGAGAGGTGAAGGGCTGTTTGCGCATGACGATGAGGTCGATGTCTCCGTCGCGATCGAAATCGCCGAAGCCATAGTCTTTTTCATCCACGTCCGCTGTTCCGAGGCTCGGGATCGTGACGAGGCGCGTCGCGGTCTCGTCGTTGAAGCGAGCCCACTGGTTGTTGAAACCCTGGGCCGTCGCGAGCGCAGCGCTCCCGACGAAGACGAGCGCGAGTGCGGGGATCGAAAGTCTGTTCATGATCTCAAGGCTCCGTGTGACTTGCTGTTGCCGCAGAAAGTCTCTGGCAGGTGTTGGTGTTCATCAGAGGGTGAGGAGGAAACTCACAGGGTTGCTCACGAAGACCGGGGGAAGCCCGAGGCCAGCGTGATACAGGGTGAGGCCTGCCAGTGAGACAGGGATGACACCACCCGGAAGCGAGAATGTGATCGTGGCCGTGCCCGAGGCATCCAGCATGCCGAGGTTGTTCGCGAGCACGGCGTTGTTCGGATAGTTGAGGCTGAAGTCCGTGTACCAGTCCCACGCGAGTGGCACGCTGGCCGTGGCGGAGACGGGAATGCCGGGGCTGGTGCCCGTGGCGCTGCCTCCGACGAAATACGTCGACGAGCCGAAGGATGCGCCAGCCTGCAAGAGCATGTTCACGCTTCCGCCCGTGGTGAGTGACAGCGACGCTGCATTGGCGTTGAGCAGCGAGACACTCACACCGAGGTTCGTGAGGCTGCCGATGGCGGCTTGCTCGACCTTCCAGTAGGGCACGCCGAGTTCGCCCTGACGGATGACATTGCAGTGGACGTTTTCGATGCTGAGGACGTGGGCCCCCGCGGCGGCGGGCACCACGACGCTGCCCGTGACCACGACGACGGAGCCGCCCGGTTGCGCGAGGCTCGTCGTGACGTTGCCGAGTGGGTACGCGCCGAGCGTGTTCCCGATGGTGTTCTGCGCTCCACCCACCTGCTTCAAGCGGTTGCCGATCACGGTGCCGCCGAAGCCCGCGGGGTTGTTCACACCTTGCGGGACCATGAATGCAGACATGCCAGGACCGGCTACAGCCTGCGTGATGCTTCCGCTGGACCAGACCAGATCGAACACGATGGCCGCGAGGCCTTCATTCATGGTGTTCGAAAGCTCGGCACGCACGGTGTAGGGGATGGTCCCCGGCAGTGCTTGCACGAGTGAATGCCCGTTGCTCGTGATGGTGAGATTCACCGAGCTCGGCAGCTGGGCGGCCAGCGTGGCCGCAAAAAGCGCGATGGAAAGACTGATCTTCAGCACGGGAGAACTCCAGTCCCTTGTGGGGCGCTTCAGTATAGAGCGCAGACCTCTCGCAAGTGAACAAGAAAGTCACGCTGCGCAGCGTCAAGACGGCAGCATGACACTGCAAGGCCCTGTGCGGCGAACCCCTTGCCCGCACGAGGGTTCGGAAAGGCGTTCTTCAGCGCGGGTTCGCGCGACGGCGGAGATCTTCGGCGAGAAGCACATAGAAACCGACGGCCGGACCGTCGCCCGTGCGCCTTAGCGCTGCCGCAAGGCCTGCAATGTCCGGGAGGTGGCCGTAGTACCAGCGCCCCGGGAAGCTCGCGCGCGGGAGCGCCGCGTTGTTGCCGATGGCAGCGAGGGACGCATCACGAAGGAGCGCGGCCGCGTCGACGCGACTCCACCAGATGCTCTGCAACAGCCCCGCAGCATCTACGAGGAAGATGCAGGGTGCATCAGGCACCTTCGCTGGCCCGAGCAGATTCTGGTGGATGGCGCGCCAGCTCGTCACGCTTGCTGCTGTACGCACGCTCGCGAGTTCCGGAGGAAGTGCTGTCGCAAGCCTCTCTGCGAGTGCGCCCTCCGCGGCCGCGAGCACTGCGATGTGGAGTTCCGCGGCCCGCAACCGCTCTGGCGCCACGAGCAGATCCTCGAGCAGTGTGGCGTTCGCGAGCGCATCGCTGCCGGGAATGAAGATCGCCGTCGCCCCACCCGCAGGAGATTTTTCCGCCGTGATGAGATGCGGCGGCAACGGCAAGGGTGTGCGCAGCACCAGGCGTTGTTCCGGCCGGGCGGGGACGAGGACCTCGGACGGCGCGGGCAGCGTGACCATGCGCCGAGGTGCCATGACGGGAGGCACACCTTCGGTGAGCATGTGGCGCGTGTCCACGGCGAGAGCCGTGTGTTCCTCCGTGAGCCCCGATGGCCAGCGCACGCACATGGAATCGAGGGCTTCTGCAGCGCCGAGTCCGAAGTGCAGCGTCTTGCTTGATTGTGAGAGGTAGCCGTCGCCAGCGCGCAGTTCGCGCGTGAAGGTTCGTCCCGCGGCACGCAGCGTGATGCGCGCACCAATGGCGTCGCGGTTCGACTTCACTCCGCGGAGCGAGAACTCGACCCAATGCTGTTCGCGTGGTGCATTGCCGTGGAGGAAACGCAGCCCGGGTGCGTTGCGATTCCGGAGGAAAGCATCCAGACGGCCATCGCCATCCCAATCGACGGTGGCAAGAGCACGACCGTCTTCGATGAAGTCGAGCCCGGATGCGGCGCTTGCATCCACGAAGCGTCCATTGCCGATGTTCAGATGCAGGTTGTCGCGTTCGCGGCCACTCCACGACCAGCCGTCGAGCATGAGGCGACCGATGTCCATCCAGCGCCCCTCGTATTCCCTGGTTGGCTCTCCCACGGAGAGCGGTGCTTCCGACGCCACGCGGCGCCAGAAGAAGCTTCACAAGTCGTCTTCGAGCGGCGAGGTCACGAAGCCGTTCGGAACGTGGATGTCCTCGTCGCCATCGTTGTCGTAGTCTGCGAATTGGGCGCCCCAGGCCCAGCGACCGAAGTAGGTGTCGCTCGTCTGCGCCGCATCCGCGAACCGGAGGCCGCCGCTATTGAGCAGGAGCGTGTTGCCGAAGGAGAGGTTCCTCAGAGCGCTGCGCGAAGCGGCATCCTCTTGTTTCTGGAATTGTTCCTGGAAGGCGATGCGTCGCCCGGCCGCGGAGAACATGTTCGAGAAGTAGAGGTCGAGATCGCCATCGTTGTCAGGATCACCGACGCTGACGCCCATGCCCGCGCCGGTGTCTTCGGTGCCCGCGGCGGCAGCGAGCTCGGTGAAGTGAGCGCAGTCATTCCGCCAAAGCTGCTTCTTGCCGAAGTCATTGGCGATCACGAGATCCGCGTCGCCGTCGTCATCAAGGTCCGTGAAGGCCGAGGCGAGCGAGAAGCGTGCGTTGTCCGCTCCGAGCCCCGAAGCCTCGGTGATGTCGGTCCAGCCCTTCTCTCCGTCATTCCGGAGCAGGTGATTCGTCGGGCCGTTCCGTGCGTCATGGAGCGGTTGGGGTACGTTTTCGCCGTAGCGTGTCTTCACATAGCGGACGCCGAAGAGGTCGAGATCTCCATCGTTGTCGATGTCCGCAGTCGCAAG
>SXUL01000075.1 GCA_005790545.1 Planctomycetia bacterium | reverse complement strand
GTGGCGGGCCCCGTGAGCTTCCGCTCGGAGATCGAGTTCGAGGGCGGCGGGTACATGAGCGGCAGCGGCAACTACCTCACCGGCAACCAGATCCTCATCGAGTATGCCGAAGCCCATGTGGACCTGAGCGAGCCTGTGAAGCTGAAGGTCGGATCGTTGCTCGTGCCCTTCGGGCAGTTCAATGCGGAACACGATTCCCCGCTGCAAGAGTTCACCGATCGACCCCTCGTGGCCCGCCGCATCATCCCCAGCGCGTGGAACGACTCTGGCCTCGGCCTCTATGGCTCGGTGCAGCCTGGTGGCATCACGCTCAGCTACGACCTCGCTCTCGTGAACGGCTTCACCGAGAAGTTCTCGGCCATCGATGGCACGCGCAACGCGCGCGCTTCGTTCCGCAAGGACAACAACGACAACAAGACCTTCGTGGGGCGCGTGGGCTGCAGTCTCGACCTCGAGTTCCTCGATGCCTTGAGCTTCGGCGTGAGCGGGCTCAGCGGCAAGTACGACGGCGCTGGCGAACGCGAAGCCCGTATGTGGGGCTTCGATGGGCGCCTGCGCAAGGGACCGTTCGAACTCCTCGGCGAGTATGCGAACCTCCGCCTCGAAGATGGCGCCACCCTCGCGACACCAGTGCCCCCGGGCATGGAGGGCTGGTATGCGGAGGCACGCTGGCGCTTCTTCCCCTTCGACGAATCCTGGCGCGGCATGAGGATGCTCGGCGAGCGCAGCACCTTCTCCCTCAACCTGCGCTTCGACTCCGTGGACACCGACGTCTCGGGAACCGCTGTCGATTTCGCCACGCGCGGCGACGCCTATCGCGACGACCGAAGCCGCTGGAGTTTCGGCCTCAGCTTCCGGCCCGTGGCGCAGTCGGTGTTCAAGGTCGAGTACCAGTGGTTCCCGGAACCGGGTCCGCTCCCGGACGTGGACAACGACCGCATCGTGGCTTCGTTCGCGACGTACTTCTGAGGCTCGTCATGCTCCACACCTGCTTGCTGCTCACCGTTCTCGCGCTCAGCGTCGCCGCCTGCGCGTCCCTCGATGACTATCGCCGGCCCGATGGATCCTTCGACGGCGAACGGCTTTACATGAAACGCTGCGGATCCTGCCACGAGCCGTACCCGCGCGAAGACTACAGCGCCGCTGAGTGGACCCTGCACGTGGAGCACTACGGCCCGCGTGCCGGGCTCAATGCCGAGGCGCGCGGAGCAGTCCTCAAGTGGTTGAACGATGGCGCGAGCGCCCGCTGAGAAAAAGACAGGCCCGAGGTCTTGCGACCCCGGGCCCGGAGCTTGGCGCCCGCGGACCCCGCCGGATCCGCGAGCCATGCCTCGCTTCCCGCACCCGCGAACGGGTGCCACTACGCCATGTACTGTCACCTCCGAGGTGCCCTGGCCTGCGTCAAGGCTCACAAGGAGTCGTGTGGTCCATGCCCCGTTCCGAGCCCTGGCATGACGCTTCGGGCACAAACAGAGCACTTTCTGTCCTAATGTTCCAAACCAGCCTCCGCTGTGACACAAAATCCGGGAAACGATCAAGAATTCATGATTCTGAGCACGCGACCTGAGCGCGCTATCATCGCCAGCAGCCACGGAAGCCTTCATGCCTGACCCTCAGCCCCAGCAAATCCGCATCATCGCCCGCCCCCAGCCGAATCCCATGAAGTGCGACTTCGAGGTGGACCGGCAGGTGGTGGATGGGACCGTCTGGTTCGCCGATGCGGCCTCCGCACAGGGTTCCCCGCTCGCTGAAAAACTCTTTGCACTGCTCGGAGTGCAGAGCGTCCTCTTCCGCGGCACTGGCCTGACGGTCACGCGCACGGATGCCGTGGAGTGGCTGACCCTCGCCAAGGCCGTAGGCGCGACGGTACGAGCGCACATGCTTTCAGGAGAACCGTCCGTTGCAGAGGGCATGCTCGGACGCACGGACCTCGATGACAGCATCCGCGAGCGCGTGCAGCGCATCCTCGACGAGGAGATCAACCCGGCAGTCGCCATGCACGGCGGTGCCATCAACCTCCTCGAAGTGAAGAACGGCATCGTCTACGTGAAGATGGCCGGCGGTTGTCACGGTTGCGCCTCCTCCACCGCCACGCTCAAACAGGGCGTCGAACAGGCCGTGCGCGCACGGGTGCCCGAGGTGGTGGACATCCTCGACTCCACCGACCACGCGGCGGGTTCGAACCCGTACTACTCGCGCACCTGAGCCCGGCCATGCACGCGGTGCCTTTGAACGTCCGGATCCCGGAGCCGGGCATCCTCGCTATCCGCTGGTCTGATGGCAGCGAGCGGTGGTACGGGCTGGATGAACTCCGCGCAGACTGTCCGTGCGCGCCCTGCCAGCCGTCCACCGAGAAGCCGCGCATGGGGCGCACCGCGTTCCACAGCATCGCGCTCCGCGGCCTCGAAGAAGTCGGCAACTACGCACTGAAGCTCGAGTTCACTGACGGGCACTCCACGGGCATCTACACTTTCGAACGCCTGCGTGCGGCAGGCCATCCACCGGGAGCGGTTCCGCCCCCGGATCTGCTGCCCCGCTTCGAGGTCTGAAGGAACGGCAACACCATGAGCGACCTGAAGGAACTTCTCGCGCCGATCTCGCGCTTTGTGAGCACGCTGGATCTCGCGGATGCCACGGCCGCGGAACGGGCACTGGAGACAGCCTTCCCCGCTCAAGGCGAAGACATCGCCCTCATTGCTACCGCAGCCCGCACAGCGCTTGCCGCCGGCACCATCTGCAATCGCGGCGAAGGCAGCATGAAGTTCTCCCGCATCGCCAAGCCCGAGAACGACCCGGGGCGCTGCTCCATCGACGCCGTCTCCATGGACTCGGTCGCGGGCCCTTTCCACACGCACGTGAAGGGCGAAGTGTGCCTCTGTTTCCCGGATGACAATTCCGTGACCTTCGAAGGCCGCAACGCCACATGGATGGTGCTGCCGGTTGGTTCTCGCCATGCCCCCACGACAGCGGGCGGCCACATGCTCATCCTCTACTGGTGGCCTGAAGGCGCCGTGGCCTGGGGCTGATGCTGATTCCCGTCGATCTCGTGCGCGTGGAGTTGCGCGTGCGGCAGCCCAAGCCAGCGGCTCTGGAACTCGTGCTTCCGGGCGGGGCCATGTCCATGCGCTGTGTCCTTGTGCGCGATGGAGTTCAGCAACACGAATTTCAATTGAGCTGGCTGGTGGCGGAACTCCATCTCTCGTCACAACCTCCGTGCCTGCACGAAGGCGGGCGCGTGGAACTCGTTCTGCGGGACGGCTCGGTCATCAGCAAAGAACTGAGCGCCGGAACACTGACGGGCAATGCACCCGTACAGGTCCTCGGAGGCGATCAGGCCTTCCAGGTCTGAGGCGCGTTCACTTCCCCTGGGGCGCCGTGCGCGCGCGCAGGAACGCCCCGAGCTCGTCGAATACGCCCGGCGCGAATTCCTTCTTGAGAGAGGTGTACTCGTGGACCCCACCGGTCAGCGCGGACTGGAAAAGGTGGTTCGCCTTCGGAACGGTCACCACGCGCAGCAACGCTTCCTTGCCGACGAATGCGGCCTCAAGTGCTGGCCGATTCTGCGACGGTGGCACCTGCAGATCGCGCGCACCGAACAGCGCAAGCGTTGGACACTGCACTGCACGCAATGCAGGCGCCGGATCGTGATCGATGAAGGCGCGCATCCAGGGGCTGTCGCACTGGGCCAGCGCACGCTTCAGGTACTGCACAACGAACTCCTCTTCCGTCGCGCCGCGCAAGGACTCGGGCATGTTCTTCCTCGCTGCCAGGGCTTCCTCGCCCACGAGTGCATCCACTTCTGCGCGCCCATCGCCCGTGCGCATCCAGTGAAAGAGCGCTGCCTGCATCTTCTTTTTCGCGACGGCCATGGCCTTCGTGCCACCGCCGGCCTTGAGCAGCAGTTCGCCTTGCCGGAAGAGGAGTTCATCACCCTTCACGCAGCTCGGTGCGAGCAACACGAGGAACCCGGTGCTTGAAATGCGCCCTGCGAGCAGGGGCGCGATCACGCCGCCTTCGCTGTGACCAACGAGCCCCGCGCGCAGTGGATCCACTTCCTTCCGCGCGAGGAGCCAGCGAAAAGCCGCTTCCATGTCGTCCGTGTTCGTGTGCGTAGTGACGGTCAAGGCGGAGCCCGTTGACGCACCGATGCCGCGGTCGTCGCAGCGCAACACCGCAACCCCTTCACCAAGGAGGAAGCGGGCAAGCTCACGGAAGAAGGCGAAACCAGCCACCTCTTCGTCGCGGTTCTGCGCTCCTGAGCCCGTGATGCAAAGCACCGCTGCGAACGGCCCAGTGCTCTCCGGCACACTGAAAGTCCCGGCGAGTTCGATCTCGCCCGCCTTGATGCGCACTTCTTCGTGGCGGCCGGGAAGGGGCTTCACCTCCGGCTGAGGCAACGCGCCGCGCTCCAGCCGGAATGTCCCACGCATACCGTTCTGCAGAAACGTTCCGCTGATGACGCCATCCTTCAGCGTTCCATCGTAAGTCGCGCGCCCGATGCCCGCTGCGAACTCCATGTGGATGTTCTCACCCTCGGCACGCACGTTGTCGAGCGGCAGTGCCGCGTCGGTCTGCTCGGGAACACGGATCTCGGCACCGAGGCCGGACTCGCTCTGCTTGAAATCCACCTGCATGCGCAACGAGATGTTGGGCGGGATCTCGATGCTGCCGTGCCACGGGCCGACGAGCGCATGCGCATCCTGCGCACGAGCAAGCGCCGTGAGTGCACCAAAGAGAACCGCGAGCGCAACGACCTTGACCATGCCGGACGAGGTGAGGTTCATGCACACAAGATAGCGCGGACATGCTGCGAGATGCGCAGCGGTCGGGCGCCGCACGCGGCGGCGGAAAAAGGAAAGTCCCCGCAGCGGCCGCTCCGCTCCGGGGACTTTTCGACACAAGCAAACTTTCAGGTGGGGTTGTTCAAACGAACTTCGTGATTCCCGGCATGGCCACTGGCGCCACTTTCAGATCTGCGTCGGAGAGGCTCGCGGGAGTGAGATCCTCGCGCGATTCCCATGCCCGCTCCCACGTGACCTCCTGGCCCGTGTAAGCCGCCATGCGTCCCATGATCGCCAACATCGTACTCTTCACCATGTAATCGCCGTTGTTGATCGTTCTTCCGGCGCGCACCGCGGCAAGAAGTTCGTCCCATTCCGTCTGGTACATGTTGTTTGACGGGCCGGTGTACTTCCACTCGTGCGCACCGCTGATGGAGTGCTTGAACACATCGCACACACCATCGACTCCGAAGAGATGGTCGCTGACATCGTTCTTGCAGCCGTCCATCTGTCGGCACCACGCGAAGCCCTTCACGCCATCCGGCCATGTGTAGACCGCCGAGAAGTGGTCGTAGATGTGTCCGAACTTCGGGTCCGTGCGCACCTGGCGACCGCCCATGGCGACAACCTTCGCGGGCGGCTGATCTTGTCGCGCCCAGAGAAGTTTGTCCAGCGAATGAATCGCTTGTTCGTTCAGATGATCGCCCGAGAGCCAGTTGAAGTAGAGCCAGTTCCTGATCTGGTAGTCCGCTTCGTTCCACTCGGGCTTGCGGCCGTGGTGCCAGAGACTGCCCGTCAGATACCCGCACTGCATCGCGCGCAGCTCACCGATGCCGCCCTTGTGCACGGCATCGAAAGTCGCACGCATGCCGTTGTCGTAGCGCCAGCAAAGTCCGCTGACGAGCACAAGTTGTTTTGCCGCAGCAGCTTCGCAGGCCTTGCGCACACGCAGCAGTCCGGGCGTATCCACAGCCACGGGCTTCTCGACGAACATGTGCTTGCCCGCAGCCACCGCCTTCTCGAGGTGCGAGGGGCGGAAGCCCGGGGAGGTGGTGAGGATGACGATGTCGATGTCTTCGGCCAGCACCCGGTCGATGGCAGTCGGGCCGCTGAAGCGCCGTTCGGGCGGCACATCCACACGCTCGGCAATGGAGGGCTTGCCCGCCACAGGCTTGCCGTCCGGGCCCGTTGCCGGCGGACCTTCGTCTTCCATGAGGCCGGCCAATGCGCGCTCGATGCGATCCGGGAACCAGTCACCCATGGCCACGAGGCGCACGGCTGGATCCGCGTTGAGTGCGTTCACCGCAGCACCTGTGCCACGCCCGCCGCAACCCACGAGGCCCACACGGATTTCATCCCGCCTGCGCAGCGGGATGTTCCCGAACGCCGTGGCCGAGAGCGCCAGAGCTCCCGCAGTACCAAGAAAGGCGCGCCGGTCCGGCGCCATGCGATCAAGCGACATCAGCAAGACTCCTTGTCAGGCCTTCGCGCCGGGAACCGGCACGGGGGGAACAGAAAGAGGACCGAAAGCGTAGTTGACGGGACACGGCGCAGCGAGAGGAGAGTTCAGAGCCTCCTCCCATGTGACTTCGCGGCCAGAGTAGGTCGCCATGCGTCCCATGATCGCGGTGAGGGTTGATTCCGCCACCATCACGCCATCGTTGAGAGCGCGGCCATCGCGAATGGACGCGAAGAGCTCGTCGTGCTCTGTCTGATACGGGTTGTTGTTCGCGCCCGCCCAAGTCCAGGGTTCCTTCCCTTCGATGACCCAGCGTTCGGAATCCATGTGCGCGCGGCCGCGGCTGCCCACCAGGTGCTCGCTCACATCGCTTCTGCAGCCTTCAATCTGACGACACTCGGAGAACAGCCACATGCCGTCCGCGTATTCGAAGCGCACCGCGTGATGATCAAAGATGCTTCCGAACTTCGGATCAGTACGGACCTGGCGACCACCCATGCCGCAGGCCTTCAGCGGATGCGCGTGCTTCGCCCAGTTGATGACATCGATGTTGTGGACGTGCTGCTCCACGATGTGATCGCCGCTCAGCCACACGAAGTAGAGCCAGTTCCGTAGCTGCCACTCCATGTCACTCCAGTTGTCTTTGCGCTCCTTGTTCCAGAGGAAACCCATGTTCCAGGCACAGCGTGCAGCCGTGATGTCGCCGAGGGCTCCGTCCGCCACGCGCTGCATCAGCGCGCGATAGCCGTTCTGGTAGTGGCGCTGCAGACCGCAGACAACCGAGAGCTTTTTCTGCCGGGCCGCTTCCGCCGCAGCCAGCACCGTCTTCACGCCCACGCCATCCACGGCCACGGGCTTCTCGAGGAAGACATGCTTCCCTGCTGCCACGGCCAGGGCGAAGTGCTGCGCCCGGAAATGCGGTGGCGTCGTGAGGAGCACCACATCCACATCGGATTGGATGAGCTTCTCGGCCGCATCGAATCCCACATGGCAGCGCTCGGGGGCAACCTTCACACGCTCATGAACGCCGTGCTCCGGATCGCGAAGGTGCTTCAGGCTGCTCTTGAGCCGATCCTCGAAAACATCCGCCATGGCCACGAGTTCCACAGGCCCCGCGGTGGACAACGCCTGCGCCGCAGCGCCGGTGCCGCGCCCACCGCAACCAATGAGCCCGACACGCAGCGGAGCGTCCGTGGAATTGTGCACAGGCAGCACGCGATGCGAGATGGCTGCGGCCGCCATGGCAACGGATCCATGGCGCAGGAATTCACGACGGTCACTGGTGGTGGACATGGCGCAGAACGTCTCTCCGCGGGATTCAAGGAACGCGCACGACAGACGAGGATCGCTGTCGCAGCGCAAGCAGGAATCTACACGCAGTGCATTGCGCGCGCCTGAAAAAACTTCACTTGATGAGCTGGCGCGTCTCCAGCGCAGGCTCCTTCAGTGGGCGCACGACGCGGAAGCCGACGAAGAGCGCGTCGGTGAAGTACCAGCGGCTCTGGGGGATCTGCGGGTCCTTCTGCTTCCAGGCTCGCTCCGATGCGCGGCGCTGCGCCGAGCGCAGCTCATCCACAGCCGTGCTCCATGCACCGCCGCGGGCGACCGTGGGATAGACCGTCTTCGGCGCGAGCCATGGATCTTCCAATGTCACCTCTGCGGCCGCGTAGGGCGCGTACTGATCGAGGCAGAGCTCCATCACGTTGCCGTGCATGTCGTGGAGCCCCAAGGGATTCGGCTTCTTCTTGCCGACGGGCTGCGTCTTGCCCGCGCTGTTCTTGTCGAACCAGGCGAACTCCTCTGCCGAGGTCGCGTCGTCGCCGAAACTGAAGCGTGTCGTGGTGCCGCCCCGTGCGGCGAATTCCCACTCCGCCTCCGTCGGCAGGCGGTAGTAGTGTCCCGTACGCGCCGAGAGCCACTCGCAATAGGTGAGCGCCGCAAGCCGCGTCATGCAGATGGCGGGGTAGCCTTCTTTCCCCATGCCGAAGGTCATGTCGGTGTAGGGCTTGGTGGGCCTCGTCACCGCGTCCGCGGCCTTGTCTTCGCTCGTCAGTTCACGTTCCGCTGCGCGCCGTTTCAGCTCCAGGCTGAACTGCCACTGCTCGTACTCGTCCCAGGTCACCTCATGCATGCCCATCCAGAAGGCCGAGACCTTCACGGTGCGCTGCGGCCCCTCATCCGCGCGGCGACCGGCTTCGGACTCCGGGCTGCCCATGCGAAACTCGCCAGCGCGAATGGGCACCATCTTGAACTCCACCGTCGTTCCGGGGATGCGCTGTGCGTAGGCCTCGAAGGGCGGAACCGCTGGAGAAGCCGCCGGCGGAGCTCCGTCCTGTCCGCGTGCGGCGAACGCCAGCACTGCCGAGAGCCCGAGCGCCGCGACCACGCGCGATGTGGTGGATGACATACGCGATGATCGTACTGAACAGCGCCGCGCACGGACAGGAACTGCGGCGCCATCACTTCGAAGAGCCGGTCATGGGCTGCACGCTGCGGCTGGAGGTGTTCAGTCCCGCCGAAGAGCAGGCTGTCAGCGCGGCACGCGATGCGGTGCGACGCATCAAGGCTCTCGAACGCGTGCTCTCGGACTATGACCCGGACAGCGAGTCCGAAAGGCTCGCGCTGGCTGGTCCCGGCCTTCATGCTGCAAGCCCTGAGCTCCTGGGAATGCTTGCCGCAGCGACGGCGCTTTCCGTGCGTTCCGACGGCGCCTTCGACGTGGGTTGCGGAGCACTCACGCGCCTCTGGCGTCAAGCGCGCCGGAGTGGCATGGCGCCGGATGCCAACGCACTTCTGGCTGCGGCCTCGAGCAGCGGCTGGCGGAAGATCCGCATGGACAGCAAGAGCATGCGGGCGGGCCTCACGGACCGCGCGATGCGCCTCGATTTCGGCGGCATCGCCAAGGGCCACGCCGTCACGGAAGCCGCGCGCGTGCTCCAGCTCGCTGGACTCGGTGTCCATCTCGTTGCCCTTGATGGAGACATCGCGCTGGGTGCGCCGCCGCCGGGAGAGCGCGGTTGGACCGTGAGCATGGACCCGGCCCCCGGCCGCACTGAAGTCGCAACTCTCGAGCTCGCGCACTGCGCGCTCTCGACCTCGGGCGATGCCTTCCAGCATTTCGACAGCGGCGGCGCCCGCCTTTCACACATCCTCGATCCACGCACGGGCCGTCCGATCACGCGCGCCGTGGCGGTCACAGTGCTCGCCCAGGACGGACTGATCGCGGACAGCGCCGCCACCGCTCTCTGCGTTGCAGCGCCCACGGAACGCTCGCGCATCGCGCGCCGCTTCGGTGTGGCCGCGCGTCTCGTCGAGCTCGATGGTGCCGCGCCGCGCGTGCTCACCATCGGCACGTGGCCGATATCCGCCGTCGAGTGACCTTCAGCGAATGGGCGTGGCCCCGACGGGGCGCGTGGCGTCGCGCTCGGGCACGAGGTCCCCGATGCGCCGCGGTGCGGGCAGTTCCGCATCCGGATCGCGCCCGGCACGCAGCAGGAGATAGCGCTGCATGATCTGCTCCGCGACTTCACCGGCGACGACTTCATTGTTGCCCACCATCACCCAGATGGTCGGAACCGGACGCCCGGATTCCGCGTTGCCGAGATCCATGCGCGCGTCGATGCGCTGTGCGATGACTCCGAGACGCGCACCGCCCTTCACTTCCGGGTCATCCGCGACCTGCACCGTCACCACCGTGCGGGCAGGCTGACCGTTCGTCGTGTGCTCGAGCAGACGTGTTTCCATCACCTGCCGAACCGGATCATGCAGTGCGATCGCCGAGGAGGAAAAAACGCGCTGCATGTAGCTCTCGGTGGCCTTCCAGAGCGTCTCCCGATCGCCGCCGGGGATCTTCTTCACCACTGGGACAAGCTTCTCCTGCATCTGCTTCACTTCAGCAGGAGTCTGGGCCGCATCCGCACCACCGCCTGCGAGTTGGCATCCCGCGCAGAGGACAACCAACATCGCGGCCGACAGGATCTTCATTTCGCCTCGCATGGTGTGCGAGTCTACAACCGTGCGCGCCGCCGGAAAGGCGCGCGCCCGAAGCCGCCGCCGCCCGGAGTCTCGATGCGCACCCGTGCGCCGCGCGCAATGGTGGCCGAGCCAGCCAACGGCCGCCGCGCTCCCGCTGCATCAAGCACCACATCCGCGCCCGGCGTTCCGGCGGCACCACCCGCGGCACCAGCAGCGCCCTCGCGACGACGCGTGGCCAGCAGTGTCACCTGGGCGGGAGTGAGGAACTCGAATTCCCGCACCAGCCCGTCCCCGCCGCATGCTGCTCCTGCACCGCCACTCGCGCTGCGGAAGTGATACGCGCGCACTCGGACTGGAAAGGCTGCCTCCAGCGCTTCAATGGGAGAGTTGAGCGTGTTGGTCATGTGCACTTGCAGGCCGCTCTCGCCCGGTGCATCGCGCGACGCCCCGGCTCCGCCGCCGAGGGTCTCATAGAAGGTCCACGCAGACCCGTCAGTGCGCACCCCGCC
The DNA here is from genome assembly GCA_005790545.1 of Planctomycetia bacterium. Lineage (GTDB taxonomy): Bacteria > Planctomycetota > SXUL01. Next base: position 11,954 of record SXUL01000075.1, on the reverse strand, counting down.
CGCAGTGAAGTTGTTCATGCTGCCCTGCGAGGCCGCGGGGAGATCCACGCCGAGTGCACGGCGCATGGCTTCAAGCAACACATCCACCAGACGCTGACTCGTTTCGACGTTGCCGCCTGCCACCGCGGCCGGACGCCGCGCATTGATCAGCGTGCCCTCTGGCAGCTCGAAATCCAGCGCATCGAGACAGCCACTGTTGGCCGGCAGTTCGGGATCGAGCAGCAACCGCAGCACATAGAACACGGCGGAGGTGGTGATGGCGCGATTGGCATTGAGAGGCTCCGCGACCTGAGCCGATGTGCCCGTGAAATCGACGGAAAGTCGCCGCCCGCGCCGCGCCAGCGTGAGCGCAATGAGCGGAGTGCCCGGCCCATCCAGGCTCGCTCGCGCAGAGTGCCGCCCCGGCTTCATGCGCGCGATGAGCGCCTCCGCACTGAGCCGCGCGTGTGTCCGCAGAGCCGTCGCCGCGGCCGCCAAACGCGTCGCACCGACTTCCTGCAGCAGCGCGCCGAGACGCGCTGAGCCGTGGCGGATGGCGGCCAGTTGTGCGAGCAGATCTCCGCGCCGTTCATCAGGCGCGCGCGTATTGGCGAGCACGATGTCGAGCAGCTCCTGCTGCAACACGCCGCCTCGCACGAGCTTCACAGGCGGAATCACGAGCCCTTCGCCGAAGAGGTCCAGCGCGGGGCCCATGCTGCCGGGATTGGCACCACCCACGTCCGCGTGGTGAGCACGCACCAACAATCCGAACGCCGGACGCGCTCCGCGTGCGGCGAAGACGGGCGCGAAGAGCGTGATATCGGGCAGATGCGTGCCTCCCGCCCAAGGATCATTCACGAGCACCACATCGCCGCGCTCCAGCGGGAGTCGCTCCATGAGCATGGCCGCGGTGAGGTGCGCACTGCCGAGGTGCACCGGAATGTGACTCGCCTGCGCGACCAGCGCGCCATCAGCGCCCGTGATGGCACAGGAAAAATCGAGGCGCTCCTTGATGTTGATGGAGAAGGCCGTGCGGCGGAGCACGATGCCCATCTCCTCAGGGATCGCTCCAAGGAGATGATGGAAGAGCTTGAGGGTGACCGCATCGAGACGGGACGTTGCACCTCTGCGGGCGCTCCCCTTCCGTGGCGACCTCTTCATCGCACACCTCCCACGCGCACGAGGATGCTGCCGTCACTCTGCACGACGGCGCAGTCACCCGCTTGCAGCAGAACCGTGGCCGTGCGATCCGCGATCAGCGTCGGCCCTTCCAGCTCCATTCCCGCGAGCAGGAGCTCGCGGTCGTGAACGGTCATGGGCTCGCGTGCGAGCAATCCGCGGAGTTCCATGACGGGCCGCGCCAGGAGACCGCGCGCTGGTGGCAGACGGAACGGCGCGGGCGCCGGCAACGCGACCTCCCCACGCACCCGCACGTTCACGAGTTCCACCGCGCGCGTCGTGTCCATGAACCCGGAGCGTTCGCGATGAGCCTCGTGAAACGCCCGTTCAAGTTGCGCTGAAAGCGGCAACTCCAATTCATGGGCTTGCCCGGCGTAACGGAGATCTGCCGTCAGATGAAAACGCACCGGTCGCCGAGCCGCCCCGGCCGCGGCGAGCTCCGCACGCGCCGCGTGCTGAAGCAACGTCACCGTGCGCGTGAGCAACATCTTCGAGGCGCTGAGGGGCACGAGCAAGGTGCGGCTCTTGATCACCGTGAGTGGTGCAAGCAGGAGTCCCGTGGCCGAGAAGGCGCCCGGATGCGGCGGCACCAACACCGTCTTGATGCCGAGGCTGCCTGCAAGCGCACTCGCGTGCAGCGCGCCTCCACCGCCACAAGGAATCAGCGTCGCGCTGCGGGGATCGCGTCCTCGTTCCTCGCCGATGGCGCGCAGCGCGCGGGCCATGGAGGCCTCCGCCAAGGCAACGATTCCCTCGGCGCAACGACGTGCTGACAACCCCGCCTTGCGTGCGAGAGGCTGCAACGCGGCAAGTGCGAGCGCCTCGTCAGGGCGTTCTGCTGCGCGGGGCAGGAAGGCTGCCGGCAAGCGCCCGAGCAGCAACAGGGCATCCGTCACGGTCACTGGCCCGCCGTTGCCGAGGGCCGCGGGACCGGGATCTGCACCCGCGCTCTCGGGACCCACGCGCAAGGCACCGCCGCCATCAAGGCTCGCGATACTGCCGCCTCCGGCACCGACGGTCTGCACATCGAGACTCGCTCCGCGCAGGCGGTGCCCAGCGATGGCAAGTTCCGCGACTCGTGGCAGTGCGCCCTCGACAAACGCCACATCCGTGGAAGTGCCCCCCACATCGCAGGAGAACGCGCGCGCGAGGCCATGCCGCCGCGCAAGGTCCGCCGCCGCCACCACGGCTCCGGCAGGGCCTGACAGCAGCAACCTCACGGGTTCCAACGCAGCGCGCTCCGGCGCGGCAACCCCGCCCGCACTGGTCATGATGCCGAGGCGCGAGCCTGTCGGCGCGCGCTGCGCCAATGCTTCGAGGTACGGACCGAGCACCGGGCGCAGGGCCGCATTGAGCAAGGCCGCTGTGCCCCGTTCCACTTCACGGAACTCGCCGCTCAGATCTGTACTCACGGTCACCGGCACTCCGAGATCCGCGAGCGCCGCCTGCGCAAGGAGCTCATGACGTGGATTGCGCCACGCATGCAGAAAAACCACCGCGAGCGCCCGCACGCCTGCGCGCACGAGACGCGCGCCCTCGCGGCGGCACTCCGCCGCATCAAAGGCTTCGAGTTCCTGCCCTGCCGCATCCATGCGCCCGGGTACACCAGCGCAATGTTCGCGGCGGAGCGGCAGCCATGCGCGCCGCGGCTGGAGTGCATAGAGATCCGGCCTCGCCTGACGGCCGATGAGCAGGATGTGATCGAAACACTCATTGGTGATGCATCCGGTCGCGGGCAGACTGCGTGTGAGCAGCGCGTTGGTGCCAACGGTGGTGCCGTGCGTGAGAGCCACCGGCCCGCCGAGGCCGAGGGCCTTCAGTGCTGCCGTCACCGCCAGCGAAGGATCGTCTGGCGTGCTCGGGACCTTGACCACGCGCCCGTCGTCCGTGACGGCATCGGTGAATGTGCCGCCAGTATCCACGGCCACGCGGACGAGTGGCATCAGCGACCCCGCACTCCCGAGTCCAGGAAGGTGCAATCCGAAATCTGCCACTTCCCGCCCAAGCGGCGCAGGTTCAGTTCGAGAGCCTCTTCGTGAAGAGCGCGCCCATCATCGTGACCGAATCCAAGGTAGAAGCTGGCGTGCGCCTCCATGCCGCCACTCTTCACGCCGCGCTCGCGCTGACGCGAGACCACCAAAGGTCCGTGGTCGTTCTGGCGCATGAGAAAAAGCTGATAAAAATCTTCAAAGGTCCAGTTGCGTCGTCGCTCCTCGCTCAGAAGTTCGTACGCCGCCATGTAGCCGGGGCGCGCCGGATCTCCAGCCGAGAGACAGGTCTCTTCACCATGCTTCAGGCGCGAGAGAAATTCCTCCGCCACGGTGAATGGGCCTTCAAAAACCGCATCGCCGTGGATGCGCTGGACAAACAGCACCAGCATGCCGCACGCAAAGAGGACGGCGACGCCCACCGCGAGGAGAAGTGCCTTGTTGCGCGCGGGCTTCACGGGCGGGCTTGAAAAGGGGACTGCGTTCATGCCGCCAGCATCGTACGTCTTCGCCTGAGGACGATCATCGCTGCTAGCATCGCCACACGTGAATACAGCGGCCATTCTCTGGATCCTCGGCAGCTATGCGCTGGGCAGCGTGTCCTTCGCGCACCTCATCGTGCGCGCGAAGACAGGGCAGAATCTGCGTGCTGTGGGCAGCGGAAATCTCGGCGCCACCAATGCCGGGAGGATCCTGGGCCGCAACTGGGCGTTGTTCATCTACGTCCTCGACTTTGCCAAGGGTTTCGCTCCCGCATTCGTGCTCGAACAGGCTGGCACTGCGCTGTTCGAGGGTGAAGCCTGGATGCCTCTCAGCGTTCCCGTGGCCGTCGCCGCGCTCCTCGGGCACTGCTTCCCGATCTGGCACGGTTTCCGCGGCGGCAAGGGTGCGGCCACCGGGTCCGGCACCGTGGCCGCCATTGCTCCGCTTGTTTTCGGCTGCGCGATGGCGATCTTCGCGCTCGCGGTTCTCGTCTCGCGCATGATTTCCGTGGGCAGCATGCTGGCGGGATTGAGCTTGCCGGTGACTTGGCTGATCCTCGAACGTCGGCACGCCATCGATGGCGATGGCGGTGCCCGGCTCGCATTCCTCCTCGTTCTCATGGCCCTCATTCTCTGCATGCACCGGAAAAACGTGGAACGCATCGTGCGTGGTGAAGAGCCGCGCCTTGGAAGGAAGTCATGAGCCGCGTCGCAGTGATCGGGAACGGCGGCTTCGGCACGGCCATGGCGCTCCTGCTCGTGGAGAACGGACACAAGGTCACCATCTGGGGCCACGACGAGGACCTCCTCGACCACGTGCGCGAGGAACGCGAGAACGCGCGCTACCTGCCGGGAGTCGCTCTGCCGCGAGAGCTCGAGTTCACTCATTCCGAAGAGGAGGCCGTCGAGAACGCCGAACTCCTCGTGGTTGCCGTGCCGACAGCGCACCTCCGCGCCACGCTCGAACGCTTCGCATCCGCACTGCCGGCACGGACGCCCGTGGTGTCACTCACCAAGGGCATCGAATCAGCAACGCTCCTGCGTCCCTCGCAGGTCATCCGCGAATGCTGGCCGGGCAGGCAGGTAGCCGTGATCTCGGGTCCGAGCCATGCGGAAGAAGTGGCGCGGCGCGTGCCGAGTTCCGTGGTCGCGGCGGCCGCGAGCCGCACCTTCACACGCCGCCTGCAGAAGGCCTTCGGCACGCCGAGTTTCCGCATCTACACCAACAACGATCCGGTGGGCGTGGAGCTTGGCGGCGCACTGAAGAATGTCATCGCCATTGCAGCCGGGCTCGTGGATGGCCTTGGTTACGGCGACAACACCAAGGCCGCACTCGTCACGCGCGGCATCGTGGAAATCCGGCGCCTCGCCATGCGCATGGGAGCGCGTGGATCGACGTTCTTCGGGCTCGCCGGCATCGGCGACCTCATCACCACATCATTCTCATCCCATGGGCGCAATCGCTGCGTGGGCCTCGGACTTGCAGCGGGGCGCTCTCTTGAGGAAGTCCTCGCCGGCATGTCTGGAGTTTCCGAGGGCGTGAATACGGCGCGCTCTGTGGTGACCCTTGCCCGGCGCCACCGCGTGGAAGTGCCCATCTGCTCGGAAGTGGACGCCATTCTCTTCGAGGGCAAGAAACCCGCTGACGCGCTCCGCTCGCTGATGACCCGCACGGCGAAGAGCGAGGATCTCTGAAATCGCCATGCGCGTGCTCATCCTGATGAGCGACACGGGCGGCGGCCACAGAGCCGCTGCCAATGCGCTCCGCGCGGAAATCGCGCGTGCGCGACCAGAGGCCGAAGTCACCATTGTGGATGCGCTGGTGGAGGGCTGCCCTTTCCCGCTCAGTCGTGCGCCAGGCATCTATGCCTTCGGCATGAAGCATCTGCGCTGGCTGTGGGGACTCTGCTTTCATCTCAGCAACGGCCCCGTTCGTGCGGCTCTTTCTGCGCGTGTCGGCTATTTGTCGAACGCACGCGGGCTGAAGGCACTTCTCCGTCGCCATCCTGCGGATCTGGTCATCAGCACGCATCCTCTGCTCACGCACCAAGTGCATTGGGCCATGCGCGCCATCGGCCACAAGGCACCTTTCGCGGTGGTGGTCACGGATCTCGTCACCGGGCACTGGACCTGGTACTCGCGCGGCCCTGACCTCTATTGTGTACCGACTGCGGAAGCGCGCGACATCATGGTGCGTGGCGGCATGGATGCAGCGCGCATCCAGGTGTGCGGCCAGCCCGTGCCACCGGTCTTTCCTGCGCTGCGCATGGAACGCGATGCGCTGCGCCGCGCGCGAGGGTTCGACCGACCTGTCATTCTCATGCTTGGCGGCGGCGACGGTGTCGGAGAACTCGGCCGCTTCGCTCGCGCCGTCGTTGCCGCGCCACTCGGTGCGCGCATCGAAGTGGTCTGCGCCCGCAACTCCGCCTTGCGCGATGAACTCAACGCAGCGCAACTCGGCGCACACGTCCACATTCACGGTTTCGTGAACGATCTGCCGGAACTCATGGTCGCGAGTGACATTCTCGTCACCAAGGGCGGGCCAGGATCCATCATGGAAGGCTGCGCCGCCGGCACGCCCATGCTGATCTTCGATTGGATCCCGGGGCAGGAGCGCGGCAATGTGGATCTCGCTCTCCGGCGCGGCTTCGGCCGCGTGGCCACGTCGCCCAATCGACTTGTCACGGAACTCCAGCAACTCCTGCAGGACGAAGCACTCCGCGCCCGCATGAGCGCCGCGGCACTTGCCGCCTCCATCCCCGACTCCTCCGCCCGTATCGCCGCCGCGCTGCTCGCACGTCTTCATTGACGCGCCAGTGCAGCCGTACCCGGGAACCCGTGCCATCTGGCCCGGCTCCGAGTGCTACAGCCCCGCGCTGATGATGCCGGAGACGGTCTGGATTCCGGAGGGAGCGCCGGCATCACCGGTGAGGAAACCCACGCGAGCGGTCAATCCCGCAAGTGAGGGCGATGGCGGCAGCCAGAACCCGAAGGTGGTGTTGGCGGACGCATCGAGGAGCCCGAGGGGGTTGTTCAACCACTGCGGCAGTTGCGAGCCATACAGCACCACGGTGGAGAGGATGTCGTCGTAGCCGAGCCCGATGATGCGCGGATCAGAAGGAGCTCCGATGCTCGCCACGGGAATGATGCCACCCGTGAATGAGAGCATGGCGAGGAAGGGCTTTCCCGCATCGCCGGGTGCGCGACATTGCACCCAGTTCCATGAGCCCTGCTGCAGCGCATTGGCGAAGCGGCAGTTGTCGTACGTGAAGCCTTGCGCAAGAGTGCCGGTCTGTGCACCGACGCTCGCCGTGACATTCACTGCACCGGCAACACCTGAGGACGGCACGATGCACGTGATCTGTGACGGTGTCACCCAGGCCACATTGGTGGCGCTGCTGCCGTTGAACTTCACACTCACGCCGGTCGATGGGAATCCGCTTCCGGTGAGGGTGACGCTGGTACCACCATCCAGGAAGGCGTGGTTTGAGCCCACCTGCGCGATGGTCGGCGTGAGCGGGCCGGCATTGCCGTAGAGGAACTGCATGCCAGCGCAGTCATCCGTGTGCACGCTGCGGGTGGCCATGGAGCCGGCACTCACGGTGGCGTACATCGTGGCGCCGCTCACGGCGCTGTGATCGAGCCCGAGAGCGTGGCCGAGTTCATGACAAGCCACACCCTGCATGTCGAATTGCGATGCCGTTGGTGTGCGCGCCCAGATGAAATCCCAGCCCGGCATGCGATCGAAGAAGACGATGTCGAAGTTGGTGGTGATGCCGCCGAGTGACCACCAGTAGCAGACCGCGAGCGGACCATTGCCATCCGTGTGGCTGTAATAGACCGTGTTCACGCCATCCGCGGCGATCGTCGCAACGGATGTTTCGCCCCCGTAGGTGTAGGCAAAGTTGCCCTGCCCAGTGGTGCGCCACTCATCGGCTGCGGCGCGGATGGCATCCACCTGCGTGCTGGCGCTGCCCGCTGAGGCATCCACGAAGTTGGGGTTGATGCGGAAGGTGGTGCTGCTGCTGGCGAACTTCGAGCCGGTGGTGCCATAGGCCGCAGCCTCCTCGAAGGGAACGGCCGCGAGCAGGAAGAGCGCGATGGTTGTGCATACGAGAAGGCTCGTTGGGATGTGTGACTTCATGGCGTTCTCCTCAGCGGCCGAGCGCGGCCAGGATGTCCTTCTCGACTTCAGCCAGCGGGAGGCCGCCCAATTCGCGCACGCGTCCGTTCTCGATGGTGAGCTTGCCGCGCTCCCAACCGAGCACCGGACACCACTGGTTCGCGCGCAGGAAGAGGAGCACGTCCTGCCCCACCGCGAAGTCTGGCGCCTTGGACACGTGCAACGTCGTGGTGCCGAGGCTGCCTCCCGGGATCGTGAGCGTGATCGGGGCGAATCCGGCGCCATGGAGGTTCTTCTCCGGGAGCACCACCACATCCGTGACGATGAGCTCACCCTGCCAGCGCGGTTCCAGAGCGAGCACCCGTCCTTCCACGATGCGCTCCGCGGAGCGGGCGAAGAAATGGAAGGGCACTTCAGGGGAACCGGCCTGCACTTCGGAGAGGACGACGAACACGGCCACGAGGGCAAGTGGATTGCGCAAGATCAACGCTCCTGACGGGACGCGAACAATCGTGACATCGGCGCATCCTCGCCTGAACTGAACTTGTACTGCGGCACGAGTTTGCGACACCTCACCCAACAGCGAGAATCGTGCGTCCGCACACGAAGCACAGGGTTTGGGGCAACGCCATGAGTTGCCTAACATGCCGAGCCGATTCATGACGGGTCGGCAACCCCAGTCGGAGGGGCTGGTGTTCACGCCTCGGGCAGCGCCCGCCGCGCGCGCCCACCCCCGGCCAAGAGAGACACCACATGAGTACCGGAACCAGCCCCACGGCACCCAAGACCGAAGTCGTCGAAGAAGTGGTCATCCGCTTCGCCGGCGATTCGGGCGACGGCATGCAGCTCACAGGCAGCCAGTTCACCACCACCAGTGCGTTGGTGGGCAACGACCTCGCCACCTTCCCTGACTATCCCGCCGAGATCCGCGCCCCCGCCGGCACCATCCCGGGTGTGAGCGCCTTCCAGGTGCGCTTCGCCTCGAATGACATCCACACGCCCGGCGATGCGCCCGACGCACTCATCGCGATGAACCCGGCTGCCCTCAAGGTCAACATCAAGGAGATCAAGAAGGGCGGGCTCGTGATCGTGAACACGGGCAACTTCGGCGCCATCGATCTCACGAAGGCCAACTACACCTACAACCCGCTCGAATCGCACGACCTTGACGCGTTCCAGGTGGTGCAAGCGGACCTGAACAAGCTCACGAAGGAAGCGCTCGCTGGTCTCGGCCTCGACACCAAGGCCACGCTGCGCTGCAAGAACTTCTTCGCCCTCGGCATGACGTATTGGATCTACAGCCGTCCGATGGAGCCCACCCTCGAGTGGATGAAGTCGCAATTCAAGAAGCGCCCCGAACTCGTCGAGGCTAATCAGCGCGCACTGAAGGCCGGCTGGAACTGGTGCGACATCACGGGCGTGTTCCAATCGCGCTACGAAGTACCGCCCGCGAAACTCACACCGGGCAAGTACAGGAACGTCATGGGCAACCAGGCGACAGCCCTCGGGCTCGTCGCGGCCGCGCGCCTCTCGGGCTTGCAGCTCTTCCTCGGTTCGTATCCCATCACGCCTGCGAGCGACGTCCTCCACGACCTCTCGAAGTTCAAGAACTTCGGCGTGGTGACCTTCCAGGCGGAAGACGAAATCGCCGCGGCCTGCGCCACGATTGGCGCGGCCTACGCTGGCAACCTCGCCGTTACCACCACCTCCGGCCCTGGCCTCGCACTCAAGGGCGAAGCCATCGGCCTCGCTGTGATGACCGAACTCCCCGTGGTCATCGTCGACGTGCAGCGCGGCGGCCCTTCGACGGGCTTGCCCACCAAGACCGAGCAGGCGGACCTCCTCCAAGCGGTCTACGGACGCAACTCGGAAGCTCCTCTCTGCGTGATCGCGGCGAAGAGCCCTTCGGATTGTTTCGATGCGGCCCTCGAAGCCTGCCGCATCGCAGTCGAGCACATGACGCCGGTGATCCTCCTCACAGACGGCTACATCGCCAACGGCGCGGAACCGTGGCTGCTGCCCGATGTCGCCAAGCTGAAGCCCATCAATGCGAAGTTCCGCACGGAGCCGACGGACTTCCTGCCCTACAGCCGCAACCCCGAAACGCTTGCGCGTCCATGGGTGAAGCCAGGCACGCCTGGCCTCGAGCACCGCATCGGCGGCATCGAGAAGGCCGACGGCACAGGCAACGTGTCTTATGACCCGGCGAACCACGAGTTCATGTGCAGGACGCGCGCCGAGAAAGTCGAGCGCATCGCGAACTTCATTCCCGAAGCGGAAGTGAAGGGCGCACAGTCGGGCAAGTTGCTCGTCATCTCGTGGGGCGGCACGCACGGCAGCATCGCTTCAGCGATCGAGAAGTGTGAAGCCGCAGGCAAGAAGGTCGGCTGGGTGCACCTCCGTCACCTCAATCCGATGCCGAGGAATCTCGGCGAGATCATCAAGCGCTTCGACAAGGTGTTGGTGCCCGAGTTGAACCTCGGCCAACTCGTGCGGCTCGTGCGGGAGCGCTATGTCGTGCCGGCCATCGCGTTGAACAAGGTGCAGGGACGTCCGTTCATGACCAGCGAACTCGTGACGGCCATCGAGAAGGAGCTTGCCTGACATGACGCCCGTCACACTGACCAAGAAGGACTTCAAGAGCGATCAGGATGTGCGCTGGTGCCCGGGCTGCGGGGACTACGCCATTCTCAATGCGGTGCAGAGCGTCTTTGCCGAAATGGGCATGGACCGCTCGAAGACGGTGATCGTCTCCGGCATCGGTTGCTCCTCGCGCTTCCCGTACTACATGAGCACGTACGGCTTCCACACCATCCACGGCCGCGCTCCGGCGGTTGCGTCGGGCATCAAGCTCGCGAATCCGGAACTCGACGTGTGGGTCGTGACGGGAGACGGCGATGCCCTGAGCATCGGCGGCAATCACTTCATCCATGCGCTGCGCCGCAATGTCGGGCTGAAAGTGATGCTGTTCAACAACCGCATCTACGGCCTCACCAAGGGCCAGTATTCGCCCACCTCCCTCGTGGGCGCGGTGACGAAGTCCACGCCCAATGGCGCCCTCGACAATCCGTTCACGCCCGTGAGCGTCGCGCTCGGCGCCGGTGCGGCCTTCGTCGCCCGCAGCGTGGACGTCTTCGGCAAGCACCTCACGGAAACCATCAAGGCAGCGGCTCAGGTGAAGGGCTCCGCTTTCGTGGAGATCCTCCAGAACTGCAACATCTTCAATGACGGCGCGTGGATGCACGTGACCGACAAGGACGTGAAGGACGACAGCATTGTCGAACTGCGCGCAGGGAAGCCGCTCACCTTCGGGAAGACCTCGCAGTTCGGGCTCCGCCTCAACGGCTTCGATGTGCAGAAATTCGAGATCGGCAAGGAAGGCGCCATCGACGACTGCATCACTTGGGATCCGGGCATGCCGAATCCGGGCCTCGCCTTCGCCTTCGCACAGCTCGCCGAGCGCGAGATGCCCATGCCCATCGGCGTGTTCCGGAATGTCGAGCGCGCGAACTACGAGCGCGCCGTGCACCAGCAGATCGCTGAAGCCACCGCCAAGTCCGGTCAGGGTGATCTCGCGAAGCTCCTCAACTCCGGCGACACCTGGACCGTGAGCTGAACCTCATCCGGCAGCTTCACGGCGCCGCGCGCTCCCCCGAGCTCGCGGCGCCGTTTGCGTTCGTATCCACAACGGATCGATGGTCTTGTCGACGGTCGCTATTTGCCACCATTCAGACTGATGGTGGTCCATCCGGACCTGTCAACGGACCTGTCAGAGTCAATCACGTAACTATCGAGGTCTTGCGCAGCACTCTTGATCCATCCCAGTTTGGTCTTGATGCTGAAAGCGTCGGAGGATCTCAGCCCGTCTTCGGCAAACTCCTGAATACTCAGGCTGACTCCGCTGCTGTCCATCTCCGGATTGACTGCCGAGTTCTCCGCCCTGAAGTAGCCAAACATCACATCCGACATTGGCGCTTGGACCCGATAGACCACCTTGACGATGCGCACTGCATGATCCGCGCCAGCCGTCGCTCTCATGACAAGCTGACGCTTCCGGTCAATGATCAGGCGAAGGGTCCTCTCGTCTTCATCCTTCGTCAGCACCTCGAACCCCTCGCCCGCGAATATCGTGTCCAATCGATCCAGTGACAACTTGCCTTCAGGCGGGCCCGCTTTCCCACAGCCGAATTGGGTGCTCGCGAC
>SXUL01000074.1 GCA_005790545.1 Planctomycetia bacterium | reverse complement strand
GTCGTTGGTGGGCTCGTCGAGGAGCATCACATTGCCGCCGCGACGCAGCATCTTCGCCATCTGGATGCGATTGCGCTGGCCGCCGCTGCACGTGCCAACCTTCTTCTGCTGGTCCGTGCCGCGGAAGTTGAAGCGCGCCACATAGGCTCGCGCATTCACTTCCTTCTTGCCGACCATGAGCAGGTCCTGCCCGCCGGTGATCTCTTCGAACACCGTGCGCTCGGGATCGAGATCATCGCGGAGCTGGTCCACGTAACAGAGCTCGACGGTCTGACCGATACTGACGGTGCCTTCATCTGGTTCCTGCTGGCCCGCGATCATGCGCAGGACCGTGGTCTTGCCCGCGCCATTGGGCCCGATGACGCCGACCACCGCTCCCGGGCGGATCTCGAAGGAGAGGTCCTTGATGACTTGCCGTTCGCCGTAGCTCTTCGATACGCCGGTGAAGCTGATGACGCGGTCGCCAAGGCGCTGGCCATGCGGAATCACGAGCTCGATGGCATCCTCGCGCATCTCCGCTTCATGGGAAGCCAGACGCTCGTAGTTGGAAATGCGGGCCTTGTTCTTGGCTACGCGGGCCCGCGGTGACTGGCGCATCCACTCCAGTTCGCGCTCCAACATCTTCTTGACGGAAGCCTCCGCGCTCTCTTCGACACGCAGGCGTTCTGCGCGCTTCGCGAGATAAGTCGAGTAGTTGCCTTCATAGGGCGTCGCCCGTCCGCGCTCAAGTTCGAGCATCCAGTTCGCCACGTTGTCGAGGAAGTAGCGATCGTGCGTGATGAGGATGACGCAGCCCGGATAGTCCTTCAGGTGCTGTTCGAGCCAGGCCACCGTGTTGGCATCAAGGTGATTGGTCGGTTCGTCGAGGAGCAGCAGATCCGGTTGCTCCATGAGCACCTTGCAGAGCGCCACGCGCCGCCGCTCGCCCCCGGAGATCTTCGTCACGTCCGCGTCGCCCGGCGGACAACCGAGCGCATGCATGGCCTGGTCAAGTTCGCGATCCAGCTCCCAAGCATTGCGCGCTTCGATCTTGTCCTGCGCGCGCTGCAGTTCGTCCATCACACGTTCCATCTCGTCGGGTGTCAGGTCGGTGGCCAGCTTTTCATTGAGCTGTTCCCAGCGGCGCACAAGGTCACGCACCGGCTTCACGGCGAGCTCGAGATTGCCACGCACGTCAAGCGTCGGATCAAGCTGCGGCTCCTGCGGCACGTAACCGATGGTGGTTCCGTCCGCGGCACGCGCGTGGCCTTCATAGGCCTGATCGACGCCGGCCATGATGCGCAAGAGCGAGCTTTTCCCCGCACCGTTGTGCCCGATGACGCCGATCTTGGCGCCGGGAAGGAAGGCGAGTGTGATGTCGCGGAGAACGTGATTCTTGTCGTAGCGCTTGTTGAGATCGCGCAGCACGTAGAGGTAATCAGCCATACTCCACGATAGCGCGGGCCTCATCATGCGCACGCTGCGTGATAGATTCGCGGCCCCATGAAGGGCTCATTCGCGCTACTGAGCGCCTTTGCCGCAGGTGCCGGCGTCATGCTGGCGGAACTCACCGCACCCCGCGCCCTCGCGCCGGTGTTTGGCGCGGGCTATCGCATCTGGGTCGCAGTGGTTGCGAGCACCATGGCTGCCATGGCACTCGGCTACTGGCTGGGCGAACGCGCGCGCCCGTCGCCGCGCCGCTGTGCATGCACACTGGTGGCGATGGGCCTCCTCGCGCTTCCCGCCCCCTTCCTCGTGAAGCCGCTCGGGCATCTCTTCGATCCCGTGCCGGTGCCCCTCGAAGAATGGACTCATGTCGATGACGGCTTTGGAGGCGCACTGGTGGTGCTGGCACTCCTCTTCATGCCCATGGCTTGCTGTGCAGCAGCCGTCGCCCCGCTCGCGGCAAAGGTCCTCACGGGCAACGGGCTTCCCGCTGGAGCCGCCGCAGGTCGCGTGCTCGCTGCAGGCACGCTGGGTTCACTCCTCGGGACGCTTGCGCCGCACGGGTTCCTGCTCGACACCTTCGGCGTGCGCGCCACACTCCTCACCGCCGCAGGCTTGCCGCTCGTGACCGGGCTCGTCCTGCTCTTCGCCTCGAATCACTCCGACGCCGGGCGCAAGGCCTGAAGGAACTCTTCCTCGCGAGTCTCGAGCGTACGTGCAGCAACCTGGCACCCGACGAAGGCGACCACGCAAGCGAGCGCAAGCGCAATGGGGTACGTGATCGCCACCGCTGCAGGAGGCAGCACATCTTTCACGTACGGCACCTCCAGAATCGGAAGCAGTCCGAACCCCGCAATGAAGGCCGAGAGCGCGAATTCGGGCAGGAACAAGAGGAGCTTCAGGACCTGCGTCGCGCAACCCTGCCCCTGCCCGGAACGCATGGCCGCGCGCCGGTCACCGGCTGTGAGTGGCGCGGGCCAGCGCGTGCTGTAGATGGCGCCGACCCCGCCCGCAACCAGATGGAAAATCAGGACGGCAGCCGCCACCAGCGGCCAGTGCGGCACCCAGCGGAAGGTGTCGTCCGCGAGAACACCCATGCCGAGGAGCAGCAGGATCGAAGCCAGCAGGTCCACAACCACACATACGGCGACCACGGCCAGCAGGCGACCGAGAATGAGCCGCGTGCGCCGCGCGGGTGTGAGCACGAGTTGCGTGAGCCCGCGACTGTCGGCACCGAAGAAGCTGTGATGAAAACCAGCGTGCGCGAGAACGAGCAGTGCGGGCAGCATGGCAGCGGCCCAGAGCCCCGGCTCGTCGCCGTCGTCCTTGATCGAGAGGAAGACCCAGGGCAGGCACACGAACACGATGCCCTGGAACCACTGCATGCGCAGTTGCGGATCGCGCCACATGAGCGCGAGGTGCAGCCTGAAACTCGCCGCGGTTTCGCCCGCAAGGAAGGGGATGTCGCGGGCAGCGCGCGTCTCAAGCGCAGCCACCGCACCGGGTTGAACCTCGCCACTCAAGAGGCGCTGCAGACGACTCGCGCCAATGAAGCCCATCGCCGCCGCAAACGATCCGCTGAAGGCGATGCGCAGGAGGGCCAGCGCCGAAAAATCGGCCTGCCACAAATCCACCAGGCCCTGCGTCGGCAGCCAGCGATAGAAAGCCGGCGGCGGCAGCAGCGCCAGTTCGTGGCTGTTGCCCTTGTCGAGATAGCGCGCGTCCACGACGCGGAAGCCGACGTAGAGCGCCACACCGAGCAGACTGCCGAGCACCATGGCGAGGTCGCGCATGCGCCGCCGCGTCATGGCTGTGGCGAGGAGAAAGTGGATGGCGAGCGCGGTCATGTGCCCGATGGACACGAGCGCGAGGATCAGCAGCACACGCGCGAGGATGAGCAACGCACCCCCGCCGCACCCGATGGCGATGCCGAGCGGTGTGGCGACGTAGAGCGACATCACGACCGAGAAGAACCCCGAGAGCACCATGCCACCGAAGACTTCCGGCGCCGCCACCGGCAGGTGCATGATGCGGCTCACATCGAAGAACTCCGAACTGGAGAGGCCCACGAGGCTCATCAACACCTGGGCGAGAAAGATGGATCCGAAGGAGTTGGGAACGAGGTTGGCCGCAGCCGCCGGTTCCTTGAAGGTGAAAAACGCCATGCCCGCAGCGAGCAGT
>SXUL01000073.1 GCA_005790545.1 Planctomycetia bacterium | reverse complement strand
GGCCATGCGTTGCACGCTGGTGACGGAGGCTTCATCGCCGAGAAGGTGGAGCACATCGCCGGCTTCGAGTTGCGACCAGCCGCGCGCGGGCATCACTTCCGTTCCGCGCACGATGAGGATGACCGAGGCGCCCTCAGGCATGCTGATTTCGAGGAGCCGCCGGCCGGCGAGAACGGAGCCTTCACACACCACGGCTTCCACAAGGATGCCTGCGAGCTGAGCATCGGAGCTGATGCTCACGTCCACTTCCGCAGGGCGCGGGGCACTGCCGCGTCGGCGCACGAGGTCGAGAACATCCTGCAGCAGGAGGTCCGCCGCCATGGCCACGAGCAGGATGTCGAGCAGCGAGCCCGGACCGCGCCCGAGGGGCAGCGCGCCCAGTGGCGCGAGCGCGGCAAGACCGGTGAGGACGGCGAGCAGTGCGCCGTGCGGCGCAGCGAGGGCGGCTTGGAACCAGGGACGGCGGGTTCCGCTGGCCAGCAGCCAGGCGGCAGGCCGCGCCACGAAGATGACGGCCAGTGCGAGACCGAGCCCGGGCAACAGGACGGCGGAGATGCGCACCGTCAGCCAGCCTCCGATGAGGAGTCCGAGGAGAACGGCTGCGGCGAGTTCTCCGCAGCGTGCCATGCGGCGTGCCGTCGCGCGCAGTGCGGACTCGGCGGGTGCAAGGCACTGTCCTGCGACCACGCCCGCCACGACCAGAGCCATGAGAGGGGCCGCGTTGAGAAGGAGCGCCACGGCCAGCAGCAGCGCTGCGCCGGCGAAGAGCAGCAGGGTGCGCCACATGGGATTCGATGCAGAAACCGAGGGCAGGAGGCGCGCGACGAGGATGCCCCAACCGACACCGAGCACTGTGGCACCGGCGAGGCTGAGCGAGGCTTCACCCAACTCGCGCCAGCCGTTGAAGGCGCGCCAGGCATGTTCGACGGAGGCGAGTGACGCGAATGCGGCTGCCAACGGAACGGCCAGCAGTGCCGCGTGAATCCCCGGGCTGCCAGCTTCGGTCGCCTTGCCGCCGCTGGCGACCGAATCGAGCACGCAGCCTCCGCCCAGCAGGCCCGCTCCGGCGCCGAAGAGGAGTGAGGTTTCATGAGATGCGCCGAAGATGCGCGCGGCCGCGAAGCCCAACGCAGCGGGAATGGCCGCGAGCAGCGCCGCGAGGGCGAGGCCACGCGGCCACGATGCGAGCTTCGGTGCGGCAATACCTGCGGCGAAGAGCGCCATGGCAGCGAGCAACAGCGAGGCTGTGTCCGGGTGCACGAGCTGCCCGATTCCCGGGAGCAGCGCCGGGCGTTGTGTGGCGATCCAGCCCGTCACCACCCCCGCGACGAGAAAGAACCCCCGCGCTTGGAATCCAGCGGTGCGCGCGAGACGCAGCAACCCGACCGCGGCCAGAGCGGCGGCGCCGAGAGTGAACAGAAGGACCAGAGTGTCGCGGTTGTTCACGGCGGGGCGATTGTGCCAGAGGAACGGCCAGTGTCACGGGGCCCGCGCTGTGGCCGCCAGCGAGCGCCGGTGCAGCCATTCGCGGCAGAGCGCGCTGCGGGACCTCAAGGACGGCGCAGGTCAGAACACACCGGCCGCAACCACGGCGCCGCAGCACCGCTTGCTAAATTGCTCCATGGCCTTTGTGCCGAGCACTGAAGTCGTCTCCGGAGCGGCAGCTCGCCGCGAAGCGTGGGTGCTGCACGGCATCTTTGGCGCAGGGCGGAACTGGTGGTCCTTCGCGCGCTCCGCCGTGCTGCGCTGGCCGGAGTGGCGTTTCGTGCTGGTGGACCTCCGTCACCATGGTCGCTCGCTTGCGGCGCCGCCGCCGGACAGCCTCGACGCGGTGGCGGGCGATCTCGGGGAACTTGCAGCGCAACGGGGTGTCGGGCCGGAGCTCCTCATCGGCCACAGCTTCGGAGGCAAGGTGGCCTTGGCCGCGCTGGCGAGGGGAATCATCCTGCCGCGCGAGGTCTGGCTCATGGACTCCAATCCCGAGCTTGGCCCGCCGCGCGGTTCTGCACGTGACCAGCAACCGGCGGCTCGAATGCTGGCAGCTATTGCATCCCTCCCGCAGCCACTCAGCAGCCGTGGACTTGCAGCTGGCGAACTCATGGCGCGTGGTGTTGAAGAACCGGTGGCCCGCTGGTTGGCGACTTCGCTGCAGCGTGTGGAGGCAGGGTTCGCCTTTCCGTTTCCGCTGCCGCGCCTGCGGGAACTCCTCGACAGCTACTGGGACTTTGATGGCTGGCGGGCTCTGCGTGGAGCCAAGGGCCGCGCACAGGTGCACCTCGTGATGGGCGAGCACTCTCAGCATTTCCCGGACTCTGCCCGCAGCGTGGTCGCGAAGGCACATGCGGAGCAGGTCTTGATCTCCCATGAACTTGCGGGCGCCGGGCACTGGGTGCAGGCGGATGCGCCCGAAGCCCTGCTTGGATTGATGGACCCTTCCTTCAGCGCCGTTATCTGACGAAACCTCCCGCACTCTGAGGCGTATAGAGTGCACAACCTGCCGGGGCCCCTGCCTCGGCTGCACCCAACCCCGCACCCGGAGGATTTCCATGTCGCGCTTGACCCTTGGCCTCGTGGCCGTTGCCCTCCTCGCAGTTGCCTGCGTGAAGGCGGATTCGAAGACCGTCGTGAAGGCGGATGGTTCGGGCACCGTGAGCCTCGAACTCTCGTACAAGCTCGAGGCCATTGAACAGGCCAAGGGCCGTGTCGAAGAGATGCGCGCTCGCGCTGAAGAATCCGGCCGCGAAGGCCCGGATCAAGCCCAGGTGGATGCGCAACTTGCGACGTTCACCGGCGCTTTCGAGGTGGAAAAGGCCACGGCCGAACTGAAGAGCCGCGGCTTTGAAGTCACCAAGTCCGAGGCCTTCGAGAAGGATGGCTGGAAGGGCGTGAAGCTCGAAGGCACCTTCGCTGACGTGAACAAGGTCTTGGCTGCCGACCGCACCAAGCGCGAAGCACAGCGCGCCGAGGCGGAAGCCGCGCGCGCAGCGGCGGGCGAAGGCGGACAGGGTGGGCAAGGTGGTCAGGGTGGTGGTCGCGGCGCTCGTATGGGGGGTCGCATGATGGGCGGTCGTGGAGGTCAGGACACCTCCGCCCCGTTCGTGACGCAGTTCGTGACTACCGACACGCCTGCCATTGGCGAGGCCATCCTCCTTGCGCCGCGCCAGAACCGCGGTGGCCAAGGCAATGCTGGTGGCGGCCGTGGAGGTCGCGGTGGTGGGCAAGGTGGTCAGGGTGGTCCCGGCGGAATGGGCCAGGGCGCAGCGGACATGAAGCGCAGCATGACCATCACGTTGCCCGGCAAGATCGTCGAAGTGGTGAACTGCAAGAAGATCGATGACTACACCGTGAGCCTCGAAGTGAAGGGCACGGACATGCAGCCCGATGAAGACGGCAATATGCCGAACATCGTGACGCAGGGTGCGAAGGTGCGCTTCGAGATCCCGGAGGGCTGCAAGATCACGTTCGACGCGCCGAAAGCTCC
The DNA here is from genome assembly GCA_005790545.1 of Planctomycetia bacterium. Taxonomy (GTDB): domain Bacteria; phylum Planctomycetota; genus SXUL01. The sequence continues at coordinate 5,852 of SXUL01000073.1, read as the reverse complement.
GGCTCCGCCAGCTCCCGCCGGTGGTGAAGCTCCAGCACGCAAGCGTGGTGAGCTGCGCACGGATGGTGGCGGCGGCATCTGACACTTCACGCGTGTGAAGTGCCGAGAGAGCCCGCGCGGAGCATGTTCCGCTGCGGGCTTTCTCCGTTTTCAGCGCTGGTAGGCTGCGCGCGGAGACACTTCATGCTGCGTTGGATGATCGTGTTGAGCGGATTGGCGACGTTGCTCGCGGCTCAAGCTGAGCAGCCAGGCTATGACGACACTCCCAAGCTCGTGCGTTTCGACGGCACGGAGCTTCCCTGGCGTGTGCATGATCGAGTGCGCATGCGGCCGCCCAAAGTGGTGGCGGAATGTGTGAGAGCGCCCGCGCCGATGGATTCCATCCTGCTGTTCGATGGCACGAACCTCGACTCTTGGCGCAGCGGCCAGAGTGCTGCGCGCTGGAAGGTGGAGGACGGGTTGGCGCTTGCCGGCGGCGGAGACATCTCCACTGCGGAGCAGTTTCTGGACCTGCAGTTGCATCTCGAGTGGCGCGCCCCATCCGAAGACAAGAAGGAAGGACAGGCTCGCGGCAACAGCGGTGTGTTCCTCATGGAGCGCTACGAGGTGCAGATTCTCGAAAGCGAAGGCAGCGTCACCTATGCGGACGGTCAGGCCGCGGCGCTGTACGGACAGTGGCCTCCGCTCGTGAATGCCACGGCGCCCATGGGTTGCTGGAACAGCTACGACATCACCTTCCGGGCGCCGCGCTTCAAGAAGGAGGGCTCGCTGGATTCGGCGGCGCGCGTGACGGTGCTGCACAACGGTCTCATCGTGCAGAACAACCGCGAGTTCTTCGGGGCGACGGCGCACCGGGCGCTCCCGCGCTACGCAGCACATGGGGCCGCGCCACTGCGTCTTCAGGATCACGGCAATCCCGTGGCTTTCCGCAATATCTGGGTGCGGAAGCTCGTGGACGAAACCGATTCCATTCCGCGCTGAATCCGATGCGCGCTGCGCTTCTCACAGCTCCGCGGGTGATTGCGCTCAGCGCTGTCCCCGATCCTGTGCGTTCCGAAGGCGACGTGCTCTTGCGGCCATTGATCGTGGGTGTGTGTGGCACGGACCTCCACATCTTCAGCGGCGAAGGCAACTACAACATCGGTGCAGATGGGCGCGCGCTGCCACTCGCCACGCACCCGCAGATTCTCGGTCACGAGATCGTGGCCGAGGTGCTTGACGGTTCGATGCTTGCCGCAGGAACGCGTGTCGTGGTGGATCAGGGCCTCAACTGCCGCTCGCGTCGGAACGAACCCGTGTGCATCTACTGCGCGACCGGGCACTCGCACCACTGCGCGCACTACGCCGAGCATGGCATCAGCGGACTTCCGGGCGGGATGGCGGAACGGCTCGCCCTGCCTGCCGCCAACGTGCTCGCCGTGCCCGCAGGCTTGGACCTCGGCACTGCGGCGTTCACCGAACCGCTCGCCTGTGTGTTGCATGCGCTCGACGTTCTGCAAGCGGCAACTCACGCCCGGTTCCAGCTCGCGGCACGCTCGAAGGATGCGTCCATCCTGACCATCGCGATGGCGGGCGCGGGACCGGCTGGCCAGCTCTTCGTGCAGGCGTTGAGGAACATGCTCGGTTTCCGCGGGCGCATCCTCGTGAGTGACCCTTCGCCGGTGAAGCGCGCGCTGGTGGAACGCCATGGGGCGGAGGCCCTCGATGCGCGTCGCGCTCCGTTCGATGCCTTGGTGCGCGAAGCCACTGGCGGGCAAGGTGCGGAACTCGTCATTGAAGCCAGTGGCGTGGGACAGGTGTTCACGGAACTCCCGGGGGCTCTGCGCCGCCAGGGCACCGTGCTGCTTTATGCGCACGGTCATGGCGGTACTCCGCTCAGCGCGCTCAATGCGCTGCACTGGCTCGAACCGGTGCTGCTGCTGCCGAATGGTGCGTCGGGAGCTCTGGGCCATGCTGGTCGCCCGCTGATCTACGAGCGCGCGCTGTTTGCACTCGCGAGTGGAGCGGTGCGTCCGGATGAACTCGTGACGCGGCGCTTCGAGGGGCTCGAGTCCGTGGGCATCGCGCTCGGCGTGCCCATGGCGCCGGACGAGATCAAGCGCCTGCTTTGCTTCTGAAGAGCGTCAGGCGAAGACGCAGCGCCCTGCGATTCCGGCACGCACTTCGCCGATGCAGGCCACGAGTGTGCCGCTCTCGCGGAGTGAGGCTTCGAAGGCTGCGACACCTGCGGCGGGCACGCAGGCAAGAATGCCACCGCTGGTTTGTGCATCGGCTGCCAGAAGGTCTGAGCCGGCTGGCACGCCCGCCTCGAAAACCGCGGAAGCGCCGAAGTGGCTGAGATTGCGCTTCGTTCCTCCGGGCACAGCACCGGAGGAGTAGAGCGCCCGTGCGGCTTCGATGACCGGCAAGTCGCGGACGCGCACATGGGCTTCCGTGCCGCTCGCAAGCATCATTTTCTGCAGGTGCCCGAGCAGACCGAAGCCCGTGACATCCGTCGCAGCCTTCACACCAGCAGCGTTCATCGCGCGCGCGGCCTTGTCGTTGAGGGTCGCCATCACGTCTGTGACTTCACGCACACCGGCGTCGTCGAGGAGTCCCTTCTTGATGGCACCGGTCAGGGCCCCCGAACCGAGTGGCTTGGTGAGATACAGCCGGTCGCCAGGCACGGCGCCCTTGTTGGCCGTGAGCTTCCCGGGCTCCACGAGGCCGATGGCCACAAGCCCATACTTCGGCACGGTGTCGTCCACGGAGTGACCGCCGAGGATGGGAATGCCCGCAGCGGCAGCCACGGCTGATCCACCCGCCATCACCTCACCCAGTTGCTCCATGCCAAGCTTCACCGGCCAGCACACGATGCTGAGCGCGAACAAGGGCCGCCCGCCCATGGCATAGACATCGGAGAGCGAGTTGGCCGCGGCGATGCGGCCGAAGTCCCTTGCGTCATCCACGACGGGCGTGAAGAAGTCGAGAGTGGCGACGAGTTGCTCGCCGGAGGGGAGTCGATAGACCGCCGCATCATCGCCGTGCTCGATGCCGACGATGACATTCTTGTCCACGACAGGAGGCAAGTGGCGCAGAACCTGCGCCAGATCGGCCGGGCCGATCTTGCATGCTCATCCGCCGCCGGGACTGAGTGTGGTGAGGCGCAGTTTCTCGCTCATGACGAGCGGATGTTAGCAGTGTGCGTCTGCGAACTTGCGGGCCAGCGCGCAAAGCGCCCACTCATCATCGGGCGCGCCGAGGATGGATAGCGCCGCAGGGAAGGTGTCGCCGCCGCTGTCAACGCGGCCGACGGGCAGCGTGATTTCCGGTGCACCGATGAGCGGTGCGAGCACGGTGGCCGGCAGGATGCGACCTCGGGCTTGATCGCGCTTGGTGCTGCTTGCGTCAATGCGCGGCGTGCGTGTGGCGAGTGTTGGAAAGACGAGCATGCACGTGGAGAGGAGGGCCTGCATGCGCTCGCGCAGTCGCGCGCGCTCTTGGAGCAGTGCAGAGAGGTCACGTCCTGCTGCGGCGAAGGCGGCTTCGAAACGCGGCGCGACGGGCAGACCGAGAGGAATGGGATTCGTGCTCATCCACGCGAAGGCCGTGCGGATCTCGGCGCGCGTGAGCCCGACATAGAGCTCCATCAATGCGCTCAGCGAGCAATCGAGTTGCACCTGATCAACGGCGCCGAGCTTCCTTGCCGCCGCTTCTGCTCCACCAGCGAGATCCATGTCAGCGGCATCAAAGAACGCGTGAACGAGCACGAGCGGTTTCGTCGCGCGCGTGGCGGAGGGCAGCAGGACGTGTGTCACACGTTCGAGCAGCGCGGCATCACGGGTCATCCAGCCCACTGTGTCGAAACTCGGCGCGAGCGGGACAACTCCGGCGGCGCTGACCCGCCCGTGCGTGGGACGGAGGCCGAAGAGCCCTGTGGCCGCTGGCGGGATGCGTGTCGAACCGCCGGTGTCAGTCCCGAGGCCGATGCTGGCAAGACCAGCCGCGACGGCCGAAGCGCTGCCGCAGCTTGATCCGCCGCATGTGCGTCCCGGTGCGGCAGGATTCGCGGGCGTGCCATAGTGCGCGTTCACTCCGTCGGCGCCGTAGGCGAACTCATCCATGATCGTCTTGCCGACGACCAGCGCGCCCGCGGCGATCAGTGTTTCCACCACCGGTGCACTCACCTGCGGAAGGGCACGCTGGGCCGCAAACTGCGGGTTGCCCGCCGTTGTCGCCAGCCCCGCCACATCGATGTTGTCCTTCACGGCGATGGTTGCGCCGGCAAGGGGCCCTGTGTGCGGGCTGCCTTGCGGTGGGCACCGGCAGGTGAAGGGATCCGCGAACGTTGTGGAGAGGTCGCTCACTGGCCGCATGATAGTGCCGGGCTTAGGATCCGCGCATGCTGCGACGTGAAGGCCCTCTCGGGCAGGCCATGCCTGCGGTTCTTGCGGTTGGTGTCGTCGGCGCTTTGTCCGCCGTGCTCGTGGCGGCCGGCAACCCCGGCAACATGGGTGTTTGCGGTGCGTGCTTTCTCCGCGATCTTGCGGGAGCCTTGAAGCTCACCAGCGCGCCAGCGCCTGCGATCTTCCGACCCGAACTCATCGGGCTCGTGTTCGGTGCACTGTTTCTGCGCATCTTCAGCCGTCGCTATGAAGCGCGTTCGGGCAGTCATGCGGCCACGCGGTTCTTCCTCGGTCTCATCATGGGTGGCGCGGCACTGGTCTTCCTTGGCTGTCCCTTCCGCATGTTGCAGCGGCTCGGCGGCGGCGATCTCACGGCGTGGCTCGCGTTGCCGGGCTTCATCCTGGGCACGGGCGCAGCGCGCATGCTCGAGAAGCGTGGATACACGCTCGGCAAGACGGCTGTGGTGGCGCCGCAAGTGGGGCTCGCCGGGCCTGTGGCTCTCGCGGTGTTGCTCACGCTTTTCCTCGCCGGTGGTTTCCTTGCGGGTCCTGCGTTCGGAGTGGAGACGGGGCCTGCTCACGCCGGTTTCTATCTGGCGCTTGCTGTCGGTGCTGTGGCTGGCGTCGTGCTCTCGTGGAGCGGTTTCTGCTGCATCGCAGCGGGGAGGCAAGTCTGGGCTGGTGGCGGACGCATGCTGCTCTCTGCCGGGATCTTCATCGCGGCCTATGCCGCCGTGGCCCTCATGAATGGCAAGGGCAACTGGAGCCTCGAAGGCCAGCCCATCGCGCACGGTGATTGGATCTGGAACTTCCTCGCACTGGCGCTGCTCGGCCTCACAGGCGCCTTCGCGGGTGGTTGCCCGGTGCGTCAGCTCGTGATGAGCGGCGAAGGCAACGGCGATGCGGCAGTGACCACCGCGGGCATCCTTCTCGGCGGCGCGCTTGCGCACAACTTCGGCGTGGTGTCGAAGGGCATGAGCGTTACGGCGGATGGAGTCAGTATCCCGGGCGGTGTCACATCGGGAGGCGAGATGTTCCTGATGGTGAGCCTCGCGCTCGTGTTGGCCTACGCTCTCGGTGTCGTTCGTTCCGTGGAAACAACGCGCACGTCCCACTGAGCGCCGCCGCTCTCGCGCTCAGCGCGTGGGCGGCGCGAGTGCGAGCTTCACCAGGGCGGAGCCGAGGGCGTCCACGTCCACCACGCCGGTGGCGCAGTTGACGAGGACCACCACGGCGATCCCGCACCCGGGAATGAAGCCGCAGAAGCTCGAGGAACCTCCGGTGCCTCCGTTGTGCCAGACGAGCGGCCTGTCGTGGCCAGCGACTTCGGATGCGAGCCAGCCACTGCCGATGCGGAGCTGGCCGTCCGCTGGTGTCCACGAACTTCTGAGCGAAGCAAAGGCGCGTGCGAGTTCCGGCGCCGCTCCGGATTCTTGGGCGCCGAGGAAGCGCAGCAGGTCGTTGGCC
>SXUL01000009.1 GCA_005790545.1 Planctomycetia bacterium | reverse complement strand
CGAACTGTTCAAAGCGAGCTTCCCCGCGGATTACATCTGCGAAGGGCTGGATCAGACCCGCGGCTGGTTCTATTCGATGCTGGCGCTCGGGACTCTCCTCTTTGACGAAGCGCCCTACAGAAGCGTCATCGTCAACGGCCTCGTGAATGACAAGCAGGGCCGCAAGATGTCGAAGTCCGTCGGCAACACCGTGAATCCTTGGGAGGTTCTCCCGAAGCACGGGGCCGATCCTCTGCGCTGGTATCTCCTCGCAGGCTCCCCGCCCTGGCAATCGAAGTCCTTCGATCTGGAGGGCGTGGCGGAAACCGAACGCCGCATCTTCGGCACGCTCTGGCCAAGCCTTTCGTTCCTCAGGCTCTACGCGGACCTTGATGGCTGGAAACCCGGTGCGACGCCCGTCGATCCCGGTGCACTCACCGCCCTCGATCGCTGGATCGCTTCCAGGCTTCACTCACTCAACCGCGATTACCGCGCAGCCATGATGGCCTTCGATCCCATGAAGGCCACGCGCCTCCTCGGCACGTTCATCACGGATGAACTTTCGAACTGGTACATCCGCCGCAATCGCGCGCGCTTCTGGAAGTCGAAGGACGCTGCCGACAAGAATGCGGCGTACACAACACTGCACGAAGCGCTGTGTACGGTCGCCTTCCTTCTCGCTCCGATAGCGCCCTTGTCAGCGCACCACTTGCACCGCGAGCTCGGAGCCGCAGACGGACTTGCGAGCGTGCATCTCGGCGATCTGCCCCGCGTGGATGCCGCACGCATCGATGCCGTGCTCGAAACACGCATGTCCGCAGTGATGACGGCCGTGAGCCTCGGGCGCGCTGCGCGCGAGAGTGCAAAACTCCGCGTGCGCCAACCGCTCGCGCGCCTCATCGTCAGCGGGCCGGATGCAGCAGCTCTCGCGGGCTTGAAGGACCGTGAACTCGGACGCGAGGTCATGGAAGAACTCAATGTCAAAGAGCTGGTGGTGGCAGAGCAGAGTGGCGCTTACTGCACCATCACCGTGAAGCCGCACTTGCCTGCGCTCGGTCCGAAACTCGGCAAGCAGTTGGGCGCGCTGAAAGCTGCTCTCACCCGCCTCAGTGACACGGATCTCGCGAGCCTCGAAGGCGAAGGCCGGCTCGTCCTCGATCTCGGAAGCGGCCCGGTGGAATTCAGCGCCGCCGAACTCCTTGTGGAGCGTCGCGGGCGCGAGGGCTACGCAGTCGCAAGCACGGGTGGCTACATGGCCGCCTTCGATACGACTCTCACTCCTGAACTGGTGGAGGAAGGTCTCGCCCGCGAACTCATCAACCGCATCCAGAATCAGCGGAAGGCCCTCGATCTCAAGGTGACGACCCGCATCGCGCTGCACGTGAGCGGACCCGCCGCCATCCAGCAGGCCGTGCTGCGCTGGGCCGATCGCATCCAGAGCGAGACCCTCGCCCTTGAGCTCACGACCTCGGATGTGGCGGGCCCCACTGCCGCGAGTGCAGAAGTGGAAGGTCAGGCCGTGACGCTCTCGGTGCGCGGTCTCGGCGAGGGGCCATGAAACGCATCGCGGTGCTCGTCTCTGGGGGCGGGCGCAGCCTGCTCAATCTCGTGCAGCGGAAGGCCCGTGGAGAGCTCGGCTGTGAGATAGCCCTCGTGATCGCTTCCGCGCCCGACATCGGCGCCATCCGCCACGCGGAGGAGCACGGCATTCCCGTGGTGGTGGCCAAGGCGGCTGACGTCGCGGGGCACCTCGATGCGCACCGGATCGACCTCGCCGTGCTCGCGGGCTGGCTCAAGCGCTGGCCGATTCCACCGCACTGGCAAGGGCGCGCCATCAACATCCATCCGGCCTTGCTTCCGAAGTTCGGCGGCAAGGGCTTCTACGGGCACCATGTGCACGAATCCGTTCTCGCGGCCGGCGAAACCGAATCCGGGTGCACCGTGCACTGGGTGACACCTGAGTACGACAGCGGCGCCATCATCGCGCAGCGCAAGGTCGCGGTGTGGCCCGACGACACCGCAGATGCACTCGCGGCGCGGGTGTTCGCGGCAGAATGCGAGCTCTTGCCGGAAGTTGTGGCCGAGCTCACGCGCGACGCCTAGCTCGCGGATTCCGGGCGCGCAGCGCGCTGCTTCAGTTGGCGACGCCGCAGCGACAGATCCCTCAGCCCAGCCTGCGCACCCTCAGGCGAGAATCTCTTTCACAACGTGCCCGGCCACATCGGTAAGCCGGAAATCGCGACCTGCGTGGCGGAAGGTGAGTACTTCGTGCTCCAATCCGAGCAAGTGCAGCATGGTGGCGTGGAGATCGTGCACATGCACCTTGTTCTCCGTGGCAAACCAGCCCCAATCGTCAGTGGCGCCGAAGCTCGTCCCTGCCTTCACACCGCCACCCGCCATGAAGACCGTGAAACCATGGGGATTGTGATCGCGCCCCGCCGCATCACCCATCCCGCCTTGGCGCGTCGGTGTGCGTCCGAACTCGCCAGCCCAAAGAACAAGCGTGTCCTTCAGAAGATCGCGGGCAGCAAGATCGCTGATGAGCCCCGCAATGGGCAGATCCACTTCCGCCGCATTGCTCGTGTGCAGTCCCTTCAGCGATTCGTGCTGATCCCATTTGTAGCTATGTGTGCACTGGATGAAGCGCACGCCCGCTTCCGCGAAGCGACGCGCCATCAGGCACTGGCGACCGAAGTTTTCCGTCTTCGCCGTGTCGACGCCGTAGCTCGCAAGCGTTGACGCCGATTCGCCGGATAGGTCGAGGACCTTTGCCCCCGCATCCTGCAAGCGGAAGGCCGTTTCCATGCTGGCCATGCGCGCAGCGAGAGCGGGATCATGGAAATTCCGCGCGCGGTGACTGCCGTTCAGGACACGGAGCGCCTCCATTTCCGCTTCCTGCAAGGGAGTGTCTCCGCCACTCGCAAAAGCGAAGCGCACGTCCTTGGCCTTGACGGCTGCGTGCCCGAGGGGAATGCCCTGATGCTCCGCGGGCAAGAAAGCATTGGACCAGTTGGCCACGCCCCCGTGACCAAGCGTCGGGCAGATGCTGACAAACCCCGGGAGGTCCTTGTTCTCAGTGCCGAGCCCATAGCTGATCCACGCACCCATGCTCGGACGCACAAAAGTGTCCGAGCCGGTGTGCAGCGCGAGCAGGGCACCACCGTGCGCTGGATTCGTACCGTGAAGCGACTTGATGAAGCAGAGGTGGTCCACCACCTTCGCCACTTCGGGGAAGAGCGAACTCACCCACGCACCGCTTTGCCCGTGCTGCGCGAACTTGAAGGGCGAAGCCATCAGCGCCTCGGTCTTCGCGAAGACCACACGCGGGCGTTCGCCCGGAAAAGGCTTGCCATCGTCGGCTTGCAGACGTGGCTTCCAGTCAAAGGTGTCCACCTGGCTCGGGCCGCCGTGCATGAAGAGGAAGATCACGCGCTTCGCGCGTGCGGGAATCGGCAGCGGCCTGCCAGCTTCAGCCGCGAGCACTCCGCGGAGAGCGAGGCTGCCGAAACCGAGCGCGCCAGCCGCGAGCACGTCGCGACGGCTGGCGAGAGGATGATGGACAGCGTCAGTCCACATGCAGCCACTCGTTGCTGGCGAACAGTACTTGTGCCACTGCCGCCCATGCCGCCTTCTCGTCGCGCCCTTCTGCACGCACACGCGCTCGGAGGCCTGCCAGTGTCAGCCGCTCGCTGTCCAACGGCCTGCGGTGCAGAATGCCGAGTGCGATGAAGTCCTCGCGCGCGCTGTCTGTTGCTGCCGCGGCCAGCGACGCCTCGGCCAGCTTCGCCGCGGCCTCGCGCACCATGGCACTGTTCAGAAAGAAGAGCATCTGCTGCGGTTGCACGGATTGACCGCGCCGGTCCAAGGGACCATTGGCGTCCACATAATCGAAGATGCTGAACATCTCGTACATGGCGTTGCGCACGACCGGCAGCCAGAGGCTCCGTCGCAGACTGTCGTAGTTCGCGAGATTGCCGGACTGATCGTTGGTCACGATCACGCCGCTCTCCAATGCGAGTGAGCGTCCGAAGGGCTTGACATCAAGAACGCCGCTGGTGAGCAGAAGGCCATCGCGCACCTCCTCCGCCGCCAGGCGGAACGGCCGCATGTGCGCGAAGGTTGCATTTTCCGGGTCCGTTGCGAACGCGTTTTCCGTTGGCAAAGCGGAGCGCTGCCACGCTTCCGTCAGCACAATCTCGCGCACGAGCTGCCTCACGGACCAGCCGCAGCGCACGAAACGCTCGGCGAGGGTGTCCAGGAGTTCCGGCAGTTCTGGACGGTCGCCCTTGGATCCGAAATCGGAAGGCGTTCGCACCAGCCCCTCTCCGAAGAGCCAGAGCCAGACGCGGTTGACCATCACGCGCGCGGTGAGCGGATGGCGGGCGTCAATCATCCAGCGCGCGAGCGCGAGACGACCATCCTCTGCCGCAGCGAAAGGGCCCGACGGAACGAGGCCCGAGAGCGCCGCGGGAGCGCCCAGCGGCTGCGCCTCGCCATCGGGAGTGAGATGGTTGCCACGGGCAAGCACCGGCAGGGGCTTGCGCGGAAGCGCTTCAACCACCATCCCCACGGGCAGGGCTTCCGGACGGCGACCCTGCACAGCCTTCACTTCCAAGCGCTCCGCGAGCACTGTCGCGCGCCGGGTCTCAGGCCAGAGCGACTCCAGTTCGCCAGCCTGCAGCCAGAACAGCCCTTCTGGCCCGGCCACAAGGCCGAGAGCCGCGTCGCGCTTCGCATCAAACCCGAATTGCGCGGGCTCCGCCCTTTGCATCGCCGCGAGCCCGAGGGTCTGCAGCCTGCCGGCGAATTCCATGGCATCGCGTGGTGCAGGAGCAGCCAGCGCAACCGCGAGGGGGTTCTTCGAGGCAGCGTGAGCTTCCGCAAGAACCGCTTCAGGCTGCGCCCTCCAGCCGACCCAGAGCGAGAGTGGCGCCTCCTTCACCTCAGCGGCCACTTCGAGAGCATCCACCGCGGCCCGCAGCGCGACGGACTCGAGCCCTTCAGGCGTCAGCGCAGGCCAGGCCGCGCGCTCATCGATCTTCGGGACCAGACGCAGCTTGTCCACATGCGGAAAAGACCCGTCACGCTCCATGCGCAGCACATGCTCTCCTGCGGCGAGCTCCACCTCGCCGAGGGAACTCCAACGCTGACCGAGAGGCAGCCAACTGCCCGTGACGGCGCCGAGTGCAGCAGCGGCGATCTCGCGCCCATCCAGAAGCACGCGCACAGGACGGGACTCCTCCGCAGCAGCGCGCAGCTCCAGTTCGAAACGGCCCGCACGCTCGAAGCGGAACTCAGCGAACTGCAAGCCGGAACTCCCTGTGCGGGCCACCACTGTCCGGGCATCGCCCCACATGCTGCGGTCGGCGATGAGATTGCCGTTGGATGCATGCTCTGCTTCCAGCGTGAGGACGGCGGCGCGAGTCTTCTCCGCGGCGAGGAGATAGTCGGCAAATCGGCTCGCGAGCAGCCGCCGCGCCTCGAGGTCTGCCGCCTCCATGGCGTGCTTCTCCTTCTTCGCCGCCTCCGCCGCCGCGCCGCGCCAGGCTGCCAGCTCAAGCACGCGCGCCCGCGGCCCCACATCCCGTTCCATCCACTGTGAAACGAAGTTGGTGTGGCTGAGGCTCTTGGTGCTCGCAAACACTCCAGCGAGGGCGTAGTAATCCTCCTGCGTCACCGGATCAAATTTGTGATCGTGACAGCGCGCACAGGAGGTGCTGAATCCCAGCGCTGTTCTGAAAAGCACATCCATCTGCTCATCAACCAGGTCGTACTTCAGTTTCTCCTTGTCCTGTTCCGCGAGCATCTTCGGGCCCAGCACGAGAAACCCCGTAGCGATGTGCTGGTCGATGGTGTCCGCAGCACTGTCCTTCTCGGGCAGGAGGTCCCCCGCGAGTTGCTGCATGAGAAACTGGTCGTAGGACAGGTCCTTCGCGAAGGCCTGCACCACCCAGTCGCGATATCGCCACGCTTGCGACATGCAGTGGTTTTCATCAGCACCGTTGCTGTCGGCATAGCGCGCAAGATCCAGCCAATGGCGCGCCATCTGCTCGGCGTAGCGCGGCGAGGCGAGCAGACGATCCACGACAGACGTGAAGGCCGTCTGGTCCGGATCCGCGAGGAATTTCGCGAGCTCATCTCTGGTGGGCGGCAGCCCGGTGAGTCGCCACGTCACGCGCCGGAGCAAAGTGCCCGGATCCGCCCGAGGAGAGGCTTCGACATTGCGCCGCTCCTGCGCGGCGTCGAGCAAGTCGTCGATCGTCGCGAGCGCTCCATCCTCCGCGACCACCGGCCGCCGCGGCTGGAAGGCCCAGTGCATGGCCTCACCAGTCGCTGCCAACTGCGCCGGGAGTTCCGCCCCTTCTGCGATCCACAGGCGAACGGATGCAATGGCGCCCGCTCCGAGTTTCTGCTTCGGCGGCATGCGCATTTCGTGCTCATGCGTGAGCACCTGCCAGAGCAGACTCTCGTCCGGCTTGCCCGCGCTGTAGAGCGGTCCGGACCGGCCACCCTTGCGAATCCCCTCAAAGCTGTCGAGGAGCAGCCCGCCCTTCTTCTTGCCCGCTTTCTCGCTGTGGCACGAGTAGCAGTTGCCCGCAAGAAGCGGCCGGACCTCATTCTCGAAGCGCTCCGCAGACGGCGACTGTGCACCGACCAGAGAGGCGAGAAAGAGGAACAGAATCACAGGCCGCATCAATGAAGATCGTACTCGACCGACTTTGCAGACGCTGTCACAATCGGGCCATGCCACCCGCGACCCCGTCAGCCGAACACAGCCTCCTGCAACAGTTCGTCGGCACTTTCGACACCGTCAGCGAATTCGCCATCCCCGGAGCCCCAGAGCCGTTCCGCGTCACGGGGCGCGAGACTTGCCGTCTCGACATGGGCGGGTTCTGGATCGTCTTCGATCTCGAAAGTGGCGAGCCGCCGCTGAACTTCCGCGGTCACGGCATCATGGGTTACGACACTCTGAAGCAGAAGTTTGTGGGGGTCTGGGTGGATCCCTCGGCCGCCGCGTTGCAGCTTTCGGAAGGCAGCGTGGACGCAGCGGGCAAGGTCTTCACTATGCTCGGCACCATGCCGGACTACTTCGGCAACGGCAAGGAAATCGTGACGCGCCAGATCTCCCGCATCGTGGATGCCGACACGAAGGAATTCGAGGTCTGGCGGGATGCCGCAGGCGCAGCGAGCCAGCGCGTCGCGTTCATCCGCTACACGCGCAGGCTGCACGCCTGAGAACGCTCGACTTCCGTCAATCACTCAAGGCGCGTGGCCGTGCTGAAATCGCCAGCCGTCACCAGAATCGCGCAGCCCGGACACCAACGGGCAAGAAACCCGGAATGCTGACCGAAGCGGGCGGCTGAGTCAGCACGCCGCGTGAAGGCGCTGCCGCGCGCGCCGGTACTGTTCGGCGAGTCCGCGCGGAACTTGTCCCGCAGAGTCTGCAGCGAGAATCTCGTCGGCGACATTGGCTGCCCGTTGGGCGTGCATCATTTCGCCCGCTTCCAGAGCCGCCACCGTGGCCAGCATGGCAGTGGCGGGCGTGCGCGGCTGCTGCAGTTCTTCGAAGAGCGCCCACTCCACCCCAAAGAGACTCGCCACATCGATGGCGTTGTGCTCCATGACCGCCGCCATGCGGTGTGCCTGACCTCGCTGCAATGCGAACCACTCGCGCGGGCACTCGCTGCCCGGCAAGTCATGCACGCGCCGGAACCCGAGAAGTTCCGCTTCCACGCTGGCGAGGCGCGCATTCTTCATGCGCCCCGTGAGCATCTGCCTCGCGAGAGGCGCCAGATCATCGTGCGGAAAGACCGGCAACTGCTCCCCACGCCCCGCCATGGCCAGCCGGTCGCGAAAGCGCGGAATATCAAAACCCCGTCCGCAGAAGCTCAGCATGCCGGTGAAACGCTGGAGCGTGGCCAGCACGGACGCGAGCATGGCTTCTTCCTCAAGTGGCGAACGCATGAGCCATTGCTGCACCACCACGACTCCCTCATGCCACCATCCGAGCCCCACTAGGAAGGCATTCACGCCTGCGCCGCTGGCGAGGCTCGTGGTCTCGATATCGAATGCCACCGCTGCTCCATGGCGTGGTGGGCGTCGGAACAAGAGCGCCTTCTCCACTGAAGTGAGCGGTCGCGTGCCGTGGGGAAGAGGTGCCGCACCCGGAACGAACCGTCGCTCATGCATCCACACCGGGCCGCAACACGTCAGGCACTCGCGGCCCGGCAATTCAGAGACCACACTCGGTGGCACAGCGGAAGCCGTGCTGGGCGTTGCCGCAAGCAGTCCGAGGCGGGCGAGTTTCTCCTGCAGCCCCGCAGACATCAGTGTTCGCCCTCAGCGCCGAGAGCCGCAAATCCGATACGACCGGAAGAATCAATTGTGGCGACACCCGCAGCGGGTCCGCAACCGGATGACTCTTCTGCCGCGGCGAGCGCCATGCTCACCAGTTCCAACACGGCACGTTTTGCCTCCGGTCCGCGCGCCATGCCGGTGCCGATGCAGGCCGGACAACCCACCTGACACGGACAGTGACGAACGACGCGCAACGCACAACGCAAGAGCGCCATGTGCCGCGCCATCAGTTCCTCTGCAAGGCCGATTCCGCCCGGCACCGTGTCGAGCAACAAGATCACCGGACTGAGAAAATGCGGATGCGAACCGAGCCCGAGAGCGCGCACCTCGCTTCTGCCTTGCTGGCAGAGCGCAGGCACCACGGAACGCAACAACGACGCTGCCCCCTCAAGTGTGCCGGCCCGGGCAGTGTCGTGGAGCCGGAGACGATCCACCATCTCCGGTGCGAGTGCCATCCAGAAGGCCGTGGTGTCCAGTTCCTCGGGCGGCAGATCGATAGGACCTGTCTCCACGTTCTCATTGGTGTAGAAACGCATGCGCTTCCAGAGTGTGGCGACGCGCGTGGTGTGCACATCCCCGCAGCCGAAACGGAAGAGTCCGCGCGGCGCATCCTGATCCTCGCTCAACACCTGGACCTCCGTGCGTGACTCCGCGTCGGTCCAGTAATCCACCTGCACGTGCTCGGCTTCAGCGCGGCGTCCCTCCCAATCGAGGTGCGTGATCACGAACTGTTCGCCCTGATGCTGGTAGATGGCCTGCGGATGAAGCGTGGTCATCACAGCCGGTCTGTCCACCGTGCCGAGACTCCTGCCCGACGGCATCTCCACCACCACGAAGTTGTCGGTGCTGCCTCCGTCGAGACTCACCTTCTCCGCAGGCCAGGCCTCATCCATCCAGAAGGTCCTGCCTTCTTTCGCAAACAACGGACCTCCAGGAACCGCCAGCGCGTGCAGCACTGCGCGCGTGTGGGGGAAGGAACCAAAACTCTCCTCCATGCGGAAAGGCAATTCGAAGGCGGCGCACTTCAAGTGATTGGTGGCCACCACGAGATTGTCCGGATTGATGATGACCTCAGGTCCTGCGCGCGCACCGAAGAGATGTTCCGGCGTCTGGAGGACGTACTGATCCAGAGGCAACGAACTCGCCACCAGCACGGTGACCGAGGCGCCACGCCGCCTCCCTGCACGCCCGCTTTGCTGCATGTAGCTCGCCGTACTGCCGGGATAGCCCGCCATGACCACGGCATCCAGAGATCCGATGTCCACACCCAGTTCGAGCGCATTGGTAGCGGCCACCATGCGGATGCTGCCATCACGCAGACCGGCCTCGATGCGCCGCCGAAGATCCGGCAAATACCCACCGCGGTAGCCGACCACCGTGGCCGGATCGAGATCGAGGGACGCCGCGGCATCCTTCAGGTACTTGGTGAGGACTTCGACTCGCGAGCGCGAACGCCCGAACACGATGGCGGGAAGACCGAGCTTCAGAAAATGCCGGCAGACTTCACGTGCTTCATCCACCGCACGCGCACGCAGCCCGAGCGGCACATTGATGACAGGCGGATTGAGCAACACATGATGACGCTCTCCGCGCGGCGCCCCGGATTTGTCCACCAGCTCCACGTCGCGCTCCACGAGGCGTCCGAAATGCGTGCGTGCATTGGCGATGGTCGCGGAACAACCGATGAACACAGGCTCTGAACCGTGGTGCCGCGCGATACGCGAAAGCCGGCGCAGGACATTCGCCATGCTCGCGCCAGCGACTCCTTGCTGTGCATGCACCTCGTCGATGACGACGTAGCGCAGCCGCCGGAAGAAATCCGCCCAGCGCGGATGGTTCGGCAGGATGGCTACATGCAACATGCTGGGATTGGTGATGATGATGTCGCCGGATTCCCGCAACCGCCGCCTGATGTCCGGCGGCGTATCGCCGTCGTACGTCCAGGCACCAATGGGCGCGAGCCCGCGCACAGCCAGCGCCTGCGCGTCCGCCAGGTCCCTGATGCCACCGTCTGCCCGCTCCTCGGCAGCCAAGGTCTCGTTCACTGCCGCACGTTGATCCTGCGCGAGAGCCTTGGTGGGAAAGATGAAGAGTGCTGTGGGGCGCGTGGCCGCAGGCAACAGACGTCCGCTGCCATCGCGACCGAGAGCGCGACCTTCCCGTGCGGCAAGCATGGCCGAAAGAATGGGCAGCGCGTAGCACTGGCTCTTCCCGCTCGCCGTCGGTGTCGCCACCACCGTGTGACGGCCCGCGAGCACATGCTCGAAGGCTTCCGCCTGGTGGCTGTAAAGATCCTCGATGCCGCGGCGCTTGAGACTCTCGGCAAGCACGGGATGCAGTGAGGCCGGGAAGGGCCGAGATGCTCCCGCAACGGCTGGTTCCCGGTGCCAGTGCGCGATGCGCGATGCCAGAGAGGGATCGGACTTCAGCCGTGCAAGGAAGCGCTCGACCATGCGGACGGGGAGCCTCGGCCCGCGATGGAGCCCCTCCCCAGCGCGTTCCTACCACTCGGGGGGGACAGCCGCGTCGCGCTGAAGCAACCAGTACCCACCGGGGAGTGCATCGTGCACATGCGGCGCGAGTCTTTCGCCCAGTTGCGGCAGCATCAAGACACGCAGTGCTTCCGCGACAGATCCGGCGGTAGCGATGCGCGCCTCCTCCAGCCCGACCCGACGCGCAGCGGTCGCCGCGAGTTCCAACAGCCCCAGGACGGCATCACTCTGCACAGCGAGCAACAGCGCGCGATCACCCCGCTGGTTCTCCGCTTGCGCCGCCGCAGCCGCGGCCAACTCCAGCACCACGGGCGCGAGGTCCGCGGCGCGCACCTCCCCTCCCCGCAGCGCGCTCTCAAGGCCACGCACAGGGATCTTCGTGAGCGCGAGAAGCCAGGAGGGTGCGCACCCTGTGGCGTCGAAGTGCCGAGCCGCAGCGCGCAACGCGGCCATGCCGAGTGCGTGGCCGCTGCCTTCGTCCCCGATGGAAGGCCCGAGCCCACCACAACGCACATGGCCGACAGGCCCGATGCCCCATGCCGCACTGCCTGTGCCTGCCAGCAAGAGCACGCCAGCCCGACCCTCAAAGGCGGCTGCATGCGCAAGTTCTCCGTCTTCGCGAAGAAGGCGGATCGGCGCACTGGCCAGTTCCGCGAGAAAACCGGCGCCCTCCCCCTCTGTCGCGCAGGCAGCCCGCAGCATCGTTGCTGCACCGGGATGACTGCGTCCGGCAAGTCCGATTGCCGCACCCCCGATCCGCCGCGCGATGGCCGCAGTGGCGAGCCCCTTGAGAGCGTCCCTGAGCGCCCCGGTCGCCGCCGCCACACCCACCCGGTTCGGATTGCAGGCTGAAGCTTTAGTACGCACCAGCTCCCGGCCGAACTCGTCGAAGAGTCCGGCACGCGTGTGCGTGCCGCCTCCGTCGACGCTCACGTAAACGCGTGGAACTCCGGGCATCGCGAGAGGATAGGCCGCTCACTGATAGGATGCAACGCGTGGGCCAGCGCGAGGATTGTCACCAGACAACCCTCAAAGCAGGCTCGCCGCAGAGGATTTGCGCCCGTTCTTCGGGAACTCCAAGACGACCATGAGCAGCACGCCAGTTCTCTGCATGCGCCATTGCATTCGGGCCATCCTCCTTGCCTTCATCGGCCTCGCCGCCGGATGCGGAGACTACGCCGCTGAAGGACGCGCCGCCTTCGAGCGTGGCGATCATCATGTGGCGCGGCGCATGCTCGAGGTCGCCGTCAAGCAGGACAGTGCCTCTCCCGAACTCCGCTTCATGCTGGGAGCCACCCTGCTCAGAATGCAGCGCGAACAGGAAGCGCTCGACACCTTGAAGCCGCTCTTTGCCGACGCCTCGTTCGGCACACGCAGCATTGCGCTCGCCGTCGAATCGATGCTCCGCCGTGGTGAGACCGCCGAGATCGAGCCTCTCGTCTCCGCCGCGCTGGCGCGTTGGCCCTCCGACCCGGGGACCACCGCCATCGACTTCCGCTGGAAACAGTGGAAGCATGATGCGGAATTGAAGACCGTCGCGGCTCACCTCGACTACTTCGGCGGCACGGGCACCTTTGAGCGTCAGCTCTGGCGCGTGCAGCGCATCCTCCATTCGACGCGGTGGCCGGAGGGCGAAAAGAGCAGCTTCGAGGCCCTGGCAACAGCAGCCACGATCACCGACAGTGCCGAACTTTTGCGGCTCATGACGGCCGCGCGCGCGAGCGCCGAAGCACTTGAGCAGTCCGCCCTCGCAGCCGTCCGCGCGGATGCCACCGCCTACCTCGCTGAACTCTGCCTCATCACCATCGACCGCATCCGCGGCGACGTGGCCGCGGCCGAGACGCGCGCCCGCCGCGTGCTTGCGCTGCGCCCCGAGTCCATTGCCAATCCCGAACGGCGCGATGGGCTTGAAGACCAGCGCGTGCTCGCTGCCACGCAGGTCGCGCAAGCATGGGAGTCGGCCGGAGAATCGGCCAAGGCCATCCCGTTCCTCGAAGAGACCCTGCCCACGGTGAAGGACAAACGCTACCTCTCAGAACGCTTGGCGCGCCTCTACTACACGTCCAACGAACTGGAGAAACTCGACCAACTTGCGCAAGGCTGGCTCGCTGCGGACAGCCGGAATCTCCTGGCTGCTTTCTACCGCGGGTATGTGCTCTTCCGCCTCGGGCGCCATCAAGACGCCGAGAGCTATCTCGAACTCGCGCGCGGTTCGAATGCGAAGGGACAGGCTTTTCATCTCGTGTCGGCCATGAACTACGCCTCGCTGGGCAATCACGGACGCGCGGTCTCCTTGTTCTCCATTGCGCAGGATCTGGCACCTCTCGACGTCGATGCACTGATCCGCTGGGCACAATCCCTCAAAGCCGTCGATGAATCTGATCGCGCACGCGAGATCCTTCGCAGCGCGCTCCGTCAGCAGTTCCCGCAAGTGCAATCCGAGAACCACCGCCGCATCCAGGACGCGCTCATGGGGCTCTATCAGGAGGCCGGACACGGGATCAACACCGTGGACGAAGCACGCCGCCTGTACCGTGAAGATGCCACGAACACATGGGTGGCCCTGAGGCTCGCACAACTTGAGAGCGCCAGTGGAGCGAACGCGCGGGCGAAGGATCTCTACAAAGAAGTACAGACCAGTTCAGCCGGACTCGCGGACGGCTGGCGTGTGGGAGCTGAAGTCGCCCTCGCCGCGCACGACGCCACCGAGGCGCTCCGCTGCACCGAACGTCTGAACCGTCTTGAACCCACCAGCGCCGCCACGGCCTGGCTCGAAGCGCGTGCTTGGCTGCTCCAGCGGAACTGGAGCCGCGCGCGTCAATCCGCCCTCACGGCTCTCGAACGCAACCCCACCGACGTGGCTCCCGCAGCCATCCTCGTGGAGGCCGCTCTTGAGGACGGCAAGCCCCGCGAGGCCATGGAAATCGGCACACACCTCCTTGCGCGTGTCGGCGACAGTGCCTCCCTGCTCCGCTTCCTCGCCAGAGCCGCACTGGACCTGAATGAACATGCGAAGGCTGCAGATTGGCTGCTGCGTGCCGAGAAGTGCGAACCTCTCGCGACGGCGGATCGGCGCCAACTGGCGCTCGCGCTCCTGCGCGGCGGACGGAAGGACGAAGCTGCCGACAGGACGGCAACCCTCCTGAAGGATGCCTCTCTCGCTCCCGGCGAGCGCATCCAGCTTGCAGAAATCCTGCTGGCCGCTGGAGACGCACGAACTGCATCGGAACTCTGTTCGCAGCTCCTGCCCATGCTCACCAAGGGCGCCGCGCGCACGAGCGCGCTGCCGCTGGCGGCTCGTGCGCATCTGGCAGCGCAGCACTGGTCCGCCGCAGGCGCGGTGCTCCTCGAACTCAGGAAGACAGGCGCACTGGAGGCTGCGGCGAGGCTGTGGATTCCAGCCATGCTGTCCGTACGCCGTCCCGACGAGGCTGCTGCAACCGCGGCTCTCGCCTTGGACGAGAAGTCCTTCCCGCTGGACTGCCTCGATGCAGCGGCACGCGCCGCACGCGACGCAGGAGATGCCTCGCTGCTCGGGCGCCTCCTCGCTCTCGATGCTCAACGCAGCAAGATCCAGCAACTCGCGCTCCAGCCTGTGCGCGCTCAATGGCTGTTGATGCAGAAGAAGAACGCAGAGGCAGGAAAAATGCTGCGCGCCGCGCTCGGCAACGAGGCTCCATTCACACGCGCAGAAGCCGCCGAGGCGCTGGCAGAGCTGGTCTGCATGCATGAAGGCCGGAAAGCTCTCCTCGCTGAGGCACCGGACCTCTGCAGGCACGCTCCGGAATCCTGGCGCCTGCGACTCCTGCTCGCAGAATGCGCAGTGGCCGAAACCAGACCGGCAGATGCCGCGGCGTTCCTCGATGAAGCTCGCCAGCTCCAACCCGGTCGCGAAGACATCGCGCGCTTCCGTGCCCGGATTGCGATGAGCACCGGCAGCTTGAAGGAAGCGCTCGGATTCCTTCCTGACCCGAAGCAACCGGAAACACGCTTTCTCGCGGCCATGCTCGTGGCGCTGACCGGCGGGAAGCCCGCACCGCACACAGCCGGAAGCGTGTTCGCGGCTCTGCTCGCCGGGGAAACAGCACGCACCACCGCCGCTCTCGGCGAAGTGCGAGACTTGCCGGAGAGTCGCCGGAAGGAACTCGCCGCCATGTGTGCTCGCGTCGCGCCACACACAGCAGAAGCCCCGTTGTTTCTCCGCTCCTTCGGAACAGCACTGGCCCTTCTCCCGGATCCGCGCTTTGCGGTGTCGAGCGAAGCAGCACTCAAGTCCGCGCGCGTGGCCTTGCCATCGGAAGAGCGCGGTCTGAACCTCTGGGGTGTTCTGGTCGCGCTCCAGTCCGGCCGCGGCAGTGAGGCCGCGCGCATCATCCAGCAGCGCCTCGATGCAGGGCAACAAGACGATTTCCTTCTTGCCTTGGCCGCCGAGACGGCCATCGCAAACACCGGCACGACGCATCTCATGAAAGTGCTCGAAGGCGCCGGCCTCGACGCGGCGCTGCCAGGCGCTCTGGCGTTCGAACTGGCGGAACTTGCGCGCGCCCACGGCGACGAGCGCATGGCGCTGACACTCATCAACCGGGTTGCCACGCCCACGCCGCAGGAATTGGCATTGCGCGTACAGCTTCTCGCGCAAACCAATGATCTCGCAGCGGCCTGCCGCAGTGCGCTGCACCTGAAGAAGGCAAAGAACGTTTCGCGCGTGCCGCGCATGGTGCTCGCCTGTGCGCTGGCCCAGAGTGGTGCCGTTGATGAAGGCGCCGCGCTCTTCCGCGAAGCAGTGGATGGTTTTCACCCGGAGCAAGGCGTGGACTGGCTCATTGCCTGCACGGCCGCGGCTGCCATGCTCCCCGATCCCGAAGTCGAGAAGCTCATTGAACGTGCGCTCGTGGCTGGCCCGGATGCCGCAGAAATCCAGGCTCTGGCGACCATGTTGAAACGCCTCGGCAAACTTCCGGAGCTTGAGCAACGCCTCGTAGCCTTGCTGCAGTGGATGGACCCGGCTGCCGCCCTCAGGAAACGCGCCGCCGGTTCATGAGTTCGCGCCCGGCTTGATTCCGGCCCGGATCACCTCGCTCACCGTCGTGAAGCGAAACTCCTGCAGGAGTCGTTGCAAACGCGGCATGGTGCGGTGCAGCCCGGTGTAGTGCCTCAAGGCCCCGAGGCGTGATGCACAGTGCCGCAGATCCGGTTGCTCGGGATCTGTTTCCCACGGGTGCAGGTAGAAGACGAAGGGTCGCTCGCGGGCAATGCGGCGCAACCCGAAACGTGTCACAGCGTATGGAAGCACCCGGAAGTAGCCACCTCCGGACACGGGCAGCGTGCAGCCAACGACGCGAGCGCTTGCCATGGGGAACTCGATGAGCTGGCGCCCACCGGCCTCATGGACAACGTGGATATCACGCGGCGCATCGGGCACGCCGTAGTCGGGATGCCGCACCGGGAAGATGGAACTGTCCCACGCATAGCCCGCTTCGAGCAGGGCATCGAGCGCCCACCATGTTTTCCGTGTGATGCTGAATGAAGGTGCACGGAACCCGCGTACGGGGGCTCCGGCGAGGTCTTCCAGCAGCCGACGCGAGTCGCCGGCCTCCACGAGGAAACTCGCAGGGTCGAGGTCATGCAACGCTCGATGGCTCATGCCGTGACTGGCCACTTCATGGCCGCGCGCGGCGATGTCGCGCACGAGGCCGGGGTGCTCGCGCGCCACGCAGCCGAGCACGAAGAACGTGCCGCGCACCTGATGCTCGTCCAGCAGGTTCAACACGCGCTGCGTGTTCGCCACGACACGCGAGGGCATCTTCGCCCAGTCTTCGCGCGGGAGTCGACGAGCAAAGTTGAGGACCTGAAAATAGTCCTCCACATCGACACTGAAGGCGTGCAGCATGGCGTCGGCCGCCCGCCGAGGATCAGTGCGCGCCGCGGCCGGCAAGGCAGCGGAAGGTGAGTGCAATGATTGCGAGATCCGTGAGCAGGCAGCTGCGCTGAATGTACTTGAGGTCGTACGCGAGCTTTTTCTGCACGTCGCGCAGGGTTTCGTCGTAGCTGGAGGAAACTTGCGCAAGTCCGGTAATCCCGGGCTTCACGTCCAGACGCTTT